>KB912069.1:0-5547 GCA_000383735.1 Verrucomicrobia bacterium SCGC AAA164-M04
AGCCATCCACATACAAAAGTTTTTTGGGTGATGATCTCTTCCGTAGGTTTCACGGCTTAGCTTCCCCTGCGAATAAACAGTCCGCCCAAATTCTCCCCCCCAGATTACAAGAGTTTCATCCAACATGCCTCGTTGCTTAAGATCCTTGAGCAATCCGGCACAAGCCTGATCAGTGTCCAGACATTGGTTCCCCAACTCCTTCGGTAAATTTCCGTGAGAATCCCAACCACGGTGCATGATCTGGACCACACGCACTCCCTTTTCCACAAGACGGCGAGCGAGAAGAGCACTTGAAGCAAAAGAGCCCGGTGTTTTTACGCGATCCCCATAAAGCCCTAAGGTCGACTCTTTCTCGTGGCTTAGGTCAGTCAATTCCGGCACGCTAGCCTGCATTCTGAAGGCCATTTCATATTGCGATATACGAGTCTGAATATCCGGATCCCCAAACTTTTCAAACCCTCGTTGATTAAGTTTTCCTAAAGCATCAAGCATCGAACGTCGATCTTGCCGATCCACTCCTGGCGGGTTTTCAAGATGCAGAACCGGATCATTGCCAGATCTCAAAACAACCCCGCTATTCTTCCCTGGTAAAAATCCGGCCCCCCACATCCGGCTAAATAGAGCTTGAGCATTTGAACCTTTTGGAAAGTTGGGTGTGAGAGCCACGAAAGCTGGAAGATCTTCAGTTTCTGCTCCCAGTCCATATGAAATCCATGACCCCATACTCGGCTTTCCCGGAACTTCGCTACCGGTCATCACAAAAGTACAAGCCGGGTCGTGATTAATTGCGTTGGAATGCACTGCTTTCACCACTGCAATATCATCCACAACTCCTGCAGTATGAGGTAACAACTCACTGACCCATCGCCCACATTCACCATGCTGGGTGAACTTGAATTTCGAAGGCGCTACCGGAAAACGACCCTGTCCACTTGTCATAGTGGTAATACGATTACCCAGAAAATCCTTCGGCAGATCTTTGTTAAATTGTTTATGTAAATTCGGCTTATAATCCCAAGTATCAAGCTGCGAAGGCCCGCCATTCATATGCAAATAAATGACCGCCTTCGCCTTACCAGTAAAATGAGGAAGCGCAGGTAAACCGGGATGCATCGGAGACCCAGCTTGCGAGACACCACGAGAGGCTATCATTGACGCAAGTGCGACACCTCCAAGTCGCATCCCGTTATCACCGAAAAACTGGCGGCGAGTTTGCAAAAGTTGATTTTCAAAAAATGGGTCCATAGCAGTGAGATCAATTACGGACGATCGCCTCGTCCGTATTTAAAATTAAATTGGCCACCAAGGACCATGCCGCAAGCTCAGACGCATCAAGATCTTTGGCAGGCTCCGATTCCCCGAAAGAAATGGCTTTTATCGCTTCCTCTGGTGCGCTCTGGTATTTTTTAAATTGCCTTTCAAAGAAACGGACAATGATTTTCTTTTCCTCAATGCTTGGCAGCCTCGAAACGACATTTCTGAAGATGAAGTCTATCCTCTTTTCACGATCACTCACGCTTTTCATAGCCCGTTCCCCCAATCCACGGGCGGCTTCAAAATGCTGCACATCATTCATCAACTGTAAGGCCTGCAACGGTGTGTTACTCCGCTCACGCTTCAAACAGAATTGCTCGCGAGCAGGGGCATCAAAGTTAGCGAACATCGGATGAGGAGCCGTCCGCTTAAAAAAGGTGTAAACCGATCTCCGATATAGGTCAGCCCCATTCCCTCGTTTATAAAACCGTGTATTTGATCCCCCAAACGCAACCGGCTCCCAAATATTGGGAGGTTGATATGGCATGACGCCCCGACCGCCCATCTCAAAGTTCATCAAGCCGCTTACAAACAAAGCCTGATCACGCAATTGCTCGGCATCGAGACGGAATCTCGGCCCGCGAGCGAGGAACCGATTTTCAGGATCACTATCCCACCTTGGACTCGCCGCCGCACTTTCCTGTCGAAAGGTATTCGTTAGCAGCATCTTACGCATGAGCGCTTTGACATCCCAGCCACTATCTTGAAAGTGCAGAGCCAAATAGTCTAACAACTTAGGATGACTGGGAATCTCTCCCTGAGTGCCAAAATCATGACTGGTTTTCACTAGACCAGTTCCAAAAACTTGCTGCCAAAAACGATTCACCACAACCCTCGCAGTCAGTGGGTTCTCTCGAGAAACGAGCCACTTTGCTAGATCAAGACGTGTTGCTCGTTCCCCAGTTTTAATTAAGGTCGGTAGAACTGAAGGGACCCCAGGTTCCACCTTCTCGCCCGGTTGATTATACTCGCCACGCTTCATCACAAAGCTCTGACGAGGCTTGGATAAATCTCGATATACAAAAGTTGACGGCAAACTCTTTTCAAAATTCCCCAGCTCATTCTTAATCTTTACCAACTCGGTTCGTTTTCCCTCAAATGCTTTCCCTAAAGACCCGCAGATCCGTGCAAGATAGTAATCTTTCAGAAGAGCCAACTCAAATGGTTTTCTTTTTTTCTCAACACCTTCTCGAAGCCACTGGCTCAATGGTTCGGGAACTCCATCAACCTGCTTGGCTTTCCTCCACGCTAAAAACGAAGCCTTAGGATCAGTCGTAGGATCCTCGCTTCCGAGGACACCAAAACGGTCAAAATAAGCGGTTCCTCCATGAACGGTGAAAGCAAACCCAATGATTTGCATTCCTGCCTTCAAACCCATTTTTTCACCAGGGACTTCCAACCTTATCCACTTACCTCTCTGGGGCAATGGACCAGCGACGAATCGCTGACTCGTCCCCTTTTTGCCAAAATCGATAATATCAGCGCCCCAAACTGCCCGATGATTCCACGCCGAACTATGAAACTGAATCATCACTTCCTCCGGTGTATCCTTGGGATCAAGGTAAACGTGAAGAAAAAACCGAGCTCCGCTAGGCACAGTCAAAGGAATCGCCCCCGATTCATAATAATCTTGGGCCATCTCTTTTCCTCCCCGCTTCAACGCCTTTTGCCCACTGAATACGGGCTGATCTACTAGGGTCAGAGGATGCCCAGAGCTTCCAACTTTCGCCCCATTTGGGAAACTATCTTCAAACCAAATAGCTTCCGTATCTTGAATCCGGCTAGACGATTTCTTCTCCGCTGGATCTTGGTATGAATTCCAAACTGGAAGCTTCTTCATTGATTGCACCACATCATTACTCAGCTTATTGTATTCCGCAATTTTCGCCTCATAATTGTCCGACTTCACCTTGATTACCGGAGCAGTTAGCAGACTATTTCCATCCATTGCCGGGTCGGCATTAGAGTTAAAAAAAGCATACAGGGAATAAAACTCTTTCTGGGAAATCGGGTCGTATTTATGATCGTGACATACCGCACATTGGGCTGTTAGCCCCAACCATACCTGCGCAGTAGTGCTCGCTCGATCCACCGCGTAGCGAAAGATCAATTCCTCTTTAATACTTCCACCCTCACCACTTGTCACATTGCAACGGTTAAAGCCAGTGGCCACCAGTTGATCCACCTTTGGATTGGGCAATAAATCACCTGCTATCTGTTCGACCGTAAAATCATTATAAGGAAGATTTTCATTGAACGATTTAATCACCCAATCGCGATACGCCCACATCTGACGCTCGTTATCTAAATGCATCCCATGTGTATCACCATAACGAGCGGCATCTAACCAATGCCGTGCCATTTCTTCTCCGTAACGAGCAGAACCCAGATAGCGATCCACCATTCTTTCATAGGCTCTATCTTTCTTATCAGATATAAACCTATCGACCTCTTGGATGGTTGGAGGTAATCCTGAGAGTGCGAAGCTCACTCTTCGAATCAACACCTCTCGATCCGCTTCGGGCGATAGCTCCAGGTTATTCCTCTTTAGGACAGATCCCACAAAACGATCGATCTCACTCCCCTGCCCCGGCGGAACAGCAGACATCACCGGAGGCTCAAAAGCCCAGTGTTTTTGGTATGATGCACCTTCTTCAATCCATCGCTTAATCAATTCTTTTTCTTCATCACTAAGCGCCTTATGCGAATCAGGCGGAGGCATCATCTCGTCTTCGTCATTCGTAATAATTCTCAGCCAAGATTCACTTTCATCCGGTTTCCCCGCCACTAATGCTGACTTCCCTCGACGCTTTTTCCGGAAGGCTCCCTCCGGTGTATCAAGCCGCAACTTAGCCTCCCGTGAATCCTCGTCCATTCCATGACACGCAAAGCACTTGTCCGAAAGAATCGGACGGATGTCTTGGTTAAAGCTTAAGACCTCGCTTCCGTTTAAAATCAGAGCTGACCCCAATATCAAAACAACACAAAGAAGAGCATCCCGGTAATTCACCCCTTTCATTAGCATAAAAAAATCCTCAAGCGAAAACCCAAAAGAAAAAAATCGCTACCAACCTCGTTGGTGACCTGAGGGTAATTTTTAAATATCCAGGGGCTTCCAAAAATCATCCAGACGCCGGAAAAAATGACCCTAGTCACCTTTTATTCCTGCTCCTCCCTCAGTCTGAAATTCGGATCTCGTTTGCTTGCAGTATTTTCTCGATCCCAGTCGCCGTCTGTAAGAGCAGCTCACCTTGGGGCGACACTCCGGCAACACGGCCCGTTCTAGTAATCCCTCCCACATCAAGTCGCACATTATTTCCGTTCAAAACGCAACGCGCGGACCAGGCCTCAAGTAAATCCTCAAAATCCGATCCTATCTGGGCAAGCCTTAACTCTAATCGACGAAGACAACTAATGAGCACTTCCTCTCTGGAAATCTCCTCACCCAATTCGAGAGCAAGAGAAGTGGCAGGGTGGGAAATCTCATTTGGGAAAGCCTTCACATTCACGTTCAATCCAACTCCCACCACCACAAAACTCGAATCAGCCTCAACTAAGATTCCACAAATCTTTTTGCCTCCAACCCAAACATCGTTCGGCCACTTCAATCCAGAAGACACGCCAAACGAATCTAGCCCCTCTGCAATTGCGAGACCAGCCGCCAGCGCAAATCGTGACCATAAAGTCGGGACTTCTTTTGGCCTGAGGACCAAGGTGAAGGCTAACCCCTCACCTTTTGGACACACCCAAGATTGTCCTCGCCTACCCCGCCCGGAGGCCTGGTATTCAGTCAAAATTACGCTGAGATTGGGAGCACCTTTAAATGCAAGCTTTCGAGCTTCATCGTTTGTCGAACCACACTCAGGCAAAAAAATCACTCTTTCACCCCACTCGGGCGAGAGCTCGTTTAGGGTTTCACCATCCCACTCAACATCACTTCCCATCGGACAACTCGGTAAATTCAAGAGAAAAATCAAGCGCTGTTGCTGAATGGGTTAAAGCACCGACTGAAATAAAATCCACTCCGGTTTTCGCAATCGCTGCGACTGTTTGCAAATCAACCCCTCCACTTGCCTCCAGTAAAGGCCCCTTCCCTTCTCGCATTTCTACAGCCTTTCGCAGTGAGTCATTATTCATGTTATCCAAAAGAATATAGTCCACCCCATCTAACTTCAGAAATGCTTCAACCTGCTCGAGCCGGTCAGCCTCTAATTCGACTTCGACTCCGGGCTT
>KB912069.1:5724-184631 GCA_000383735.1 Verrucomicrobia bacterium SCGC AAA164-M04
AGGAAGGTGATTCGTAAGATTCTCGCCTAGCTTTTCCAGATCTGAGTGGTGAGGGCAGCTTGTGCGGCTTTTGCTTCGGCTGATTTCTTACTCGGGCCAGAGCCCTGACCCAAAGGTTTACCTCTCCACGTAACCTCGCAGACGAAGGTCCGGTCATGGGGTGGCCCCTCTTCCGAGATGACTTCATAGGAAGGTGCCTCTGGGGTTAATTTCTGGAGGATTTCTTGAAGCTCACCTTTGGCGTTACCTTGGGATCTTTTTGGGTTTAGGGATTCAAGTTGGTTGCTGAGAAGTTGTAAGCTCACCTCTATTGCTGCCTCAAGACCACTGTCTAAATAGATCGCGCCAATCATTGCTTCGAGAGCATCGGCAAGGTTAGAGTCCCGATTGCGTCCGCCGCTTCCAGATTCGCCATTACTCATGAAAAGTGCGCTGCCCAAATCAATGGTGCGCGCTGCTGCGGCGAGTGCTGGTTTTGAAACCACTGAAGCACGCAGTTTGGTGAGAACACCTTCCTGAAATTCAGGGAAGCGGTGGTAAAGATGAGTGCTAATGACGAGCTCGACAACGGCATCTCCAAGGTATTCAAGTCTTTGATTGTCGGGCGGCGCCGGACGAATTTCTGATGAAAGACTGGGGTGAGACAAAGCCTCATTTAAAAGCGTCTGACTCTTAAATGTGTAATTTAGCCGTTCTTCGATACTCACCTTAAGAAAGGGCTATTTTTTACCAGTCATCATGGTCCAGTGTCTCCCATATGGGCCAATTCCTATCAGATTAGGACCGTTTGCAAACATGATGAAGCGATGGCCATCGGAGCCAAACCAAGCATCGTAGGCGGCCACTGGCGAAGCCGATCCCATGAAAATATTTTCGCCTGACCAGCGGTGTTTGAACCCGGCAAGTCGAGCCCGGTCACCCGGCGATTTTTTTTGGGGGATGGGAGATTGGTGGGCGAAGAAACCCATCGAGGCCATATCCCTTGAATGTCCAACTGCAGCATCAGAAAGTTTTTCCTCTAGGCGGAGTGGAGTGAGCGCAAATAACGAACGAAATTCGTTGAGATGGTTGGCGAAGTCTTTTTGGGATATACTGGCCCATCCAGAAGCATTGTTGTCTAGCCGCGCCGAAGCTAGTGATTCGATTTCCTTACGAATATTCGTGATCACTTTCCTATTTTTGAGGTGAACTTCGCCTTCGTAAATCGACATGAGTGCGTCATCAAGATCGAGCTGGTTGCGGTCGAACCCAGTCTCGTCGATGATATTCATTTCACGAGAGACTTCGGCAAGAGCTGTTGCGATGCCCTTGACTGCCTTATCGAGAGATGCAGGGTCATTCTCGGCAATCATACGAGCGCGCCCGTTAATTTTTTGTAGTATTTCGACCTCATGACGTAGCATCGCAATCTTATCCGGCTGTTTTTTATAGTCGGTTTTAATGAGCTTGTAGATGCGCGAGCGATGTCCCTTCAATTTTTCCGAAATATCTGGGAGATCCAGGAAAGGGTTTGATCGTTCGTCGCTGAGGATATCTGCGAGCTTTTTTTCGTGAAGAGTCCGTGCTTTTTCGAGAGTGCGACGGTAGATCGAGCCTCCCTGATCACCGTAAAGCTGAAAGGTGCGGTAAGCGGCTGCTCTTTTGGATGCGTCTGAGTTTTGCATCCACTGAAGTGCCTTTTTTGCCACAAGGGGAGGAATCGCAGGCCCAGCCTCCTGGGCAGGTAAAAAACTCCCGGCACAGCTGATGATGAATGGCATCAATTTCCTCATGGGTCGGCCAAAACCTTAAGCACAAGCGGTATTTTTTCAATCTTGGAGTTTTTCACCGCTTGACCGCGGCAGTCATTCCTCGTTTCGTCACCCCCATGCAGCGCATTCAACTTAAGTCAAAGCTTCACCGGGCCATCATTAAGCAGGCTGATATCGATTACGAAGGGAGTATTGAGATTCCCTCTGATCTTATGACGGCGGCTGGGCTTTGGGAGGGTGAGCGTGTTCTCGTGACATCCATGACTTCTGGGAGTCGTCTAGAAACCTACGTTCAGGCCGGTGATCCGGGGACAGGTCATATTATCCAAAAGAATATAGTCCACCCCATCTAACTTCAGAAATGCTTCAACCTGCTCGAGCCGGTCAGCCTCTAATTCGACTTCGACTCCGGGCTTATCACCCCGTAATTGATTGATAGCCTTCTGCAAGGCCTCGATTCCCCCTTCCGCAACCAAATGATTATCCTTCACCATTGCTCGGTCATAGAGCCCCATCCGATGATTCGCTCCGCCGCCGGCGATCACCGCCGCTTTTTCCAAAGCCCGCCACCCCGGCGTTGTTTTTCGGGTATCAAGAATTTTTGCTCCAGTCCCATCAACCGAATCCACAAATTGGCGCGTCTTGGTCGCCACACCCGAAAGTCGCTGCAGAAAATTTAAAGCAACTCGTTCAGCTGTCAGAAGGGAACGGGCTTTGCCCCGGACTTCTATAACGTATGCTCCCGGCCTCACGTGATTCCCGCTCTCGAGGAGGACCTTGACCGCATTTTCATCATCGATCCGTTTGAAAACCTCTTCGGCAACCTCCACCCCCGCAACCACACCTTCAGATTTTGACAAAATTAACCCACGCGCCTCCCGGTGCTCCGGAACAAAATAAGACGACGTCACATCCCCGGGGCCGATATCTTCTTCCAACGCCAAATCAATCAAAGTAGAAGTTCTCTCGTCCACGCCAAAACCATAGCGTGGCGCCCCGCCCATACCAGCGTTTTGGTGGTGTTTTGTGACTGGTATCCTGCCACGATCCGACGCACATTGAGGCACACTTAAATGTCGGTTACTTTTTCAAAACTCCCCACAGCTCTTGCCATCGGACTTGCCGCCACTCTCGTCTCGTGCGAAGCCCTAAAAGGTCCCAAAACAGTCAGCTCCAAGAAACTCGATTTACCCGGAGCTTTTTCCCAAGCGAAATCCGGGCAAAACGCAGAGATTTCAACCGGATGGATTAAGGAATTTCGCGACTCGCGTATGACCAAAATCGTTAAGGACGCCCTCGCCCACAATCAAGGACTTAAGGCCGCTGCTTATCGTCTCAAAGCTGCCCGCGAAGGAACTATTATCGGCCGTGCCAGCCGACTTCCCTCAATCAATGCCTCAACCTCATACCGTAAAACGGATAGCCAAGATGTTTCCTCAAACGAAAACTATTCCATCTCTCTCAATGCCGTCTGGGAACCTGACCTCTGGGGGCGGCTTCGTAATCTCGATTACTCTGCTCGTGCAAATTACTCCGCTTCGATAGCCGACTTCCGTGGCGCCAGACTTTCACTTGCAGCAAACACCGCAAAGGCTTGGTGCAATCTTGTCACCTCGGAACAACAGCTCGAACTCGCAAAAACCAATGTCGAGTCATTTAGTCAGGCTCTTATCGTTGTCGAGCGACGTTACAAGGCAAACACCCTTCGCTCCGTTGATGTCCAGTTCGCCCGTAACAATGTCGCTAATTCCAAGCGTAGTTTGAGCGTCCGGCAACTCGGCCGCGACAACGCCGCCCGGAATCTCGAAGTTCTTCTAGGGCGATATCCAGCCGCTACTATCAATTCATCGATCGACCTCCCCTTCCTTTCAGAAGGCATCCCCATTGGCCTGCCATCAAAACTACTTGAACGACGGCCCGACCTAGAAGCAGCCCGTTCCCGCCTCGTTGCCTCAGCCCAGAATGCTGAAGCAGCCCGCAAGAGCCTTCTCCCTAACCTTCGTCTCACAGGAGGCAGCTCAAATGGCGCAGATACCTTTCGCCGCGCCTTTGATCCAAATTTCTTAGTTTATTCGATAGCCTCATCGCTTGCACAAACCGTCTATCAGGGTGGTGCTCTTAGCGCACGAGCACGTGCTGCTCTCGAGCAGAACCGAGCCGCCATCGAAGATTACACCCGCCTTGCTTTGCTGGCCTTCCGCGAGGTCGAATCCGCTGTTGGAACAGACCGATCACTCACTGAACAGGAACGCTATCTAAGACAAGAGGTCAAACAATCTCAGCTTGCCGTTAAACGCGCTCTTTCTGATATCAGCCTTGGAATTGATGGAGCCTCTTTCCTCGAATACCTTGAAGCCCAACGCCGAGCAGAAGCCGCCGGCATCTCCTTGATTCGGCTCAAGAACCAACGACTTCAAAACCGCATCGATCTCCATCTGGCCTTAGGCGGTGACTACTCGACGAAATAGCGTTGAATTGGCCTTCCACTCGCTCATCCCGACGCTAAAAAAACGCTTTATTATCCTCTGTATAAAACGCCTTCGAG
Organism: Verrucomicrobia bacterium SCGC AAA164-M04; assembly: GCA_000383735.1. The sequence goes on from KB912069.1 coordinate 10,021, forward strand.
GACAGCCTTTCTGGACCGACCACACAAAATTCTGGGAGATTTTTCTTGATAAGGCTCTTCGTTAACACGACTTATTTGCGACTATGAAAGTCCTTCATATTCTGGCGATTTCCGCAAGTCCCCTACTTGCAGATATTAGTCTTGATCCCACTTTTCACTTTAACGGGGTCATTGGGGACACCTCAGCTGACTCGCTTAGCGAAATTGGAGGTCATGCCCACGATCCCAATGATAACTTCGCGGTTCAGGGCTTGGAGCCTGGACTAAACCTCCGGGTCGATGACTGGCTTGCAGGTTTCACCAACATTAACGTGTTTACGGATTCGAACCACGAGATTGATTGGGAACTCGAGGAAGCTTTCCTGAAATTCAAGAATCTCCCTGGAGGCTTTGAACTTCGTGGCGGTCGTATGCTCGCCCGAATGGGTCTCCAAAATAATCAGCATCTCCACGCATGGACTCTGGTAAACTCCAACCTCACCACTTCTCAGTTTCTAGGCGAGGAAGGCTTAATGAGCGAAGGAACCGAGCTAACCTGGCGAAAAGACTTCGATCGGGGATTCTTCGCAATCTCATCCAACTTCAGTAATACCGCTTCCCATCATCATCACGGTGATGATGCTGATTTTGAAGGAGAAGAAGACAATGGTAATGAAGAAGGCCACGGAGAGGACGAGCATGGCCACTCATCCGAAGACGCCTTCATGGAAGACCGCGTCTTCGTGACTCGTGCACTCCTCAGCTACAACTGGAATGATTTCCATCAAAATCGTCTAGGAATTAACACTGCATGGGGAGAAAACGGCTATGGTCGTGACACCTCGATGCACTCAATCGACTACATCTATACTTGGCGAGAAAATGGTATCGAGCTAGGCGGGCGGGAATTCTCGATCGGCGCCGAATACTTCTATCGCGACGTCGAGTGGATGAGTGAGAACGACCCCACACTCCAAGGAGTAACCTCACAGAACAGCTTAATGACCTACATCAATTACCGCTTCCACCCGCAATGGATTGCCGGCCTTCGCTACGAATACCTAGAAGGAGCCAGAGGTGGTGCCGATATTCACCTAGGCGAAACCGAATACGCTTTCGAGTCCACCGAGCGTAAACGCCTCACCCTTGCCCTGACCCGCGAATTCCGCCACAGCGACATCATGCTCTCTACGATCCGGCTGCAGTATTCCCACGACGACCTCGAGGACGAAGATGCTGATTCTATCTGGCTACAATTCGGCTTTCATTTTGGTGGCCCCGAGATCCGCTAGACGATTCTTCAAGCTCCCTTCATTTAGCTTAAAATAAGGGTCTCAACCACAAATTGTTCTCTGGGGGGCAAGACCAAGATCTCTTGGTGAATCGTGATTCATCGGATAATCGCTAAGATTACCAATCTCATAGAACGAAAAAAGCCCCTTAGTATTTTATACTCCAAAAAGCACCGGGGCGGGATTTCTTTGATTTTCGATTGAAAAAAGCCTCGCGGGCCTTTCTTCTCCCGGCCTTATGAATGTTTCGCTCACTTGGCTCAAAGAACGCCTCGATTTTGGCTCCCGCTCGCTCGAAGAAGTCTGCGACCTCCTCACCTTTGCTGGCATCGAAATCGAAGGCCTCCAAGAAATCGGTGTCAAGAGCGACCAAATTGTGGTGGCCGAGATCAAGGAAGCAGTTCAACACCCTGACGCCGACCGCCTCAAGGTCACCCAAGTTGACGCTGGTGAAGGATCGCTTCGTCAGATTGTATGTGGTGCCACTAACTACAAGGTCGGCGATAAAGTCCCCTGCTGCCTCCCCGGAGCCGCTCTCCCCGGCGGATTTAAGATCGGCGAAACCAAAATGCGCGGGGTCGAATCTAAAGGCATGCTCGCTGCCGGATCCGAAATCGGTCTCACCGATAAGGAAGATGGTCTTCTCATTCTTGATGCTGATTTTAAAGTCGGAACTCCGGTAAAAGACCTTTTTGATTCTGATACCCTTATTGAAGTCGAGATCACACCGAACCGTCCCGACCTCCTCTCCCACTCCGGCCTCGCCCGTGAACTTGCCGCGCTTCTTCATACCGAAACCAAGCCGGTCGAAAAATCACATCCCACCGAACTCGCCGAAGATTCCGGAGTTGTCACTAGCGATTCCGCGACTTGCCCATTCTATTCGGTCCGTAGGATCAAAGGGGTCAAAGTTGCTCCTAGCCCGGATTGGCTCACCAAGAAGCTCAAAGCCATTGGCCTACGCCCCATCAACAACATCGTTGATATCACAAACTACGTCCTCCACGAAATCGGCCAACCTCTCCACGCCTTCGACGCCAGTAAAGTCGATGGAGCTATTCACGTTCGCCAAGCCTCCGAGGGCGAAAAATTTAAAGCCCTCGATGAAGAAACCTACGATCTCAAAGATATCGATTGTGTCATCTCTGACCAATCTGGCACACCCCTCGCCCTCGCTGGAATCATGGGTGGGCTTGACAGTGGAGTGACGGACTCAACCAGCGATATCCTCCTCGAATCAGCTTACTTCACCACTTCCGAGATTCGCCGGAGCTCGCGTCGCCTCTTTCTGACATCGGATTCCTCCTACCGCTTCGAGCGCGGAGTCGATCCGCAACAAATCTTGCCCGCCTCGGCCCTCGCAGCAGCCCTCATTCTTGAAATTGCCGGCGGTGAAGTTTCTCCACGAACCGCAACTGCTGGACACATCCCCAAAGAGCTTCCATCGGTCAAACTCGACGTAGATCGCATGCTACAACTCATGGACAACAGTATCTCACTGGAAGATGCTGGAACTATTCTTTCTCGCCTTGGTCTTTCTTCATCTGATCTTAAGACTTGGAAAATTCCAAGCTGGCGAGGCGATCTGGAACGTTCCGCTGACCTTGTCGAAGAAATCGCCCGCACCCACGGACTTGACAATATTCCATCCCGCACTGGCGGGACTGCGGTCGATGAAAGTAAAATCGACCTCGAATACGATCGCCTCCTCGATTTCAAAAAGAATCTAGTCGCATTGGGCTTTCACGAGAGCCAAACCATTAAACTCATTGCAGAAAATCAACTCCGTGACTGCCTTCCACTTCGGCCTTTGCAGGACGGCGACCTCGTAAAAGTAGCACGGCCACTCAGTGAAGATCACGCCATTCTGCGCCCCTCACTCACTCCTGGACTTCTTGCCACGGCCGAAAACAATCTCCGACAAGGCGCCAAAACCCTCCGCTTTTTCGAAGCCGGACGCCAATTTCGAAACGTCGGTGGTGGCAAAGCCACCGATCTCGAAACCGATTCTATCGCACTTCTCCTCGGTGGAGAAGCTAGCCCTCTTTCTTGGACTCGTGATGAGAACCGACAACTTGACCTTTATGACCTCAAGGCCGCCATCCAAGCCGCGCTTGGAAATCGTTCGATTCAATTCACGACCCGTGCTCGCGAAGGCTTTCTCCTCAGTGGCGATATTCAACTCAGCGGCAAACCAATTGGTACTTTTGCCCAGATCATGCCCTCCCGGGCTCGGGAGATCGGCTTCAAAGCTCCCATCTACCTCGCCGAACTCGATCAGAAAAAGGTCCTTGGAATCAAACAAGATATGTTCCAAATCGAGCCCCTCCCTCAATTTCCGGGGTCGAGCCGCGACATCGCAATGGAGCTCCCCATCACAACCAGTAATGCTGAAATCGAAAAAGCCCTCGGTAAACACAACGATCCTCTGCTGGTTTCCGCCATTTGCTTCGATCAATTCCACGATCCGTCCGGGAAGAAAATGCCGGCTGACAAACGATCCATCGCCTACTCATTTGGCTATCGATCTCATGTGGGCACGATGAAGCAAAAGGAAATCGACACTGCCCACGACAAGCTTCGGGCTCACCTCGAAAAGTCACTCCCCGTGACCTTCCGCTAAGACCCATATTTCGCATGGATTGGCCAGTTTTGGGAAAAGCAATTTCCATTTCGGCAAAGAAATAAATCCACCATCCATCCTTTATCACCCTTTAATCCGATATCCCCTTGAATAAGGGGTCGGTTAAGGTAGCAAAATTTAGATTACCACTGTTCCGAAAGCCACAGAGGATACGAGTATTACTCTCCGTAGCGGTAATGCCCCTTAATCGAGTAATCAAAGAGCTTCTTCTCCCACTGAGGACCATTCCCTATGTTATGAACGACCCACTTCTCGGTTTTTTTGGCACCCGGACCTGGAACGACAATCCCAATATGCTTGTTCCCATCTAATAATTGCCAAATCACAATATCACCAAATCCATAATCCTGTGAATCTTGACTCACTCCTAAAACCTGCCCGTTACGAGTGAAAAAACGCTGAAGGTTCTGAACCCGCCGATGGTCGATATTAGTATCGGGCCCTTTAGAACCAAAAATCTGTGGATAGGAGTAAAAGTTCTCTCTCAAATCGGCGTGAACATCGACTTGGAGGTCAATTTCAAGGCTCCGATACGCCCTTACGATTAAATCCTCTGCTTTCCCACGATTTGGAGCAATATCTCCGTTGGGAAAATCAATTTTAAAATACGAACCATCGTAATTAACCTGAGCCTGGGTCCTTTCAAGAGCCGCCGCCGCCAATCGGGAGCCAAAGTCACCATCTGATTCAAGAGTCATGATCGATTCACGAACATTCGCGGGGGAGGTCAATTCAGTTTGAGCGCGCAGAAAAGGAATCAAAGGGCGGAGAAAAAAACCGCCCAAAGCGACCGCAAAGGTAACGAGAAGCCACCCACCAAATGAGCTTCTGCGCTTTTTTTTCACCGGGGCAGCCCCGATATACTCAATTGGTCTCATTAAACTTTTGTTTGATACTAAGAAGTCTCATATTTCTACGGATGTGACGAGTGAAAATCTGTCGTTCTTCTTGAGAAAAGAGATGTTTTTTCATCTGATAGGATACGTGGATCAGATTCCGGTCATTTTTGCAGAAAGAACCCCAACTTTTTTTGAGCTCGAGCGCCACGGCATAGTTCTTTTAACGGATTGGTCGGGCTCGAAAATTACAAAATTACCAAAATTCCTTTTCTGGATTGATCAAACTCATTTTCACTTTCTCGCAAGCCAAGAGGACACTCTTGGCTTAAACCATCCGGACAGCCGACCGGGGCAGTATCAGCCCGAACTTTGGAAATATGATGTCGCTGAATTCTTCCTGCTTTCATCAGATGAAAACCGATATCTCGAATTTAACCTTGCTCCAAATGGCGGATGGTGGTCGAGCGCATTTTGCGGCCCGTTAATACCTGCTCCACGCGAACCCTTGCCTATTCCTAATGTGCAGACATCAGCGGAAGTGAATCGCAATGGCTGGCGCGCTCGCGCCAGTATTCCATTGTCATGGTTACAAAAAAGCTATGGCTTCAGTAAATCGACATTCCTAAACGCCTGCTTTATCCTGAACTCACCGGAACAAATCTTTGTCAGCGCCGGTAATCTTGGCGATGGGGATCCCGATTACCACCGCCCGAAAAGATTTCCTCCGCTTGATCCGATCACTCTCGCGTGACATCTCACCTTATTCCCCCTATTTTGTCCTCATGCCCGAAACGTCTCAGGCCGTGCTTTCCCAAGATCGACCTTACCTCCAGTTGAACGAAGGTTACCTGGCAATCGCTTCACCAGATTCTATTGCGGAGGCTTGTTTTAGTATTCCTGCAATTCGAGGGATTCAAGCCGTTCGGATTGTAGTCGTTGCAAACCATGAAACAGCTCCATTATGGCGCAAGGTTGACGAAGTCAGTCGAGTCGTTGAGCACTCTCGCTCTGATTCTGCCCGGAAAATCAGTAATTTAATCAGAGAATCTAATCTAAACATTGAATCTTCGATTGCGTGGGAGACTAGCTCCGCAGCGCAGGCGTTTGCTAAAATTGGAGTCAAAAATCGCTTAGGCTTCCCTAATGAAAAGCTGGTCAGATATCTCACTCAGCCTGTAAGGATCACCCAAAAGCCAGGCCCCATCGTGCATCGTGTTCAGAGCTATCTCAACTTTGTCAAAAAACTGGGATTTGACCCTTTTCATGCTGCTTATTTCGCCCCTCCAACAAGACCTCACGCACCAGAACTTCCGATTCTTGCGATCTCACCTGGATCCGATTTTGGAGATGCTGCCGAGTGGCCGATTGATCGTTTTACAGAATTAGCAAATGAGTTCTCCGGAAAATTCGATCTCGCGATCATTACGCACCCTGATCGACCAGAGCCAGCTCTCGCTCTTGCGAAGTCTCTCGGCAAGCAAGTCTGCTCATCCGAAGGCACTGAGCTAATCGATTTCCTAGCGACCTGCCACGGACTTATCGCAAGCGATAGTTCCATCCCACACCTCGCTGCTTTCGTAGGCACACCCTCTCTTGTCTTCTTTGGCCCCAACGAACCCGAATGGCGACGACCTCTCGGCAAAATTCACCAAGTTATTCACGAACACGTTGCCTGTAGCGGCTGTCTCCTCAACAATTGCCCCTTAGATCATCGCTGCATGACTGAGATCACATCAGCTAAAGCTCTGGCCGAAGCTCGCTCTCTTTTCGGCGAATAAGGATGGAGATGAGATATCCAGAATGGCTGCCGCTACACTGACAGCTTTCTAATCAACCATCACATACTGAAGCAACAAGCCCTGAACGTGGCTGTAAAAGTTGTTGCGGAAGTAAGCAGCGCGCACTGAGGGTTCTTCAAATATTTTTGGATCTACTTCCTCACGGGCCCCGAATTTGTATTTGTCCTCAAGAGCCAGCCGAGCCTGATTCAAGGCACCATACCAGATATCGACGCTACCCTTCAGAATATGAATGTCACCATCCTCTTCCTTAGCCCTCATCACCTCCTTCACTACCTTGATTCGCTGTTTTGAAAATTCCTCGGCCAGTTCAGGCGCCACAATTTCATCCCACATCGAGTCCTCATCCATCAATCCAGCAAGCCTTCCCGCCAAATCCGAATCACTATCTCCCGCGATCCCAATCAGTAGCATCCAATCGTGCTCTGTTTCGGGCACTAGCTTCAATCCACCAGCAACTGTTGGTCCTACTGTCATTCTGCTCTATCAAGAGTGGCATGCAGTTGGGCGCTATGAAGTTGGTTCACATACATTTCCGCTTTCTCACGATTCCCAACCCAAACAACGGCCCTACCTTTTTGATGCACCGCCATCATCAGCTCCTTCGCCTTCTCCGTTGAGAAGCCAAAAATATTCGTAAGGACACGACTCACATACTCCATCAGGTTCACCGGATCATCTAGGACGACCACCTGCCAAGGCTTATCAGATTTTTTCTTAGTCCTCGTTTGGCCCTCGTGAGCCGGGGCATCTACCGCATTCATGGCCTAAACTTCGACAACTTGTTCTGGCGCATCTACCCAGCGTCCATGTTCACGAATTAAATCCTGCAGCCTCTCAACCGCTTCACCTTCTGGGATATTAAATTTTACGGCCTTCTTACCGACATAAAGGTTGATTTTACCCGGAGCTCCACCGACATAACCGAAGTCAGCGTCCGCCATCTCGCCAGGCCCATTTACAATACATCCCATGACTGCAATTCGGACTCCTTTCAAATGCCCGGTTGCTTCACGAATCTTCTGGGTCGTCTCTTGAAGATTAAACAAGGTGCGTCCACAGCTTGGGCAAGCTACGTAGTCAGTCTTAAAAATTCGTGCGCCTGCCGCCTGAAGAATATTATAGGAAAGTCGAAGTGATTGCCCTGGAGCTTCTTCGCCCTGCACCAGAATCGCGTCTCCAATTCCATCGCAAATCAACGAGCCCAAATTCATCGAGGCCTTCAACAAGGTAGGAAGGAAATCAGCAGCCGTATCATTCGATGGAGCGAGGGTATCCTTAAGCAGAATCGAATGCCGGGCGTCAGCCTTTGCTGCTAATAGGCGGAAAGCGGAAATGGTAGGAAGGCCCAATCCATCTTTTACCGTGAGCAATCTCGACTCATCCGCTTGATTAATTTCAAAGATCACCTCGTCTTCCCTAGGGTCAAGCTCTACCACACCTGATTCCTCGCTTACAATTTCCGGCTTAAAATCGCCCATCTGGTCAATCTTGTGAGCCACCGAATCCCACTTCTTACGGGAAGTGAAAACACGCATTAATTCCGTGCCCCCCAAAGACAGCCCGGCCACACGTTGAACCTGACTCTTCCGGCGCTCGTATTCGAAAGAATTCCAAGTTTCTTTCACTCCAGTCTCACATCCACCCTCCGGAATCGCTCTCACCAAAGCCTTCGCCACCGGAACCTCATGCACTGCATCTTCGGTCAAACTCACGCGAATGGTATCTCCGATTCCGTCCGCCAGCAAACTCCCAATGCCAATCGCACTCTTAATTCGGCCATCCTCACCATCGCCTGCTTCCGTCACCCCTAAATGAAGCGGGTAATTCCAATCGGAACCTTCCGCTTCTAGTCGTGCCACCAACAGGCGATAAGCCTCAATCATAACCTTTGGATTCGAAGCCTTCATCGAAAAAACAAAATTATGGAATTTCTCGTCCCGAGCGATCCGCGCAAACTCCAGCGCGCTTTCCACCATTCCAAGAGGAGTGTCACCATAACGATTCATGATACGGTCGGAGAGCGAACCATGATTCGTTCCGATTCTCACCGCACGGCCGAGGTCTTTGCAAAGAGTGATCAACGGTGTGAATTCCTCCCGAATCCGCCTCAGCTCTTCCTCGTATTGCTCATCGGTATATTCCCGGATCTCAAACTTTTTCTTGTCCGCGTAATTCCCTGGATTAACTCGCACTTTTTCCACCCACTTCGCAGCCTCAAAGGCCGCATCCGGCTTAAAATGAATATCCGCGACTAAGGGAACCCCGCAATTAGCAGCCCGAACTCCATTACGGATATTCTCGAGATTTTCAGCATACTTTCGTGTCTGGGCCGTAATCCGAACCACCTCACATCCCGCATCCGCTAGCTGAAGCACCTCTTTAACACAGGCGTGGGTATCACGGGTATCGGAGGTGATCATCGATTGCACCACGACGGGATTACCGCCACCCACTTTCACGTTTCCAACAGTCACCTCCCGCGACTCGCGACGTGAGTAATTGAAGAGATTTTTGCAGTAGCGTAGTTCAAGTGCCATAAGGTTGTGTGGACTTCTAAGGTAAAAATGTCCCGCCCGCAACGCCCACATTCCCTGATTGTGCTCATATTAAGTTTATCAAATGATCTCACCATAACGCTTCTTCCCTGATTTTTAAGCGATCGCTCGCCCTTTGACCGTGAACACCCTTTCAAAGGGTAGCTTTTATATAAAATCGAGGGACTTAGAGAGTCTTAGCATGAGCACTATTTTTGAGCTGATGCCTCCCGCGCACCATGCTCACCAAAGCCTGCCGGACAAAATCCGCCGCTCGGGCGGGATTCTTAGTTAAGATGAGGCTGAAGCGATACAAAGTCCTGCCATATTGCTCCACCAAATCATTAAACTGCACCATCAAGTTAATAATCTGATATTTTGAGAAAACTGTCGCAGAATTATTCTCACGATTTCCCTTCTTTATTTTTCGCACGGAAAAGATTATCGATCTCTCGCTATGAAATCGACTTTTCTCCTAATCACCGCCCTCCTCGCTCAATCCGCGTTCGCCGGCTTTCGTCAGGAAAAGACCGACTCCTCCCTGAAGCTTTTTGACGGTGACACCCTGATCACGGAATACCGAACCGACCATCATCTACCTTACCTCTATCCTCTCGTAGGTCCCACCGGAGTCGGTCTCACTCGAAACTTTCCCATGAAAAAAAACGTTGAGGGTGAGCAACCAGATCACCCCCACCATCGCTCTTTTTGGTTCACCCATGGCGATGTCAACGGACACGATTTCTGGCACTCAAAAGATCACAAATCAAACATTGTTCACAAGTCCTTCGGAAAATCCAAAGATGGGACATTTTCAGTCAGCCTTGAGTGGCAACAAGACAAGGAAGTGCTTCTTAAGGAAAGTCGGACCTACAAATTCAGCAAACCCAGTGAAAAATCACTCGTGGTCGAAGTCCACTCGACCCTGACCGCAGCGACCGAAGTGAAATTCGGTGACACCAAAGAGGGCTCCTTTGCCCTCCGCGTTTCCCCTACCCTACGGCACGAAGGCAAGGTCGCAAAAGGCCACATTGCCAATTCTGAAGGCCAGACCGATAAGAAAGCTTGGGGCAAGCGCGCACGCTGGGTCAGCTACTACGGCCCCGACAGCTCCCTTAAAGACGTCACAGTTACCATGATGGACCACCCTTCAAACCATAATCACCCCACGTTCTGGCACGCCCGCACCTATGGCCTTCTCACGGCAAACCCCTTTGGCGAAAAGAGCTTCACCAAAAACGGAAACGGTAATTACACCCTCAAGAAAGGTGATTCGCTCACCCAGAAATATGGCCTCTTGATGCAGACCGGAACTTTTAAAAAGGATTCAGTCGAAAAGGCCTACCAAGCCTTCGCCAAATAGCTTCAAGGCTCTGGTCACAGAATACTCCCAACGGTAGTGCCGCCCCGAAAATCGGCACTTGTTGCCTTTTTTCGCCAAGTGGGTAAAAAACACGATGAAAATTTTCGCATCATCGTCATAAAAGGATAGTTCCTGCACAATGTCACCTCCTGAGGATAAAACGAAAGAATCTCCAGTGCCCCATCGGCGTTGGAGAAGGCGTGTTTTTTACCCTTTCGTTCTAATCGCCGGCCTCCTGACATGGGGAAACGGACCCGGTTTTCGTTGGGGATTCGAACAGGTTATTTCACAACAATTGGAGGCTCAGGACCTTTCAGGAGACTTCATACTTGAGGGCTCAGCACTCTCGGGAATCTCGATTCGTGATATCTTCCTTAATGGAACCTCAACCATCCAACGCTTTGAATCCGATTTAATTAAAGTTGAATGGTCACTCGGATCATTGATTGATCTAGAGCTCGACTCTATCGCCTCCAATCGAATTCATATTGTCATCGACCCAGAGGCGCCCAAAACAGAAATTTTTTCAAGCGACCGAACCCAAGGTCGGGCCTCCGACTCCAAAACCTCTCTCAGAGAGGTCCTGAGTCTAATCAAGGATTTCATCCAGCCGACCAAAATTTCGATGAACAACCTTAAGGTTGAAATTGATGATATCACCCAAGTTTCGCTGGGATCCCTAACTCATGCCTCGGGTGAGAATTACTATCTCATCTCGGATCTTCAATCACGCGACCATCTCAACCGAAACATTTACAATAATGAGTCCATCCTAACTTGGAATGGAGATGGCATCTTCATCGACCAAATCACCCTTAACTCGCAGCTTTCGATTCGAGACATATCCTTTAAACCAGAGGAATCAGCTTCAATGATTATCTCAGTCGCCGGCAGCGAAGTCCTTGCGGAATCAGACCTAGAATCTTCCCACCGAATTTCACTTGAATCGCCTTCTTTATCGATTCCTAGTCTTATCGGACTCGTAAAACCCGACCTTGAATCATCGGGCGAAATCACAAAGCTCGAAATTAACACCTCAACTGGCTTGATCGCCTTTGAGGCTTGTGACCTGAGATATGAAGATCAAAAAATCTCGCATACCTCAATCGAGGCAAGCACAGCGGATCTCCTCTCGCCCTTTGAAAAGCCAGTCGATATTCATATCACGATTGATGATAAAATAAAAGCTGAGGGAACTGTGGTCCTAGACCGCCAAATTCTTGATTCCTCAGCCGAGCTAGATCTCACCGTCGATTGGCCTAAATTCCCTACTATTAGTGCCGAACTTCATTACGATTCACGAGAAGCTCACGTATTTGCCTCAACTCTTGATCACCTGCGAGCCAGCGTTCAATTCCAGGTTGATCCACAAACCTACCAAGCCAAAATTTACTCAGAGATCAATGACTCAGCGATTCTCAATGAGAATCTTGAAGGCCCTCTAAAATTCACCTCAACAGCCAAGGGTAATTTCAAAATAGCCGAGCACTCAGGCTCGACAGACCTATTTGCTTTGGGCTTCCATCCGCCCAACTTTCCGCAAATCGTCACAAACGGGAAGGTCACCTGGAACTGGCCTAATAAAATTGCGGTGGAGCACCTCAAACTAATGACCTCCGAGAGAGTCGCTGAGACCAAACTAAACTGGTCGAATGACACTCTTGAAGTTGACTACATTAAAGTTTTTGAAAAAGAGGATGAGCTTCTCACCATTAAAGCAAAATTTCCAGCACCTCTTCCAACTCGCTCGCTGGATGACATTTTAGAATCGAAAAAAGAGATCTCCTTGAAGATTAAATCTAAGCCTCTCACCCTCGAACGACTCTCATCATTTTTTCCTGTTCCAGCCGAACTTTCCGGGATTTTTCATGCTGAAAACTTTGACCTTAGCGGCACTTTTACCGATCCATTATTGAATGGAACGATATCCCTAAAAAATTTCCAATCAACGACTACCCCAAAAATCCCTCCTGCCGAAATGGTAGTTGATCTACGAACCGACGCTCAAAAACTTATGGTAGGCGTCGAAGCAAAAGATCCCGCAGGACAATTACTCAAATTAGATGGAACTTTCCCATTTCTCCCCCGGAAATGGCTCACTCTAAAAATGATCCCGCTTGATTCACCTCTCACCCTAACAGTCAAAAACGACCAACTGGACCTCCGCCGCATCCAACCTCTCACCCCCTCCATTCCCGATATCAAGGGCACACTTAATCTAGATCTAAGATTATCGGGCTCACTCATGGAACCCCGGTTGGACGGCAATATTAATGCAAATAATCTGAATACTAGCCTCCAGCCTAACCTTCCGGACCTTGGTTTAAATCTGGAACTTAAGACAACTAATCAAGAACTCACGCTTAATGGATCAGCAAAAAACGAAAATTCCAACTTTATGACAATTTTCGGAAATCTACCTCTACAACCAAAAACATGGTTGGGACGTCCAGAATCAGAGCCTGAAAAAGAATTCCTACTCGAAATAAAGGATGCCGAAGTCGATCTAAGCCAAATCCAGCCATTTGTCCCTATAGTCAAAGATGTTCAGGGAAGTTTAGAGCTGAATGTCAAAGCGATTGGAACAATTTCCAACCCACAGTTTTCAGGGGATGCCGACTTAAGTGTCAAAAAAATGCGCCTTGATGATTCTCCCGGATCGGAATTCCGTGACTCCCGAATCATTCTCAAACTCGCAAACGACATTATATCATTTGATGAGACCTCTATCATAGCATCCGGTGGCAAAGCAACCATCGGAGGAACCGTTAATCTAGCTTCAAGAGATACTGATTTCGATCCTGTCTTCGATCTTAGTGTAGAGGGGAAAGATATTCTTCTCTATCGCACCAAGGACTTAAATTTTCGCGGCCATCCTACCCTCACAATCGCAGGACCTTATTCGAAGGCTAAAATCGCAGGGACACTCAAAATTGGTGATAGCCTCATATACAAGGATGTCGAAATTCTTCCCTTTGGCGTCCCCCGAACAACCGAAATACCAAAACCAAACCTTCCCTCATTTTCACAAAGCCCCAGAATGGATGATCAAATCATTTCAACTCCCTCCGGAATCATGGACTGGAATGTTGAGATTGATATCACGACCAAAGATCCCGTCCTTATTCGAGGTAATCTTATAGATGGCCAAATCATCGGCCAAAATTTGAAGCTCAGAGGAACGATAGGATCGCCCACAACCTCCGGTATATTATTTACTGAAAACCTTGTTGCTGACCTCCCTTTCAGCAAGCTAGAAGTGCAGTCAGGATCAATCACCCTGCGCTCCGATTCACCAGCCAATCCATACCTAGATCTCAAGGGAAGCTCCAAAGTCAGTTCCTACCTCGTTCAAGTTTACGTATCGGGTACAGTTCAAAACCCTAAACTAGTCCTCACCTCGGACCCACCTCTTCCAGAAAGTGAAATCATGGTTCTTTTAGCTACGGGTTCCGTGTCAGCACAACTAGCAAATCAAGAAGTCGCCTCACAAAAAGCACTTCAATACCTTTTCGAAACCCTCCGTCGTAGGAATGGTGAAAAGGATAAATCGGTCCTCCAAAGGTTCCTAAAAAACTCCGGTCAAATCAAACTTTCACTTGGCGAAACGAATCAGTACTCAGGTCAAAATTTTTCCTCAGCAACTCTCAATCTTGACGATCGTTGGGATTTCACCACCCAAATCGATGAACAAGGACAAACGAGAGCTTTTCTAGTTTTCTCGGTTCGCTTTAAGTGAAATTTATGGTTTTCCGGATCACAGTCTTGATTCTGCTTGTCACCCAAGCTCTGACTTCTGGTGCACGTGTCGAATTTGTCGGCTTGCGATCATTCACCTCAGAGAGCCTCTTGGAAGCAGTTGCTGGTCGAATGGACTATATTCGTAAGCGAAAGGCCACTGATTCACGTGCCGACGATGCGGCCTACCTCGTCGAATCCTATCTAAGAACCCATGGCCTGCCAGATGCTGTGATTTCGGGGCAAAAAATCTCGGACAAAAAAATCCGCCTCACCATTGAAGAGGGGTTCTCCCAATTTCTGGGTTCGATCAAAGTCACTGGATTCGATGACGTGGAGGCAATTCAGGAGCAATTCCAAGCGACATTTCCCGAGACGGTTAAACGTCGGGCCTTTGAAGCCAAATTTATTGAGGCAGGCCTGGAGAGAGTTCGTGATCTTTTGCGCACAAATGGATACTGGAAAAGCATCGTCACGGCAGTTCAAGAATCGCGTCAAGCTAACGGCAAAATCCCATTCACTTTGAAAGTCGAGAAAGGACCACTTTTTATCCTCGAAATTCCTAAACTAGAAAGCCAAGTCCAGCCCTCGGCCGCTCTGAAAAAAATAGCTAGTGAGGCTCGAGGAGCAACAGCCACCGCAGAAAACATCATTTCGCTCCGCGGCAGCATTACCGAAGACTATCGAAGACAAGGATATACCGATATTTCGCTGGTGATGTTAAAGGAAACCCAGGGTAACCGACTCCTCCTTAACTTTCTTATCACACCGGGAAAGAAATACATCGTTCGCTCATTCCAGACCACCGGCCTCAACAAAACCAACCCCTCTAATATTCGGGACCGCTTCAGTAAACTGATCGGTAAAAACTTTGACGAAGAATTAGCGGGCCAAGAAATTACGAAGCTACTCTCAACAGGAGCCTTTTCCAGTGTGCGCCTTGTAAAAACGGAAATTAACGATGCTGAACTAGATCTCACCCTTCATCTCAAGGAAGCCAAAGCGAGGGGATACTCCGTCGCTTTGGGATATGGATCAATCGAGGGTTACACCCTCGGACTTCGTTACTTCGACCGTAACCCATGGGGACGCCTATTAAATTTATCTGCAGTGGCCGAAATCACTTCTCTGGGTGGCTTGGGTGCAGTCAGCGTAAGTAATCCATTCTTTTTGGGTCAAGATCTAAGGCTCGCCAACCGAGCGTTTCTCGTTAATCGAGACTTCGACAACTATGACAAATTAGAAGGAGGGATTGGTAGTGACCTGACATGGAAATGGGGTGATAACTACTCAAGCACGGTTGGCCTGACTGTGTCCCAAACTTCGATCAGCACACCGATTCCTAGGGAATTAGCCGGCCCACGAAGCTACACAGTATCAAGACTTGGTCTGCAACAACTATTCGATAAACGCAAGAATTCCGCACTGCCTTCAAACGGTTGGTTTGCTCGCCTCAACACCTCTCTTGGCCTTTCAGATGGAGATGACACGATTGGGTTTTTCGAGGTGGAAAGCCAAATCAGCTACTATCAAACACTAAGCGAAAACTCCTCTTACGCTTTGGGCTTGCGGGGAGGTTTCATCTCCCCAGCTAGCGAGAACCAAAACCTACCCATCGACCTGCGAAAATTTCTAGGTGGAGCAAACACCATCCGCTCCTTTCCAGAACTTAAGATGGGATCATCTTTCAACGGTAACGCTTTGGGAGGAACAGAGTGGTGGCTTGCGAATGTTGAATACATGCATAACCTCGCCGGTCCATTTGAAGCCCTTGTCTTTTGCGATGCTGCGGGACTCGACTCCGAAATCGAATTAGCCGCTGGCTTGGGAGTTCGCATCAACCTACCCGTAGGACCTATTCGACTGGAATACGGTCGGTCCCTATCACAAAACAGCGGAGAACCTGGTGGCGCTTTCCACTTTGCTATTGGGACTACTTTTTAGTCACGATCGAAGGTCGACAGGCGCTTCACTCTTGTTTCTTTTGAATGACCCGTCAGTCTCCTGTCATGGCCATTTCAGGTTGCGATCAACAACTTATCGATCAGTGGAAAAATGAACCCGCCCCTCTTCTCCCTCTCCTTCATGCATTTCATAATCGCGATGGCTACCTCTCTGATGAAGCCCTCCGCGCGGTATCCGAAGGATTAAAAACACCTCTCGCAGATCTTTACGGCACAGTCACCTTCTACCACCACTTCTCACGCACTCCCGGCGGATTGGAAGCGCCTCGTGTTTGCACCGGAAATATTTGCGGCCTTCGGGGAGGTGACGACATACTCAAAACTTTAAAAGAAGAGGGAAAAAATGCTACTGGAATGCCTTGCTCAGGTCGTTGTGACGAACCCATCCCAGTTCTCACGGCACACACTACCTTAGCGGGCGAATCAGCAGCCAGCCTCAAGCCCACTCCATCCCCACTTCCTCCGGTTAATCCCAGTGGAAATGAAGAGGCCCTTTTCTCAAATATTCGTAAGCAAGGCCACAATACTTTAAAGGGTTATCAAGATAATGGTGGCTTTAAAGCTCTTGAATCGTCTCTCAAAGCGGGGCCGACTCGTGTTATCGAAGTCGTTACTGAATCAAAACTCGCAGGGCGTGGGGGTGCCGGATTCCCCACCGGATTGAAGTGGAAAGCTGTCGCCGAGTGCGATCGCCACCCCAAATCGATCGTCTGTAATGCTGACGAAGGCGAGCCCGGATGTTTCAAGGACCGGGCTCTCATGGACTACGATCCATTCTCTCTCATCGAGGGCATGATCATCGCGGGATTAGCCACCGGAGCTCAGCGCGGATTTATCTACCTTCGCTACGAGTATCCCGAGACTAACATCCTTCTCGAAAGGTGCCTAGCTGAAGCCGAGGAAGCCGGACTCCTTGGGAACAACGTTCTCGGGTCTGGGTTTAAATTTCATCTTTATATCCGCCGTGGCGCAGGTGCTTATATTTGTGGTGAAGAAGGCTCGCTACTAAACTCGCTAGAAGGCAAACACCCTTTTCCCCGCAACAAGCCACCGTTTCCCGTCACCCACGGATTCGAAGACAAACCGACCGCTGTCAACAATGTCGAAACTCTTTGCGTAATTCCCCACATTATCATCAAAGGAGCAGAATGGTATCAATCATTAGGGATGGGTGAGCACGCTGGCACCAAATTAATATCGCTTTCCGGTGATATCAAACAACCCGGCAATTACGAGATTCCCATCGGTCTTCCCCTGAAAACTCTCCTCTATGATTGGGCAGGCGGACCATTAGATGGGCGCTCCATTCAAGCCGTCACCATGGCAGGGCTCTCAGGTGGATTCCTCGGTCATCAAATCCTTGATGACCTTACACTAGATGATCCTTGTATCCGTTCGCACGGTTCCTTCCTCGGAGCCGGTGGAATCATGGTCTTCGATGACTCCCGTAATATGATGAAAGCTGCCCACGATGCCATGGCGTTCTTCGCACACGAGTCCTGTGGCAAGTGTTTCCCGTGTCGTATCGGCACTCAACGGCTTACCGAGCGCTTGAATGGCGACGCTAAAAAACTGGATCTAGCGGCATGGACCCAAGAAGTGGTCGACATCAATGAGGCCATGAAAGCAACATCAGCCTGTGGACTTGGGATGGCTGCACCCCACGTCACGGAATCACTAATGAAGTATTTTCCCGAACAGGTTGAAGCTGCTACGCAATCAAATTCCTAATCTGGCCAAGCCCCTAAAATAAAGGTATTCCGCTTGGGTAGTTTAGATCACCGAAACAAGATTAAAATCTTTTCAATCTTTTGCTGTCATAGCTCTAATTTTTCTGACTTACTGGCGAGCGATCGGGAAATTAATCCAACCCGTTCTTCAATGCGCCCCGGGCGGTCCTCCTTTTTCGCAGGCAGTTCGTCCGGGGCGTTTTTCATGCATTTATGCTGCAAGAATTATTAGAGGAAGTCACCCCTCGCATGCTTCTTCGAAGCTCTTTACCACATACCCGATATCCTTAGTGGAAATTCCCAGGTGAGTCACAAGCCGTTGTTTCCCTCCGGTGTATCCCCCAATCTTTATCCCTTTCGCTTCAAGGCTTCGTGACACCGCCGCGCCATCAAATCTAGAAAGATCAACAAAGACCATATTCGTCTGAACCGGGTCTACCTTCAGCTTAGATATCCCAGCTAAACTCTCTCCCAACTGGCGGGCATTTTCGTGATCCTCGACCAATCGCTCAATATGGTTTTCTAACACATAAATTCCGGCCGCTGCCAACATTCCTGACTGACGCATTCCCCCACCTAGCATCTTGCGCCACCTTTTTGCTTCTTTGATAAAACTAGTGGAAGCGACAAGAACAGAACCCACTGGAGCTCCCAGCCCTTTGGACAGACAAATCGACACCGACTCGAAGGGCCTCGCCAATTGAACAGCTGAGACCCCAGTTGCGGCGGAAGCGTTAAAGAGCCGAGCCCCATCGAGATGAAGCGATAATTGATAATCACTGGCAAACGATTGAACTAATTTGAGATAGTCCAACGGAAGAACCTTGCCCCACGTTGTGTTTTCAAGACACAAAAGCTTCGTCCGCGCAAAATGGAAATCGTCGGGCTTCACAAGTGCCGCAAGCTTATCCAGCGCCAATGTCCCATCTTCTTCCTGATCAAGAGACTGGGGCTGGATACTTCCAAAAACGGCTGCTCCACCACCCTCGAAGAGATAGGTGTGAGCAGTTTGGCCGACAAGATACTCATCGCCCCTTTCGCAGTGAGAAAGTAGGGCACAGAGATTACTCTGGGTCCCACTAGGAACGAACATCCCCGCTTCTTTCCCCAACATCTCCGCAGACATCTCTTCGAGCCGAGAGACGGTTGGATCACAGTCCATCACATCATCTCCCACCTTTGCACGACACATAGCCTCCCTTATTTCAGGAGTCGGTTGGGTTACGGTATCACTCCGCAAATCGATGTACATGACTCTGCTCGTAAATAAGCCAGAGCAAACTCACAAGAAATTACTCCGAAATAGCCCATAAAAAACAGCCTGTTACGAACACGTAACAGGCTGTTTTGAATGATTCAAAGAATGTTGAACTACTCGGCTGCTTTATCTTTAGGCTTTGCCGGTTTCACCTCGATGGGCGGAGTCACAGCCTCGATCTTTTTGGGAGCCGCGGGGGTCACTATCGTAAAGAGTTCGATATCGAACACCAACATTCCTGCAGGTTTACCCGGCTGATTATTGTAAGCAAGTTCAACGGGGATCCAAAAACGCCTCTTCTCACCTTCAACCATCAATTGAACTCCTTCGGTCCAACCTTTGATCACCTGGTTTAAAGGGAATTGAGCCTGCTCATCTCGCTCGATCGAGTTATCGAAGAGTTTTCCGTCTGTAGTCCAGCCTGCATAGTGGACCTTAACCGTGTCGGTTGCGGTCGGTTTGCGCTTACCCGTTCCCGCTTTGAGAACCTTATAGGCGAGCCCCGAAGCAGTTTTGTTTGCATCGGCTGGAGGCGCAGCCACATCCGCTGGGGCTTTGGGTGCAACTGGCTTTGGCTTGAACTCAACCAGCTCGAGGTCGAAAGTCAACGCGCCTTCGGGAGCTCCACGGCCTTTCGATTCAAAAGTAAGGTTCTCAGGAATCCAGACACGGCGACTCTCGCCTTTTTTCATTGTCTTCAAAATTTCGGTCCATCCTTTGATTGGGGATTGGTCGAGAGAAAGAGCCATAGGACCACCCATTGTTTCACTAGAACCAATTGAAGCACCATTCGTGTCCCATCCTTTAAAATTCACCTTAAGAAGATCACCATCAGTTGGAGAAGCATCTCCTTCGCCAGCCTTAATGACCGTATAGGCTATTCCAGATTCCGTCTTAGTCGCATTTTCGGGGACAGCTGCAACA
Source organism: Verrucomicrobia bacterium SCGC AAA164-M04 (assembly GCA_000383735.1). The sequence continues at coordinate 30,088 of KB912069.1, forward strand.
TCTTTTGGAGCATTTGGATCCTTCGGTGGCGGTGGCGGCTTGGGAACTGAGCGGAAGTCAATCAACTCAAAGTCAAAAATCAAATCGCCCGCAGGAGCACCGGCAGGCGCTTCCCCCTCTTTACCGAAGGCAAGGCTCGCAGGAATCCAGAAGCGGCGCTTTTCCCCCTTTTTCATAAGCAGCAGACCCTCGGTCCATCCTTTGATATTCAGCTCGTTCAGTTTGAACTGCGCGGGCTGAGGATTACGGGTTGAGGTCGTCAGGAATTCCCCGTCGGCCTTCCAGCCCGTAAACTGAGTGGTTACGACATCTTTAGGTCCTGGAGTAAGATCACCTTCCCCGACTTTCAGAATCTTGGATTTTAGCCCGGACTCGGTAGCAAGAGCATCGGCCGGAGCAACAAGTTCTTTAGGCGCTGCTGGAGGTTTGACAATCTCAAGCAGCTCCACGTCAAAAGTAAGATTACCAGCAACCCGTCCTTGATCGCCATAGGCTAGATCAGAAGGAATCCAAAAGCGGCGCTTTTCTCCAACGACCATCAATTGGAGGCCTTCAGTCCAACCCTTGATAACCCCATTGAGAGCGAACTCAGCGGGCTGTCCCCGCTGCAGTGAACTATCGAACATCGTTCCGTCGGTAGCCTGCCATCCGGTGTAGTGAACCTTCACCGTATCAGTAGCAGAAGGCTTCTCTGTTCCGGTCCCCTTCTTCAAAACCAATGAGGCCAACCCAGACTGTGTTTTTGCAGCTTCAGCGGGAGCGGCCGCCACGTTGGCAGGTGCCTTGAACTGATCGCCTGCCGGAGCTGCAGGCTCTTGAGCAATCGCAGTCAAACCGAGAGCGCCACTTAGTAAACCGGAAATCAGCCGGCGTTTTCTATTAATCATGTCGGAGGGACGGTCATCTGAAGATGAGGATGTGTCAACGCCACATCTCACAAGAATGAGCCGCAAACCCCGCACCGAAACTAGTCAACCAATAGCGAGAATCATTTTCTGATTGCCTCAAACGCTCCTCCAGAGCAAATAAAATGCAGGGACTAGAGCAATTCCCAGCATTTTTCAGAACCGCGCGTGTTTCAGGCAAGTCCCATCCCATTCGCTTTTCAAGAGCTTCGATTACATCCCTTCCTCCAGTATGAGCGAGCACTTGATCAGGATCACCCTGCCGCTTCTGCCAAAGTTTTTCAACTGCATCTGCCGCCAATTCGGGAACCGTCCGGTGAAGTTTATTCTCTAGCTTTCCACCAGAATTAATGAATCGGATTTTTTCCCGATGCTCTGGAACATGAATCGTGTCGAACTTACCCAACTTCCACCTCCCATCACCTTCTTCATCAGACCAAATCGCCGCTGAAGCACCATCACCAAACAAACACATGCTAATGAGCACGCCAGGCTCTTCATTCATGAAGAGAGCCGCCGAACAAATTTCGACCGCCACTGTTGCCACTTTTTTACCAGGATTTGCGGCTAGAAAGCCCTCGGCAGCTCGCATCATCGGAAGGGCTGCGCCGCAACCCAAGCCAACAATATCTTGAAGATACACATCATCTCTCATCCCCAGATTTTCAGCCACATGACTCGTTACCCCTGGGCACAGATATCCTGTGCAGGTGCAAATGATAAGAGCATCAACTTCAGACGGATCGACACCCGTTTTTTTCAATGCCGCAATCGAAAGGGCTGGAGCCTCCCTTTCAAAATACTCATTGAGCTTCTGCGCCCCCACATTAAACATCGCAGCTGGATTATCAGTGCAAAAATGCCGCCGTTTAATCCCAGAGTCTCCTAACAGCACCCTCTCCATGATCACTTGCCCACGCTTACTTAACGACTGATAGGAAGAAGTCGTCTGCGTGAATTCAAAACACTCTTTTTGGGTGAAAGTATTAGAAGGAAAGGCGCTCGCAAGAGCTTCAAGAAACATGATGAGAACCTCCCTTAATTTTTGGATTTTCCAAAGGTTTATTTCGACCTGTGAGCAAATCGGTGCCCAGGTTACGAAAATCTTCGAGGATCACATAGAGCGAAGGAACCAAGACAAGAGTAATCGCGGTCGCAAAAAGAATCCCAAAGCCAAGCGAAACTGCCATTGGAATGAGAAACTTTGCCTGCATATCATCTTCTAACAACATCGGCATGAGGCCTGCAAAGGTCGTAAGCGAAGTCAGAAGGATTGGCCGGAATCGCCTTACCCCAGCATTGCGGGCAGCCTCCAAGATACTCGTTCCAGCCTTTCGATTACGGTTCACATAGTCAACGAGTACTAGTGAATCATTCACTACCACCCCAGCCAGCGCAACAATCCCACACATTGACATAATACTCATATTCAACCCCATGAAAATATGTCCCGCCACCGCGCCTACCATACCAAATGGAATCACGCTCATCACGATCAAAGGCTGCACGTAGCTTTTTAGTGGAATCGCCATTAAAACATACATCAACAAGAGAGCCCCGACAAAGCCGACTCCCATCTCACGAATACTGTCGCGCTGCTGGCTTTGTTCCCCCTCGAAGGAATACCGAACACCCGGAAAATTTTTGGAAATTTTATCGAGTACCTCATCAGTATATTTACTCACAATTTCATTTGCGTTATAACCTCCAACGAGATCAACATCGCCCTTAATACTGATCGTGCGAAAACGATCTACCCGTGTCACAGCTGCTGGGCCTCGACCGTAATCGGGGATTACGACGTCAAGAAGAGGCACCCTCTCCCCCTCTGGCGTTCTTAGTTTCATTTTCTCAAAATTGGCAAGCGACTCGCGCTCTGATTCGGGATAACGCACCATCACTTTCACCTCATCACGGCCCCGCTGCAATCGCTGCACTTCGTTTCCGTAAAAAGCATCTCTCACCTGATTCATGACCATGTTCAAATCAAAACCTAGGGCCTTGCCACGTGGAGTGAGATCCCGAATGATTAGCTCCTCTCGGCCACGACGGTCAGAATTAGAAACATCAACAACTCCTTTGTAATCATTACGCAATCGCTCCGTCGCCCAAGTTGCCGCTGCCACCAATTGTTCGTTGTCCGGCCCAGTAAGATTAATATCAATGGCATTCCCACCCGCTGCCGTTTCAGCCCTGAAAGCGAGAGAAACTACCCCTGGAATTTCACCCGCAAGTTCCTGCCACATCGATTTTAATTCCTCACTGGATAGGTCGCGATCTTTTGCTGCCGCGAGCTCGAGGGTCACTTCTCCTAGATGGGTGCCAGTAGGAGTAACGGGTGAAAAACCACCCTGAAAGGGTTGCATGCCTGCCGTCGCTAGCTGATTAGCGATAATAGAATTGCCCTTGTTATCCTGCGTTGTAGCGCCGAGTTCAAGAGAAGCCGCTTCCAAGCGCTTTACCACTTCCTGAGTATCACCAAATGGAGCACCCAACGGCATTTCAAGTTTTGCCGACAGAATCTCGCCTTCTACCTTCGGGAAAAATTGGAAGGGCAACCATCCAGTTTTGACCAGGGACACTGAAAGTATAACGAGGGCTATAAATACAACCCAAACCAAATAGCGAAACTTTAAACAAACCTCCAAAAACGGTGAATAAGCAACCTTCACAAATCGCTCAAGCCCACTTGAAATCCTTCGCTGCAAGCGAATCAATGGATTGACACTCGGACGATTAGAATGGGGCTTAAGGAGCGCCAAATGAGCAGGAAGGACAAACTTCGACTGCAACAGAGAGAATCCCAGAACAGGAATTACCACCAAGGGAATATTCGGCCAGATTTTCCCGCTTACTCCACTTAGTCCAAGCATTGGCGTAAAAGCCATCATAGTCGTAAGAATCCCAAAAATCACTACGATTCCGACTTCGTGAGTCCCCTTCCAACTGGCCTCCTTCGGGTGCTCACCTTCCTGGATACGGGTATAAACATTTTCACCAACTACGATGGCATCATCCACAACGATCCCCAAAACAAGGATGAACGCGAAGGCAGAGATCATATTTATCGAAATCCCAAGGGCAGGCATTAACCAGAGACCACCAGCAAAAGAAACCGGAATTCCCAGCGCCACCAAAAATGCCAGACTTGGCCGCAGGAAAAGCGCAAGGACAAGGAGAACTAGAAGAAGTCCTATTCCGATATTGCTTTTGAGGAGATCCAATCGTCCTTTCAAAATGAAACTCGCGTCATTCCAAACTTCGATTTCTACACCCTCGGGTTTCTGCAACGATTCTACGTATTCCCGGGCAAGCTTCGCAATTGCTAAGGTATCCTGCTCGGCCACACGAAAAACATGAAGCACAACTGCCGGGCGACCATTAAAGGTGGACACAAGCTCAATATCTTCAAACCCGTCGATTACCGAAGCAATCTGCCCGAGGTTCAAATTGGATCCATCGGGCAACTTCTTAATTGTCACCTCGCGAAACTCCTCACCTCTGTATTTACGACCAAGAGCTCTTACCACAATTTCACCCGAATCGGTTCTCACCGAACCACTAGGGAGATCCAGCGAGGCACGACTAATAGCAGTCGCCACCTCCCTCAATGTAAGATCATACTGCCTGAGAGTATCCTCGGACACTTCGATTGAAATTTCATAAGGACGGACCGAAGCCAGCTCAACTTTCTTGATGGTTTCTTCCCCCTTTAGAAGCGCCTGAATAAACCCTCCAGGATCAGCAAAAAAAGCCTCCCTTTTTGACTCCGGCTTAGGTGCAACGTGGTTCAATAATCCATCACGAATTCCCTCCGCATACTCACGAAGACTTGTCTCATCGGTATCCGCTGTAATAGCAAGACTCAGAATTTGTCTATTTACGACCAACTCTTCGAAAACTGGTTCCTCGGCATTTTCAGCAAAATTATCAATGGCATCGACGTTGGTCTGCACGTCACCCATCACATCCCTGGTTTCATAACCAGTTTCAACCTCAATTGTGAGCGTACCGATATTTCTAACGGCAGAAGAGGTAACCCGCTTAATACCCTCCACTTCAGCAATCGCTTCCTCTATCGGGATGACGATCCCACTTACCACCTCCTCCGGAGTAGCATTAGGATAGGGAACTTTCACGATAACAGCATCAAAAGATGTCTCTGGAAAGACCTCCTTACGAAGTTGAAACCACGCGGCAAATCCGGCAAGCAAGACTGCGAGCATGAGAAAGTTGGCCGCGACATGATTGCCACTAAACCATTTTATCGATTTCTGCATGAATTCAATTAGCCGTATTAATTTCCTCTCCCTGCTCGCTGGTCTTAACCAATTCTAGGTTCATCCCTAGGATTGGCATATCAAGTTTTGTGAGAATGACTTTCTCACCGTCAGCAATTCCCTGAGTTACAAAAACTCGATCGGCTGTGCGCCTAGCGACCATTAAATCCCTAATCTCCAACTTATTTTCTCTATTTAGAACGAAAATTTGATTACGCCCTCGAACCGCTGATCGGGGTACGCTGACCACTTTGGGTAAAACAGCGCCTCCGATAGTAGCATTTAGAAAAATCCCCGGTGAAGGTAAAACAAATTGAGATCGGTGTTCCTCATTTGCAAAAATCCTTGCCAACACAAATGCGGAAAGAGTCTTTTGACCAACTTCGCCCAGGTCCCACATTATCTCAGCATTCCACTCATATAATTCCCCCCCAATGTTAGTAAAGAGAGTGACGTTTGTTTCCTTGGGAAGCTGAGCATAATCATCTAATGAAAACGGCAATCGGATCATGAGATTTTTAGGATCATAAATCATCCCAAGTTGAGATCCAGGAACTACTGTTGCCCCAAGATTCAGGTTTGTTGACCTTACTCGGCAGTCAAAGGGAGCGACAATCTTAGTCCGAATCAAATCAGCCTCAGCTTTTTTCCTTGCTGCAATTGCTGCTGCGACCCGCGCCTTTGCGCCTTTCAAAAACGGCACTCGTAAAACGAGATCACTCGCTACCTTCCCCCCACCAATTTTATTCCAATCCCTAGCCGCTTGATCCGCCCGTGCCTTCTCCTGAACCAAAGCCAATTCCGCGTCAGCAAGAATTGACTCCGCCTGGGCAACCGCGGCCTGATAATTGATTGGATCAATTTCTGCGATAACGAATCCCTTCTTGTAGGTTGCTCCGACTTCGAAGTTATCGTCCACGACTGTAAGCCTCCCTCCAATCGCAGCAGAAAGAACGGTGTCTCGGCGCGCCGTCACAACGCCTTCACTCTCAAGAGAGAATTTCAGATCATCTTCAGTAACTACCTCAACCTCAACAACAGGTATCGCTTCCACTCTTTTTTTCTTTTCAGCTTCGGGCGCATTCTCCTTGAGAAGCTTAATTCCAAAAACAGTCAATCCAAGGACGGCGACTATAGCAAAAATGGTTGTGATGAGAGTCTTCATACGAACTTAATTCTGAGGTCTATAATCTCCACCCAAAGCGAGATGGAAAGTAATTCGATTATCGAGGCGGAGCCTCCTGAGGGTAGTTTTTTGCGAAGCCAAATTGATCCGACTTCTCTGTGCAGTAATCAAGGTCAGGACTTCTCCCACACCACCTGCATATTCGCTAGCCGCCGCATCTGTAGCTTCCTCGGCAAATTTGAGTGCCTCGGTAATAGCCTGCTCCCGGGCAACCAAAAATTTCTCAGCTACCATCGCCTGCTCAACTTCGCCGAATGCTTTGAGCACGGCGCTTTGGAGCTCAGCAAGATTCGCGCGATCATCCCCTTGGTATTTAGCATACTCTGCACGCAACTTTCCACCCGACCAAATCGGCTGGGTCAGACCACCCGCTAGTGACCAAACCCCAAAATCAGAGTTGAAAATCGTTCGCATTGTATCGGTTGTCGTCCCAGCGCCACTCGTGAGGATAAAACTAGGATAAGAGGCCCGCTTAGCCTTTTTCACAAGACTACCAGACGAGGCGAAACGGCGTTCCGCTTCGAGAATATCCGGTCGACGCAAAAGCAACTCAGAAGGTAACCCTGATGGTGGTGTAGCCGGAACTTCAGGTAGAGAGACTGAACCCTTCAACACGCCTTTGGGATATCTCCCCAAAAGTAACTCTAATTGTCTCACAGCCTGCTCACGTTCACCATTGCGCTGGGCAATCAAAGCTTTGTTAATCGCAACCTCACTCTCGGCCAATCGAACTTCGGCAGCAGATCCACCATCGGCAGCAAGAGCATTATTGTAACGATCGATCACGATATCTTTCGTAGCGTTAAGCAGTTCCTGCGTTTCCATTGCTAGCATGATTTGCTCGCTAGCCTCGGCTAAAGCCAGCCAAGATCTCATCACTTGGGCTGCGAGAGAGGCTCGAGCAGCACGGTAGGAATTCCCTTCGGCTTGAGCGTCAGCTAAAAGGGCGGCTTGCTCCGCTCGACGGAGTCCCCAAATATCGGGTTCCCACGAAACCGTCATATTAGCTCCGAAGTTACTGAAGTTAGCCGAAGGAATACCACCCTCGCCGCCAAGCGGTATGCCGATAAAGAGCTGCTTTTGACGGCTCGTATTGAGGCCTGCTGAAGCTTGAGGCTTCATCGCTGCTCCAGCCGACTTCGCTGAAGCGATAGCTCGATTGACCCTCTCGGCGGCAACCTGCATATCAGGATTACGCCGAAAGGCTTCGCTTACCAAGGCCTCGACCCGAGATCCTCCAAGACGTCGGACCCAATTCGTATCAATCCCAGCCAAAGCCTCTGGGCTTGCCGACCAACGCAATGGAACCACCTTTTCCACTGCGTCCATTCGCGATTCAGGAATACTTGCTGAGCACCCAGCGAGCACGACTACTATAAACGGGAGAATCTTTTTCATTGTCTAAAACCTGCGTCGCAGAAATCGATAATGCGCTTGAGTGTAACTGAAAGTTTTTCATCAGCTATTTTCCCATCACTAATCTTTTTGAGGATATCACGGTGGGTTAGCGTGTTGGCAAGAACACCAAAGCAAAAATGAATCCGCCAAAACACATCATCGGCAGATAACCCCGGACAGGCCTCCATAAAGGNCGGGACATAGCGAGAGGCTACTTCGCGGAATTGCCCCATCACTTCCTCCGGCAATTCATAAGAACGATCTCCCACCACTCTCCCCATCAACTTAGTAAAAAGCTTTTCACTGAGAGGACTATTTTGGATCTGCGAAAAGAGAGGCTCAAAAAATGCAGTGATAAGCTCGGTGACCGTCACCACCCCAAGCCCCTCAAGTTCTTCGATTCTTCTGAGGCGCTCATCATTTACCGGCTTAGCCATACGAGCCACCACAGCGTCGATCAATCCCTCGCGCGATCCGAAGTGATACTTGACCGAAGCCACGTTAGCTCGTGCAAGTGTGGTTATCTCCCGGACCGAAACCACTTCGAAACCTTTTTCAGCAAACAAAGTGGCAGCTGCTTCCATCAGAGCAACCCGTGTCCCACATTTACCTTCAATTTTCGCCATCGATTTTAAACAACTGTTTAAATCAATTTCGAGAATTTTCAAACGATTGTTTAAACTATTTTTTCTCTTTGGTGTGTCGGAGGAACCGAAATCTCCAAATTTGCTCGAAGCAAGACTTCCTTTCGGCCTGATGGAAAGAGAGACTCAGTCGTGCTTGAACTCCACCATGAAGACTGTCTCGCAGGCATGAAACAACTATCGTCCGAATGCGTGGATCTTGTCGTCACCTCTCCTCCCTACAATTTAGGAATCAACTACAGAACCTACCAAGACAAATTGGAATTAAATGAATTCATTGATTGGTGTCAGGATTGGGCTTCGGAGATTCATCGCGTCATGAAAGATGAAGCCTCGTTTTTTCTAAATTTAGGGGCCGCGCCAAAAGATCCACTTCTCCCGCACCAACTCATCCTCGCCCTCACCCGAAAAGAGCCAAATTTCATCCTCCAAAATACCTTCCATTGGATCAAGTCGATCAGTGTTGACACCCGAAAAGGAGAAACTATTTCCGCCGGCCACTTCAAGCCCATCAACTCAAAGCGTTTTGTAAACGACTGCCACGAATATGTTTTTCACCTCACCAAAACCGGTGGGGTCCCACTCGAAAGGCGGGCCGCTGGAGTAGAATATGCTGACAAGTCGAACATCGCTCGATGGAGTCATACCGGCGGCAAAGATAAACGCTGTCGAGGCAACAACTGGTTCATTCCATACGATACGATTCAATCACGTAGCAAAGAACGCCCCCACCCGGCGACCTTCCCTGTCGCCCTTGTCGAACAATGCATTCGTATTCATGGCCTCAGAAGAACAAAACATCTACTTGACCCATTCACCGGAATTGGGACATCTGCTTTAGCCGCCCAAAGAATGAAAATCGAAAAGTTTACTGGCTTTGATATCGACGGTGAATACCTGAAAACCGCTCGCGAAAGACTCGATATTGACGCCTCCGATAGTTCACAACACTTTCTCTAAAACTGATGCAAGAGCCCGTCCCCGAACCAGTCCAAGAATTCACTAAAGTGGAATCTATCTTCGTCCGCCATCGCAACTGCCTGATGATCCGCGCCGAATTCTCCCCCATCTTCACAGACTATTACCTCCACCTCATGGACATCGAGGAACGCCATCCAGAAAATCTCGACACCACTCTTAAAGACCTCCTCGCAGTCCTCACCCTCCACCTCACCGCCAGACCGTGGGCCGAGACCATTGCATGGACCGCTAATATCCGAGCTCCCCGCGTTAACTTCTTCGCGACCGGGTCCTCGGTTCACGAATATATCACTGGCCGTCTCTTCACCGAAGACGTCCGAGAACCTGATCGTAATTTTCTCTACTCCCAAACAACCACTCAAGAAAAAGAGCCACGCACCTCCACCATAGAAGTCGAAACATCTGATCCGCTTGAGTGGCTACGGCACTTTTACGACCAGTCCGAACAAAGACCTGGCCGCGCCTTCAAGCTCCCAAATGATACTTATGTATTGATTGCAGCTCAACCTGACTTTGATCAGGAATGGTTCGAGGGCCTGAATATCGAGCAAGTTGCTAAAATTACTGACGACGAGGAAACCAAGGCCCTTGAAACACGACGATTTAAATTTGCGTGCGGATGCTCTCTTGAAAAAATCATCCGGACACTCAGCGCTTGGAAAGACAAACCCGATGAGCTTTTTGGTGATGAGCCCAAGCTCGTCCTTCAATGCCCACGGTGTGCAAAAAAATACTTAATTAATCGAGATGATCTCGGCAACGAAACAGAGCAAAAGGATCAAGATTAAGGTTATAGTTGAAAAAAACTTGACCAAACCCTCTCAGTCGCGAAGAAACGGCCACTGGCAGGTGACTCCTGCTTGACCTATAATAGGTGAGGTGTGTCCAAAACATCTCTACTTCCCAGCTCTCCATCATGGCAAAAAAGAAAACAACCGCTAAGAAGGTAACGAAAAAGGCTTCAGCCAAGAAAGCCCCCGCCAAGAAAGCAGCCGCCAAGAAGGCTGCTAAGAAGGCTCCAGCCAAAAAGGCCGCTAAGAAAGCTCCAGCCAAAAAGGCCGCTAAGAAAGCTCCAGCCAAAAAGGCCGCTAAGAAGGCTCCAGCCAAAAAGGCCGCTAAGAAAGCTCCAGCTAAAAAAGAGGCGACCAAGAAGACTCCAGCCCTCGAGACCAAAGCTAGCAAGAAGCCAAAAAACCGTATCGACACTCCTGAAATTCGGGAGAAAATCCGGGAACTCATTAAACTTGCTAAGGAACAAGAATATCTCACTTACGACGATATTCACGAGATCCTGCCTAACAACCTTATTGAGGAGGAGGATATCAAGGCCATCCTTGAGAGGCTCCGTCAAATGGAGTTCGAGATCATCGACGCCTCCGAGGTTGACCGTTTCAAGGATAAGAAGAAAGGTGATCTTGATTCCGAAGAAGACACCAAAGATCAGAAACTCGACATCCTCGACGATCCCGTTCGGATGTATCTCAAGCAAATGGGTCAGGTCCCCCTGCTTACTCGTGAGCAAGAGGTCGAAATTTCCAAGCGAATCGAGGACGCTGAAATCGAGGTACAGAAATTCCTCCATCTTTTTGGCTTTACTGCCAGCGGATACCTCGCCCTCGCCGACAAACTTATGCGCGGCAAGGAACGCTTCGACCGAGTTATTCTCGATAAGAAGATCGAAAGTCGTGAGCGCTATATGAAAGCCCTCCCAAAGCTTTGTGATCAGGTGCGAAGCACTCACGAAGAGACCACCGCAATCATCAAAAAACTCTCGGCCAAAGCACCCCGAGGCAAGAAGAAGCTCGAGACCACCCTCTCGAAAAACCTTCAAACTATCGCCCGCCTGTACAGTCGGTTCTACTTCAAGCAGAAGGTCATCGAAGATTTCTGTGATGTGGTAGCCGAGTATCAGGAAAAGATTTGGAAATACTCCCGTAAGAAAAGTGCAGAGGCTGAGACCGCGATCAAGGAGCTCTCTCTAGAAGCCTGGCACAACGTCGAGCAATTTGAGGACACTAACAAGAGTCTCGGCCTTTGGATGCGTAAGGCGCTCAAAGCCAAGACCGAAATGGTCGAAGCCAACCTTCGCCTCGTTATTTCGATCGCTAAAAAGTATACCAACCGTGGACTTTCTTTTCTCGATCTCATTCAGGAAGGCAATATGGGCCTCATGAAGGCGGTTGAGAAATTTGAGTATCGTCGAGGATACAAGTTTTCGACCTACGCGACCTGGTGGATCCGCCAGGCGATCACCCGCTCCATTGCCGATCAGGCCAGGACCATCCGTATTCCGGTCCACATGATCGAGACCATCAACAAGCTAATGCGCGTGCAGAAACAGCTCGTTCAAGAATATGGTCGCGAACCAACCCCAGACGAGATCGCCGAGGAAATTCATTTGCCCGTCGAGCGTGTCCGCGCCGTCCTCAAGATGGCCCAGCAGCCCATCTCGCTTCAAGCCCCCGTTGGTGATTCCGACGACACTTCCTTCGGCGACTTCATCGAAGATAAATCAGCCGAAAACCCCATGGAGGAGGCTGGTTTCGCTATGCTCAAGGACAAGATCATCGAAGTCCTCGACACTCTAACCGAGCGGGAGCGCGAGGTTCTCGAGCAGCGCTTCGGACTTAAAGATGGCTATTCCCGAACTCTTGAGGAAGTTGGCCGTCAGTTCCAAGTCACCCGTGAACGAATTCGGCAGATCGAGGCTAAAGCACTCCGAAAGATGCGTCACCCAACCCGTATTCGGAAGCTGGAAGGCTTCATCGAATTACCCATGTAAACAAATTTCAAAAAGCCCGCTGGTTTGAAACCGCGGGCTTTTTCGAAGTAACGATTTTCAAATGCAGCACAACCAATTCGAGCACGCCGTTTCCTCAATTATCGAAAAAGAAAAGCGCTTTGAACCCGGAGCCTACTTTCTTGTCAGAGAGGCTCTCGATTTTACAGTCGACCGCCTTTCCAAGGCATCCAACAACGAAAAACGTCACGTTAGCGGACATGAACTTCTCCTTGGGTTCCGCGACTACGTTCTACAGGAATACGGACCGATGGGCGCCACCGTCCTTGATGACTGGGGCATCAAAAAATGCCATCATGTCGGGGAAATCGTATTTATCTTCATCGAGCACGGAGTTTTTGGAAAACAAGACTCCGACAAGCTTGATGACTTTAGCGAGGCCTACGCTTTCGAGGAGGCTTTCAAATCCCCTTTCCTCGCAAAAGCATAGCCCATTTACCCCCACCGTAATGAGTGCTCTGGAAACCGTCTCTCCTCTTTTCAGCCCCGCCAAAGCCACTTCATCGTTCCAGGAATTTCCCCCCCGCTGCCTTTGATCCGTGGAAACACTTTCCGTAATTGAACGGATAGTTTCAGCAGAGTATTTTAACGCTGGCGCCATCTTTTTTAAACAAGCGGAACGATTCCCATCCTTATTATCGAGATCGTTTTCGCCTGCGAGAAGATAATCGCGAGTTGGCCTTTTCCCGGAGCTGAGCTGGAGAGTAAAGAAAGGAACTCACGATTAGACTTCCAAACTCCACCCCTGCTTGATCTTCTCCGAAATAGCTATGACCCGCCAAAAAGTCATCGACCTGCTCGCCATGAGCCGATTCGCCAACCTCCCCACCGTTTGGTCAAATGGCCTTCTCGGAGTTCTCATCGGTTGGACCGTCTTCCGCGACCAAGCCCACCTTTGTCCAATCTGCCTCACCCTCCTCGGTATCTCTCTTTCTTTTCTCTACCTTGGCGGATGCTTCCTTAACGATTGGCACGATCTCGATTTTGATACTAAGACCCGCCCAGATCGCCCAATCCCTTCCGGACGTTGGCCTCGCCAAACCATTCTTTCACTCTCCATCATCCTCATGGGTGGAGGACTCGTTCTTATCGCGTTTGTCAGCCCGCCCGCCGGACTGTTCGCCCTTGGTATATTAATTTGCATTCTCGCTTACACCAAGTGGCACAAAATTAGTCCTGCGAGTTTCTTCTTCATGGCGGGAGCACGCGCCCTCATTTATCCAACTGCCGCCTTTTCCCTTCTTTCCTGGAATCAATTCACTCAATCAGGAGACCAAATCACCGCCCCCCTAATTCTTCTCGGGGTCGGCCTCGGAGGATACATTCTCGGAATTTCCCTCACCGCTCGAGCAGAAACCTCCAAGGATCCCATCAGCGACGCGCGTAAGACATTCCCTATTCTCTGTCTTTGCGCTCCCATCTTCTTTTTCTCAGCTCCCCTCCTCCTTACCAATAATAGCAATGCTATTCCCCCGCTCGTCCTCTTCATCGCAGTGGTCGCCTTCATCGTCAGACGCCTTCGCGCCCACCATGACGTCGGTGCCTTTGTCTCCCGAACCCTTGCAGCCATTCCGCTTGTGGACTATCTTTTCATCTTCGTCCTGACCCCTCCCGCTTTTTGGGTCATCTGCCCGCTCCTCGCTCTCGCCGCCCTTGGACTTCAAAAAATCGCCCCTGCCACTTAAATGATACTCGCCATCGAATCCTCCTGCGACGAGACCGCGGTTGCTATCATCCGGCGGGAAGGCCAGAGGGCTGAGCTCCTTACCTCACTGATCTCATCACAAATCGAAATCCACCGCCAATACGGAGGCGTTGTCCCAGAAGTAGCCTGCCGTAATCATGCCCAACGAATTCGCCCTCTAGTCCAACAAGCTCTCGATGATGCCGGAGTCCGTCTCGATGACATCACCGCTTTCGCTGCCACTCGCGGTCCCGGACTTGCCTCATCCCTTCTCGTCGGCCTCGCTTATGCAAAGGGCCTCGCGGCCGCTTCGGCCAAACCCTTTTTCGGGATTAATCACATGGAAGGCCATCTTCTCTCGCCTTTCCTCGAAGAAGGCACAATCCCGCCCCACCTCAGCCTCATCGTCTCAGGGGGACATACCATGCTCATTTCAGTCCAAGCACACGGACAATATCAACTCATCGGCCGCACCATCGATGATGCCAGTGGCGAAGCCTTCGACAAGGTCGGCCGCATGCTCAAGCTCCCCTACCCCGGCGGCCCCGAAATCGAAAAACACGCCCGCGGGGGAAACCCAAAATCCTTCATCTTTCCCCGTGCACATCTTAAAGACGCTCCCTTTGACTTCTCTTTTTCTGGCCTTAAAACTGCTGTTCTCTACCAACTTCAAAAGCTCGACGACCCCCAAGCTCACCTCGCTGATCTCTGCGCATCCTTTCAGGATGCCGTCATTGATGCCCTCGTCAAAAAAACGATTAAAGCTGCTCGTCAAACAGACCACACCTTAATTGCCATTTCCGGCGGCGTTGCCTGTAACCGAACTTTGCAAGAAGCCCTTACCCTTGCGGCACAAAACGCCGGCATGAAAGTCCAGCCCACTCCACCAGCGCTAACCACCGATAACGCAGGTATGATTGCCCTCGCCGCCCTTCTCGCTTCCGAAAACCACCCCAGCGACTCTCTAGAAATCGGCATTGACCCTAATCTCGCGCTCGCCACCCCGTAGCTTTACTGCCCCGCTTGACCTTGTTGAGGGAGGTTTTAAAGGAGAATAGCTACTTCGCCCAAGCCGCATGGATGTGGGTCGAATGGCCACGGTCTCCTGGACCGAGGGTTTCAGTCGCACCGAGTTCTCGGCAACGCTTCAGAAACCCTCGCCAATAGCGATTTCCGTAACTCACTCGCTGGCCATTGATTGTGTCAACATCAAAAGCGAGTCCATCGTAATGACGTGAGTTCCTGCTATGACTCCCCCCTGCTATGGCAATTACCCGAAAGGTATACCCCCGGCTTGCAAGGTCACAGATAGCCCAAAGCATCCTGTGATCCAGTCCCACGTAGCCACCCGGAGCAGTGCCGTAAGAACTCCGCTTAACAGCATAACCGGCAGCAGCATGGTTAAGGTTATCTAGGGCAGACGCGCCATCATAACGACCACTGACCTGACGAGGAAGCCAACTAATCCTATTACAATTCTTCAACCATTGCGCTGCCTTAGGGGTAGGGTTACTAACATAAAATGTGGGGGGCGTAAGAGTGCAACTCGAGAACCCCAAACCAAAGCAGACTGCTACCGCGATCACGGGAAGAAAAAGGATGAGACGCTTCACTTCTCTTAAGATGCCCATTTTGCCACCAATGGCAATGCCATGATCCCTCTCTTGTTTTCCAGAGAGCTCAGGGCTATACCTCCTTCGTAATCATGCGCCTGCGGAGAGTTCTCGCCCAAATCAAGCGTCTCGTCCTCCGAGACCCGCTTGAGCGGCGTCATGAAAAAACAGCCCAAGCGCTCTCACAAGTCTTTGCATCCTTTATTAATCAAGATGGTCGCGCGTCGCGACGGGAGCTTGAGATCGTTTATGACTTTGTGCGTAATGTTTTCCCGGATATCGACCATGGGATTCTTGGGAAATCGCTAGAGTCTGCAGTTGCTTTGCCCCAGCCGATTGATGAAGCAATAAAACACCTCAAGAAAAACCTAAATCCGGAACACAGGATCCCCTTAGCCCTCCAGCTCTATTCAGTCATCAGGGCAGGCGGGGACGCCCCCCGCGGAAAAAGAAAAATTCTCCGAAGTTATGCAAGCTGTCGGGAATGGTAAGATCACCGCAACTGTCTTACGTGAACTTGGGCAATTCGACGCACCAAAAGACAATCTCTTAGTACGAGTAGACTTTGGCTCTGATAAATCATCTGATGTCCGCCTAAAAGAAGAAGACGACCCGCCCCGGTTTCGCTGTTACCAAGCGGGAGCACTGATTCTTATTCGGAACCTCCGCGATCAACCTCTCTGGGTGAGAGGCTATCAGCTCGACTCAGATCGCCTTTTACTCATCAGGCCTTCAGACGAAGTCATCGCGGGAGGATGGCGCTTAAATTACAACGATCTCATCTTCTTCTTACAGGCAGAAGAAAAAGGAATTCCTCCCGCACTCTTCCTCATCGAAGAAGACAAAGAACTCACCTTGAGCCGAAACAAGTCACGTCTGGCCCTTGCCAAGATCGCTTTCGGACACCGCGTCCACGTCACTCCACTTAAAAATGGATGTCTCACCGGTGGCTCACGAAACTCTCTCATTGCTGCAACCACCTATCAACTCGATTACCATGACGTAATACGTGTGGACGAAAAGGAACCCCTTTCCCTCGAAGCCCTGAGGCGGATCACACAACAAACTGGACAGCGATTTGTTCTTCCAGCGGGACGTCGAAGGGTTCGTGTTTCAAACGATCCCAACCGACTTTCGGGTGATAGCCTACTCCTCACCCCGGGTCTTGCTGGGCGCTTTGTTTTAGAGCTCGAGTTCGACCCTTACACAGGAATTGGCGAGCTGAAAGTTATCGAATCCACCGAGGCTATTCTTGTGAATGGCCAACAAGTCAGGGAAGAGCCCTTGCCGGATGGGTCGATGATTCGTCTCAGCAATCGTCAGGCCCTCCGTTGCCGCTTCTCAGATAACATTCTTGATGAAGAAAGGAACCTCGTTCGCCATCTTGAAGTGGAGAATCTCAACCACAGCTTTTGGAAAGGCGGAAAGACCATCGACAGCCTCTCTTTCCGGCTCGAGCGTAGTCAAATGATGTGTATCATTGGCCCAAGTGGAAGCGGAAAAAGCACCCTTCTTGAAATCCTAGCTGGTCAACGAAAACCAAGGAATGGACAGGTTAAGCTAAATGGCATCTCACTCTACGACCGCCCAAAGAGGCTCGCGCCCTTAATCTCCTTTATGCCGCAGGAAGATGCCCTGACCGAGCAGCTTACCGTTTACGAGCACCTCGTCCATGCCGCTGCCATTCGCCGCCCCCACCTCTCTACCGAATCGATCGAGAAACGCGTAAACTTCCTCGTCGGCGAGCTTGGACTAGAACGAATCGGGCACCGCCGGGTGGGTAGTCCGGAGTCCAAAAGTCTCAGCGGAGGTGAACGTTCCCGACTCAATGCGGGGCTCGACTTAGTTGGAGGCGGTGAAATTTTTCTCTTCGACGAGCCCATCTCGGGGCTTTCCTCGAAAGATGCCGAAAACGTCGTCGATGCCCTCCACAGTTTCGCAAGAGACAAGATCGTGGTTGCCTCCCTTCACCGTCCCAGCGAAAAAGTCTTAGAAGCTTTTGATACGGTCCTCCTCCTTGATCGTGGCGGAAAAATGGCATATTTGGGACCCCCAAAAGATCTAGTAAATTACTTTCAACAAGCCTCCAAAGATTTACAGATCGAGCGTCAATCCGATCTCACCCCTCAGGGAGCTGATTTTGTTTTCGATATTCTCGAAACTACAATGCTGAAGCTCCACGCCCCTGGTAAATCGCGCAGACGTTTCCAGCCCGAGTTCTGGCAGGAAAGATTTGAGAACCACTGCGTAATGGACCATCTCTCTCTGCCAAAGCCCAGCCCCATTGCCGATGAACTCGATTTACCAACCGCCGATGACCAAGTCGCAGCGCCTGAACCTCCGGCGCACGGACGTCGGCAGAAGTGGATGATTTTCAAAACCTACCTAGCACGGGCCGCTAAATCAAAATTCCGCCACCGGGGAACTTTCAACTCTATTTTGTTGGAAGCTCCACTACTCGCAGGACTGATCGGCCTAACCTTGAGAGCTTCCCCCGATGGCAGCTACCAATTCCATTCGGCTCTTCATCTGCCCTCTTACCTCTTTCTGGCCGTTACGGTAGCGATGTTTTTCGGTCTCACCAACAGCGCAACCGAAGTCCTTCGAGATCGCCCGATTTTAAGACGCGAGCGTAATTGCCGACCACACCCCATTCTTTATCTTAGCTCAAAATTCTCAGTGCTAATTCTCACGGTAGCAGTTCAATCCGCGGTCTTTATCGCGGTTGCGCATCAGATTCTTGATCTTCGTCACATGTTTTGGAATCACCTCGGTTGGATGATTCTCACGGGATCCTGTGGAACTGCGCTGGCCCTTATGGTCTCAGTAATTTCGCGATCCGAGCGCACTGCCCTAGGATCCATTCCCTTGATCCTTGTTCCACAAATTCTTCTCGCAGGCGCCCTCATTCCCTTCACCGAAATGAACCGCGGGCTCTTTGTCGGTGGGGATGAAGGTCGCGATAATGGAGGTGAACCGGTGCCTTCAGCCATCATGCCGCTGCGCTATGCTTTTGAAGGCAGCATTGTGACTCAAGCCACCGCGAATCGCTTTGAAAAAACTCGCCGGCCCATTCAGAAAACGATCGATATACTCAAAGACAAAGAAGAGCTAAAACTGTCAGAAGAAGATGAACTCAAAAAGGCCGGAGATAAGATTGGAGTTCTCTTTGCATCGGTTGCAAAAACTTCCTCTGAGGCTGACGAAATCCTAAGTGATCCACTTGGGCAATTAGAACAACTTCAAAAGGAGGAGATGGAAGGAGTTAAACCCGAACTCGATCGCGATACTCGCTCAGTTTCTCAATTCTTTGTGAACGAACGGGTCGAAAACATGGTAGATCTTGCCGAGACTCTGAGACTTGATCGCAGGAGAAATGATAAACCCAACATTTTCTTGGCAAAAGAAAAGCCCCTCTTTGGCGTCAATCTGAGTACCCAATGGTATTGCCGAATCTTTTTGATACTCCTTACAACTGCTTTCCTTCTCCCAGCCGCGAGCTTTCTTAACTACTCACTCACCCGGCGTTAAAGAACGCGAAAGCGCTGTTTTAAAGCTCCGGCGGATCAGCGTCAGCGCTTCGGAGGTCAATGGCCGAGCGACTACCAGCCCAGCAATAGAATGCCCTTCCTTAGTTTCGAGCGGGAGAATTTCTATCATTCGATCCTCAGAAATCATGACCTGCAGAAGCCCTCTGGGGTCGACTACACCTTTAGTGATTGAAGCATGAACAAGTGATCTCGCGACTTTGATCAACTTCTCACTTCCTACTTCATCAAGCATAACCTGCCCCTTCGGATCGCAGACAAATGCAGCCAGAATAGGAGTCTGTTTTTTTAGCCAATCTGAAAATGCGCTAAGCGCACGAGGCAGCGACGGAAGCCCAGAAGAGCGCGTAGCTTTTTTTGCAGAAGTAGTCGAAGCAACCGGAGATTGTTGTTCATAAAACGAATCAGGTCGGACCGGCTGCTTGTTCTTTTCAACCGCCGGGTGAGCTGGCTTAGGTTTTGGCGCAGCCTGAGAAAACGGATTGGATGGTTCGGAACCAATCGATTGAAACGGCGGAGTAGAAGAATTGGGTTCCCCGTCGAAACCCTCAAAATCCTCACCAAAAACTGATTCGTGAGAAGGGATTTGTGATACCGGAGTTTTGGCTAGCAATCCTTCAGCAAGCGACCGGACTTCGTCTGGGTCGAGCCACTGACTCACAACTTCGTTCTCGTTCATAGTTTTAGGCTGGAATCGGAGGATTGATGCGCCCCTCTAGCTCAAGACGGAGTTGTTCAAAAATCGCCAAAGTCTCTGAGCCTTCTGCCATCACTCCAACTGGAAGACCCCTCGCACTAGCTTGCACATAGAGATCATTCCTGGGGATTTCAGTCTGCATCACCATTTCCTCTGGAAGAAGTCCTCGAAGTGCTTGGGCAGATTCTAAGCTTTCAGAGAGCTCCTTTTTCACCATCGTCAAAACGACTCCAAGAACCTGAAGGCTGGGGTTGACAGCGCGCATCCGGGTCAATGCTTCCAGCATCTTGGGAACTGAACGAACCCCAAGTGGTTCGGATTGCTGGGGCACTATTACCCCATTCGAAACTCCAAGAACATCAGCAGTGACACCAAATAACCCCGCTGCCGTATCAAAAATACAGACATCGTATTTCATTGCGCGGATTTGTGAGACAAAACCCCTTATTCGGTGGACGTTTCCAGAAACCGGACCGCTCCCAAATTCGTAGGCACTACTCTGACCAGCCGCAACAAGACTAAATGTTGGAAGACGGGTAGGCACAATAAGCTCCCCAACATTCATAACTGGATTTTCGAGGAAATCGTAAAAGCCAGAGAGATGGCGCGATTGGCGAGTCAGGGAAAGTCCCACTGAACCCTGAGGATCGGTATCAACAAGCAAAGTTTTGCGCCCACTGCGGGCGAAGGCATAGGCTAGATTAATGGAGAGAGTCGTTTTTCCGACGCCTCCTTTTTGACTGGTGATGGCTAGAGTGGTCACTGAAAAAAAATCTGAAATGAGATTCGGGAAACCTATTCCCAATTGGCCTTGCGCAATGGAATCATTTAGAAGCTCCTTTGTCTGGTCATTTTCTCTCTATTTCTTAATTTCAGAAAGCCCGCACTAGGGTGGATCCATCATGCGAGCATACTTTTCAATCCTGCCTCTTCTATACGTCTTTCAGCTATCTTCATGTTCGGATGAAAAAACCACGGAAAAAAAAGATGTTGAGAAGAACTATTTTTCTGATGCCGAGGTCCCGGATAGCGCCATTGATTTTAAAAATGAAATGGCCACAGGTGAGACTGATTTCCTCAGATCTTTATCCACCCACCAGATCGCCTGGCAAAAATGGAATCACGAGATCCTTAAGAAAGCGACAGATGCTCAGCTCCCGATCTTTGCCCTCTTATGTTCGCCTCTCGGAAGCGCCTCGCGCACCGTCGTTGACGAGCTAAACGAGAACCAAGACCTTCGAGGAATAATCTCCAGCCAAGCGATCTGCACAGTGATAGACTCAACGGTAAACCCTGAAATGGCTAATTTGGGATACCGTCTCTCTGCAGAAGAGAAAAAAAGTGCCGCTTTCCCCATGATTATTTGGTTGAGCCATGAGGGCTCACCCATTGCTTCAGACCCCGTAGGGAATATCTCCGGGCGCGAATTGAAGGTCGTCGTCTCAAACCTCGCGAACGTGGTAGAGGACCTTTGGACCAAATCATCGCGATACACAGTTGAAAACAGTCGGAGCGAAAATGAAAAAAGACAGCTTCGCTTAGAACCAAACATCGAGGAGCTTAAACAGCCGATAACACGCAATGAACTCTTTCAAAGAGAAACTCGCCAACTCAGTTCTCTTTATAGCTTCGGAGACAAGAATCTGGATTTTATTGGAGGATTGATTCCCTCCAGCAGCATCGAACTTCTTGCTATCGGATCACGTTCGGCAAATTTAACGGGAGAAGTTCGCGAGCAAAGCAGAAAAGCTGCTAAAGTAATGACCCTAGAGCTAACCTCGGGGGCTCTCAAGGATCACCTGACCGGTTCTTATTTCTACGCGCGGAGAACAGACGATTGGACGCTTCCCTTTTTTTCTACAGACCTCCTTTCCCAAGCTAAAGTCGCCGCAACTTTAATGAAGGTTGGTAATCTCCTCGGTGATGAAAGATTCACCAAGCAGGGTTTAGAATTACTTGAACTCCTAGAAACCGAATGGCTGGCGAAAGAAATTTCTAGTAAATGCCCAAATGGTAACGCTGATATTGCTGGGGCATTTCTTTGGGATTATAGAACTCTTAAAAAAATCCTCGATCCAGATCAGCTTAAGGTAGCCACCATCGCATTTTCCCTCGAACCTACCGGTAATATTCCACTCGAAACCGATCCTCTTGGAAACTATTTCAACCTCAATTCACTTCGAGGTAAAACTTCCACCCAAGAAGTCGCCGACGAGCTTCAACTTTCGGTGGAAGAAGCTTCAAAGGCCGTGAAGACCATAAAATCTAAACTACTGACATTTCGCAGGGAGCAAATTAAAATCACAAGGGAAAGCACTTTGACTGTTAAAGATCTAGCCTTGGTTCTAAGAGCTCAAATCCTAAGAGCCAACCATACTGGATCACCAGCTCATTTCGACGCAGCTAAAGCAATCGCAAATAGAATCTTATCTGATTACTGGAAGCCCGAAAAAGGATTGTTCCGTATTTCATCAGATTCAACAATGGTTCCCGCACGGTGCCAAGATGTCATGGCAGTTGGTCGGTCTTTGAACGAACTTTACCAAGCTACCCTCGACCAACATTGGCTAAAAAGCGCAACTGAAATTGTAGACCATAACATTCAGCAATTCGGCTATTCAGGTAAGATTCTGACCGAAGTCACGAAAGAGGAACAGATTGTTCCTTTAAAGCAATTCAGTGTGAGTATGATTTTTGGTGAATCTACCCTAGGCATCTCTGATCAAACTTTGAGCCGACTTTACGCCCTGACCGGAAATGAGACTTATGGTGGCATCGTAGACGCTCACCGAAAATATATCGCCCGTCAGGCAAAAGGCAGAGTGGTGTATCATACCGACTACATTTCATCATGTTCCCTCGGTGATTCCCCTCTGATGGCCATTCTTCAGGGGGATATAGGCAGTAAACTTGGCAAACAATTCATTTCTATTCTAAACGCTCCAAAACATCTATCGTTCCTCACCATTCGCCCGGAATCCGCCAACCCGCTTCTCACACCCCTCACTGGGCTTCCACCAGCTAAAGGAACAGCTTCGGTTGTCCTCACTCGTGCCGGCGAAGCCCTCGGACAGATATCTACGAGTGAGGAACTTACCGAACTTCTTGACTCAGTCATCTCCGGCGAGTGAGTGTCTTCTCGTCCCAAATATTTTATCTTCACTCTATTCTATGAGCAACCGCACCGCATCACAGGCACGCAATACCGCCGAAACTAAGATCAAGCTCAGCCTCGATCTTGATGGTTCCGGCAAATCCTCAATTGCCACTAGGATTCCATTCTTTGATCACATGTTAACCCTCTTCTCTCGTCACTCGCTCATCGACTTGAATGTCGAAGTCGATGGTGATGTTGAAGTCGATTTCCACCACACCGTAGAGGACACTGGTATTGTCCTCGGTGAATGCATCAAGACCGCTATGGGAGACAAAGATGGCATTCGACGCTACGGACACGCCTACGTGCCGATGGACGAGACCCTTTGCCGCAGCGTGATCGATCTGAGCAACCGCCCGCAACTCGAACTCCGGACACCTAAACAAACTGCAGATGCTCAGAACTTCCCTTTTACCCTCGTGGAGGAATTCTGCCGCGCACTCTCTTCAAACCTTCGCTGCAACCTCCACATCGAAGTTCTTTATGGCCGAGACGGGCACCACGTTGCCGAGTCGGTTTTTAAATCCATGGCCGTCGCACTTCGGATCGCTTCGGAAAACGACCCGCGCCGCGAAGGTATCCCATCCACTAAGGAAGTGCTCTAAATCGATATGAAACTCGGAATGATCGACTACGGTCGGGGCAATCTTCGAAGTGTCATCAACGCCTGCAAAGCATTGGGTCATGACCCCACCCTAATTACCAAGCCTGAAGAGCTAGAACAATTTACGCATCTCATCTTCCCTGGCCAAGGATCTTTCGGAGACTGCATGGAAAGCCTGCACCGGCTGGGACTAGACAAGCCCCTTCAAGAATGGATTGCGGCGGGAAAGCCCTACTTCGGGATCTGTGTGGGCTTTCAGCTCCTTTTTGAGGCTAGTGAAGAATCGCCCGGCACTGCCGGACTAGGAGTCGTATCCGGGACCGTCAAACGATTTACCAGCAAAGATATCAAAATTCCCCACATGGGATGGAATGCTACCCTCCACACGAAAGAGAACTCTCCTTACTGGGCCAAGTTTAATGCTGCCCCTTACTTCTATTTCGTCCACTCGTATTATCCGGACGGCGTGGATCCTAAAATTGTTTCAGCAACTTGCAACTACGGCGACGAAACCTTTTGTGCAGCTATTGAGCAGGGAAAACTGTTTGCCACGCAGTTTCACCCAGAAAAGAGCCAACATGCCGGACTCAAACTACTCGAAAACTTCTTCAATGCCTAAATGACATAGGCTGACACGAAAAAAGCCGGCCGTTTCCGCCCAGCTTTTGAAGGAGTAGAAAATAAAAAGCGCCTTAAATCAGGCCTGCTTTTTTCAGAGTCACATATGCACCATTCTTGTTGATGGTCTTAAGCGCCTTTGCGCTCGCCTTCACGCGAACATACTTACTGAGCTCCGGAACCCAAACTCGCTTGGTGTGAAGGTTAGGAGAAACTTTGCGCTTCACCGTCTTGGTCACGTGACGGCCAATGCCGCCTTTCTTTTTGGCCAAACCAGAACGGTGGATTTTACGTCCAACACGAACTTTAGAACCGCGGATACTGCATACTTTTGCCATAGATCTTGAAAACTGGTGGGTGGGTGAGATATGCGAAATTCAGAATGGGTCAAGCCGTTTCCGAAAATTCCTTAAGGTTTTTCATTCCTATTATTTAACAGGATGAACTGGAAATCCCCTTTCAGGTATGATTTTCTCGCTGTGTGGAAGCCCCGATTCTCCTTGATTACTTAAAGCAGCTCGAAAAACAGGGAGTCGACCATGTAGAAATCGACGACCACGCCCGGTCAGTTCTTCGCGAGCTCTACACCCGCGGAAGTGCCCGCCGCCCTGCGAAACCCAGTATAGTTGGAACCAATAAGCAGTTACAGCCGGACTCAATCGTCGCGCAAGGTAACACCGCAGCCGAAAAGATAGCCTCGCTTGCCAACATCGCCAAAACCTGGCAACCGGCACGATCCCTTGGCAGTCTCCGGGATACTATGGTTTTCTCCGCCGGCAATCCCGAAGCTGATTTCATGCTCGTCGGCGAAGCCCCTGGATTTCAGGAAGAACAAAAACTCGAACCTTTCGTAGGCCCAGCCGGAGAAAAACTTAATCAAATCCTCAAGGCTATGGGGCTCGCACGCGAAAAGGTCTATATTTCCAATGTTTGTAAATTCCGGCCTGCCACCCGGAACCAAACCACTAACAACCGCAAACCCTCTCCCGAAGAAATGGCAACTTTCCTTCCATTTGTGAAGGCCGAGATTGATATCGTAAAACCAAGCGTCATCGTTGCGCTCGGAGGCAGCGCGGCTCAGGGCCTTCTCGGCTCTGATAAACCAGTTGGCCAACTGCGTGAATCTTGGCACCAATTCCAAGGAATCCCTCTCCGTGTTACCTACCACCCTTCCTATCTTTTGAGGCAAGAGGACGGACTCGGCGAAAAACGCAAGGTCTGGGAGGATATGCTAGCCATCATGGAAAAACTTGGACTTCCAGTTTCCGAAAAACAACGCAGCTACTTCAAGAAGTAGTCAACTTTGGCTAAAATAAATCATTCCCGCGATTCCGGCTGTAAAGCAGTAGTAAGCAAAATACTCCAACTTTCCGCGCTTCACCGCTCCCATCACGACATAAATTGCAAATAACCCTACGAAAGCTGCCGCAATCGCGCCGGCAACATAAGGCGCATTAAAACAAGAATTGAGGGCTCTCGTAAAAGAGCCCGTTTGTTCCATCTGCTCCTTTAGAGTCAGCACGAATCCGCCAACGATAGCCGGGATTGACATTAAAAAGGAAAATTCGGCAGCTTTCTCTGCCTTTACCCCGCTTACTAAGCCAGCCGCGATCGTCGAGCCAGAGCGAGAAATCCCAGGCAAAATAGCACAAGCCTGTCCGATCCCCATAACAACAGAACTCTTAAGCCCCAGCTTGGCAGCTTTTCCTTTCAATATTCTTGGCACAAATAAGATAAATCCCGTCACAATCAAAAGACCTGAAACAAAAACCGGCTTTCCTGGCGCAGCATCAAAAAAATCCTTAAAAAGCAATGCTGCGACCACAGCCGGAACTGTAGCCACCCCGAGCCAAATAATCATCATTCGCTCCTCCCTCATCTCGTTGTTGAAAAGTGAAAGGATTAAGCTCCACAGACTCTTCTTAAAAAAGATCAGCACGCTAACTAGGGTTCCTAGATGGAGAATGATTTCAAAAGAAAGATCTGGCCGATGCTCCGCTCCCACGTCTCGAATTCCGAGAAGATACTGGGTTAGCACGATATGTCCTGAAGATGACACGGGAAGAAACTCCGCCAATCCTTGCACAATCCCCACGATGATGGCCTTCCAAATTTCCATTGCTACCAGAAGGATTAACCCCCCTCTCCTTACCCGGCAAGCACCACATCACCTCTCTCAAAATTTTATTTCGCATTTCCCGATCTCTCAGGTATGCTGATGCTATGAAAGCAACACTTACATTGTTCGCCCTCGTTTCGCTTCTTGCCTCCTGCAGCCAGAAAGGCAAACCCGTCGCTCCAGCAGCCAACACCGGCAATCAATATGGGGTTCCAAATCCCGGCGCTCCCGGAAGTTACAATCCTCCCTACCAGCCGATTGCCCCCATCAATCCTCCTGCAGCTCCACTGCCCACCCCTTACGGAACTCCACCTGTTGCAATCGCTCCCTATAGCCCTCCACCTGCTAGTCCAGCGCCAACTCCCTCACCCGATCTGAACGGAAACGTTTACACGATCAAAGCTGGAGATTCTCTTTGGGGAATCGCACGTAAGTTTGGAACATCCGTAAATGCTGTTAAGGAGACTAACGGTATGACGAACGACACGATTATTGAAGGTCGTAGTCTCATCATCCCCGGACGATAACCAATCGGATTACGAACCTTTCATTAATCGGTGGGCTAGACTATCCTCTGGCCCACCTTTTTGTACAAATGAAACTCTTACTGACGGCCTTTCTCTCTCTCATTCTTCCCGCCCTCACCCAAGAATTACCAAACGATAGAGAAAAGCTTCTCGAAGCTCTCCTGAATGCACCTGATCGAGCTTCACTAGATCAGGCCATCAAAAACGGCAAAGCAGCGGGTCTTCCGGACCAACTATTTCTTGAAGCTCGCTTCGTCTTTCTTGTAAACGAAGATAATCGGGGGGCGCTTGCTACTCTCTCAACGGAGCTTGAAGCACACCTCCTAAAATTTTCTCCCGACGACACGATGCTCTTTGCCGTCAAAGAAGATTTCGCAAGCATCGTGCAATACACCAAGGCTCTTGCTGCCCTTCAAGACAACGACACAACACTTTTTAAAAAACATATTACCGAAGCCTTTTGGCTAGCCCCTTCTCACGCCACCCAATTTGCGCCCTTGATCGATGACATACGTATCAATGAAGCAATGAAAAAAATCACCTTAGATCTTAACCTGAAATTTGAAGACCAAAGGTTGAAGAGTGAATCAAAGTCTTTAAAAGCCATCGCAGGAGGCTCACCAGCTTTTCTCATTCATTTCTGGAGTCCTTGGGCGAGTCAAGCAATGGCGATAATGGATGAATTTCTAATCATTAGCGACTCTCTCATCAAAAATAATATTCCCGTAGCTTCCATTCTTTTAAGCAGCACAACTGAAGCCAGAAGAGCTGGAGATGATTTTCTTACTAAAGGAAAACAAGGAAATATAGCGCACTGGCTCGTCGATACTGAGAAGTTTTCATTGGGCTCGTTGATGCGCGTTTCCTCTTTCCCCACTGTTGTATTAGTATCAAACAAAGGGAAAATCCTTTTCAACGGAGACCCGGCCGATCGCCGTCTTTGGAAGATTCTGACCTCTATTAATCCAGAAATAAGCGAACCTACGATAGATGCCGTACTTCCAAAAATAGATCCAAAAAGCACCTCACGGACAAAAAACGGCAACTAAGGCCAGAAATATTTGATCGCAAGCATGTAAGATTAAACTTGAACTATGGTGCAGTATTCGGCTTTCTTCTTAAAACCAATCGATTAGACCACAGTGTCCAGTTACGACGAACCATCTCCTCAAGAGCTTCACGCCCTCGCCATCCTATGGAATGAGGGCCCAAGTACAGTAGGGTTCGTACATGAATTAATGAATATCGATGGTAGTGATCGAACCTATACCACCGCCCTCGCCGTCATGCGCAACCTTGAGAAAAAAGGGCTTGCCGTTCGGAATACTCAGGGACGGGCACATGTTTACGAAGCTAAGGTAGATCGCGAAAGTATCCTCAAGCCCCGCTTGCAGGACCTCGTTCAAAACAGTTTTGGAGGAAGCCTTGGACAGGCAGTCCTCTCCCTAATCTCAGTTGGCGTCATGACGCCCGAAGAGAAAACCGCGGTAACCCGCGTAATTAAACAGCACAAAGCCATGGCTGCAAAAAAGAAGACCACAAAAAAGAAGGCCGCCAAAAAGGCCGCCAAAAAACCCGTGGCTACCAAGAAAAAGGTAGCCAAGAAAAAGGTAGCTAAAAAAGCGGCTGCTAAAAAAGTAGCTAAAAAGCCCGCCAAGAAAAAGGTAGCTAAAAAAGCCGCTAAGAAAAAGGTAGCTAAAAAAGCCGCTAAGAAAAAGGTAGCTAAAAAAGCCGCTAAGAAAAAAGTAGCCAAAAAGCCCGCCAAGAAAAAGGTAGCTAAAAAAGCCGCTAAGAAAAAGGTAGCTAAAAAGCCCGCCAAGAAAAAGGTAGCTAAAAAGCGTAAGTAAGGATTTCCTTCCCTACTGAGCAATTTTCAAGGGACACTCCTCACGGAGTGTCCCTTTTCTCTTTTCTAGGCCTTACTTCCAAGACATTCTTCCAATCATGCCCCGATATTCAAAACTCATTTCCAGCTTTCTAGGCGCTCTCCTGATCCCCTCGGCCACTGCAGAAACAAAACCTAACGTTATCGTAATCATGGCCGATGACTTAGGCTACGGAGATCTATCTTGTTATGGAGCCACAACTTTCAAAACTCCCCACATCGACAAGCTGGCTAGCGGAGGCCAACTCTTCACAAGTGGATATTGTTCTGCCTCCACATGCACGCCCACCCGCTACTCGCTGCTAACCGGAAATTACGCCTTCCGTAAAAAAGGAACCGGAATCGCACCTCCCAACGGACACCTAATTATTGACGCTGGCACTTTCACTCTCCCCGATCTTATGAAGAAAGCTGGGTATCAAACCGCCGTAGTGGGTAAATGGCACCTCGGACTTGGTGAAAAAGGTAAGGGTCCAAACTGGAATGGTGAGCTGAAACCTGGGCCTCGCGAAATTGGATTTGATCATCACTTTCTCCTGCCCACTACCAACGACCGGGTTCCTCAGGTCTATGTAACCGAAAGCAAAGTCCTCAACCTTGATCCCACAGATCCACTTTGGGTTGGCCGAAAAAAACCATCTCCAGATCACCCTACCGGCGTTACTCATCGCGACTCTCTAAAAATGGACTGGTCTCATGGTCATAACTCCACAATTCACAATGGCATTTCTCGGATTGGCTTTTATACCGGTGGAGAAAAGGCCCGCTTTCGGGATGAAGATCTTGC
This sequence comes from Verrucomicrobia bacterium SCGC AAA164-M04, assembly GCA_000383735.1. The sequence goes on from KB912069.1 coordinate 59,521, forward strand.
CGATAAATGGGTTGAAAAATCAGTCGAGTGGATCGAAAAGAACAAAGATGACTCCTTCTTTCTATTTTATGCATCTCATGATCTTCACGTTCCCCGCATTCCACACGAGAGATTTCAAGGTGTCACTCCGCATGGCTTCCGTGCAGACTCCATTGTTCAACTTGACTGGACCGTCGGAGAAATCATGAAAACCCTGGACCGGCTCGACCTAACCGAAAACACCCTTGTAGTTTTCTGCTCAGACAATGGCCCGGTCATGGACGATGGCTACAAAGACGGTGCGGTTGAGAAACTAGGATCTCACAAAGCAGCAGGCCCATACAAAGGTGGGAAATACAGTGTTTACGAAGGGGGGACCCGCACTCCCTTCATCACTTTTTGGAAAGGCAAAATCTTGGCTGGAAAATCAGACCAAATGGTCTGCACCATCGACCTTGCCACTAGCCTCGCCAAGCTTACAGGCACAGCACTCCCAAAAAACGCTTTTAAGGATAGCTTTGATGTATCCGATGCACTACTCGGCAAGCCTTATGCGAAAGGACGGACAAGTCTCATCCAGCAAGACAATGGAGGGAGGGGTAAATTTGGCTTTCGTAAAAACAAATGGAAACTAACAAGACATTCAGCAAAATCTGCCCGAAATACGGTAGTCGAAAAGAAACTCGCAAATACCAAGGTTCCAGAATTTCAGCTTTACGATCTCACTAAAGACCCTGCTGAGAAAAAAAACATCATCAAGCAACACCCCGAGACCGCCGCAGAGATGAAGGCGGAGCTAGAAGCCCTCGTGCAAGCTGATCGCTCACGCCCGGAGTAAGCTCATTGCCCAAATTAAACCAAAAGAGCATTTTCCAGTTGCCAGAGTCAGCCTCCCCTTCTAGTTTTCGCCCGCCGCTCGGCTAGCTCAGGGGTAGAGCACCACATTGACATTGTGGGGGTCGCTGGTTCAAATCCAGCGTCGAGCACCATTCTTTTAAAAAGCGCCGCGATCAAACGATCGTGGCGTTTTTTTGTTCTATTTCTCAAGACACCATCGGACGGACAGGAATGCCTCGTTCACGAAAGTAGTCTTTGGCTTCGGGTACGGTATGTTGACCAAAGTGGAAAATACTAGCAGCCAGTACAGCATCAGCTTTCCCCTCATCAAGGACATCCACCATATGTTCAAGGTTTCCAGCACCACCACTCGCGATAACCGGGATTCCAACAGCTTCGCTAACCGCTCGCGTTAACTCGAGATCATATCCATTCTTTGTCCCATCAGCATCCATACTTGTAAGAAGAATCTCCCCAGCTCCCCGATTGTAGACCTCCTTAGCCCACTCAATCGCATCAAGTCCATCCACAGGCCGACGACCCCCGTGGGTATAAACACCCCATTTCCCCGCTCCCTGGCGCTTCGCGTCAATCGCCACCACGATACATTGATTCCCAAATGCCTTGGCACCTTCATCAATCACCTCGGGGCGGAAAATCGCCGCCGTATTCACTCCTACCTTGTCGGCACCGGCCAGCAACATACGACTCATATCAGCTACCTCGCGAATACCACCACCCACTGTCAATGGCACGAAACACTTTGCCGCGGTTTCACGCACCACATCAACCATGGTATCACGCCCATCGGAGGAGGCTGTGATATCTAGAAAGACAATCTCATCAGCCTGCTGCTCGTTGTAGGCAACCGCGGACTCCACCGGATCTCCAGCATCGACAAGATCAACAAAATTGGTCCCCTTAACAACTCGGCCGTTTGTGACGTCGAGGCAGGGAATGATTCGCTTCGCAAGCATACCAGTGATTTACCTACCAAGCTAAGGAAAGCAAGACACGACGAATCCTCCCTTATATTTCAACACGTTACCAAAATGAAGCTCTTCACCTAATTTCCCTAAGGATCACTCTAACTTATTGGATTAAAACAATTTACTTAGATTTTGAGATTCTGGAACCACGTGTTTGAACGCGCACAAGAATAGCCCTTAATACCCAATCACATCACTGCTTCGAACCTGCCGCCGCACGACGTAAGCGATCCATCATAGCCACCCCTATACCAGTTTCAGAGACCGATTCAGAGATAATCACATCAACCCCCGCAGCATCGAGCTTCCTAAGACAGTAAAACAACCTGACAGCGCCTTCGGCTAATTTCCCCTTTCCGGGACTCATGATTTCAACATGCGCCCAATCCGTCGCTTCCATCAAGGAGCTGTTGCCCTCACCACGATAACTCAGCAAACCGTATTTCACTCCCTCCTCGGGCACAAAGTCACTCGGCTTGTCAATGACCACTAAAGGCGTCGTCGGTGCATAATGGCTCTCCACCTGCCCCGGGGCTTCAATGTGGTCCGCCTTCGTCTTCTTCGGCTTGATTACCTTAGCGATTTTTCTCAAATCCTCGCGAGAAATAGGTCCCGGTCTCAATAGTCGTAAAACTGGTCCCTTCTCTGACATCTCCGGAGCGACAATCGTACTCTCAAGACCATCACGGCAAGCCCCTCCATCAATCACCATCGGGATTTTTCCGCCCAATTCCTCCATTACGGCATCAGCTGAGGTCGGACTAATTCTCCCAAAGCGATTCGCACTCGGAGCGGCCACCGGAATTTCCTTGGCTACCGCCCGCATCACCTCATGAGCACTCATACGCACCGCTACAGTCTCTAGTCCGCTAGTCACTAATTCAGGAACATCCTCCTTTTTAGGCAAAACTAGAGTTAAAGGCCCCGGCCAGTATGTCGACACGAGTTCATCAACGATTTCATCGAGTTCCTCTGGTATATTCGCCACAATATCAAGATCGCGCTTGTGCCCAATATGAACAATTAGTGGATCAAAAGAAGGCCTCTCTTTAACCTCAAAAACCTTCGCTACGGCTTCCGCATCAAAGGCATCTGCAGCCAAGCCATAGACCGTCTCAGTGGGCAAAGCCACTAGTCCGCCATTCTCCAGAAGAGCCACGGCTTCCGCCACGGCCTCCCGCCAATCTTCAAAATCCGCAACGACTCGTTTTGTGTCCACACAAGATCTTTAGCAGATACAGCTTCGTGAATCGAATTCAGAAAGGTAGAGTTTTCCCAAGAGTATGCAGAAGAATATTATCCTCATCGGATTTATGGGAACGGGGAAGTCCACAATTGGGCGAAACCTCTCCAAAACCTTCGGCTACCCGCTCGTTGACACCGACCAACTCATTGTCGAGCAACAAGGCCGCTCCATTCCCACAATTTTCAAAGAAAACAGTGAGGAAGCGTTCCGCGACATGGAAACCGAACTCCTCAAGTCGTTTATTAAACACTCCGGCCATATTATTGCGACTGGCGGGGGAATCATTGGCCGCCCCGAAAATCGCCAGCTCCTTCGAGAACTCGGTTACGTCGTCTGGCTCATCGCACACCCTACTGAAATCCTGAAGCGAACCTCTCGGAACGCAAATCGCCCGCTCCTTCACAACGACGATCCCGAAAAAACGATCCGCGATCTTCTAGGCGTCCGCACACCACTCTACCGCAATACCGCCCACATCGGAATCGAAACTGACAACCTCTCGTTCAACGAAGTCACCACTGGCATCATCGAGTCCGCGCGCTATCACTTTGGCACCCAAGAATGAATACGGACATCGCCAAGGCCAATGTCAGGTTCGTGGCCCGGCAGCTGGGTTTCGATGACTGCCGCATCGCTGCTGCGACCCGCGCTCCGCACGCCGAAAACTACATACAGTGGATCGAAGAAGGACACGCCGGTGATATGGGCTGGCTGGAGAAAAACGTCGAACGTCGCTGTGATCCGCGGGAAGTTCTTCCGGGTTGCAAATCTATCGTTTCACTCGCTCTCAATTATCTTCCAGCTAAAAAACAACCGCGTTCCGACTATCGCATCGCTCGCTACTCATGGAACGATGACTACCACGACCTCATCCAAGAAAAACTCAAGGACCTAGATTTGGCCATGCAAGACATGGGCGGTCTCCAACGCTACTATGTCGATACCGGCCCCATTCTTGAGCGTGATTTCGCGTCTGCTTCTGGGCTTGGTTGGAACGGAAAATCTACTGTCCAAATCCACCGTAAGCTCGGCACTTGGTTCTTCCTTGCCGAACTGCTAACCACTCTCGATCTCCTTCCTGACCCTAAATCCAGCGATCACTGCGGTAAATGCACGGCCTGTATCAGCGCCTGTCCCACCCAAGCGATCACCGCTCCGCGAAAACTTGCCGCCACCCGCTGCATCTCTTATCTCACCATCGAGCACAAGGGTTCTATCCCCGAAGAATTCCGCCGCTCTATCGGCGATCGCATCTACGGCTGCGATGACTGTCTCGATGCCTGCCCTTGGAATCGTTTCGCCAGAGTCTCCCGCGAAACTTCCTTTCACGCCCGTGAAGAAATCTTCTCCCATTCCCTCTCGGACTTTCTTGATATGACTCTCGAAGACTTTCGGCGTGTCTTCGCGAAGTCCCCTATCAAGAGAATCAAATTCGAACCATTCATCAGGAATGCCTGCATTGCCCTCGGTAATACAGGCACCGAAAAAGACCTTCCTAAACTCAGAGAGCTCTCTACCCACGAATCAGCCCTGATCGCCGAACACGCCAAATGGGCCATTGATGAGATTACAAGCCGAAACCCGGCATGAAGACTCGCTCCATCATTTTATTCCTTATTTCATTATGAGGCTCTCGTAACATCTCAAAATTTTCTCACTCTAAAAACTAAAACCTCCTTTTGGCATCCTCCACCAATCACTCTCGGCCAATATGAAAACCTGCATCCTCCTTTTTTGCATCTCCATCCAAAGCTTACAGCTTCTTGGTCAAATAACCAAACACCCGGATATTCTCATTATTCTAGCGGATGACCTTGGATATTCCGACGTAGGCGCCTATGGATCTGAGATCAAGACTCCTAACCTAGACGCTCTCGCAAACAACGGTCTACGCTTCACAAACTTTTACAATACCGCCCGCTGTTGGCCGACGCGCGCATCGATTCTTACTGGCTACTATCCACAGCAAATTCGACGCGACACTCTAAAAACTAAAAGCGGTGGCATGCGTGGAAAACGCCCTCCGTGGGCTCCCCTTGCCCCGGCCCTCCTGAAGAAAGCAGGCTACCGCTCTTACCACATCGGCAAGTGGCACCTCGACAGTAAACCGATCGCAGCCGGCTTCGACCGGTCCTACTATCTCAAGGATCAAAGTCGATTCTTCAGCCCCACCACTCATTACCTTGACGATCAAAAACTTTCCCCCGTTAAACGCGGAACTGACTTTTATGGCACTACCGAACTTGCCAACCGCACTATCGAATTTCTCGAGGAACACAAAACCAACTACGCTGACTCCCCATCTTTCACCTACCTCGCATTTGCCGCCCCCCACTTCCCGCTTCATGCCCTCCCGCAAGATATCGCCAAATATGAAAACACCTACATTCCCGGATGGGATTCGATCCGCCAAGCTCGTCACCAACGCATGACCAAACTAGGATTTCCAAAGGTCAATCTTTCACCAGTCCTTCCAAACCTTGGTCCTCCCTATCACTTCCCTGACCAACTCAAAATTCTCGGTTCAGGTGAAGTAAACCGCCCCCTCTCTTGGGGGAAACTCACCAAAGAACAGAAAGCCTTTCAGTCGAGAAAAATGGCTATTCACGCCGCCATGATCGACCGTATGGACCAGGAAATTGGCCGTATTATTACCCATCTCAAAAAAAGAGATCGTTTCGATAACACCCTCATCATCTTTCTCTCCGATAATGGAGCGAGCGCCGAGATTATGGTTCGGGGCGATGGCCACGATCCCACCGCTCCTCTCGGGTCAGCGGCAACTTATCCTTGCCTCGGCCCTGGTTGGTCAACTACTGCCAACACCCCCTTCAAAAAACACAAAACCTGGACTCATGAAGGTGGAATCTCCACTCCCTTGATCGCGCACTGGCCGCAAGGTTTCGAGGCAAAAAATAAATTTCGACACACTCCGGCTCACGTCATCGATCTCCTTCCAACCTTTCTTGAGATAGCCAAAATTGAGAATGAAACTTCTATTATTAAAAGCCCTGGTAAGAGCCTCCTCCCAGTCTTTAAAGAAGATCAAAAGGATCTTCATCCAGATCTCTGGTGGTCACACGAAGGTCATAACGCCATTCTCAAAGACGGCTGGAAAGCTGTTTCCTCATTCAAAGAACCGTGGGAACTCTACCACCTTTCCGCTGACCGCAGTGAAACGAATAATCTAGCGAAAAAGCATCCTGGAAAACTGAATTCCCTCATCGCACTCTGGAACAAAAGCGCGGATCAATTTATTGCCGATTCTAAAAAATAAGAGCCTTTCCAAGGCATACCCCAAACCGCTAGCTTAAAGTATGTTCTTTCAGAAAGCGTTCACGGCAGCTCTAGTTCTTTCATCTCTTTCCGCCCAAGAAAAGAGCGCAACACCTTCAGCAGCACAATTTGCCTTTACCAACCTTTTCAATGGCAAGGATCTCACCAACTGGGTCGACGTCAACACCTCGCCCGAAACTTGGTCAGTCAAAGACGGACTCCTCGTTTGTTCCGGTAAGCCCATCGGGGTGATGCGGTCAGAAAAACAATACGAAAACTTTATTCTCGTCATCGAATGGCGACACATGAAGGCCGGCGGAAACTCTGGGGTCTTCCTCTGGAGCGATGCTAAGCCATCCGGAAACCGGCTTCCAAAAGGTATGGAAGTTCAAATGCTAGAACTGGAATGGCCTAATATTCACAAAAAACGTGACGGCTCGCCAAATCACCCCGGCTACGTTAGCGGCGAACTCTTCGGCGCAGGCGGGATGAGAGCGGTCCCCGAAAATCCACGCGGTTCACGGTCCATGTCCTTTGAAATGCGCTGCAAAGGGAAAGGCGAGTGGAATGAATACGTCATCGTAGCGGTCGACGGTGCCGTGAAACTTTCAATTAATGGCAAATTCGTCAATGGCATCCGCGAAGCCGATCTTCGCAAAGGCTACCTTTGCTTAGAAGCCGAAGGCGCCGAAATACACTTTCGGAAAATCCAGATTATGGAACTCCCTTCAGGGCGTGCCGCCGATCTTGGCATGACGCTAGATCAGCAGAAAAAATAGACCAATAAATGAATGAAACAATTGCTGCTCATCTTGATCCTTTCCCCCATTGCTCATGCTGGGCTCCTCGGAAGTTGGATACTAAACAAAAAAAACTTTACCGACCAAAAACTCAGTCCAGCAGGTGAGGCGCAAGAAGTTCCCGAATTCGATACTGATGGCAACCTTGTTTTCTCCTCAAAGCAGCACATTCTTCTTCCTGAGGAATCCGCAAAAAAACTCCCCCTCCAGAACTTTGCTATTGAAGCTCGGGTGCGGATTGACCAGGCCCAAAAATGGGGCTCAATTTTGAGTTATAGTCAAGATAATGGTAGCTACGAGCGCGGTTGGATCCTGGGATACAACGGCTCTCGCTTCTCCTTTCGGCTCTCCACCGGTGATCGACTTCTCGAAGTTGCTGCGCCTGAATCATTTGAACCCGGCGAATGGAATCACCTCTTCGCAACCTATGATGGCAAGAAGATGGGCCTCTATTTAAATGGGCGTCTTGTTAGCTCGCAGATTGTTACCGGGCCTATTGTCCTACCCGATATCCCAACTCCGTTCGTAATCGGTGCCTATAAAGACAAAGATGAGTTTTTTCCCATAAACGGCCGTATCGAGTCGCTTCAATTTCACGATTCCCCGCCAACTCAAAACGAGCTCGCGAGCATCGCAAAAGAATTTGCTGTCGTTCCCTTTTCGGTTCGCCCTGCTGTTCGATTTTTAGCTCCAGGAAAAGCACTCCTGTTTTGGGAAGCTAGCCACTCCGGCAAGGCCATTATTGGATACGGAACAACCCGAAAACTTGGCAGTATCGTCGAGTCGAGTTCAGAAAACTTGCGTCACGAAGTCATACTCGAAAACCTAAAGTCACATACCCGCTATTCCTATCGGATCAGCTCCAACACCGAAAACGGTGAAAAATTTAGCCCCCTTTACGAGTTTGACACCAGCATGAACTACATGCCGGCTCCGACCCCTAATAGTGACCACCCTCTTGCCAAAACCTATCTTCAAGATCTTCCTGACCAACCCGGCTTCGCTGTCATTGTAGGACTCACCGATGGCTCACTTGCCAAAGCTATCGCCTCTCAAAGCCAACTCAACGTGACGGCCTTTGATGATGACCTCGCAAAGGTCAACGCCTTGCGGAAAGAGCTAACAGATTCTGGTATTCATGGCTCAAGAATCACGATTCTCCACCTTCCCAACCTTAAGGATATCCCGCTCACTTCTTGCGTCGGCAACCTCGTCTGCACCGAACGTGAAACTCCTCCCTGTTCTACTTCCGAACTCTCTCGACTCACCCGCCCAAAAGGTCGTACCGTCCTGCCTGACAAGACCTTCAATACCCGCCCTCCCATTCCAGGATCCGGTGAATGGACCCATCAATACGGGCCACCATCAAACACCACCTACTCCAACGAACGCCTTGGCGGCGCTCAGGCTGTCGATGAATTGGAGCTCCAATGGATCGGGAGACCCGGTGCCAACTTTGGCATTGATCGACAACCCCGCATGTCCGCTCCGCTTGCGACCAATGGACGGATGTATCATCAGGGACTCAACCGGCTCATGGCACTCGACGCCTACAATGGCCAAATTCTTTGGGACATGGAAATTCCGGACCTTCGTCGAGTCAACGTCCCTCACGACAGCGCCAACTGGTGCGCAGATGACAGCAAACTATACGTCGCTGTCAAAGATCTCCTTTGGGTGCTCGACGGAGCCACCGGCAAACGCATCTCAACCTTAAAGCTCACCTCCTCCCACCGCGAGACACACGAGTGGGGCTTCATCGCCCAGGAAGGAGATAACATCATCGGATCCTCCGTCCGTCTGGGAGCCGAGTTTAAAAAATACTTTGGGGACGCCTGGTATGACAAAGTCGGCCGCGAATCCGACACTGCCAATGTTCTAAGCGACAATCTTTTCGGATACTCAAAGTCAAACTGGAAAGGAAACTGGACCTACTCGGGCGGTCTCATCATCAACCCAACCATCTCATTGGCCAAAGGCAAACTTTGCTTTCTTGAAACGCGTAACACCGACCTTCAAAAATCCACCTCTGGACGCGAGAGCACCAAAAATCACTGGAATCAAATCCACGCCGTCTGTCTCGACGCAACCACCGGCAAAATCCTCTGGCAAAAGCCATTCCCCAAAACTCTCCTACGGACCGAAGAAAAAGGCTTCATCCAGGTTTCCTATGGATCCATGACTTCCGAAGGCTTCCTCGTCACCCTCTCTGAAGGTGACACCCAAGAGACCGGTAAGCACAATGGGAAAGGGATCTTCAGTTACCACTACTTCGACCTTGCCAATGGCGATCTCCGATTCCAATCCCAGACCCCGTGGCGCACCAACCACCACGGCTCACACATTACCCACCCGGTCGTTTACGAGGACCGGGTCTATACGGACCCCACCGGGATCTCCCTTCCCGACGGAAAGCCGCTCGATCACAATTACGGGCCTAAAACTAAATGCTCCGCCACCGTAGGGACAGCCTATGGATTACTTTATCGAGGGATTGACGTGAGCCTCACCTTTTGGTCCAAAACATCTAAGAAACAATCCCACTGGCCCCGACTCCGCCCCTCCTGCTGGCTAAGTGTTCTTCCCGCCCAGGGACTCTTCCTCGCCCCCGAAGGCGGCGGCGGCTGTTCATGCGGCGGCTGGATGGAAACTTCACTTGCCTTTATTCCCAAAAACAATTCCGGCATCAAAGATCCCACACCATCCAAAGAGTAGCCGCCATTTTCCAATCTCCAGTCCGAGCCCACCTCCTAAGCACCATGTTCCGCTCAACTCTTGCACTTTTTTTACTTTGCGTCCTCTGCCCCGCCGAGGTCTGGCCAACTTATCGCCATGACAATCGCCGAAGCGGTGTGTCTCCCTCTTCTTTACAACTCCCCCTTACCGAAGCATGGGTCCACAATGGAGGCCTTCCCCAACAGGCATGGACCGGACCAGCCAAGTGGGATGCCTACTCCAGCAACGAAGGCCTGCAATCGATGCGCAACTTCGATCCCTGTTATTTCACGACCGCCTCCCATAATCTTATTTATTATGGGTCTTCGTCCGACAATGCTCTCCATTGTCTAGATGCCTCAACTGGAGAAGAGCAATGGCAACACTTCACAAATTCCTCCGTCCGTTTCCCTCCCACTCTCGTCGGAGAACAAGCATGGTTTGGATCCGATGATGGCTACATCTACTGCGCAAATGCCCTGACCGGAAAAACCCTCTGGAAAAAACAAGCAGCACCTTCCGATCGCCTGATCCCCAGCAACGGCAAACTGATTTCGCCTTGGCCGGTTCGAACCGGAATCACGGTTGAAAACGGCCGCGCCTTTTTCGCAGCCTCACTCCTGCCATGGAAGACTTCCTATCTATGGTGTATCAATGCCAAGACAGCGGAACGGGCCTATCTCACCGAGCATCAAGGCGTCACTCTTCAGGGCGCCATGCTAGCTGGCGGCGACCGCCTTTATATCCCCCAAGGCCGAGCCGCGCCCATCACTCTAAATCAAAACGACGGCAAAAAGACCGGAACGATCGGGCAGGCCGGAGGAACCTTTTGCCTTTTAACAGAGGACAACCAACTCATCGCAGGCCCGCCCAACCAAAAAGAACGGGACGAACAGCTACGCATCGCCGACCCCAAATCCGGAAAGCGACTTACAACCTTCAACAACACCACCCGAGTCGTTGTCACGGAAGGAAAGGCCTACCTCCATTCCATCGGTAACCTGCAATGCCTTGACCTCACCCGCAAAGCTCAGCTTGAAACGCTCCTCAGCAGACAAAGGGCCGCTCTCAAAAAACTCGACCCAAAAGTTGAAACAAATCTCGCCCAAATTGAAGCTCTCAAAAAAGAGATCTCCACACTCCAGACTCAAATCAAATCCTGCCTTCTCTGGACCATTGCTTACCCTGCCCCCTTCGAACTCGTCGTCGCAGGCGCTCAGCTTATCGTCGGTCTCGACAATCAAGTCTCCATTCTTGACATCAAAACCGGGAAGCCACTCTGGCAGCACAAAGTTACGGGAAGAGCCTACGGACTCACTCCTGCCGAGGGCCGCCTCATCGTTTCTACTGACCTCGGCTACATTCATACTTTCCACAAAAAACCGTGAAATATCTTCTGATTTTTCTGGTGGTCACCGCCTCCCCTCTGGCCTGTCAGGTTCCCGTCTTTCGATATGCTCTGGAGCGGTGGCAGTCCGATTCCTTCCGCTTGCAATTGATTCACCGGGGAGAAGCACCGGCCGAATTATCGTTCGAACCAAAGCAACTCAACCTTGAATTTGAATCTCTCAACCTTGAGAAGATCACTCCCAACGAACGCTTCTCTATTATTGGACTCGAGAAGCTCACCGAGTATCCCGCCTTCCTCCTTCACCCTCCTGAAAGCTGGGAAAACAACGAGCCGCTTGTGTTCCCTGGCACTAAATCAACACTTGAGAGCATCATAGACTCGCCCCTCCGCCAGAGAATTAAGGACGGCATCCTTGAAGGGCAATCCACCGTCTGGATCCTTGTCGAAGGAACCGACCAGACCGCAAATGAAGCCATTTTCAAACTCCTCAACGACACTCTGCTAGAGGCTCAAAAAAACATCCAAATCCCCGAAGGTGTCATTCAGGCCGATCAGGCTGGAAAAGTTGGCGAGGACATCAATCTCGACGATGTCCTCCGCTCATCCATTCCACTCCAGATCTCCTTTAAAATCGAGCGGGTCAATCGCAATGACCCCGCCGAACAAGCTTTCCTCCGTATTCTTACCGCCAACCGGCATTCCCCATCCGAAGAACCACTTGTCGTCCCGGTCTTTGGTCGTGGTCGCACGCCAGGCCCACTTCTAGGTAGCTCTATAACAGCGGAAACCGTTACGACAGCCTGTGAGTATCTTTGCGGTGCCTGCTCCTGTCAGGTCAAAAGCGGCAACCCTGGATACGACCTACTCTTTCAAACCGACTGGCAAGAAAAACTTCAATCCGGCCTCGTCGTAATCGACAAGTCACTCCCCACCATTCTGCCCTCGCTCAATGACGAACCGTTACCTAACCAGGAATCACCAGCAGATAATTCCTCACTGAAATCCTACGTTGTCAGTTCTCCCAAGATCCTCTTGTTGGCAATTCCTGTGGTCCTCCTCATAGGTACCATTGTCCTCCTGAAGAAATCCAATTAAAATCTCCGCTGGTACGCCGGTCTGATTACGCCCCTTCATCCATTTTTCATCATGCTCTTGGCAGAAATCAAACACCGGAAATTCAACTTCATCATCGCCACCGTAACAGCAGCAGCTGCTATCTGTATCTGGCTTGCCGCAGAAGAAAGCCTAGCCAAGTTTGACCAAAATACCGAAGCCCAGCTCAGTTTACTAGAAGACGAAACCAAGGCTGAGATGATCCAGCTTGAGAACGACATTCGCAAAACAATGAAAGGTCTTGGTTTCAACGTCTTCCTCTTCCCCAAAGGCGAAGAAATCTGGCAAATTAAGGAGCGTGGATACTCCGAACAAACACTCTCTGAAGACTCAGTCCACAAACTTGCCGAAAGCGGAATTGTCACCGTTAACCACCTTCTTCCGCAGCTATCAAAACGAGTTCGCTGGGAAGAACAAAATCGATCGATCCTCCTTGTCGGAGTTGAGGGACAAGTTCCTATCGTCCACAGATCCAAAAAGAAACCCATCATGAATCCCCTGACTCTGGGGACGATCAATCTTGGCTACGACCTACACGAACCCCTCGGACTCAAAAAAGGGGATCAGGTGATCCTTAACGACAAAACCTACACTCTTGCCCAAACCTATCCTCCAAGAAACTTCCGCGACGATGGCTCGGCCTGGATACACCTTGATGATGCCCAAAAACTCTTTGAGCAACCTAATCGAATTAATGCCATTTTAGCCCTTGGGTGTAATTGCGCCTCTATTGATCGACTCGGCGAAATTCGTTCAGAGATTTCAAAAATCCTTCCCGAGGTTCAAATCATCGAACTCGGTTCATCCGCCATGGTTCGTGCCGAAGCTCGTAACAAAACTGGTGACCGGGCAAGAAAAGCCAAAGCTACAATCATAAAAAGCCGTGAAACTGCTCGCTCCGAACGTGCTCGTTTTTCTGCAGTTCTCTCCCCCATCATTGCAAGCGGCGCCTTTCTCGCTCTCGCATATCTCTCCTTTGCTAACGTCCGTGAACGACTTCCGGAAATTGGCACTCTTCGTGCGATTGGTGTCAGTCATTTCAAAATTGCAAAACTCCTGCTCGCCCGAGCTGCTCTAATCGGCCTTCTCGCAACCGGCCTGACCTTCACCATTTCTAAAGCCTTCTCATTTTCCTTTCCTCCCATGAGTTGGCTTTTCATTCCCACCGTTAGCGCCGCTGCAACATGGCTCTCGACCATCTACGCTCTCACACGCGATTCTGTTATCCTGCTCCGAAGCAATTGAAAATTGCTAATCCATCACCACCACCCGGTCAGCAATGGCCTCCGCTTCTTTTTTAGAATGAGTGACATGTAAAGCAGTCACGCCCTCCCTCTCAATCATCTTTCGAATTACGCCAAGCACCTCATCATGACGAGCTTCATCTAAACCGGATAGAGCTTCATCCAGACAGAGTAATTGTGGCCTCAGCGCCAGAGCCCTACCCAAAGCAACTCGACGAGCTTCACCACCTGAAAGCCCCTCGGGTAAGCGACTCAAAAGCCCCTCCAATCCAAGATCTCTTGCCAAGCTCTCCACTCGTTCTTTTATTTCCTCAGGCTTCCAACCATGAAGCTTAGGACCAAACTCTATTTGCTCTTGGACCGTCAAAGAGGGGAAAAGCACAACATCTTGCGGCACTAGGCCAATTCCCCGTGCCCCAGGCGGTAAATTTGTCACCTCTAGTCCATCAAGTACAACACGCCCGCCAACTGGCCCTTCGCGTAATCCACAAACCGTTTCGAGGAGCGTCGTTTTCCCGCAACCACTCGGCCCCATAAGAGCGACACACTCACCCTTCCTAATCTCCAACGAGAAGGGGGACAAGACAAAATCCCCTGCTTGGACCGTTACCTGTTCCAAAACTAAACTCCCCCCACTCATACCGCTCCTCCTCTTCCTGCAAGACACCTCACTATTAAAAGGGTTGAAACTGCCAACAAAATCATTAGCAGCGAAAGTGCCGCAGCTCCTGGCAAATTGCCTATATTAATCTCAAGAAAAACCGACGTAGCCAATACTTCGGTCCGGCCACGCGTCGCTCCCGCAAAGATTAGGATCGGCCCAAACTCTCCCAGCGCCCTCGCCCACGCCATTGTTCCTGCTGCCACTATTCCCTTACCAGCCAATGGCAAAACAACTCGCATAAATGCCTGCCCCCGGTTACATCCCAAAGTCATCGCGACCTCTTCATAACGCGGGCTAATCTGATCAAAAGTCGTCCTCATCGTCCTAACTGCAAAAGCCGCCGCCACCGGAAACTGAGCCAGCACCACTCCTAACGGATGAAAGGTCATTGGGAAACCAACCTCACTTACAATGCCTTCAAGTGATCTCTGACTCCCCGCAAACACAAAACTCAGAAGCCCAAATAAAATTGCGCTTCCGACCAAAAATCGTAATACAATCCCATTCCCTTTCCGAGCTGCGCCCCAAATCGCAGCTATTAGCGCACCACCCGCTAACATTCCACAACAGGCCGATGGTGGGATCCGATTGAACAAAATCAAAAGACTTAAGCCCACAATCAAGGGAGGTAGCAAAATTGGAATATCCAGAAATGTATCTACCAAGGCTCTTCCCCGAAATTGATATCGGGATAAAAGATAGCCCACCGGGACTGAAACCAATACTGAAAGAATTGCTGTCGCCGTACAGGTCACGAACGTCAGTGTGATTGAATGCTGAATATCAGCATCCTTCAAAATCTCACTCGCCTGGCTCCACGAAACCGTCAGCATATTTGCCCCGACCATTAAAAACAGGAGTCCTAGGTAGGCTGCGACCACAAAGACCAGAAAAAGAAGAAAAGGCCACTCCGGCCTAACCCTCCAAATCTTTTGATCACTAATAATGCCCTTCTCCATTTCGCCTTTTAGATTCAACTCTTGAATGCCTCAACAGAATTAAATGGCGACTGGTCATAATCAATCTTCGCTTCCACCGACGTTGCCATAAGTCAACCCTATGCCGGCGTTTTCACAATGAAAACTCCCAAGATTGCACATACCTAACAAACAATGGGCGCCCACGAAAAAAGGCTTTTCCATCCTGGGCGACAACTAAAAACCATCGTCAATTGAGTTCCCATTGGAATCCCAATTCCTCGAATCTTTCCTTTGCTTCCGGAGTCGCCAGAAAGTTGCCTAATCTCTTCATCAATTCGGGGTAAGCCGATTCCTTTGCCACCGCAAATGGCTGCTCAGCAAAAGCCAACTCGTCTTTCAACTCCACGATTTCATTTTCCTTCAAAGTCACCGGACTAGCGAGTGCGTTACTTCGGTAAACCAAAACTGCATCGAGTGATCGGGCCTGTAACGCAGACACAAGATCATCTCCTTTCGCAACCTTCACAGCCACATTAGCTTCCAACGCTTCGGTCAATCCACGTCTCTCAAGCATGATCCGCGTTAATTCTCCCAGCGCACTTTTGCGACCATCACAAATTCCAAGCTTTACCCCTAGCTTTCCAAGATCTTCCAATTTACGAAGCTCCTTTGGATTCCCTATCCGAACTAATAAGACGATTTCATTCCGCGTCATGATCCGCCCCTCAAAAAACCGTTCCTGAACCTTATTCAGAAACTTCGTATCACACGCAAAGTATCCTGCGGGCTTAGCCCCAGCATCCATCTGCGCAACCAAGGTCCCACAACCCTCAAAAACCGTATTCACCCTGCACCCCTCACGCGCTTCAAATTCTCGAACCCGCTCCTGAATCGCCGGCCTTAACATTGATCCCGAAAAAAAAGTCACTTCCGGTTGATCCGACCATTTATCCCCCTCATCAGGAACCATAAACCCCATCTTCTGAAAGATCTTCCGACCACGATCTTGCGCTGTGACATAACGGGCAAAATGGAGTGACCTCTTTGCGTCCTTACTCGACGTTAACACTCCAATCGAAGCTCTTTTCGCTCTTTTGGAAAACTCTGGGACGGCAATCCATTCCACCTCAGAAAAATTTCTCGCTACCGCGTCCCATGCTAAGGAAACATCCACAGCACCAGTCGCAACATCTTCTACAATCGCATTCACGGTTGGCTTAGTCACAACCACGTTAGGATTAACTCTCACTAATAAGCCCTCCTCTTCCAAAACCTTCCAGGTAAACTTACCCACCGAAGCTGATTTTTCGGCCAAAGAAATCTTCAATCCTTTCTTCCCCATATCCGAGAGTTTCGTCAAACCTCGCGGATTGCCCTTCGGAACCACCATCCCAGCAGTCAAAAGCGCCACCGGAATTGCCTCCTTCATCAAGCCCTTATCTCTGGCCGAGTCGATATAACTCTGGTCTGCAGGCAAATAAAGATCACCACCTGCCACTTCAAGTTGGCTGGCCAGAGCTCCTGATCCACCAAACTGTAAATTGACCTTCACCCCAAACTCCTCCTCGTATAGGCGGGCAATCTCACTCATTGGTTTTCGCAATCCCGCGGCACAGTGGAAGAGCAAGTCCCCTGTCCCCGGTCCATCTCGGTCATTATCCTCCTTCAGCCACCAAAAAGCACCTCCAAGCAGGACTACGAGAATTCCAATAACAAAAACAGGTCGTTTCATGACTTAATACCAGAACAGTGATGACAGTCCTTGTCTCTGACAAGGCGCACTTTTTTCATCCGCATCCATTGCGCATCAACATGGATCATTCGATCCACCGCTGGTTCGGAGAAGCGGGTCAGAAGCTTAATACCCTCCAAAGCCGCGATTTGAGCTATCATTGCTGAGACCGCCCCAATTACCGGAAAGCGACGTTTCCAATAAGCAGGAGGAGCCTTTACTAAACACCCAAGACAAGCCGACTTACCCGGGTCGACTGCGAGTACATGCCCCTCCATCGAGCACATCGCACCATCAACAAAAAATTTACCCTGACTCATCGCTTCCCGATTCATCAAGAGACGCTCTTCAAAAAGAGGAGCGCATGAAAACACAATGTCAGCTCGCTCAACAAGCCCTGCAATATTCTCTTCCGAAACATTCTGCCCCATCGATTCAATCTTAAGGTCCCGATTAAATCGCCTCAATGTCTCCGCAGCTTGAACGTGACGCCCGCTACCTAGACCCTCATGAGTCATCAGAATCTGACGATTTAAATCATCCGGTCTCAGCTCTCCCCCATGCGCAAGAATGATTCGCCCCACTCCTGCTGCTGCCAGAGACAAGGCCAAGGGCCCGCCCAGTCCACCCACTCGTGAAACCAACGCGGTTGAGTTTCTCAGCTTCTCCTGAGCCTCACTTCCAAATCCCGGAACATCTTCCTGCCAAGTATAATAATCTTCGTACTTCACAATAGAATCTTCCCTTTGTCTAAAGTAATTACCCGATCTGCTTTCTCAAGAATTCTAGGGTCATGAGTCACTACCAAAACTGAACCTCCATCCTTAACATAATTCCGCAGCCCAAAGATTACTGCTTCGGCACTCACGTCATCTAAATTTCCCGTTGGTTCGTCTGCCAAAACTAAATTCGGACAGTGAATTAAGGCCCGGGCTAGGCCTACTCTTTGTTGCTCTCCTGCACTCAACTCCCCCGGAAGATGGGACGCCCTCCCCTCAAGTCCCAGCGAAACTATCAACTGATCCGCCCGATTTTGATCTCCGCCAGCGACGAGAATATTCTCTCGGATATCAAGGTAGGGGATCAGTCTTGCATCTTGAAATACCAATCCAATCACCTCTTTGCGAAAGCGCGTTTTCTCAAAACCACTCATTTTCGAGACGTCGCGACCAGCAACCTCGATCGATCCTGTATCAGGACCTAACAAACCAGCTACCACATATAAAAGAGTTGATTTCCCCGCCCCACTCGGGCCACGAAGGGCGACAAACTCACCCACTCCCATTTGCAGAGAAATATCATCAAGGGCTACCACCCTGTCATACGACTTCGATAACCCAACCAACTTCATCAGTTGGCTCTGATCCGTATTGATCGTGCTTTGCTTGTTCACCGGTCGGTAGGATCATATTTTACGCAAGGCGACCCAAGTCAAAGATGTCGCAATTTTCTACCGGTTCAATTTAGGCTCAAGCCAGAGCCCCCAATCGGAGCGATTCCCGTCATTCGAGGGATCCACCACCAGCTCCAGTGTCTTCACCCCAGACACGTCAATCGAGTAATTCACCAAGCCACCAGCTTTAATCACTTTCGATTTCCAAAGAGTTTTGCCATCGCCTTTAATAACAAACCGAACCGCACCCTGTTTCCCGGTAGCCATCCCTGCTTTTCCGCGCAAAGTTTTCCATCTCCTCCCGAGATTGTAACGATGGTTGGCCGGAGCATGACCATAAATCCCAGTCGAAAAAACCTCTCCCCCCGCTTCCAGAAGGAAAGGTGGCTCTGGTAAAAAATTGTAGGCAGGACGCCCCCAACCCACCTTGGCGGCAGATGCCTTAAACTGCGTTAAATCCGCCGCGGTTTGATTCTGCCCGGCTTGTGCGGGCGACTTCACCGCTTTGCGCCCACGCTCCAAGATTTTTTCGGCAATCTGCCGCATTTTCCCTTCAGGCAGTTGTCGTGCCTCGGCCACTGCAGCTTCACGGTTTCTCTTACTCAGAGCCTCGATAAAAGGAGTCATGGCCGCACGAATCTGGAACGTCGCCAGATCCAGCGTGCCATCTTTACCAACCGAGTAAGGATATTTAAACTTCGTCTGCGACATCCATCCACCTGTCGAACCATTGACGTGGAGCGGAATTAAACGCAACTCACCTGCCTTACCCGGAGGAAGTGCGTCGCAGGAAAAACTAAAATCTCCATCAGCATCCGGCACTGCAGTTGCAGTCGTCGCATTATAATCCCCGCCTCCCTCTGGATCAAAGTAGGCCACGACCGCGTAAACTGGGGGATTCGCGCTCAGCCTTCCAGAAACATGAATCGCTTTTCCCCTAGCCATAATCTTCAATCCCTCAATTGTTGCGCTCACAGGAAGATTCATTCCTTTGAGCGATTCCGAAAACTGGGGATGCGACGCCAATCTCAAGGCATGAGCCAAAGTCAAAAAAGACCCCTTGCCCTCGCCCCGCAATTCATCACCGTAGGTTCGGTTTCCCGACCCCATCAAGGCTGTTCCACGTAATGCCTCATCAGGCCGTTCTCTACAATGGGGAAGACCAAGGGCATGACCAAGTTCGTGGGCAATCCCCCCGATAAAAATCGAATTATGCTTGCCCAGAGAAATCCGGCCATATTGACCATCTCGCATCATCGGAGTTTTTTTTGCTAAATTTAAAGTATCCAACTCGGGCGAGTCTAATTGCCAAGCCGTTCCTCCCTGGAAGTTGCCCCCTGCATAGTAAGGAGACCTGTGAGTGAAAATCAGCTTATCGTCATCCCAAGAGGCTAGGTTACAAAAGATAACGAGGGTCTCTTTTTTGCCCTTGATTCCCTTCCCAGCTAAAACTGGCAGACATTCATTTTTGATCTCATTGCCCGAAGACATCCCGTATTCCGCTTCAGGCTTTCTACCTTCGATTAGGTGAACCCGTAAATTTCCACCTTCCATCGGGAGATTGATCGACCTTGGGCCAAACCCGAGACGTTCCATCTCTTTTTTGTAAAAATCTTGGATATGGATCATCATTCGGGTCAATCGCTCCTCATATCGGACCGGCGGCGGACGTCCTTTCGGAGTCCACAACACAAAATGGAGGGTTCTCCTACCTTCCCTTGAATCCTGTTTATGCCATCCATCAAGAATTTTGAGTGCCCTCGCTACTTTTTCACGCTCACCCTGATTTTGAGCATAAACTAAAGTTGGCAATAGCATGAAAAGCGCCACAAACCGTATCATGTTCTCTGATACGTATTTCCTTCCCAAAGCTTTCCTAAGCGCTTTGCTTTTCGACATTATCTCGTAACCCTTCATCTGGATGACTTCATCAAATCTATTTACTCTTACGGAAATGCAGCAGCGGATCGCCTGCATTCGGGAAAAAATGGAATCCCTCAACCTCGGAGCCGTAATCGCCTGCGATGCTGCCAATGTCCGCTACACGACCGGTTTCAAAGGAGAACCCCGAAGTCTACTCATCCTTCCTGACACCCTCATTCTTTTCACCTCTTTTCGCACCATCTCCTGGGCAAGAGAACAAACCAAGCTCCTTGAAGAAGAAGTCGAACTCTCGACCACCAGCTCTCCAAGTAAACTCATCAAAAAAAGATTACCAACTCCTCCTCTCAAAATCGCAATCGATCAAAATGTTTCAGCAGCCAATCTCGTCCATTGGCAGAAAAAACTGGCACCCCACGAAGTCGAGCCTCACTCCATCATCGAAACGATACGCCAAACCAAATCTCCCGCTGAAATTTCGATCATACAGCAGTCTCAAAAAATCAACGAAACGATCCTCAATGCTGTTCTTCCGCAAATTAAACCTGATCTGACCGAACGAGGAATACAGGGACTCATCCTTGCTGAAATGGCCCAGCGGGAGGAAGTCGAAGGATGCTCCTTTCCACCCATCGTAGCCAATGGGCCCAATTGCTGGGAAATCCACCACCTTCCGGACCAATCCGTCAGCCGCTACGGCGATCTTCTCCTTCTCGACCACGGCGTCTTCTACCAAGGGTATGCCTCCGACATGACCCGCATGGTCTGCCTTGGTAATAGCTCGGGGAGAATGCGAGAGATCCACCAAGTCGTCAATTTAGCACGCCAAACTGCCATCGATGCCGCACGCCCGGGTATCACTAACCACGATCTTGACCGTGTCGCCCGAAACATCATTGAAGCATCCGGCCTCGGCAAAACCTTCACCCACGGCCTCGGTCACAGCATAGGTCTCCAAACCCACGATCCCGGAGTTAACCTATCTCAAAACGCTCCCGAAATCCCCCTCGCACCCGGCATGACTCTCACCATCGAACCTGGAATTTATCTTGAAAAAAAATTCGGTATTCGAGTAGAGGACACCATTTTTATCACCACTGATGGCTCGAAAAACCTTACCTCCCAATCGACTGAAATTATCGAGATTTAAACTCTACCTCAACTAGAAATCTCCTTTCCAACAAAAGAACTTGGCCTTCATTACTTTCCCTTTTCGGGACCCCCCCAAAAAAAAAGACGACACAAATTTCAAAGTTTTGCGCATGTATAGAAGAAGACTGTTACGTCTATCAATTAATCGCAAAGCAATATGAAAATCCGATCACCTCATAATCTGACGAATTTTTTCTTTTTCACGGGTATCATTCTCCAATCCAGTCTTGCTCAGCAGACCCCAGATCTTGCATCACAAATAGAAGGTGAGTGGATCATCTACCGAGGTGATAATTTTGAAATTAAAAAGATCTCGAATCAGAAAACCCAAAGTAATTTTTACCGTTGGAATGGAACGCTAAGATCCAAAAAAGATTCGCACTTAAAACTCACCTCCTTAGGGAAGGGTAAAGCAGAGCTCATAATCCCTAAGGGAGCGCAGTGGCAATATTTGGATGGCGGCAAGAGACCAGAAAGCTCTCGTTGGACAAACCTCTCATTTGACTCTAAGGCTTCCGGCTGGAAAACGGGGAAAGCAGGATTTGGATATGCCGATAATGACGATGAAACGATCATTACCGACATGGAGAACAAATATCTATCCATCTTCATCAGGCGGGAATTCGAGCTCCCAAAGGAAGCTGAACTAAAAGGCCTTGGCTTACTGATCAACTACGACGACGGCTTCATACTGTATGCCAACGGACGCCGACTCTTCGAATCAAGCAACGTGAATGTGGAAAAGAAAACGGGGGAAATCACCGTCAAAAACCACGAAGCCAATGGCTCAGAGTTCTTTTCTCTTGGTGAGTATGCCAGCGCCTTTCGAGAGGGAAAAAACGTCATCGCAATTCAAGGCATCAACACAAATTTAGAAAGCAGTGACTTCACTCTGGATCCTCAAATTCTCATGGGAGGCACTGGAAGCTTTATAGAATCCAGCCACCAGGTTACACATGTTGACTCATCGAGTAATGGGTATGACAAGGATCGAACTTGGAAGGGCAAAGTCGACAATCTTCAGATTTGGGAGAGAGCTCTTAGCGAAAATGAAGTTTTGGGCCTCTGGAATAATGGCAAGGGCAATAACAAAGTTTCTAAAGAACTCGCAGAGGGTCTTATTGGACACTGGCCGTTCGATGGCAATTTAAAGGATGCCAGTGGCAACAAACGTCATGCAACAGGGAAGAATTCACCAGGATTTGCCAAAGGTCAATTCGGACAAGCCCTAGATCTGAATGGCAAAAATCAATACGTCCTACTGGGAGGTCAACCCACCGACTACACCCCTAAAAACGGAAACATCACGCTTTCTATGTGGTTTAGTGCGGATGCCTTCGACAAACGCTGGCAAACTTTAGTCTCGATGGGGGATTCCTGGACTGATTGGCGTGTCCATAGATTTGGGACGACTGACACGATGGCATACGCCGCAGGAAGGTGGGTTAGAAACACTAGAGATG
The DNA here is from genome assembly GCA_000383735.1 of Verrucomicrobia bacterium SCGC AAA164-M04. The sequence goes on from KB912069.1 coordinate 82,276, forward strand.
TTCTTGATGGTAAAATGCACCACCTTGTAGCCATTAGCGAAAAAGGAAAAGGCGTTAGGCTTTTTGTCGATAACTTCTTAGTCACTAGTAATGCCTCAAGCAAGCAGGCTCAGAATTTCCTCGGTATTATCCCCGATGAAGATGGTTGGTTACCGGCAGTTGGAGCTAATTTGCAAGGGAAAATTAATCTCTCAAAATCAATTGAAGGGGAATTTATACCGATGCAGGACTCGCTTCGAATTTCGACATCTTCAGGAAGGAATAACGATTCGGGTCTCTATCGAAAAGTCACTCACCCTGAAGAGGCTTTGCTTATTGCGGCCCGAAACGGAAATATCGACACGGTGAAAACACTCCTGGATTCTGGAGTCGATGCTGATGTCACCTCGCCTAATTCCTACACTGCATTGGGGTATGCTGGCATTGGAGGACATTTAGAACTTATGCAGCTCCTCATCAAACATGGCGCAGACGTTAATAAACAATCAAGATTTATGAAATCTCCCCTGAGTGTTGTGGCAGGGTCGCCTCAAATTGCCGCGATCAAACTCCTCATTGCTAGCGGAGCTAAATTCAAAACCAACTACAATGGGGGCAGCATCGCTCATGAAGCGGTCTTCTGGGAGCAGCCAGAGATGCTTGAGTTCATACTTGAGGACCTTAAGGTTAGTCCTAACCTCCAAGGTAAGAATGGTGCTACTCCCTTGCACTATGCAATCCACAAAATGGAACGTGGACAAAATACCGCGAATCAAAAACACCTTGAGGCGCTCAAGATCCTTCTAAAGAATGGAGTAAATTCAGATCTCCGATTCAAGGATAACAACGGAAACAATCAAACTGCCTTGGAGCAAGCTATGAGCAAAGGACTCGATGACGTTGTAGCGATTTTAAAGAATAGCCGCTGATATAATGAACTTATCGGAGGAGAACTAAAAAGATCTACCTAGAGTGATCTGTATCAATCCAGATCACCACTCAGGTCTCGTAAATCCGCTTCGTTTTCGACGATGGAAAGCAGGACCAAAAAAAGCAGTTCCAAACGCTCAGAAGAAATAGAGCTCAAATTACGGGCCGCAGGTAGAGAAAGCTGTGCAAAATGCTCCAGAATTTTAAGCGGCCACAAAATAAGCGATATCCGTCTCAACCAAATTCTAGAAGGCACAGCCTCCCCCAAATGCCATTACTGCCGAAAAAAGATCACCCTCTTGAAGAGGGTGCTTATTGGATCTTTTCTAATCATTATGATTTTTGTTATCTTACAGTCGAACGACTAAGAGTTGGACCTTTCTAAAAAGGCTAGAGTTTATCGTGCCCCCTCAAGCCCTTCCTAATTCCAAGGTTAGTCAGAGGTCATTATTTTGGTCTCTCACATCAAAACATCCTTATTGGGCACAAAGATCTAAATCACTTCCCCACCTAAATCCTATAATCTCAGCAAAATATGAGAGTCACGTTATTTGCCATCTTCCTACAACCATTCGTCGGCTTAGGGGCAATTTTTGGCCCAATCTGCCAATGGCATCAGGATCCATCGACTACGATGTCCGTGCACTGGATCGAACGACTGGAGGAGACTCCACAAAAATGGACCTCTGAAACTGGCCCCTTTCGCAGTGAGCCGCAAGAACCTGTCCTACTACGAAGACCGCTTCAAATCCCCAAAACAGTCTCGAAAGGAGCGACTCTTGTGATTGAATCCCCAAAGAATACCACCATCACAGTTGATATCGATGGTCAAAGAATAGAGACGATTCCCGGGCGAAAAAAGGCGGTAAGTTTACTAAACAACTCTCAAAAACCTCATAAGCCAATCTTGCTTGCTGTCTCCTTACTAAAGACATCAAAAACCGCGTCGAAGACCATACCAGCTCCTCGTGTTTTCATTCAAGACCAAGAAGAAATCATCGTCCTCTCTGATGCAAAGAGCTTGTGGAACCGCTCCCTAACCTCTACTCCAAATTCTGATTGGAATCGTATCCCGCCTGTTCCTGGAATTCTTCAAATAGACCGCGATTTTATTTTCGCCTACCGAAAAATTGGACACCCTCAATGGAAAGAAGCGCGAATAAGCAAACGACTTTTTGGCCCAACTGACGATTGGGTTCACTCGGTTCAACTTAGTAAGCTCAACGCCGATTCAAGCTATGAATTTCAAATTTTAGATCATGGGGTCCAAGTTGGACAGAACCTCTTCAAAACCGCACCTCTAATTTTCCCTAATAAAATGGTGTTTGTTACCGGCGGAGATATGTTTCACACCCGGCAAATGCTTGATTCGATGAATCGAAGGGCGGGCACCGAAAACCCTCTTTTCGCTCTCCTAGGCGGCGATCTTGCCTATGCAAATGGAAGCGATGGAGACCGCTGGTTAGAGTGGGTCGAATCCTGGAACAAATGTGCCACTACGCCCTATGGATACTCTATCCCAATGATACCGGTGATTGGAAATCATGAGGTGAAAGGAGCCTCCTATCGCCCCAATGATGCCCCTACCAACGAAGCCGCGCCCTTTTTCTATAGTCTTTTTTTTGGTATGGAAAAAGGGAGTATGTTCACGGTTGATTTTGGAGATTACCTGAGTGTCATTGCTCTCGATTCAGGTCACACACAAAACATCAAATCACAAACTCCATGGCTAAGAGAAACTCTCCATACCCGAAGGTCCCTCCCCTTCAAGTTTGCATGTTATCATCGTCCAGCGTGGGGAACGGGTGTTAAAGGTGATTCCCTCGAAATCCAAAAAGAATGGTGCCCTCTCTTTGAGGAGTATCACGTTGATGCCGCTTTTGAAAATGATCATCACATTTATAAAAGAACTTACCCCCTCAAAGGGGGGAAGCGCGATGATTCGGAAGGCGTAGTTTACCTCGGTGATGGGGCCTGGGGAACAAGGACACGAGGTCTATCCAGGGAAGTTCTCAAAACTCGCCCGTTTTTAGCTCATGCAGAATCGCGTAACCACTTAATCAAAGTCTCTCTTAAAAAGGGAACCATCCGATACGAAGCAATCACGACTTCAGGAGAAAGATTTGATGTCTTTGATCGAACTTCTGGGGAAGAAGCTCAAAGATGACCACTCTTATTTTAGTCGGAGGTATCCGAGCTGTTCTTTCGAAGATAAATTGATTACCTTTCCCCCCTTAGTTTATTAACATCGACTTCATTCTTAACTATTTGGATTTTGAAAGAGCAGGAGCCCAAAGATCACCAATTTTCAAATCAGCTTGAAGCTGAATTCGAGCGACTCTCAACTTTACCAAGTGATCGTTGGCGGACCGAGCTAGGAAAGCGGACCGATCTGACTGAAGGACTTAAATCAACCCTCTTGGAGCTTCTAGAAGCTCATAATAGCATGCCCACACGATTCATGGACTCTACAGAAGTCCGTGAAATGCATGATCAGCCCCCTCTCGAGGGCGCCGAGGATCATTCGCAAACCATTGCACCCTCTTTTGAGACCGGGACCCTAATTGGATCTTACCGATTAGAATCAGAGATCGGGCAAGGTGGTTTTGGTGTGGTATGGTTAGCGAGGCAAGTCGAGCCATACGAACGAGAAGTCGCGATAAAAATCCTGAAACTTGGAATGGATTCGCGAGCCATCCTCAAGCGCTTTGAGGTTGAGCAAAAAATCCTGGCAATGATGGATCACCCTAATATTGCCCGCCTTATTGAATCTGGGACTACAATAACCGGGCAACCTTTTTTTGTCATGGAATTAGCGAGAGGCTTGCCCATTACAAAATATTGTGATGAAAAATGTTTAGATATCTCATCGCGACTCAACCTTTTCATCGATGTTTGTTTTGCGGTCAACCACGCCCATCAAAAAGGAGCAATTCATTGTGATCTCAAGCCATCCAACATCCTCGTTATTGAGAAAACGAACGGCCCCCTCGCTAAAGTAATCGATTTTGGAATCTCTCAAGTCATTCAAACTCCCAAATTTCGGTTAACACAAGTCGTCACGGCCGAAGGTCAAATATTGGGCACTCCAGATTACATGGCGCCCGAGCAATTTCACTCGCGCAAAGCAACCGATACTCTTTCAGATATTTATTCACTCGGTGCTATTCTCTATGAATTATTAATTGGAAGACCCCCTTACTGCTCTGGGGAATCAAAACACCTATCTCAGGGAGGTTTATTACGTGAAGCGCGCGACTTCATCACACCATCTGCCGCTTTCAAAAGCTATGAGGCTACCGATCGCATTGCGCTTGCACGAAAGCGCAATGCGAGCACTCAAGAACTACAACGCCGAGTTGCTCAGGATCTTGAACGCATCCCGATGAAAGCACTCCAATCTGATCCTAAAGAACGCTATGCCACTGTCATTGGGCTCTTGAACGATGTTCGAAGATCAATGTCCAATCTGCCAATAAAGGCAAGACCCCCAAGCCGGCTATATAGTTTCCAAAAGTTTTTTGGGCGAAACCGGCTTGCGGTCGTAGCTGCCTCGGCAACCATCCTAGCTATTTGTTTCTCGGCCCTCTTCAGCGCCTATCATGCCTCCTTGGCACGACAAGCCCGTGAGAAGGAAAGAGAACTACGAATTCATTCTGACAAACTCAGTGCAGAGGCTAAGGAATCAGAACGCTTGGCGATCGAAGGGCAGGAGGAAACTCAAGAACGCGCATACGTCGCTGATATGCAATTAATAGCGAAGAGTATTAACGAAGGAAATCTTCGCGAAACTAGGCGCCTCTTAGATCAATATAGCAAAGGCTTAGCCAAGAACGACCTTCGAGGATGGGAGTGGAGATACTTTTGGCAACAGGGGCAACAAGAAGGCGTTACTGAAATTGGGAGTTATTCTTCGCGAGTTCTTACAAGCTTCTTCACGAAAAACCAAAGCAGCATAATAAGCTTACGCGACAAGGGACACATCGAGCTCATCAACATAAATGATGATCAAGAGAAAACTGTTCTTTCCGTGGGAAGTGAAGAAGCTCTTATCGGTTCAACCAGTGGATTTCTCTGCAAAAATTTTGATTGTAATATTTTCGCCGGTCTCAGCTTTCGTGAAAAAAGTAATGATTATTATATCAAAATTTGGTCCGATCTCAGTAAGCCCCCCACTTATAATATCCACATCGGCCCACATCGGCCGACCGGCCTAGCCCTTTCTCCAAATGGCGAAACTTTAGCCTACTTCCTACCCGCTCATGGCTCAGCCAACGTCATCAAAATTGATTCAGCAGAAATCTTATATAGCGAACGACTCAATGATGGAAATTATTCAAATTTGGATACTGAAGGGGCCTGTTGTTTTTCTTCAAACGGGGAACAAATCGCTATTGGGGGGGCGAAAAGGAAAAATTGTAATACTCGACACATCGGATTGGTCACGAACAGAGCGAAACCTTCAGGTAGCGGCAGACATCACAACGCTTACTTTTTCTCCCAACAACAGAAATCTTGCGGTCGGTTGTATATGGTTTGATCCAAGGATTTGGATTTTCGATTTAACACAGCCCGAGCCAGCGACTTCTCTTATTGGACATCAAGGTTTTGTCTCCAATTTGACTTTCTCTCCAAATGGAGAACTGCTCGCATCGTCAAGTGCTGACCAAAACATCAAACTCTGGTCTACTGAAAATTGGTCTGAGCTTTCGACCTTGTCAGGCCACACTGATGAGGTTTGGTCTGTTGACTTTTCTTTGGACGGCAGCCAGCTCTTAAGTACGGGGAAAGACAAAAAAATAAAACTTTGGGATATCAAAAATTTTATAGAACCCTCGCTAAACACCTCTGGTTTAAAAATCTCGGCTAATCACTTTCAAGTTTCACCGTGCGGATATCGAGTGATCTCATTGCGAAATGGAACACCTAGTTTAAGCGGAGATATAGAGAGACCTCTCAAAGAGTTGCCAGCAGATATTTCGAGGGCCTATTGGATCTCAAGCGACCGCCTTCTTTTATGCACTAAATCCTCCCCACCTGAGCTCCTAATATGGGACCTGAATGGCCACGTTGAAAAATCTCTCAAGTTAGCCCACCAAACCAATTCTATTAAGTATCGTTATCTCGAAGAGAGTCAGATACTTCTGGCTGCCATAAATTCTCCAGAGTCTGATCACATTCAGCTCGATCGTTATGACGCTAACTCTTTAGAATTAATCTCTTCGAGTGATTTCAATTTCTCGAAGAGTCTATGGGAAAATTTCGGAACAGAAACGATGGTCTCATTTTCTTCACACGGAGAGAAGGTCGCGTTTATCGAAGACTATTATGATATTGTCGTATACGATTTTTCATCAAGTAGCATCGTTAAACATTTTGACTTTCTCGGCAAATCTGGCCCTCAAGGCATGAGCATCTCACCCGACGGAAAGCTCCTTGCTTATGCCACGCGCGACCGTCCTATTATCAAAATTCATAGCCTTCTGAAAGACCGCCCCCTTGCTGAGCTCGCAGGACACAACATGGTCCTTAGGTCTATTGACTTTTCTCCAGATGGCGAACGAATTGCCTCTTGCTCAATTGGTTACGGCCCCATCCTTCTCTGGGAGACAGTCAAATGGCAACAGGTCGCGAATTTCCCCCCAACTCCTGGGTTTATTTCCCCAGACGCAAGATTCTTATGGAATGGGAACAACCTTATGATCAATGAAACATCTTTGGATACAGCAGACCATAACATTCGGGTACTTAAAGCTCCTCCGTTAGCGGAAATTTTAAATTCAAAAAACGAACCTAATCGATGATTCTATTGGCTCACGGGAAAGGTCCTTAAAAAAACCTCCCTAGAAAATCAGAATCGATTACAGAGAAACAATGTGGATTTTCACCTCTTGGATTTAAATCAAAAGTGCACCAGTTTGCTTTAAGTGCTAGCTAGGAGCGGGTTACAGCAGCTATAGTCCCACCCAAATATGGTCGAGGTGTGCCGAACAAAATACTGCCACGCGACCCATGGTGAGAAAAACACCATCAGCCGCGAACTCAAAAGAAAGAAAAAGACTCACAATGGAATTTTCATCGTGCCAAACGCCTAAAACCCATCTAATCACTCTCTAACATTTCCCTATGGTTATGAATTTTCATGAAGGAGATCACTGAAATTCTAGATAATCGGAAATTAAATGGGGATCCGGATGACGCCCTCATCACAGCCGTTTATGCCCAACTCAAACTGATGGCCAAAAACCGGATGGCACGCGAGCGTCGTGGCCATACCTTGCAGGCAACAGCCCTAGTTCACGAAGCTTGGTTGCGAATCGGCAATCAAGACTTTGCGAATCGAAAGCATTTTTTCTATGCTGCATCAGAAGCAATGCGCCGAATTCTAGTGGACAACGCCCGCCGTAAGCAGGCGTTATCCCGAGGTGGCGAATTCATAAGAGTCGACGACGCTGAAATTGATGAGTTCCCTTCCAATAAAAACCTCGGAGACCTTATCGCTATTAATGAGATCCTCGAAAAACTTGCAGAAATAGACCCTCGTAAAGCACAGCTCGTCAAACTTCGCTATTTTGTCGGGATGACCGGCGAAGAGGTTGCTGAGACGATGGATATGTCACTCACTACTGTAAATCGAGATTGGGCATTCGCGCGCGCGTGGCTATATAAGGAACTTAACAAGTAGCTCACTGAAAAGCTCCTCAATGAACTAGTCTTTCTTTTCGATGAAAAATTGGGCCAACCTCTTTGTGAAAATTCTAGCTTCTACAGGCATCAGATGTGAGCCCTCTGGAGGAAAAGGGTCTTTTTTCCTTTTATGGTCTAAAAACCGAAACAATTTTTGCCACGCTTTATGCTTTATAATTGGCGCTCCCGGGAGGAATCGAACCTCCATCTAAGGTTTAGGAAACCCTTGTTCTATCCGTTGAACTACGGGAGCGAGGCTAAAGTGACTAGTTATGACTAGTTTTCTCTTGCGACTTGGGGCGAGGCTAGGCGAAAACAAGCACATGGCAAAGGCAAAGGTTGACAAGAAAAATGGGGTCACGATCAGATCCTGGACAGGTCATCCGGTTTACAGATGGAGAGTAAGCTTTCCAGATGGTGCAAGCCGCAGCACGAAAGGCTTTAAGACTAAGGCTGGAGCTGATGGGGCCATTGCATTTGCTGATAAGAAGCGGGGTGATATAAAAAACGATGGCATTCGACACGAGGCGATAACCAATGAGGAACGCAGGGCAGTTATGGCCTTCAGGGAGATCATTGCCTCCCTCCCCGATGCAGTAAGCAAAGCCAGCCTTGGCGAGGTTGTTGAGGAATACAGAAAAAGGGCGGACGTTCGCCGGAAATCAATGACGATCAGCGAACTGATTGACCGCTACATTACCTCACTTGAAAGGCGGAAGCTCAGTAAAAGCCACCGCTCCTCAACCGAAACACGCCTGCGAAAGTTTGAGAGTGATCACGGGGAATGGATAGCTTGCGATATTTCTGATGATGTTGCCGGAGACTGGCTTCACGGACTTGATTTCGCTGCCCTTACCATAAACCACTACCGAGCAGCCTTGTTACAAATGTTCAACCATGGCCTTAAAATTAGGGCGGTTGAGACCAATCCTATTGAGGTGATCGATAAACTCAAAGAAGACCGCGGAGAAATTGGCATCCTCTCCCCTGCCGAAGCAGCAACCCTTCTCAGCCACTGTTCAGATAATATCCTTCCCGCTGTCGTAATTGGTCTTTTCGCCGGGCTTCGCCGCTCCGAGATAAGCCGCCTTGATTGGTCACAAGTCGACTTCCAGCAAAAGCACATTGAAGTAAAAGCCGGTAACTCCAAATCAGCCGCACGCCGGCTAGTTCCAATGCGAAAGAACTTACGTCAGTGGCTTGACCCATATCGTCAACAGAACGGGCTAGTGATGCCGACAGAGATGATCTACCGTTCGCGCCTCGACTCCGCCCGAAAGGCCGCAGGAATCAAACAGTGGCCTCACAATGCCCTCAGACATTCGTTTGCCTCATACAACCTTGCAGCATTTGAAAACGCTCCTGCTTTGGCTGGCGAAATGGGTCACGGTTCAACAAAGATGATCTTTGAGCATTACAGAGCGCTCGTATTAAAGAAGGATGCGAAGGCTTTTTGGAGTATTACGCCGCTAACTTAAGGAAAATCGAAAGCCTAAAATCAGCATGACCGAAACCAATAATCTTAAGGATAAGAACGCAACATTTTTGGAACTAGGCTTACTTCCAAGCGAAATACCACTAGTAGATCGTGGTCAATTAAAGACGACAGAGGAGCGTTAGATCGTGGTCAATTAAAGACGACAGAGGAGCGTGATTCCCTCCGTGCTAAAGTATTAGAGGAATTGAAGGAATTACTCCTTGATGAAAAGGGATTTCCCTCACTTACGGCAAGATTTGAGGACATCATCCAGCGTGGCGACTTCAAGGAGCAAGCTTCCACCTACAGCGAACAAATCCTTCCTAAGAAAGTTGCTACAAGGCTTAAAGACCAAGAGAAATCTAAGGCATTCATGATAGCCGAGGCAGAGGTGTGGACTCGTAATATAACGAGTTCCCTTGCAAACCACCTAAAGGATCAACTTGTCACTACGAAGGAGATGCTAAAGGAGCAGTTACAAATGCCATTTCCAAATCGGACCTTGGCCGCTGAGCTGGATAATAGGCTCGACCGTATATTTGGGCTAATCTTTGCACTCGGACAACGGGAGCAATTACAGAGGCAGCACACGGAAACTATTCATATGCTTCCTTGGTTAGTTAGAGGAGTTAAGATGGACCAGAGTCTCCCATTTCGGAAAGACCGGAAGAGCCGCCAACAAAATATTCACCTCAAACAGTGGGTTCAGCAGATTGTTACCGATTTCAGAAAGGTGACCGGCGACTTCCCGAAGAGAGAACAACTTTCGGAGATGCTCCGAAATCAAATCAAAATGTCAAACCAGCCGGGAATGGTTTCCATCAGCACCTCAAGCTCCGACTCCAAGGAACGATTACAGCATCGAAAAGACGCCCCTGCGCAGGGAGTGACGTTTTCGACGATCAATAGGACATGGCTTAGAGAGTTTCGGGCTAGCAACTTGGCGTAGTTGTTGCATAGCTACGCCAGAGCGGCGCAGTTGTTGCATAACTACGCCAACATTCGGTCTGCAAAATAGCGCTTAGATTACAATTCAGGGGCAAAATCTACCTCGTGAAGGAAAATCTAAGACCTCAAAGCAAAACATATCCGAATTACGACGAAACTCTTCCTCTTGAGCTAATTACCAAGAAAGAAGTCGCCCGCAGGCTCCGGGTTTCTGAGAGGAGGATAGAGCTTGATTCCAGCTTCCCAACAATACGCTGGGGCAGTCGAACCGTTCGATACGATTGGAGTGAAATTGTCGAATACCTTAAAACCCAAGATCTAAAATCCTTAAAATAGAACGAGCGCCAAAACTAAACCAAATATTTCACATTTTATGCAGAACTAGGATGATGACGCCCTCAGAAATCATCACTCGTCTTGGATGCGATGCGGTGCTTATTCCTATCAAAGAAGGCATGAAGGCTTCGGCCGTCAATAATTGGTCAAAGTTAGATTTTGGACGGACCCAAGCTTCAACATACCAACAGCGCCTCGCAAAAGCTTCAGCCATTGCGGTTTGCCTTGGCTCCCAATCAGAGGGGGTTTGTTCCATCGACTTTGATGATGAGTCTGCGATGACTGAATTCCTTAGTCTCAACCCCAATCTTAAAGAATCCCTCACTACTAAGGGTAAACGAGGCTGTAATATTTGGCTACGAGTCAGTGGAGAATATCCACGAACTAAAAAACTCAAGCGCGGTAATTGCCCTATTGGCGAGTGGAGATCTTCTGGGGGCTACACTATCATTACCGGACTCCATGAAGAAGGTATCGAATACAGAGTCCTAGTAAACGCTCCACCGGTGTCGATTGACTTCCAAGAGATATTTTGGCCAGCAGAGTGGACTAAGCCTGATAGCGTTTCCTTTTCTCCCTCTCCTTATTTGTCTGATATATCTGATATATCTGTAGTATCTACTGTATCTATATACCAACCTCCTCTATCCCTTATAGAAAGGGACCTTCAGGCGCGAAAGGCTAGGAAGGAATTGGCTAAAAACAAGAACCTCTCTCTGCTCTATGATCGTTACATTAAACGTAAATTTAAACCTAGACAGGGAAGTCGTAATGACACGCTCATCGCTATGGTGACTTTTCTCTACTACTCAGTTGGAGGAAAAAGGCTCACCGAACTTGTCACAGCCTACCACCAAACAAACTACGACGTTTTTCTAGATCCTCTCTCTCAACACATGAAAGAAGCAAGCTCTCATATTAGATCTCTTGAAGTTGACTTTCTTTCTAAACTCTCCTCCCCCGATCTTGCTCAATTCCAAGAATTACCTTCTCAACACGGCGAAGCATTTCGCATTTTTCGTGATCTAGCACACGCAAACCATGATGGATTTCCTGATGGAAGATTTTTCATTTCATTTAGCGAACTTGCCAACCGGCTTGCCACAAGCCCAAGTCAAGCGGGGCGAATTATTGAAGCCCTTATTTCACTTAAAATTCTTAAAGTTATTAAAAAAGGGAATCGCCATAAAAAGGGCAGTAAAAGTCTCGCGACCATCTACCGCTGGCTTTTAAGCTAGTAACCAAGAAAAGTAATTCTCCTCCTAAACCATTAGCAACGAAGAGACTTTATTCACATAATTCACCATCTTGTTTTATGGAGAAGTCCGCGAAATTTGGTAGAATCATAGAGGATAAAGAATCGCTCTATGGCTGCGCCAAAAGGAAACAATTACAACAAGAAGTGGAAGACCAAAGAGGAACGCCAGGCTGCGTTCAAAGCCGTCTGTGATCACCTCGCCAGTGGCCTTTCTAAAGCCTGTCTTCCCATGTGCGACTGGGACACTGTAGAGGCTTACATGGACAACCATCCAGATGACTTCCCAGCCGACAAGCTAAGAGAGGCAATGCGCCGCCAAATGCTCGTGTGGGAGAAGATTGGGCTAGAAGGCACGATGGGAGGAATCAAAGGATTTAATGCGACATCATGGTCTTTCAATATGAAGAATCGTTTCCCACGAGACTGGCGTGATAAGCAGGACATCGATTTCGATACGTCAGGAACTATTTCGATCGTGATCGGTGGAGAAGACGATGACGAATGACGGGATTCCGCAGCCCAATGCGACTTCAACCCTTTCCTGCCACAAGCAATATCTTTGCAGTAGCAGAGGTTCCTATCCCCATGATGATGATGTCCTTCTTCAAATGGCTTGAGCTGATCCTTGACGATTCGTAAATCTATAAACGAGCATTCAGCTTAAGAACTTAAAACCGATAATGAACAGTGACACCGTCTGGTTTCGCTTCTAGAGTTTGGCAATGGAAAAGGTGGTCCTGTGCATGATTCTAGCCTCTCTGGTCGGAGCGGTAGTTTATTCGTTCAAGGAAAAACCTCAGTCGTCGACTCTTGGGATTTCCGCACCGTCAAAGGTGGCTCCCTTGTCCAAGCGAAAGCAAGCACAGGAGGCAATTCCTTTGTCACGGCGAGAGATTATTGCTGGGCTACCCGAGAAGCCACCGCTTTACGGTCTACATCTCCCATACAATGACCAGAAAGCGGACATGGAGGTTTACCGGCAGCTTGGATTAATTGATGGGGAGCAGGCTCTGGATTTCTTGATGGAAAAGTATGACGCGGGAAATCCCGGCTTATCTTACGCGATGGGTCATGCTCTTTCGGGGTGGATGGAACATGATTTGAAGGGTGCCTTAGCGGCTTTCAGAGGATTTCTTCGAGTGAGGGATGGTTTCATGCCCTCTCCCAAGGACCACTATCTGTTTAGTTGGAAGGGGAAGAATTTTCACTCGGGACTTCTCTGAGGAGGAGGATTTGCGCCACAGGCTGTGGCGGAAGTTGTGACCCAAAAGGCTGCTAAATTAGATCTAAAAGTGGCCCGCAAGCTTTTAACCGACGGCACATTTTTCGGAATGACTCGGGCCGGAGCTTTTAATGGCTTTGTGAAAGGATACTTGGATCGTGCCAATGGTGAGGTCAATTGGGAGGAGCTTGTTTCCGAGATTAAGGAGCTTGCCGGAGTCGATACGATTGGTTTGATCAATTCATATGGAAGTGCTTCGATCACCATCGCAAGTAATTGGGCCAAGGAGGATCTCAACGCTGCAATGGCTTGGTATGTCGACGACTCGCTGCGAGATTACGGAAATTCATTTCACTGCGCTCAGGTGGCGTCGATTTTGGGGTTACTTCCTTCGAGTGAGATTCACCGGGCAGTTGACTGGATCGGGGAGCAGCGCGATCAGGAAGGGTGGAACGATATTGTGATTCAAGAATACGCTAGACATATGGCCCTCCGCTTGGATTTTCTAGGGCCGGAGGTTGAACGACTTCTGGGGTTCTTGCCAGACGAAATGACGCGCTCAAAGTTTGTGGATCGCTTTGTTACAGCTAAAAACCCGGGAGGAAAGGAAAGGAAGTTTACCGATCAGGAATTAGTCAGACTGATTGATGCCAGTGGATTTTCAGATGCACAAACGTCGGCCTCTCTACGGAAGATAAAATTGAGTAAGTAAGAGCCGCTGCACAGAGAGAGTAAAGGAAGACGAGAAGGATTTCATAGAAGCCATAAGGCTGGGAAGTGAACTAAAACTTTACGCGAACTCTTAGCGTCCTATGATTTAGTTAAGTATTAGCTCCTAGGTATAAACTCCCCCAAGCTATAAAATATATTTTACAGCCATTATTGAACGCTGATCCACACTTTCTCGTAGGGTTGTTGTTTTTGATTTCGTTAAGAAATGGTTATTAGCTCTCACCACACCATGGATTTGATTAAACGTGTATCTCTAAGCCTAGTTGCAGCGACTATTTTACTGTCCTCATTTGTTGGGTGTTCTGGTGGAATACCGGCATTAGTGCCTCGTGGATATATAGTTGAACCATCTCATCTAAGTCAGTTCACATCAGGAGGAAGCTTAAGCACACTCTGGTATCGTGGCAGTGACTCGCGTTATCACTACTTCAGCCATTTATGGAAGGTGACTACTAACTACCGAGTTAAACGCTCAGCCTTAATTCTAAACAAAGAAGATGAGTTTGAATTTAAAACAAAGTCTAACGAGTTAGTAGCCCATTTCGCTAACCCTAGACTCGCGGCAGCCCTTTCTGGGAGCGGGCAATGAAAGGCTCTGAGAACGTATTATAAAGCCATTAAGGGGCCTTCCTGAAGAGGGTGTTGTTCAGTGGATGGACTGGCCGACAGAAGTTAGCCAAAAAGGTTTTAGAAATGCCGCTTTATTTTGCAAAAGCAAACGGCATAGCTAAGGGATGGTAACCTTGGGCAGCCGTCCACCCTTAACGGGGTGGGCGGTGAACTAAAACTTTACGTTAGTTCTTAAGTTCTTATCCTTTTGGATATGAATATTAGCCCCCCAAATATTCTCCAAATTGCAACTAGCCGATTGCGTGTTCTAGTTACCCTCTTTGCCTGCGCCTTCCTGCCTGTCCATGCTGCCAGTTTAGATGATCTAGGCTACACCACGACTGATGGGAAAGTCACCATCACCGATTGCGATGAGGCCGCCACAGGTGAGCTAGTGATCCCTCCGACCATCGAAGGCAATCCTGTCACAAGCATTGGAGAGCTAGCGTTCGGAAACTGCTTCACCCTCACGAACATCACGATACCTGACAGCGTCGTCAGCATCGGGGATTCAGCCTTCTTATCCTGCTTTAGCCTTACGAGTATTAGGATAGGTAGTGGCGTCATCAGCATTGGTGAATCAGCATTTATCGACTGCTTCAGCCTGACGGACATCACATTTCAAGGAGCTGCACCAACGGTTGGAGACGACATATTTTCAGGCGTAGCAGACGGGGCCGTTGCATATGTTACAGCAGAGGCTCTTAGTTCTTTTGGTGAACCTGACGATTACTGGAATGGCCTCTCAATTCAGGTAAGAGATGACACGACCAACTCCGCTCCGTTGCCCGAGATAAGGACAGCCATCGAATTCTCTTTTGATGCAGTGAATGGCGTAAGCTACCGCATCGAAGCCTCTACCGATCTTATCAACTGGGAAATGATTGAAACTGCAATCATCGGTGAAGGTATCCGAATTGATCGCTTTTACAGCACACGCGATCAGCCCAATCGTCACTTCCGTGTGAAGACAAACTAAGGTCTAGCTTTTGAGGGTTTAAGAGTATTCTCCTCTCCTCACTAAATGCGACTTCAACCCTCTCCCGCCAGAAGCAAAATTCTAGAAGTCTAGAACAGGGATAAAGAGAATAGGAATACCCTGAAGAGTATCAAAAATGAAAAGTTAAATCCTAGGATAGAAAATATTCTTTTGCGCTCTTTTTGAAAAAACCCAGCGATCCCAAGGCTAAGCGAAAGGAGCAAAATGAATAGTGCCAAGAAGACGCCATTTCTCATCAGGATAACTGCTTTTGATGTCTCATCGACTCCCCCAAGTGTATTCAATTCCATATATCCGAGAGACCCGCAAAGGATAAAGAACGACAGCCCACCTACGATAGCTGTCACAAATGATGCAATACCTAGCTTAGAGTGTCCTTCTCGTGGAAGAGCGGGGGGATTAGTGGACACCGATGTTTGGTAAGGGTTGTTATTTTCTGTATCCATCATCTGTATTTTCAATAATCAGCCTCACACTCACTTGGGGCCACTACAATATCGCAAGGAGATTATAGTAGGAAGTGAAGGATACCTGATCACTATCTCATGCGTTCGTTCAATCTCCTTTGTGTCACTAATAATACAGCACAATGGTGCTAGAGGTGAGTTTTCCGCTCCTGCCTCTTCCAAACCACTTCTAGTGACACAAAGCCGGCCTCTAGCACGCATGAAGGGTTAAGCCGTGCTGTCTTCTCTTCGTTATAAATCCAATCAGAATTATAATTGTTAAAAAAGGATCAGGTTCGTAATTTGTTATCAGTATGAAATCTTTGACGCCTCTCTTAGCCTTTATTTTTTTAATCGGATGTGATGGAGAAAAAGGTGATGTGACCCCCTCTATAGATTCTCCTAAAGAAGCTGCTACTGAGGCTCCGACCAAAGATTCTCTTGGCGAACAACAGAAAGTTACTGAAGAAGCAAAGAACACTTCTTTACCTCCAATTCCAGACCCCATGGACGCAGAGGCAATTATGAGACTCTGGTCAATGGATCATGATCCAACTGATTTTATTGAAGAAATGAAAATAAAAGTCCGTCCGGGAACTTGGGAAGGTATTGCCAATTTTGGCCCAGCTAGGGATGATTTGTTTCAATCAGAAGAATACTCCTACGATTCAAAATGGGTCGATCGGCGCTTTACCGTCGAGAAATTTTCAAGCGAGGCAAATGGAAATAGTTATTTGGTAGCTACCTACCTTCCTGATGAAGATTCTTTTATTCTATGGGCTTTGAATAACGGTGAAATCACTCAAGCTAAGGGGAAAAGTCTAGAAAAAAACGGCATTAAATGGCGATCAACTATGTTATCCAAATCAGCTGAGGAGTTTTATACTGCTAGAGATTCGACAATGAAGCCTACTAACGACGGGTTTGAAATAAACGAATCCCAAAAATTCTCAAAGGATGGAACAGTCGTTGGGTTTAGTGAGGCCAAAGCCTACTGGACAGGATTCCCTGGTATGAAACCACTCGGTAAAAAAGAGGTCCTAGAACTAGCAAAGCTTCCCCATAAGCCAGATCTTAAAGATCCAGAAAATAAATGGATGTTACCAAAAGCCGGTATCTGGAAGTTTAAAGACACTATTAGCACAAGAGATTCTGAGAAAGAGGAAGAGTTTACGTATGGGAATGTCACCAAGCGAGTTGATGAATCGCACACAGTTTTCACGACCTTCAAGGATGAAGAAATACTTAACATTGGGATCGCAGTCCCTAATCCTAATAAAGAAACAGCAGGAATTCTTAGAGTTTTATACTTTCCTAATAATGATGAGCTAGTTCGGGGCATTTCATTTTTAGATAAAGAAACTGGAACCGACACCTTTAAGTCACTTCGGCGAAGAGGTTCTGAGGATAGCGTTTCTGTTGAGGCTGAACGAAAACCTCAATCAAAAAGAGGCAGCTCAAATTTTGCTAGAAACTTTCGTGGGGTAGTCAAATTTCGCGACGACGGCAAGCTCATGCGGATTGTTAAATTTGAAGGGGAATGGGTTAACGAACTCCCAGCGGAAGGTGAGGAACTATCAAACGAATGGCTGGAGAAGAAGTTAGCAGAGATTAATTCACTGGAAGAGGCTGAGTAATAACCCTTGTTCCCTCTCCCCAGAGTTTCTAGTGACACAAAGCCGGCCTCTAGCACGCATGAAGAGGTAAGCCGTGCTGTCTTCGTTATAAAGTCCCTCTCGGATTGTAATATCTCGCGGCGGTTCAGTTCGGCATCATCACACACATCTATGAAATACTCTAAACCCTCTAACACCTCCGTTACCGCAACAATGAAACAACTACTCGTGATGGCTTTCGCTATCCTAACGATTGGCTGTGGTGAGAAGAAGTCAGATGGCGTTAATCTAGACGAATTGGAAGACAGAGAGGGCGTCTTTTATCTCAAATTATCTAATACTCCTTACACAGGTAAAAGCTTGGGGGGGGTATTTTTTGGTCGGAGCTAAGCCGCTGGACGGAAAAGGGATTTTGTTTGGCAAACCTGGTTCTAACTCTGCTCCTGATGATGGAAAATATGCTATCGATAGGCAGGGTGGCCCGCACATCGTAGCATCAAGCGTCGAAGCTGAAGTAAATAAGACCTCTTTTTTTGTGGTCAAAATGGAATCGAATGCTTCCGGCAAAAAGGTTTCAGAGCTTAAACCACATGCCGTTCAATTCAGTAACTTGGAGGAAAGAAAAGGAATCAGATACCTTAAGAATTCAGATACTCCTTACACAGGGGAATATTTTATTGTACATAGAAATGGGCAAAAGAAAGCGACAGGAAGCTTCAAAGGCGGTAAGAAGGACGGGCTAGTAACTTCGTGGCATGAAAACGGACAGAAGCGTTTTGAGGTATACTTCAAAGATGGAAGATTTCATGGCTTAAACTTGCTGTGGCATGAAAACGGACAGAAAGAGCAAGAAATATACTATAAAGAAGGCAAGAAGGATGGGCCATCGACCATGTGGTATGATGATGGACAGGTCCAAGAAAAAGCAACCTACAAGGAGGATGAATTGAATGGGTTAGGTATAAATTGGCATCAAACCGGGAAGAAGGCGAACGAAGGAATTTTCAAAGACGGCAAAGCAGACGGGCTGATGACTTCATGGTATAAAAACGGACAGAAAGAAGTGGAAGGTACTTTCAAAGATGGAAAGCCAGAGGGATTAATGACTTGGCTGCATGACAATGGTCAGAAAAAGGGTGAGGCGAATTTTAAAGCCGGTGAGGCTATCTCTGAAAAGTATTGGAACAGCAAAGGCGAAGAGGTTGATTCACTGGAAGAGGCAGAACAATAAGCCTTACTCCCTCCCCAGTGTTTCTAGTGACACAAAGCCGGACTCTAGCACGCATGAAGGGTTAAGCCGTATTCTCTTCGTTATAAAGTCCTTCTCGGATTGTAATATCTCGCGGCAGTTCACTTCGGCATCATTGCACACATCTATGAAATACTCTAAACCCTCTAACAACTCCGTTACCGCAACAATGAAGCACCTACTCTTGATGGCTTTCGCTATTCTAACGATTGGCTGTGGAGAGAAGAAATCAGATGGCGTTAATGTAGACGAATTGGAAGACAGAGAGGGCGTCTTTTATCTCAAATTATCTAATACTCCTTACACAGGTAAAAGTTTTGAGTTTCACGAAAATGGGAACAAAAAGTCAGAACTAACCCTCAAGGAAGGTAAAATAGATGGACTACTTCTTCAGTGGCATGCAAACGGGCAAAAAAAGACGGAAGTAAACTTCAAAGACGGCAAGGAGGATGGACTTCGTGTATCTTGGTACAAAGACGGGCAGAAAGAGCAGGAATCCAACTGGAAAGATGGGCAGATGGACGGAACATTGACTCTTTGGCATAAGAACGGAAAAAAGATGGCTCAAGGGACTGCGAAAGGTGGCAAATCTATCTCTCGCCAGTTTTGGAACAGCAAAGGTGAAGAGGTTGATTCGATGGAAAAGGCAAAACAATAAGCCTTGCGCGTGTTAGGCTTTTTAGCGTCACTTCCTGAACGCTCCCACCATGCGCACGCTACTGCTATTTCTAAGCCTCTTTATCCTCACGGGATGCAAAGACACCCCGTCGGCAAGCAAGCCGCCAGAGGCCCCTGCAAAACCCTAATTGACCTTTGACACAAAAAACCCGCAAAGCACTTAGCCAGCGGGTCTTTGAAATTGGTTTATTAGCTAGTTAGTGTTTACCACTGTTTAATAATCTTAGTGACCTGGCTTCCAGCCGGAGTCGCTATCTCTTTTATTGTTTTGAAATGAACAGCCATAGCTTCTTTTTGGCTGTATGCTTCTAAACCTTTTTTGAGATCAGAATATGAGTTGAATGAGTGAAGGATATAATGAGTTGATTTTCCTTTGCCAAATTGAAACATCCCCATACCTAAGATATGGTTGGTTCTAAGATCTTTTGTCGCTGATACCACGTTCTTAAAAGATTCAATAAATTGGGGAGCATCAGCGGCTTTTATTTCAATTTCCCAATGCCCAAAGTAACTGCCTGCTTTTTTGGCATCAGAACCCTTTTTGGGTATGTTTGTGGTGAAAGTCCTAACTCCAGTATATTTGGATTTAACTTCTGCCAACTGATAAAGATTTGCCATGAATTGCTCTCTGCCATCTTTAAATTCATCAGACATCAATGCGCTAATTGCTTCGACATCAGCAGATGATACCGTGAGATTATGGGTCACATCATCGTCTGAGAATATTGTTTCACTCAAAGTTACCTTAAATTGTTTATCTGGATCTGCAAAGGTTTCATCAAGTAAGGCTAAAAGTGGTCCAACATTTTTAGGCGATAACTTAAGGTCAAAACCGTTCCAATGAAATGGTTCTGCTTTCACCGTCTGACTTAAGCAACCCAGTGCGATAGCAAATACCAGTTTGCTCGTGATTTTTTTGAATAGATTTTTCATATTGTTCATTACGTTTTAATTTTTAGGGAATACCAAAAAGAAGGCTCCATGTGTTAATTGCGCGATAACGCCAAATTTTGTGTCATCAAAACGACTGATCACGAGAGATCTCTTTAGGTTTTTAGGTTTTTAGGTTTCCCCCAAATCATAACCTTGCCCTTACCCCAGTGTTTCTAGTGACACAAAGCCGGCCTCTAGCACGCATGAAGGGTTAAGCTGTGTTCACTTCGTTATAAAGTCCCTCCCGGCTTTATGAAGACCACCCACCCCACTGGGGGAAGGACTTGCGGATGGACTATATAATACGGCGGGAGATTTTTGTGACTGAATTGTGCCTCCCTCTACTATGGGTGTGACTTAGATTGGAGTATTATCCTTTGGACCAAATGCGACTTCAACAATCCCCCCCTAAAGCAAATTCCTAGCAGTTAGAAAGTCTTATTGAGTGGCGGTTTTACTAACGTCGGCTTCGGCTTCCGAATGTTCCTCCACTTGTATGTTTTGATCTTCATCGGGTCCTAACTGGGGACTTTTCTTCACAGATTTGTTGGGTCTTGCTAGGAGTAAAAGAGTGGCCGCTGACGGCAAAGATGAAGGAAGTTTTATTTTGGAAACCCATTTGATAATTCTACATTAAAAAAATTCGACAAGTAGGTAGGCTAAAAACGGAATCAAGGCAGTGGCCATAAAGATCAATAACATTCTGCGTCGAGTTGTTATCAGCCTACATCTTCGGCACTTTGGTTTCTCCTTACCTCTTAACCACTGCTCAAGCCTCTCAAGACTAACCTCACGCCCAGAAATCGATTGTCCGCACATAACACAACAATCTTTGCCACTCTTTCTTAATAATAACTCTATTTCATCAGGGTCATGGACCTTCGGAAGATCAACTCTCATATCGGATTTTTTAAAAACAAATCCTGATTCTTAGATCAACTATTAATTACAATTCATTACAATTCATTACAATTCATTACTACTATGAATATTTTTCATTTATTTAATCTGACACAAAGCCGGCCTCTAGCACGCATGAAGGGGTAAGCCGTGCTGTCTGCGTTATAAACACCTACTCAGATTGTAATATCTCGCGGCAGTTCACTTCGGCATCATCACACACAAATATAAGATACTCTAAGCTCTCTAACAACTCCGTTACCGCAAAAATGAAGCACCTACTCTTGATGGCTTTCGCTATTCTAACGATTGGCTGTGGAGAAGAGAAACCCATTGAGGTTAAAAAACCCATTGAGACTGAAATCCCATTTCAAAAGCGGGCTGAGGCCGGTGATGCAGAAGCTCAACAAGAATTGGGTAGGATGTATGCCAGTGGCAATGGAGTCCCGCAGGATTACAGCGAAGCCGTGAAGTGGTTCCGTATGGCCGCTGAGCAAGGAGACGCTCGCGGCCAACACAGATTGGGGGTGATGTATGAACTTGGCTACGGAGTTCCGCAAGATTACGCCGAAGCTACGAAATGGATTCGCAAGTCCGCTGAGCAGAATTACTATGGCTCATCGATATGGCTTGAGAAAAACGCCAAGGAGAACGGAGAGTAAGGCCAGCTAGGATGTCACAACCACCCGGTGGTTTACCTTTGGCCACTGACCAGAAGTCTGGTAGTTGTCGGGTGTGAAAAGTGTCTTCAAAGCTTTATTGGAATTTTTGTTAGACCCTTTTGGCAAAAAAAGGATTAAGGAAATAAAAATAACTATAGAGCAAGCTAAGGCTGGCGATGCCGAGGGCCAATTCTATTTGGGTATGTGGCATTTATGGGGCTACAATCCTGGCGATATAGAACCAATTCCAGAGGATAAAATTGAAGCGATGAATTTGTTTCGCAAGGCCGCTGAGCAAGGACATATAGACGCTCATACATTCTTGGGAGATATGTATTTCTTTGGTGACGGAGTCCCGCAGGATTACGCCGAGGCCGTAAAGTGGTATCGTAAGGTCGCTGAGCAAGGAGACGATGTGGCCCAATTCAAGTTGGGTGAGATGTATAAGGAAGAGAAAGGAGTCCCGAAAGATATGACCGAAGCAACGAAATGGATTCGCAAGGCTGCTCAACAAGGACACGAATACGCAAAGGAATGGCTTGAGAATAACGCCAAGGACAAGAGCGAGTAAGGCCAGCTAGGATGTCACAACCACCCGTTCCAACCTACCGAGTGGTAGAATATTTAATGGCTTAATAATTATAATATTACAAAAGACCCGGGCGTTACACTGTTATAAAATTCTCACATATTTCTAAGAGCTTTATGCCAGAAGTTCTGGTAGTTGTGGGGAATGAAGAGTGCGCTCTCAGGTTTATTGCTCTGCTTTGTTTTGGCATCTTGTGGGGAAGAGAAATCAGTTAAAGCTGAAGAAGCAGTTGAGACTGAAAAAACAATTCAAGAGCTGGCTGAGCAAGGTGATGCAAATGCCCAATACAACTTGGGTGGGATGTATTTTGGGGGGGAAGGAGTCCCGAAGGATTACACTGAAGCTGTGAAGTGGTTTCGCAAGGCAGCTGAACAGGGAAATGCAGAATCTCAATATGCGTTGTTTCTGATTTATTTCCACGGCGATGGAGTCCCCAAAGATTCAACTGAAGGCACGAAGTGG
Organism: Verrucomicrobia bacterium SCGC AAA164-M04; assembly: GCA_000383735.1. The sequence goes on from KB912069.1 coordinate 104,989, forward strand.
TTGCGCATGGCCGCTCACCAGGGATTAACTGACGCCCAATATTGCCTTGGTTTGGCTTATTTCAATGGCGATGGAGTCCCCAAAGATTACGCCGAAGCCGCCGGGTGGTATCATCAAGCCGCTGAGAAAGGACACGGATTTGCCCAAAATAATTTGGCTACAATGTACCGTCTCGGCGATGGAGTCCCCGAGGATTACACTAAAGCCTACATGTTTTACAATCTTGCTGCTGTGAACACTAAAGCCGAAATGATTAACAATCTTGCTGACGCGATAACAGACAAGGAATTATCAAAAACCAATATAAAGGATATGAAGAAAAGAATGACTAAAGAGCAAATTGCCGAAGGTCAAAAGCTGACCCGAGAGTGGTTGGAGCGGAAAGCCAAGGAGAACGGAGAGTAAGGCCAGCTAGGATGCCACAAGCACCCGTTCCAACCTACCGAGTCGAATACGAGCCATCCCGTGACTCATGGCTGCTGACTGGCCCGGTCGGTGCAAAAGGATTTCTTAGATATGTGACCGCCCGGGATGCCGCCGAATACGCCCGTTGGGATGCCCGTGATAGGGGTGGAAAAATTGATGTTTTTGACCAACAAGAGAGGCTCTTTAGGAGCATCGTTATTGAGCCTGCTGAGCTAGCCGATTCGGGCTTTGTTTTGCCGTCTGTTTAGGTTTATCGAATAATTTTTCCTGCGACACTTCCCGCAATAGATACCGCTAAAACCTGCATTTTGGGACATTTTGACGGTATGTGATATGCTCCACCCGTAAAAGGCGAAAGCCCCTAACTCGTTATGAGTGAGGGGCTTTCATTGGTTACGGGAGTAGGATTTGAACCTACGACCTTTCGGTATTTTTTATTGTATTTTAGGGGTTTTAGGACAAAGTGTGAACACTTTCAGGCCGATTCAGGTTGTTTCTGTTCACACTACTGTTCACACTACCTTCATGGCAACTGTCTTTAAGAATAAAGAATCTCCCTACTGGAAAGCTCGTTGGTTTAACGCTGAAGGCAAAAGAGTGTCTCAGTCGACGCAAACTACATCCAAGCGGGAGGCCAAAAAAATAGCCGAGCGATTTGAAGCAAACGATACAGCAGACCAAAAAGATTCTCTGACACTCTCCGCCGCCTTCGGAAAGATCCTACAGAGAGTTATCCGAGAAGCCGAAGCAGGTAAACTTGGACTCGCTGAAGCTGACTCTTACATCCGAGAGATCCATAAGATTGCCAACCCAGATTTTGAGGAGATTTCATTAGAGTCATTTTGGGAGAAATGGATCGAGGAACAAGAACCACATGTTGTAGCCTCGACCCTAAACGGTTACCGGCAAGACCGCGCATTGCTCTCTGAATGTTTTACGTCTTCCACGCTAAAGGGGAACCTATCTAACTTAACCACGGAGCAGATCCAGAAGGCTGTTCAAAAGGCTCATAAGTCTGGCAGAAAAGGAGCCACGGTTAATAAAGCTCTGGCAAGTCTTCGGAGAGTAATGGAGACAGCATTGACACGTGGGCTTGTTACTCAAAATCACGCAAAGAGTGTTAGATCTCTCAAGCAGACAGATAGTTCACAACGCGCCCCTTTCTTACCTGAAGAGATTGAGAAAATCATAAATCTTGATGACATCGATGATGAATGGCGTGGGGCTATTATCCTAGCGGCGCACACCGGTCTACGATGCGGAGATATAGTAAAACTATCCAGTGAAGATATCGATCAAGGGTATATTACGGTCGTACCTGAGAAGACTGCCCGCACGCAGAAAGTCGTTCGGCTTCCACTCACCCAAGACTTCCTTGCTTGGCTTGGTAACCGTAAAGGCGGTCTCTTCCCTTCTCTTCTAAAGCAAAAAAAAGCAACGAGATCCATGCAGTTCATAAGCATCATGGAAAAAGCAGGAGTTCCCCGTTGCGTAAGAGGAGCCGGAGGTGCCGAACACCCTCGAAGCTTCCATTGCTTGCGCCATAGCTTTACATCATGGCTGGCCGATGCTGGAGTTCCTGAAGAGGTTCGCCAAAGCTTGACTGGACACTCCTCAAGCCGGATCCACCAGAACTACACCCACTTCGATAGTGCGCCTGTAGAAGCCATTAAGAAGCTTCCTTCTTTCAACACTGACAACTAATAAGTTATCGAATTATTGTTCACGTTTCGGAGCCAAAGAAGAACTGAGTGAGGTTTGTAGACATCGCGAAAAAACAAAACCGCCAAAAATTGCTTCTTGCCCCTTGCGGAGCAAAAGCGAGCGTGCTTGTATATTCCCGACCCCGCGGTAAGGAAAATTTCTTCCGAGCGAGCTTCTGCAAGTTAGAGTTGGTCAACTTTCTTGGGAGCGCGGGATTTAGTCCCATTAAGTTAGACCCTAGCCCTTCGGGGACCAGTAAAAGCCCCACAGATGGCAGGTGGGGTGAGCAGTTGAGGTGTAAGTCCTATTAAAAGTATCCGCGCCGCTCTCCTACTGGTATGGGGCATTTGGCGATTAGGTTCACTTGCTTCAACAGCGACCGGCCAGTTTGAGAGCTTCAATGTCGGGAGCTTTCAACGAACAATGTATGAACAAGGCCCTAGATGGGCGCCAATAAAGACGGCCGCTAAATATAGCGGGTTATCAGAACGCCACCTCTACAATGCGATTGCAGATGGCCTAATTCGTTCGTCGCTCGTGAAGCGACCAAATGCAAGTAGAGGACGACGTTTGATCGACCTCCACTCGTTGGATTCATGGATTGAAACAGGTCTCATGCAAATGGGTCCCGCACCCTGTATCCCGAATCCTGAAATTCAAACCGGAAAGGAGGCATCATGAGCCGCAATCGCTTTCCAAAGGAATGGCGTCGGATTCTTAGTTTAGATTGGAAACCAGTCTACGAGGCTCCATTACATGGGGTTCACAATTCACTCTTCGCGTTTGCCTGTTGGGCAGCCGAAGAGGGATTCACCGAATCAGAAACCGAGGCCTTTATTCGAGATGGGATTCAGCGTTTCGGCGTGAGACGTCCTGTCGATGACTACGAGATCAGGACCCAGATCAGGGACGGCTTTTTCAAGGTCAATAGCGGTTCAGCTATCATTGCAGCCACTCCCCGCCATAAAGCCCGTTATAGCGAATCTGCAGCGAAGAAAGCCTATGAAACGTATCGAGCGACTGAAGGGGATCTAAGAGCATTAAGCACGGCGTCGCTCCCCCAAGACAGTGCTTCATTCTTAGAGGCCATTTTCTTCCCTGATGATTGGGTGAATCTTGGGTTCTCCAAAAAGAGAACAACCACGCTTACCCTATCAGACTGGCTGGCTAGGCCAGACTTCGATAAGACGGAGTTCCTTGTTCCGAATAGAATGACTAGCAAAGTTGGCATCACTACCAGCGGGAAAACAGGTCGCCCTCGAACACAGAACAACACCTCGCCTCGTAAGTGGGTCATCCTTGACTTCGATACCCCACCTAAAGAATGGCAACCCTCACTTATGATGGAGCTTGCAACCTTCTGCGGTGATCTACCCGCTTTGATCCTCTCTACGGGAAATAGAGGCTACCATGGCTGGTTTTGTATCAATGGCGCATCAACTAAAGCGGTCACTGATTTTGAAAACAAAGCAATAAAACTAGGAGCAGATCGAGTCTTTATGGGTGAGCAATCCCGAATGCAACTCTGTCGGTTACCCCAAGCAATCCGCAAAGAGAACGACAAGAAGCAAGAGATCATTATGTGGAACCCTTCCGTCATCGAACACCCACATCCAAATAAGACAGTCAACTCAAACTCCAACTAAACCAACCAATGAACAAACTAGATAACAAAGAAGAAATAATCGGTGAAATTATCGGTGAACTCAGTGACCAAGACTTCTTAGTTTGCACAGAAGGCAAAGAACGCTTTTGGAATACTAATGGGCACTACAATGATATGAGCAAACAAAGAACAATTGCCGTCTTAAAACATGAAATCTTCGAACGATATGACTTAAAGATGAAACGGTTTAAGTCGGATCCCCCTCCGTGGAAAGAAGGTGAGCCTCATGGAATTGCTCTATTTGTCATAGAGAAAGTCTTGACTAAAAATGCTGTAAAGGAGGCCCTTGAACACATGCCTGGTTGGCCAACAGGAATAACAGAATGGGATGACGAAAGATTCCTAGTTCGAAGAGGCCTAACACCGGTAACACCTCAAAAAGGGAACTGGAAAGAACTTAGAACGATGATCGAAACCTTCTTCGGGAGCTACACTGAAGATCCTCATTACGAGATTCAAATTCATGCATTTTATTGCCTCCTTCGGATGAAGCTCCTTCAAATGAGTTCATCGAACAACGATCGAGGGCTTGGACCAATGCTCGTTTTGATGAGTGAAGCCAATACAGGTAAATCTTTTCTCATGCGCCTTATAGCTCTTCTGCTAGGAGGCACAGAGCGAACAGTCGATCCCTCCAAGGAGAAAAACGGCTGGTCTGACTCTTGTCTCTCTTCGCCTGTGATTTTCTACGACGAAGCATCCCGAGAAGAATTTGATTTCTCAAGTGGAATGAATCGGGAGAAATTCGCCGAGTTCTTCAAAGGGATGGAGTATTCAACCCACGCTGAAATCGCAAGACGCGGTTACACAGCAAGAAGTTGGCCGGCTGTCTGGCTTTGGGCGAGAGCCTTAAACACAAATTCCCGAGCGGCAATTCTTCAGACTCCAATTCCCGATGAAAACGCAATGGAGGACAAACTCATCTTGGCCCGTGTCTATCGTGCTGAAATGCCCTACCCTAATAAGGAAGACTCAGAAACGAGAGCCAAACGGTTAAACCTATTAAAAGACCAATTACCGGCATTCTCATATTGGCTTCTAAACGAGTTTCCTAATGAGATGGTTGACGATTATCTTCGTGATCCAGACGGGAAACCTTATCGGAACGAAGCCCACCCATCAATTCATCCTGATGTTCTTGAGGTTCTAACAAGCAGTGAGAACGATTCAGCAAAATCCATCACCGTGGAAAACTACCTCAAGGCCTGTTCTGTTGAAGGACTATTCACAGCAGGACAGCTTCTTGCGGAGGCAAATCGCCTCGCTAGTGACATCGACTCATTGGCACCCGAACCAAAAGCATTGATGAAAATGTTTAAGAGCGGCTTATCTCTGGGGAGGACACTCTCTCAAATGACCAACGATCCGAGTTCGGGCATCACGAGACATGCTTCGGGAAACACGAATCGGTATGAGTATGAACCTCTGGTGAACGAGGATACAGCCGCGGCCTAAAAGAGAACTTACCGCTTTCTCCAAGCCTTCACACCCCCGAGGTGTGAAGGCTTTTTACTTCGGGGCGGTAGTAGTAGTTCTCTAGCTGAGGTGCTTTTTCTCCGAGTTGAGGGTTATAACCCTAAAAACAAAGAATAAATTCTACTCTAAAAAACTACTACTACTACCGCCTACCCCCGAAGAAGAGGGTATGCAAATTAAACACCAGCGTGTTTACGCCCCCTCCGCCCCCGCCCAGCAGATGCGTGATGCTGCTCGCAGTTTGGCCCGTAACGCCTATCTCTTACCCTCTACCCTTCCCATTGATAATCTCCACCCATTCTCCTTGAATCACGCTCCCTGAACCCCTCCCCTGCACCTTGAGGAAAACATCCTATCCTGAACCCTGATTCCTGAAACTTGAGACAGGAGCCATGATACAGGATGCAGGTTTAAAGATTGGTAACCGAATCCCTGCCCGCTAACCTGTCGCATGGTCTATCAGTATCAATGCAACGAGTGCAAACTCAACTTCAGCATTGGTTGGTATCATTACGGGGGTGGATTACCTTATCACGCCGAGACCCAACTCGTCTGCACCGCCTGTGGTGTCATGCACAGTATTCAACACGCCACCGGTTCTACTTGGTTTCAAAGGCTACGTGGGAACATTACAGTTGATAGGATGCGCGTCCAATCAGAGCCGCTAATTGATCCTCCCAAACCGGATAATCCAATGGATTTATTTCTCCCCGACAGTTGGACAGGAGACGAGCCGACTGGTGGCGTAGAGGATTTTTCTAAACTCTCCTGTATGCATTGTCACTCAGAGGGAACTCTCATAAACGAGTGGCCTAAGGAAGGCGCGCCTTGCCCGAATTGTGAAAAGACAATCCCGCCATCAAGATCATATTTTATAACCTAATCGACCGACTGCCGATTAAACGATCTCATGCGCACGCTACTGCTATTCTTAAGCCTCTTTATCCTCACGGGATGCAAAGACACCCCGCCGGTAAACACGCCGCGAGAGGCTCCCGTAGAGTCCCTTAATGCGAGCGAATACACGACTGTTCTAGCGCCGTTAATTGATCCCGCAAAGCTCGACACGCTCAAAGGAAAACGAGCCGCCACACCACGATTGCGTAAAGCCTGTTACTGGCTCCAGATGGCCCATACAGCCGGTTTTGATATCGGCGAGATTATCGACCAAGCACACGCCCAAACAGGCCCACACGAGCCTAAGAGAGCCAAGGCGCAACGTGAATCCCTTATCCGGAACCGTTTAATCCTTGAACGCTTAGGATGCGTAGATGAGGCCGGCATGATTAAGCTCAGAAAAGGCAACGCACCGACTATCACGAAGGGGCCATACGCCGGCGAGATCGTCACTGGTGACCACATCATACCGAGATCGGTCTGTCCGGAATTAGACAACGCACTCTACAACCTTGAGATGATGCCGTTAACGCTCAACCAGAAGAAGAGCGCAAAGATTGGGCAAAGGCAAATCGACCTTGCACGTCGCTGGAATCAGGATGGATTACTCAGCGATGAGGGGTTAGGGGCCGTCTTGAGAACCAGCCGCACAAGCCGGTGAGCTTTACACGTTCCCCTGCCTCCGAACATGTGGTAAGGCTGCCGCATCATGAAGCCAATCCAAGCCCTTCTCGCGCTCTTTGCATTCGCATTCCTGCCTCTCCACGCTGCCAGTTTAGATGACCTGACGTGGACCACGACTGCCGGAGAAGTCACCATCACCGATTGTAATGAAGCCGCCACCGGCGAGCTAATCATTCCAGACACCATTGAAGGCAAACCTGTCACCAGCATCGGGGGGCAAGCCTTCTCTAACTGCACCAGCCTGACGAGCATCACGATTCCTGATGGCGTCACTAGTATCGGGGAGGGTGCCTTCTACGACTGCAACAGCCTGACAAGCATCACGATTGGTAATGGCGTCACCAGCATCGGGGATTTCGCCTTCTACGAATGCACCAGCCTGACGAGCATCACGATTCCTGATGGCGTCACCAGCATCGGGGGGCAAGCCTTCCGTGACTGCACCAACCTGACGAGCATCACGATTCCTGATGGCGTCACCAGCATCGGGTTTGCTGCCTTCTACAACTGCAGCAGCCTGACGAGCATCACGATTCCCAATAGCGTCACCAGCATCGGGGATTGGGCCTTCCGTGACTGCACCAACCTGACGAGCATCACGATCCCTGATAGCGTCACCAGCATCGGGGAAAGCGCCTTCGACAGCTGCACCAGCCTGACGAGCATCACGATTCCTGATGGCGTCACCAGCATCGGGTTTGCTGCCTTCTACAAATGCACCAGCCTGACGAGCATCACGATTCCTGACAGCGTCACCAGCATCGGGAGTAACGCCTTCAAGAATAGTCCGGCGGTGATTACTATTAGGGAGGATACGCAAATCGCTCAACTTCAGGCGCAGCTTGCACAGATGACAGCAGAACGCGATGCCCGCCCCACTGCCGAACAACTCGCCTCTGTCGAAGCAGAACGCGACGCCCGCCCCACTGCCGAGCAACTTGCCACCGTTGAAGCAGAACGCGATACTCGTTTCACCGAAGACCAAATTCGCACCATGTCAGTGGATCACACCGTTGGGCAAAATGAGGCAGGCAACATGCAGGTGAAAATCGCATTCGTCCAATCGACCGATCTAAACACCTACATACCCTTCACCGTGACCCCTGATTCATTGTCCGTGGTCGACGGCAAGATCTGCATGGAATTCCCCCCATCAGATGCTGAGAACTTCTTCTTCCGCTTCGGATTCCATAACCCTGAACCCGCTATAGTAGTTCAGTGAAAAATGATTCGGGCAATCCAACTGCAATCAAAACCCGCTTTGCTTTTTCAGCTGGCGGGTTTTTCTTCGCACCCTGATTCCTGTATCTTTTATCCCTGTTCCACTGATACATGGGTGCGGGCTTTCGTTAACTCAGATTTCTGCGAAGCGCTGCGAACGGCTTTGGGGATTTGGATTCAGAGATACGGTAACGAGTTTTAGTGATTCGCTGATCCCGATTCGGAGATACAGGGAAAAGGATACGGGGTTCAGCTCTTCTCTCGAAAGATACGGGAACTGCGGGCCTCCCCTACTCCGCCGACTGGCAGCTTTACCGCACCCTGATTCCCGAACCCTTTACCCTGAATCGGGAAACAGGGATACAGGGATTGGGTAAGGGGGAATCGGGAAGAGGAATCGAAGAATCAAGGAACAGGATACGGGGTGCAGCGAGGCGGTAGTAGTAGTTCTCCGGTGAAGGTGCTTTTTCTCCGAGTTGAGGGTTATAACCCTTAATAAATAAAAAATATTCTACTCTAAAAACTACTACTACTACCGACTACCACATACTCAATCTGCCTCCCCCTCGAAGTCCCCGCAGAAGAGACCGATCAATTTTTTTTCTCAGCACCCTATTATATACAGACCAACCCACCTAAAAAACCGCACCCCCACCGGCGGCGTGTCTCCCCTTTCAACCACTCCCTTTTCCGAGATCCAGCGAAGGCCGATTCAGCAAAAGGTCTCGAGAATCACACCAATAAAATTGTGTTCACAGTAAGTGTTCACACTACGATTCTCCCAAAAAGGCGAAAGCCCCTAACTCGTTATGAGTGAGGGGCTTTCATTGGTTACGGGAGTAGGATTTGAACCTACGACCTTCAGGTTATGAGCCTGACGAGCTACCTGGCTGCTCCATCCCGCGATTTTGTAACCACCCCCTTCGGGGCGGGCGGAAGCTAGGTCGATCCGACGAAGACTTCAAGGATTATTTGGCAAAATTGTATTGATTCGCTAAGACAGCCTCGCCCATGCCCCTTCCGGTTCAATCCCCAGCCCCTCTCTCGCTCTCCCAGTGGCAGGAATCAGCGAAGCGCCACCGCCAAGAAGTAGAGAAAATCACAATCCCGATGCGTGCCCGGAAATCAAGGGGCGAAAAACACCCGGTCTACGATTTTTTACATACCTATTATTCATTTCCTTTGGGCCGGCTCGAAAGGTGGCATCCCGGGTTTGGGGTCCCCCTCGAAATTGATCAAACGATCAAGCTACCAGAAAAATATTATTTTACAGAAAATTGCATCGCCTGGATTGATTCGGAAAAACTCACATCCAAAACCCAAGAAAGAATTCAACGGATCCATCAGTTGCTGACTCTCACCCAGTCCCGCCCACCTAACTTTTCATGCCACGGGCTCCACGAATGGGCCATGGTTTACTCCGGTTCCGACGTTCGGCATCACGAGAGCGCGCCACTTCGGCTACCACAATCTAGAATCGACGAGCTAGTTTCTAGTCGGCCACTCTGCTGCTCACATTTTGATGCCTTCCGATTTTTTGCACCAGATACGATACTACTTAATCGCTTCACTCCTACCCTCCTAACGCGAGAAGATCACGAACAGCCAGGCTGTATCCACGCCAATATGGATCTTTATAAATGGGCCTACAAAAGCTCTCCGTGGATCTCGTCCGACTTCCTTCGAAAAACCCTCTTTTTTGCGATCGAGGCCCGGATTATCGACATGCGAGCGTCACCCTATGATCTTTTGGAATACGGCTACTCTCCGATTCCCATCGAAACTACGGAAGGCCGACGAGAATATGAGCGAGAACAAACCGGCCTGTATTGGAAAGGATTAGCATTACGGTCAGAATTGATAGCCGCCCTTGATAAAATCCTTTGAGCTTCATCAGTCGTGCATAATCCGATTCCGGAAAAGCGATTGCTCAAACCGGGAAAAAGCCCAAGCTTTGGTCAATCAGCAGATCAATGAGGTCGCTCAGATCGAGGACTTCTCTCGCTAAGGTTCATTTAATGTTTCAAATTGAGTCATTTACGGCTTTCCTCGCGCATGATCCCAAACGTCCTCGCCGAGCGATATGCCGCAGCCAAAATCCGCGAAATCTGGTCACCTGAGGGCCGGATCATTCTTGAGCGTGATTTCTGGATCGCGGTCATGAAGGGACAGCAAAATCTAGGCCTCGATATTCCAGAGGAGGCCATTGCTGCCTACGAAGCAGTCAAGGATCAGATCAACCTCGCCTCGATCGACGAGCGGGAACGGCTCACCCGTCACGATGTGAAGGCCCGAATCGAAGAATTTAATGACCTCGCAGGCCACGAGCATATCCACAAAGGGATGACCTCTCGAGATCTTACCGAGAATGTTGAACAGCTTCAGGTTTACCGATCACTCGAGGCCATCCGTGATAAATCAGTGGCAGTTCTGGCCCGCCTTTCCGAGCGCGCTAATCAATGGTCCGACCTCATGATTACGGCTCGCACCCACAATGTCGCGGCGCAGCCAACCACTTTTGGCAAGCGAATCTCGATGTTTGGCGAGGAGGTCCTCAGTGCCTATCATAACCTCGATTCCCTTCTTCAATCTTATCCAGTCCGAGGCTTAAAAGGTGCAGTGGGCACTCAGATGGATCAGGTTTCTCTTTTTAACGGAGATACTACTAAGGTCGCCGAATTAGACGAACAGGTCAGGGTCCACCTTGGCTTGCCAAAAGCCTGGACCAATGTCGGGCAAGTCTATCCGCGATCGCTCGATTTCCGGGTTATAAGTGCCTTGGTCGACCTGGCCTCGGGGCCATCCTCTCTCGCAAAAACTCTCCGCCTCATGGCAGGTCATGAAACCGCATCAGAAGGTTTCGCTAAGGGTCAGACCGGTTCATCTGCTATGCCACACAAGATGAATTCGCGGTCCTGCGAGCGAGTCAACGGCTTCCACACCATCCTCAAAGGCCATCTCACTATGGCTTCAAACCTCGCCGGCGATCAGTGGAACGAGGGCGATGTTTCCTGCTCAGTAGTACGACGTGTTATGCTTCCTGATGCCTTTTACGCGATTGACGGACTTTACGAAACCTTCCTTACCATCCTTGGCCAGATGGACGCCTACTCTGCCGTCATTGAAAAAGAGAACACCCATTATCTACCCTTCCTTCTCACCACGACGATCATGATGGAAGCCGTGAAAGCGGGCGTAGGTCGCGAGACTGCGCACGAAGCAATCAAGGAACACGCCGTCGCAACCGTTCACGACCTCAGAAATGGCAAGGCGAGCGAAAACAATCTTCTGAAACGACTCGAGGAAGATACCCGCCTCCCACTGGATGCCGACGCGCTCTCTCAAATCCTTGCACAAGGCCGAGATAATGTCGGACAAGCTAAAGTTCAAATCGCCCATTTTGATGAGCAAATCAGCGCTCTCAAAGCGACCTACCCGGAAGCTGCCAACTACTCCCCTGGGTCGATCCTCTAGATCCACTCCTCTTACCCAGAGGACAAATAGAATCTAGACTACCAGAGCTGTTTTGGGGAAATAACAAGCTCAAAAAGCTTAGACTTGGATCTCTTATTTGACGTTGATTTCTCCAACCAGTTCCATATCGGGTTTGACACCAACCAACCAGTTGCATAGTCCCGCAACGACATGGCACAAGAAACGACATTGATTCTCTTCAAACCCGACGCGATCAAACAGGACCTCGTTGGCACCGTCCTCGCCCGCTATCAGGCCGAGGGATTCAAAATCTGCGGCATCAAAATGATGGCCCTTTCCGACGAGATTCTCGCCGAGCACTACGCCCACATTGCGGAAATGCCCTTCTTCCCATCGGTGCGTGGCTTTATGCAGGAAACTCCTGTCGTGGCCCTTGCTCTCAGCGGGGATAACGTCATCACCCGCGTCCGCGATCTCCTCGGACCGACCGATTCCAAGGAAGCTGCCGCCGGCACCATTCGCGGTGACTTTGGCGAAAAGGCTGTGGACTCCAAAATGCGCAACATTTGCCACGCTTCCGACAGCACCGAAGCTGCTGAAGCCGAGCTTAGGCGCTTCTTCAACGAGGGCGAAATCGTCAGCTACTAGAAATCTGATCTCATTCTAATTTCAAAAAGCCGCTCAAGCACGAGCGGCTTTTTTGTGGAAGCCTCACTTTACAAAATGATCTAAGATCGCCTGAACAAGGCCATCGATATCGTGCTTCTTTGATTCAATCGATGCCGCTTCACAGTGGGACTTGAAGGTCTTATGAGTCACCGGACCAATACAGGCAGCTTCACATCGATCGGGCCAATCGATGTCCATTTTGAAGAAGTTCGTAACCGTCGAGCCACTTGTGAAGGTGATCATATCAGCACCTTCTTCACGTAACTGCTTAGCTGCCCCGGTCGGGTCGGAAGTTTCAGGAATAGTCCGATAAGCGAGACAAGAATCGACAATCGCCCCCTGGTCCATCAATCCGTCATAAATTACATCGCGAGTTTCCTCCGCTTTCACCCAGAGAATCTTTTGATGTTCGATACTCTCATTCTTGAAGGCCTCTAATAGCCCTTCCGCGACAAAACGCTCCGGCATGAGATCCACCGCAAAACGGTATCCACGGATTTTAGCCTCGGTGCTAGGCCCGATCGCGGCAATCCGGCATCCCCCCAAACTCCGTGCATCCTGGTAAGTCGCGTAAAAAGCATCAAAGAACTTTTCCACTCCATTCGGGCTCGTGAAGACAAGCCAATCGTATGTGTGAGACTCGGCCACCGATTCCGCAAAATCCTGCCGATCCTGTGGGTGTTCAATACGGATCGTAGGAAGCTCGATGACATCTGCACCCAATTCACCCAATCGTTTACTCAAGCCCCCGGCTTGCTCACGCGTGCGGGTCACCACGATTCTTTTCCCGAAGAGAGGCTTGGTCTCAAACCAATTAATCTTCTCTCTTTCCTTTACCACATTACCAATCACAGCAACTGCCGGTGATTTAAACTTCTTCTCTTCCACCACATCCGCAATGGTTTCTAAAGTGCCCTGCACCGTCTGGTGCTTTCCGGTGGTCGCCCAACGTGTCAGCGCAATCGGCGTCTCGGCTGCCGCGCCGCCTTTAATGAACTCAGCACAAATTCCGCGAAGTCGTGAGACTCCCATGACAAAGACTTTTGTCCCTGGAGTTTTAGCTAGATGCTCAAAATCAAGCGAGGTCTCCCCTTTCGTAGGGTCCTCATGACCAGTAAAAATTGTTAACTGTGAGCAATGATCGCGATGAGTCACCGGAATACCCGCGTAGGCAGGACCAGCAATAGTAGATGAAATACCCGGGACGATTTCAAACTTCACTCCAGCCTCGGCTAACTCGGCAGCCTCCTCGCCGCCCCGCCCAAAGATCATAGGATCACCACCTTTGAGACGGGTCACAATTTTGCCCTGAAGAGTTTTCTCCACAATGATTGCGTTAATTTGATCCTGTGGAATGGCGTGATCAGCAGCACGCTTCCCAGCAAAAATTAACTCACATCCTTTCTTAGCCCATCCCACTAATTCGGCGCTGGAAAGAGCGTCGTAGACCAGCACATCGCACTTCTCGATACACTCCTTAGCCTTCAAGGTGACTAATCCTAGGTCTCCCGGGCCTGCGCCCACGAGGTAACAAATTCCCTTTTCTTGCTCTTCGCTCATTTTAGATTTTCAAAAAGTTGATGGGCCACCTCCATAGGCACTACACCACTTGCACTTGCCTTTCGGAGCATCCCACTTCCCTCAGGGAAGACCCTTGCACCCATTTCAAGATGCTCACCTTCCAAGGTCGACCATACGCCGATCGGAGTAGAACAACCGGCGTCGAGCAACCTCAAAAACTCACGCTCCGCGAAGACCCGATTCCAAGTTTCTTCGTGATTTAAGGCGTCGATGATGACACCGGTTTCTTCATCACCACTCCGGATCTCAAGCCCCACCGCACCTTGGCCAGCTGCTGGAAAAAAATTCTTCTCGGCGAGACACTCCACAAAAAGCGGATGGCGCTCGATCTCAAAAATTCCTTCGGTTGGGTAGCCCAAACGGTTCAAGCCAGCTTCCGCCAAAATAATCCCATCGTAATCTGCATCAAGCGCCGCTTTCTTTATGCGAGTTGGCACGTTTCCTCGAAGGTCGACGACTTTTGCGCCCGGCTTGAGAAATTTAACCTGCCTTTCGCGTCGCACCGAACTTGTGCCAACACGCGACCCCTTTTCAACTTCACTCCAAGGGATTTTACCAATCCAAGCATCCGCAACCGGTGCTCTCTCAAGAACCGAACACAGTTGGAATGGATCTTCAAGAACCGTAGGCAAGTCTTTCAGTGAATGAACTGCAACATCAATTTCCCCTGCCTCCAGAGCCACCTCCAACTCTTTGATAAAAACACCTTTGTCCCAAATCCCCTCGGCTTTCGCAACCTCGTTGAGGGCAACATCCGTCCTGCGATCGCCGGTCGTCTTAATAATCATCCGCTCCACCTCTAGCTCAGGAAAAGCCCTTCCCAGCGCAGCCTCGGTCATCTCTGCCTGCTTTAGCGCAAGGGCACTTCCCCTTGTTCCCAATTTTAGAGTCTTCATTATTTAATCATTCACCGCTGGTAGCGAAGCCTTGTCAATTTCCTCACGGATGATTTCTTCGCAAAGACGGAGTTGTTCCTCACGACGTTTCCTCGCCCCATCTGCCATTTCTTGCAAGGTATCAATGTCGTAAAGATAAACTTCTTCGATTTCCCCGACTTCTGGATCAATGTCACGAGGCACTGCAATATCAACCATGATGAGCGGGCGAAATTTTCGCTTTCGTCGAACGGCTTCCACATGCTGAGGCTTCACAACAAAGTGTGGCGCTCCTGTTGCGGCAATTAACACATCCAAATGGGACAACTCCTCTTCCCATCCGCTGAATGGCACAGCACGCCCCCCGATCTCTTCGGCAAGATCCGCCGCTTTATCAAAAGATCGATTGGTGACCATCACCGAAGTGGCCCCTCGCGACTGCAGAGCGCGCGCTGTTTTTCGGCTCATTTCACCGGCTCCGATCACCATCACGGAGCTTCCCTGCAAGCGCCCAAAAACCTTCTCGGCTAGTTCCACCGAAGCTCCGGCGACCGAAGTTGCCCCCTCCTGAATAGCTGTATGAGTCCGAACCTTTTTCCCAACTCCGAATGCGCGCTGGAAAAGCTTGTTAAGGACCGACTTGGTTGCCCCACCATCAAGGGAGCGCTTATAAGCCTTTTTGACCTGTCCAAAGATCTCCGTCTCGCCAAGCACCATCGAGTTCATTCCGCTAGCAACTCGACACAGATGCTCAGCGGCATCCCTTGCCTCATAGTGATAAAAAAAACCTTCTCTTATCCCGATATACTCTCGCCGTTCACAGACCCAATTCTCAAGGTCAACAACCCCACTGCCCCCATTCACCACTGCGTAATACTCTGTCCGGTTACAAGTCGAGAGGACGACGCCTTCGAGGACATCCTCGGATGAGACCAAAGACTCGGTTTCCCGATCAAGTGCTCCGTCCAAAAGCGCAAATTTCTCGCGAACCTCAACAGGCGCGGTTTCGTGATTGAGTCCCAGACAAACAAGTTTCATCACAGTTTTGCAAAGACCACGAGTGAGAGGACGAAAAGAACGGTCAAACCGGTGGCTAATTGCCGACCGGGAAGACCACGAACAAAGTAAACTCCGAGTAAAACCGCGTAGAGCACCCAGGTAATAGTCGCCACCATCAAGTGCAGACCAAAATTACCTTTCGGCATTAGCAAGCCCGCAATAATACCAGCGGTTAGGATCAACCACCCAACGACCGCGATGCGGGCCATCGCCTGCACCAGACGACTTATCGAAGGCATTCCGTGAACCAACCCTCCGCCAAATTTGCGCGCCTTCAATTGATAATTGAGGACGAAGAACATGACTCCAGCAACTGCAGCGAGCGCAAGAGCTCCATAGGAAAGCACAGAGAGAGAAGTGTGAGCCTCACGCCAAGCATCAATCGATTCCGCGGTGACCACATTTTTTTCAAAGGCCCCTGGAATGAGTGAAATTACCTGTAAAAGAAATACGAGGGGGGCCGTGAAAACGCCCAAAAGTGAGACTCGGTATGTTGTCCCGGTCACGAGATAGAAGAAAGTTAACGACCAAGCCATGAAGAGGCAAATTTCGCCGAGGTCGCCCAGCGGACATTGACCTCTCAATTCACCACGCCAACCAAGCGCCATGAGCTGAGCGCCGAAGGACAACGCCATGCAGACGAGAGCTACCCGGCCCACCTTCTCCGAACGGAGTGCCATGACCCCGACAACACCTCCTGCTGCCGCAAGAACTGTTGCAATGATCACCCAGCTGATTCCCATGACCATGTAACTGCCCTTCCCTAGCCAACCTTTCAAGCGCAGATCGGCGGATTCTTTGAGACTCGGCTAAAAACCTCCTCTAAGAGAGAGTATCTCTGGACAAACAAGCTTCTCAGCCATCTGCGATGACTCACTCAGGTCGAAGAAGCGTTGCTAGACCAATCCAGCCTCAAAACCATCAGCGTCGCTGTCGCTACTTTCAAAATCAACCTCACGAACCCGTTTCTTGTCCCGAAGAGTTTCAACTTGTTTGCGTAGCTTTTCACGGATCTCAATCCCGTTTCGGACGGCACGAATATTCACCTCAGGAAGAGAGCGGTCCGACGTTTGAAGAACGATGTTCGAAAGCCCAAAAATACGAAGCCAGAAAGGCTTTTCGAGACGGGTGTCTTTAACTCGATAAAGCTCCACCTCGTTAATCTCCTGATTTAGGATTCCCTCGTAAATTCGCATCCGCTCACTCGTAAATTCAAAAACCATCAGCTTCGTTCCTAGCCAGAGCCAGCCGGCATAAAAAAGAGGGACGAGAGCCGCAAAACCAAGCCAGCCAGACCAAAAATAAGACGCCACGCAGATCAAAATGATAACTAAAAGCGAGGCAACGAGTGGCCAGAAATTGACAATCTGATGCGAACGCCCCTTCCAAACAATCTTTTCTTCTTCGGCAGACATAGCTTTAGGTTGCCGTGATTGTGATACCTCCGCAAGTGCAGAAGATCACCAAGATTATAACAGACAACCCCGAATCGACTCACGAACCATTGCTTGATGGCAATCCACTCTCTTTTGAAAAGGCATACTGCTGGGGGTCTCGAACGTGAGAGAAACAGGGCAACCCATTTTGGCTAAATAAATTGCCTCGGGCCATCCCTCGGGCAGATCTGGGTGCTCTGAATGATGAATCCACCCCGGCTCGGTGACCTCATGATTGTCAATTACAGATTCGGGCTCGGGGGGGAAATACGGTGCAGCTGCGGCAAGAAGGTTTTTGTAATCTGGCACCGCGCCGCCAAGATTGATCTCGTAGTAATAAACTCCCGAACTCTCCCAGTCCTCATGCAGGGAAAGAAAAAGCTGCGGAATTTCCTGCTTTTTTAACCACGCGAGATGCGAGGACACTTCCCCGCTTTTGCCAAGACAATAATCACGATTCAGATCAATCCCCTTAAAATTCTCCCGTGTGCCAGCCTCAAGACCAGTAGGATTGAGAGCGGGACAAATCAACCAATGGAAACGATCATCAAAAAAATTCTCATTTAGTAAACCAAACAGAGCCTGCGGGCCCGAAGGCTCGTCCCCATGTATCCCCGTTGAAAGATAGATGCACGGCTGAGACGGATCGCCTTTTGACGAGGCTAGCAAAGGGAAGCCCCCAACCTCACCAAACGCCTCGCTTTCAAAACCCCGTGAAGCCGACGCGTGTGACCAGTCACGGAGAAAAGCGTGCCAGTCCATTATTTTTTAACGGGCATAAAGGGCCACTTTGGGGTGCCTTTCGGCTCGGGAGCGGTTGGAGTCTTAGCCAAACCAAAATCGTCAGCCTTTAGACCACGCTCTTTCCAGATTCCGGCACTCTTACCACTCCAAAAGCCATAAAAGCTCGGGTAAAACGCATCAACAAAATCTACGTTTGCCTTCTCAGGGACTTTGAGGTCGAGGAGATGAAAGCTGGCATTTACGATCAAACGACGAAGATCTTCACTTAGGAAGTCCACTGAAGCCCCCATCGTGGTGCAGAGCGAGCGACCAGTTACTTTAGCATCAGGCGATTCGTATGTGTGCAACCAAGCAAGTGGCATCATGGGGCGATTTTTAGGCCCCTCAATCGGCTTAGAAGCAGGATCCAGCGACTGAGTCACCGCGCCACGAAGCAACACCGTGTCTTTTTCTGTGAGATGCCGAACTCCGTAAACATCACTAGGGCCAAAGACATCTTTCACCGAGTTAAGAACCGGATGCTCATCACAACCTTCTGCAATCACTCCCCGAGCTCCCTGAGTCTTATGACCGCCATGATGATTCACCCAGCGCTCTCCAAGAACCTTCAAACCCCACTCACCTGCGCCGATGTTGCCCATTTTACCTCCACCCTTAAACGCGTGAGTCGCAGTACGAAAGCCTATCACCGGCTTCCCAGCATTTAAAAATCCACCCAGATGTTTGATCGTCTCGGGCGTGTAAGCCCTCATTCGGGTCCCAATGATCATGAGGTCCGCTGAATCGAGCTTCTTCCAACCCGTTACGCCCTGAATGTTGTTCGGGTCGATATACGTCCCATCAGCACTCCACGAGAAAAGCACCGTGGTATCGAAGCCGTGCCGCTCAGAAAGAATTTTTGCTAACATCGGGGCACTCTCCTCAGAGCGATACTCTTCGTCCCCAGACACTAAAACGATATGCTTTCCTTTCCCGGGCCCTTCCTTACCTTTGAAGCTGAGCCATTTTTCCTGAGCTAATCCCGTCATCGAGGTGAGACAGAGCAACGCGAGTCCAAGTGTTTGTTTCATCTCCACCACTAATAAAGGGATTCGGCGACGTGAAAAGAACGAAAGCTCCAACCATCACCCTGCCAGCAAGCACTCCTTGATCAAAAGACTTTTTGATTCACGAATTATTGAACTATCCTGCTCCCATGAGACAAACCGTAATTTTGGCCCTAACAGCCACCATGCTATCCGCGGAAAACACCTTTCCGATGAAATTCTACAAGGCGCCGAAGCCCTTGGCCAAAAACGCGGTAGTGGAAAATTGGCCCCGTTTTTTTGGCCCACGAGATAACTGCACTACGAAAGAGGGGCCATTATTGGATAAATTTCCTGAAGGTGGGCTCACAAAGGTCTTTGAATTGGCCCGCGGTGAATCTTATAGCTCCCCAATCATCGTTGATGGACAACTTTTGCACTTCCACGCTATCGACTCAAAAGAAACCCTCGACTGTCACCACGCCGAAACCGGGAAGCGCCTATGGACTTTCCACTATCCCATCGACTACCGGGATCGCTACGGGTTCTCAAATGGCCCGCGCTCCAGCCCGGTGGTCCATCAAGAACGAGTCTATTTAATCGGGGTCACCGCCCAGCTCCACTGCCTCGATCTAAAAACCGGCAAAGTTGTGTGGAAGCGGAATCTTCAGGAAGAATTTAAGATTCCGCAGTATTTCTTCGGATACGGGCCAAACCCTATGGTTCATGGCACTAACCTTATTATAAACATTGGAGGAAAAGAGAATAAAACCAGTGGAACTTGCGTGGCAGCTCTAAATCTTGACGACGGAAAAACAGTCTGGACCCACGAGGACAGCTGGGGAGCATCGTATGCCTCCCCGATTATTACAAAAATCCACAATCGGGATGTTGCCTTAGTCCTCGCTGCCGGAGAATCTAGGCCTGCCCACGGAGGACTCCTAGTATTAGATCCACAATCCGGGAAGCTTCTTTCGCGCTTCCCATGGCGCGCTGACATCTATGAATCAGTTCTTGCTTCAACCCCCCTGTCTATTTCTCACAATCAGATTTTCATCTCAGATTGCTATGAGTTAGGGGGGGTTCTTCTTAATTTTTCCAAAGACTTTACGATCCAACCAGTCTGGAAGAAGCGCTTCTTTGGAATGCACATGATGACCCCTCAAAAAATCGGGAACTATCTCTATGGTTTTGCTGGAAGAAATATTCCTGATACTCAGCTAAAGTGCCTTGATTTGAAGAATGGAGAAATATTAATCGAAGACGATGTAAGGTGGAAAGAGGGTCAGCGCGTTACGGGCTTATTCAGGGGATCCTTCCTTCAAAGTAAGGATCGCACTTTCTCTTTAGGCGAAGATGGGAGCTTTGTTGAACTCAAGATGACTCCGAAAAAAATTGAAATCGTCCAAAGAACCCGACTGTTTTTCGCAAAAGATTCGTGGACCCCCCCTGTTCTAAGCAATGGTCTTTTATATGCTGTTCAAAACCTAAAAGGATTTGATGGCACTCCATCGCGCCTGATTTGCTACGACTTTCGGGGAAAATAAGAGAATAACTCAACTATAGTTTTCCTAACAAAAACTTTTTCATTTTAATTTGACACAATCTTCAGGTGGATCACGCTTAATATATGGCCAAGGCGAAAAAAACAGTGAAGCGCTACAGTGCATCCGAAAAAAAAGAGATCCTCGATTTTATCACAAAAAAAGGTCGGGGTGGACAAACTAAGGCAGTCGCCAAATTTGGAGTAACAGCTGCGACTATCTCGTCATGGAGGCTCAAAGATGGGGGCTCGGGAGTAAAGACGGCGAAAGGAGCATCCAAGGAGCTGCGCGCAGTGGAAGAGCTTGCGAGCCTGATCAAGGAGATCTCAACGATCGAAGCTCGCCTTGAAAAGCTGAAAAAAGCCTACCAAAAGGCAAAAGCTAGACTCTAGCAATTACGTGAAAAATGGGGCCTCAGAACCCTCTCTTAGTATTCGCTTGCGAAAGCTTTCCCCCGGTAGAATTATTCCATGGCTTTAGCGGGAGCTGTCGGCTCTCATCCGGCTTGAACAAGTGAATTAGACACGGCTTCAGAAATTACCCCCCAAGGTAACTCATTTCGGCTTTCGGCCTTTCGACTTCTCCACGCTCCTCAGAGTAGCGATCCTTCCTGCTCCCCCACAAACCACGTACGAACTCAGCGACATCTTCATCCGAAGTTGCTGAACGAAGGCGCCCCCTAAGATCTGCGCCCTGACTCGCAAACAGGCATGTGAATGCCTTCCCCTCCGCTGAAACCCGCAAACGCGAACAATCCCCACAAAACGGCTGACTTACCGAAGAAATCGTCCCAAACTCCCCCGCACCATCAAGAAAGCGCCATCGCCTTGCGACTTCACCAGGATAGGCGGCTGTAACCTCTTCCACCGGATATTGTTCACTTACAATTTCCAAAATTTCTTTGGCTGTGACTACCTCCCGTGTATCCCAACCATTCGTCTCCCCCACATCCATGAATTCGATGAATCGGAGAATTACACCAACGTCATGGCTCCAGCGGATCATTGGAACAATCTCCTGCTCATTGACTCCACGTTGAACCACCATGTTGACCTTCACTGGAAGACCGTATTCCTGGGCCGATTGAATGCCTAATAAGACTCGGTCAACTTTGGCCCCCACACCATTCATTTTGGCAAAGGTCTCCTCATCCAGAGCATCAAGACTGACAGTCACTCGGTCTAGACCTGCTGCAACTAAGCTTTCAGCATGATGGTTTAGCAAAATACCATTCGTGGTCATGGCCAAATCATCAACCCCCGGGACCGCTGCGATCATCGCAACTAGATCCTCAACTCCGCGGCGTAAAAGGGGCTCTCCACCTGTCAATCGAACCTTACTCACGCCTAATCCAACCCCAATCCTTACTGTTCTAACAAGTTCATCGAAGTCTAAAATCTCATTACGTGGCAGGAACTGATAACCAGGCCCGAAGACTTCGATTGGCATACAATAACGACACCGAAAATTGCAACGGTCTGTCAAAGATAGCCTCAAGTCACGCAAGGGTCGCTGCAGTTGATCAAGCACTTCGGGACTTTCTCCCCTCTTCCAAAAATTGCGAGTGCAATTCTTCTTTTAGGCGGACTCAGGCCGGCCCAAGCGTTCCTCCGCCCAGTCTTCGGGCTCCCTCGAAACACGCTTACAGATTCTCTCTAGGCACTGCTCCCAAACCTCTTCTCCTTTAAGAATACTAACTTCTATACGTAGGTAATAAATCGGAACATCGATTTTGTTTGGTATTGGAAATCGCACAGCGTCTTTTTCGGTTGTTACGATCATGTCCACTCCGCGGTTGATACATCGATCCATAAACGGCTCGATCTCTTTAGAAGTAAAAGCGTGATGGTCGGAAAAAGTCGTATGAAACATCACCTTCCCACCCAGCTCCTTGAGCAGACGATCGAAGCTTTCGGGCTGTGCGATACCTGAAATCGCGCCGATGTACTTTCCCTCCAGAGCATCCAATGAAAGCACCTCATCATTGAAAACCCCCTGAAGATGCTTGGGCCCGTGCGTACATTGTAAAATCTCTGCCTCTTGATTGTATTTCCGAATCCGCTTGATCAACTCGTCCTGCGGATTTCCGTCACATTTCGTGATGAAAATATAATCCGCCCGGCAAAGATTGGGAGGAGGCTCCCGCATCGTTCCTCGGGGTAAGATGTAGCCATTTCCAAATGGAGCGTTTTGGTCCACGAGAACCACATCAAGTGAATGCTCGAGGTCAAGATATTGTAAACCATCATCAAGCAATAAGGTATCCGCTCCCAATTCCTTCACTGCAAACCGACCACCTCGCACCCGGTCCCGATCAACCACTACAGAGACTCCAGAGAGGTTTTTCGCCAACATAAACGGTTCATCACCAGCATATTTCGCCCCAAGAAGAACTTCACGACCATCACTCACAATTTTAGGCGGACTAGTCACAATTTCCCCGGTGTCAGGATTAGTCCATCGCTGCCTTTCTTTGAGTTCGGAGCTCTTATATCCACGACTTAATATCGCAACTTTTCGTCCCCTAGCCATGAGCTCCCTTGCAAATCTTTCCACCACTGGAGTTTTTCCGGTTCCGCCCACCGTTATATTCCCGATACTCACCACCATCGTGCCGAGATTCGATCGGCTTTTCCACCCGCTGCGAAAAAGGCGAAGTCGCAAATTGACCCCAAAACGATAAACCCAAGAAAGCCCGCGGAGAACAATCCGCATCACAGAGGGGCCAAGCCCTCGGGCCCGACCAAAAATGACATCAGTCGCCCACTTCTCGAGCTCATTATTGTCACCCGCCATCGGGGTAGTTTATAGTCTTAATTCTTCCGACTTGCCACCTTCTTTATGAATAAGAGCTATTCATCACGGCGCTTAATACCATTGAGAAAGAGGAACCTCATCAGCAATCAAATACTGAATGCTAAAAATAATGCATTTCTTCGTAGCATTACCTAAAAAATAAGGCATCCTTGAATAATAGATTCCTAACCCACGTTAAACGAACCAAATGAAAAACTACCAAACACTTGTGGTCGCGCTTACTGCCGGAACCCTTACTCTCATCTCCTGCTCGCCCATCCAACAACCATATGACCTCGGTGGAGCCGCGGCAGGTGCAGCATTATCAAACGGCACGGCTGGTAATAGGAATGATATTGCTCGATCAGCAGCTCCCAGTGGGGCCGCTGGGACTGGCTTCGCGATCTATCGGGAGCGCCAAAATCAAAATAATGAGACCTATCCCAACGGAAGTTACACTGTTGCCCCCCCCACAACGGCTCCAGCTCCCATAACAGCTCCAGCTCCCATAACAGCTCCAGCTCCCACAACAGCTCCAGCTCCCGTAACAGCTCCAGCTCCCATAACAGCTCCAGCTCCCACAACAGCTCCAGCTCCCGTAAATAGAAATTACCCTACTGCCCAGCCGACCGGAACTCCGGGTGTCGTTATCAGCCCTCACAAGCCTTATAACAAGATCCGCACCACTGGCTTAAAACCTGGACAGCTTGCAACTGATCCCACTACTAAGAAAATCTTCGTTGTTCCCAATTAATAGGAGAGATCCTAATTATAAACAAGGAGCTGCTTCGGAAAAATCTGAAGCAGTTTTTTTATCGGTGTTCCTCGATCTCTAGATTTTTTTCAGCACACCAGTCGAATCTCCGAAGCTCTTGGCGTTGGAACCAAATTCGTTAAGCATCCGAACGTAGAGGTTAGACAAAGGAACTTCCTCACCAAGATCAACATGGCGGCCAGTCTCAAAAGCACCCCCTCCATTACCAGCCAAGATGACCGGAAGGTCGCTATGGCTATGGCGGTCGCCATCGGCAATTCCACTCCCGTAAACAATCATTGAATTATGGAGCAATGACTTCCCATCGACATCTTCAGTCCCCTTCATTTTTTCCATAAAGTAGGCTAATTGTTCAATGTAGTATTGATCGATCTTTTGAATTTTGTCCAAATTTTCCTTACGGCGCTTATGGTGGGAAATATGGTGATGCCCTTCAGATACTCCGATCTCTTTAAACGAACGGTTACTGCCATCGTGAGCTAAGAGAAAGGTCGAAATACGGGTGCTATCAGTCTGGAAGGCTAGGACCATCATGTCCATAAGAAGGCGCATATGATCCTTATAATTTTCCGGCTGACCTTCGGGCGCGCTCACGCCTGGGTCGAGTGATCTACCCAATGATTCAGTCTTTTGAATCTGGCGCTCAATTTCTCGCACTCCTGTGAGGTATTCCTCAAGCTTGTGCTGATCATTCCGGCCTAGTTGTTTGTGCATTGCTTTAGCATCATCCGAGATGAAATCTAGAATGGACTTCTGGGTCGCGCGGCGTTGAACGAGCCCCCTTGTTCGCTCTTCTGCCGAACCTGCTCCAAAAAGGCGTTCAAAAACGAGACGTGGATTAGCCTCTGGCGTGTTAGGCTGATTTTCCGATCTCCACGAAAGGTTGAATTGATATGCACAAGAGTATCCTGAGTCACACCGTCCAGACTTCCTTACCCCATCACAGGTTAGCTCAAGCGAAGGCAAACGAGTCTTGTCACGGACGAGCTGCGCCGCAATCTGATCGACTGAAGTGCCCACCTTGATATCAGAACCTGATGTCTTCTTGGCACGCTGGCCGGTGAGAAAAGTAGCACCACCCCGAGCATGATCTCCCCCGCCATCCTTTCCAGGGGTGGCGTTTTCATGCGATAATCCAGAGTAGATTTGCATATCCCCTTTCAGCCCCTCAAGCGCCTTCATACTCTTGCCTAGCTGGTAGTTACTCCCCTTTCCCGTCGGCTTCCAATGCTCAAGGTTCACTCCATTCGGAATATAAAGATAGGCCATACGCAGCGGACTGCCATTCGAAGTCGAAGCAATCCCCTTTGTGCTAGCTGCCATAAGAGGAGTCATCGACTCCAAAGCAGGCAGCCCAACTGCTGCTCCGAGTCCCCGGAGAAATCTCCGGCGATCTAATTTCGTCCGATTCATTTGGCTACAATACCTTTTCTGGTCAATTTATCTCGCAGAATTTTCTCAAAATCCCCCGACCCCCCAATTCTAAGGGCATCAGTTCCTCAAAAAACCTAAATTCATATCCGAATAACGGTTACTGATCGCCAAGCGCCCATAGCAATAAAACCGTCTCATAGCAGATCCAGCAAGAGCTCATAAACTTTTGACGGCTTCTATCCATAGTATGGCAAAAAGCCCCCCACTTTGAAGCGCTGGCAGGCCCATCAGCACCTCCGCTTTTGATTGATTATGGTTTTACTAATGCCGTTTCTACCTAGACTCCGGCCATGCCCACCGCAGCTGACCTTGATGCCGCCATTCGCGATGTTCCCGACTTTCCAAAACCTGGGATTCTCTTCAAAGATATCACTCCGATTCTAGGGGATCCGGAACTCTTCAGAGCTTCGCTTGAACTGTTGGCGGAAACCGCCGGAGACACCAAAATCGATAAAGTTGTCGGGATTGACGCTCGAGGATTTATTTTTGCAGCTGGAGTCGCTCATATTTTAGGAGCCGGATTTGTTCCCGTTCGCAAAAAAGGTAAACTTCCGTGGACGACCCATCAAATGGCCTACAGTCTAGAATACGGGGAGGATATCGTCGAAATTCATGCCGACGCTGTCAAACCAGGCGAAAAAATCCTTTTGATCGATGACCTTCTCGCAACCGGCGGTACAGCCGCGGCCGCAATCAAACTTCTCAAAGCACTTGATGCCGAAATCGTCGGGATATCATTCCTGATTGAACTGGCCACGTTGAATGGCCGTGACGTTCTCGGGCATTCAAATATTCAATCACTCCTTTGCTACTAACTCATGACCTTTAAAAAATACGCCGACACTCTTTTGCGCTACCCAGATCTAGGGTTCAACCTTGATCTCTCCCGAATGAATATCCCGGAGAGTTTCGAAAGTAAAATGCAGTCCCAAATCGAGAAGGCGTTCGCGGATCTCAAAGCTATTGAGGCAGGTGAAATTGCGAACGCAGATGAAGGTCGTATGGTCGGGCACTATTGGCTTAGGAACCCTGACCTCGCCCCGAACGATGAAATTCGCAGCCAGATCACTGAGCCAATCAAGGCCATCAAGGAATTTGCCTCGATGATTCCGACCGGGGAAATCGCACCTCCTTCCGGCGGAGTCTTCAAGAACATCCTCATTATCGGAATTGGAGGCTCGGCCCTCGGCCCGCAGCTCATCAACGATGCCCTCGGTCAGCTTGACGAAATCCGACCCTTCTTTTTCGACAACACCGATCCCGATGGAATGGACCGCGACCTCAAGGAAATTGGCCGCGACTTGAACAAGACCCTGGCAATTGTGATTTCAAAATCCGGCGGCACGCCCGAAACCCGCAACGGAATGCTTGAAGCGAAGCACGCTTACGAGGAGGCCGGGCTCGATTTTTCCAAGCATACTATCGCGGTCACTGGCGAAGGATCCAAGTTGGATCAATTCGCACGCGAGGAAGGATTCATCACCACCTTCCCCATGGAAGACTGGGTCGGCGGCCGGACTTCGGTTCTTTCGACGGTGGGCTTAGTCCCAATGGCGATTCAAGATATTGACTTCGAGGAAATGCTCGCCGGAGCAAAGGAGATGGACAAATTAACCCGCTCGACCGACGTGAAAAGTAATGCCGCGATGCGACTAGCCCTGGCTTGGCATCACGAAGGAAACGGAAAGGGCGAACGGGACATGGTCGTGCTTCCCTACAAGGATTCACTTGTTCTTTTCTCCAAGTATCTCCAGCAGTTGATTATGGAATCCCTTGGCAAAGCGGACGATCTTGCGGGGAACTCCGTAAACCAAGGAATTGCGGTTTACGGTAATAAGGGGTCGACCGATCAGCACGCTTACGTGCAGCAGCTTCGCGACGGACTTCACAACTTTTTTGCAACCTTCATCGAGGTGCGTAAGGGGCGCTCGGGTCCTTCCATTACGATCGAAGGCGAGAACACCTCGGCTGATTACCTACAGGGTTTCCTCAGGGGCACCCGCCGCGCCCTATACGAAAACGGGCGCCACTCGGTGCTAATTTCAATCGAAGAAGTCACACCGCGAACCCTTGGGCACCTCATCGCCCTCTTTGAGCGGACCGTAACCTTTTATGCCTCTCTGGTAAACATCAACGCTTACCACCAACCGGGTGTCGAAGCCGGTAAAGCCGCGGCAACCGAGTTCCTCGACATGCTCAATGAAGTCCGTGGGCACCTGACTGCCGACCGAAAAAGCGCAGAAGATGTCGCCACCGCAATCAGCTGCGATCCAGAAGAGGTTTTCCACGCCTTGGTTCATCTTTCATCTAATGGAGAAGCAACTCATTCGCGGGGAGAAAACCCCATAGACGACCGATTTTTTCTCTAGGCCGTAAAAAGATCATGCTTCTCGCATTTTCCCAAGCGATCAAGTCAACTCGCGACCATCCTTCTTTGGGATAAATTTCTGTCCAAAACTCCATTCTAGTTAATTGGAGGTTTTCGAGATCTCTCATCCTGTCCATAGTCTCTCCCATGCCAAATCCCTATGAGAGAACTCCGGAGAAAATTTTAGCACCTCCGACCGGATGGCTGAACACCGCGAAAAGGCTTGGCCCCGGATTTGTCCTTTCTGCTTCCATCGTTGGATCAGGAGAGCTGATCGCAACTACCATCTTTGGTGCACAAGTTGGATTCATCTGCCTCTGGCTCATCCTCTTTTCCTGCCTCGTCAAAGTCGCCATTCAAATCGAGTTTGGACGTTTTACCATCTACTCTGGCAAAACCTCGATGCAGGCCCTCGATGAACTTCCTGGACCTAGGTTCGGGAAGGCCAGTTGGGCAGTGTGGAGTTGGTTTGTGACCCATAGCCTAAAAAACCTACAGGTCGGAGGAATCATCGGTGGCGTTGCCCTCGCTCTTTCAGCACTCTATGATCTTGGTGACCATAGCAACGTGATTTGGACTATCGCGGCCGCTTCTTTAACGATCCTCGTCGTTTCAAGAGGGATCTATGGCCCCATCGAAAAGTGGTCCATTATCATGATCGGACTCTTTACCATTTTCACGGTCGTTTCTCTGATCTCATTACAATGGACTCCCTTTGCAATTTCCGGCAACGAAATCACTTCAGGTTTCGGCTTCGAACTTCCTGCCTCGGCCTTAATCCTTGTTGCACTTGGGACCTTCAGCATTACGGGGGTCGGTGGTGATGAAGTCTTGGCCTACAACTACTGGCTGATCGAGAAAGGCTACGCTTCCTTTACCGGCCCCGAACCCGAAACGCACTCACCTGAATGGCTAGCACGCGCCAAAGGCTGGATCCGTGTCATGCAACTCGACGCAGCGCTCTCCATGGTTTGCTACACTCTAGTCACCGCTCTTTTTTATCTTCTAGGAGCCGCTATCTTACATAGCCAAAAGATCGTTCCCGAAGGAAATGAGCTCATTACAGTTCTCTCAAAAATGTATACCGATAGCCTTGGCCCCTGGGCTGAGAAAGCCTTCCTTATCGGAGCAGTTGTCGTCCTTTTTTCCACCCTCCTAGCGGCCCTTGCCGCATGGACCCGCCTATTTTCAGATGCCTTCGGACGATTTGGCTGGATCGATTTTAACGACGAAAGGCAACGCCGAAAATCAATCGCAATCCTCTCGATCATCTTCCCCATCATCTGGAGCATCCTCTACTTCCAGATCGGAAAGCCCGGATTCATGGTGATCATCGGCGGGGCACTTACCATGATCATTTTGTTAATCGTAGTCTTCGCCGCGATCATAATGCGCTACAAATGGCTTCCTCAAGAACTCCGACCATCACGCGCTTTCGACCTTGCCCTCTGGCTAAGTATCGTAGCAATTGTCGCCGCCGGAATCGTTTCGGCGGTCAAGTATTTCGTCGTATAACCATTGCGATCAAACTGGAACCGCAAGGTCCTCAACAATTTCCGACACTACCGTCTGACCTGTGCGCCCAGCATATTGAGCATCAGCCTCAAGAACGAGACGATGTCCAATCACTCCCGGGGCCAGTGATTGAATCGTCTCAGGAAGGACAAAATCACGACCTTCCAAAAGACTAAGAGCCTGAGAGATTCTCAGTAAATTCAAGGAAGCCCTCGGACTTGCCGCCAGCTTCACCCCCGCCCGACCACGTGTTGCGGCCACCAAACGGACGAGGTATTCCTGCAAGGCCGGCGTGATGGAAACCTCCGTCACAGCCTTTTTAACCATGAGTAGATCATCACGGGTCACCACCTGCTCAACACGAGACAAAGGGTGCGCCTGCTCCTGCGCATTTAGGATTTCAATTTCCTGGTCTACTGAAACATACCCCAGCGAAGCTTGATAAGCGAAACGATCCATCTGCGCCTCGGGAAGCGGATAGGTTCCCCGAAGCTCAACTGGATTTTGAGTCGCAATCACGAAAAATAAATCTCCTAAATCATAGTGATTTCCTTCGATCGTCACCTGCTTCTCGGCCATGGCCTCAAGGAGAGCACTCTGCGTCCTCGGAGAGGCCCGGTTCACCTCGTCCACCAAAAGGATATCACTGAAAATCGGACCTTGGCGAAACTCAAAGCTCGCATTACGGGAATCAAGGACGCTCACCCCAAGAATATCTGATGGTAAAAGATCCGGCGTAAATTGGATTCGCTGGAAATTACTTCCGCCAATCGAAGCAGCAATTGCCTTCGCCAAAGTGGTTTTCCCAGTCCCCGGAACATCTTCCAGCAGAACATGCCCACCAGCGATCATTGTCGAGATAACCCGGCGCACTGTCTCTTCTTGCCCAAGCATTACTGCCTTCACCGAGGATTCCAACTGGCTGACGATTTGACCTGCACCTCTCATTCTTTATCAGCCTGCTCACTTTTCCATTTCCCCCAAACAGGACGCGACACCTTCTGATGCCATTCCCTCAATTCCTCAATAGCTGCGAGATCTTCTTTTGAAACTTCCTTAGCTAAACTCTCAAGCCGCTCATCATTCAAAAGTCTTATCCCCTTGTTGGTCTCGAGGGGAAGCTCAACGTCAACCAAAACACAATGGCCAATCTTGGTCGGCACAACTAAAACCAACGGACAGGCCCGATCGACCCCTCCCGCATGATCAATCATCATCGAAACACCACGAAAACGACCCACCGCTTTAGACCCGATAATCTGGTCCGGTGACATTGCGGAAGCCGCACCCTTACGGACAAACCCCAAGTCGCGGAGCAAGCTAGTTGGTTTGGCCGGTAACTTTCTCACCGCAGAAACACTGAGAAAAGCCATCATATCCTCCTCCCTAGCAATGCGGCGCCATTCTTTAACCAAGGCCTTAGCTTGCGGCTCAGAAGCTGCTTTCCCCTCAGGATTTTCCCGGCCAACAATCTTTAAAACATCGGTAAAGAATTTCTCTTCCAGCTTCACCTCATCCTTGACGAACTGTTCCGACAAAGCGCGTAAATCCTCCTCGCTCCCTTCAAGGTAAGTCCCTACCATTGGATTAACCTTACCAGGTAAAATCATCCACCCCGAGGCATCCTGCCTCATCCAAACCTGCTGATATTTTGGCTTCCAGTTCTCTCCAGAACCAGAGAACGAAAGGATTCCAAGCGTAATCTTTTCACGCCGGTATAGCTTAACAATTTTGGCGGAAAATGGATCGCGAGACTTCAGTGAAGACCCCCACCATTTTACAGATTCGATATAGCGTCCCGAGCGACGGTCATCAAACGGGTTTCCACGGCGACCAATTATGGCCGGCTGAACCAGCAAATTACCTCCGCCATCAGCAGGTTTTTCTCCTTCCTTTACCGCTTTTTTTTCCTCTCGATAGTGGCGTTGAAGAAAGGAATCTAGATCTTGGGTTTCGAGGTCTCCAATGATCGCCTTAAGCAGGGCATCCGGGCTTTTCGCCCTTACCACCTGATTCTGCTCCTCAAAGACCTGAAACATTTTCTTCACGACTTCACGGTCTTTCCAATCAGATTCATCGTTTTTTGCCGTCCGAAACGCACGACTCTCCTGATCGGCATACGCAAAAAAAGCCGGCAAAGAAACGCGCCACCCTTGATTCGTCTTGTTGAGTCGGAATCTAACGGGACTCAAACGATCACCCTCAATCTCGAAACTCGAGAGAAAACCCACCAAAAATTCAGCTTCTTTTTTTACACCCTCTTCGGCATGGACCTTTATATCATTTGTTCCATTGGAGGTAATGACTTTCATTACTTTCTGAGAACTGAGCAATCGCCAAACCCTCTGCTTGTCTTGATTGACCATGCCCTTGCGAGTGGCTTTCAAATGCATTTCCCAATCCCTTTCTGGCAAGGACTCCCGTTCGAGAAACCCCTGCCAAACGATCATAGAATCGGTCTTTCCTGCTTCAGCCGCATTTAAAAACTCCTGCATGGCCTGCTTAGCATCATTCCCGGCTAGAACCTCAGGCAAAACCGCACCTTCCATTTTCTTCCGAAATTTTCCCATTTCAGAGCGAAGTAAACTAGTCATCTCAGAAGTTCGCTCAAGGGCCATCCAATTCTCCAGATCACGCACCCGACTTTTCAGATCCACCTCAAAACCGAGACCGGTATTTTCAAAGCTTCCTTCCACAGGAGCAACTTTCCATTTCCCTTCTCTCCGAACCACGCCCAGTGAAATCACCATAGTCACGTCGGGCCCATTTGGCGAAGTCGCCCCGATCAAAACTGCGGAGAGATTATCATCCATCTTCTCTCGGAGAGGTCGGAAGGAATAATTGCCGTTCTGTTTCCACGACCCACGAGCCTCCCAGAACTCGACAATACGATCCTTCTTCTTAGGACCACAAAAAGGTGAAATTGCGAGACTAGAAGAAATCTCAGCCTCAGATAAATCACCATCAAATCCTCGTAAAAACTCAAGAGCAACTTCGGACGGCTCACCCGAGAAAACCCTCAACGAAGCCGCGAAGAAAAAAGTAATAAGCCGGCGCATTACGTTGACCCTTGCACCGGAAGGCCGCTGACACAAGCCCCGGTCTCATAGAATTACCCCAGAAATTCAAGGAAATAACTTCCAGCAAATGAGCATAAGAAGAGAACCTACGACCAGCCCCGCTGTCATTCCATAGACGGACCATCTAGCCTGAAAAGGCTGTAAATTTGGTCCCACAAAGCTCGGTGGCGCGGTAGCTTTAGCCATCACAAAGGATGGGCTCACTACCTTTGACCAATAGTTACGATACTCTGACTGGCTGTCATAAATCGCCTTTAAAGCATCACTGGTCGAATCCCACTCCAGTTTGGCATCAAGGACCTCCGGAATATAGAGGTAATCTCCGAGGTCCACACCCGGCCCCGGTTCAAGCTTCACACCCTTGGCTGCCAGCGACTCTTTTAACTTTTCTTTCGCGGTAAGATTCTCATCAACCAGAGGTTGGGCATCTCGCGAAAACTGGTCCGTAGCTTCCTTTTTTTTCTTTTCGTCAAGCCGTTTGATTAAATTTGGTATTTCGGTCGCAACGGCATTTGCAAAATCAGCGGTATCCTGAGAATCGTTCAAACGGGCTCCCACTGTCAGCTGATCGGTGACCTGATCTAAGTCCAAATCAAGACCTCCACGTAATCGTATAATCGCTTCATTTTGGGTCATCCCCCACTGGTCGGCGAAATCCAGATTGAGAGCGATTCCTTTCAAAAATTCTTCCAATTTTACATTTCGGAGCACCTCGGACTGATTGGCGTCTGCCACCCCCGTGGATCCAGCTTGGATCTCATTTTGGGACGACACGAAAACATCACGGACGTGAAATGAGAGAGTCGCATAGGCGACGTATTCCTTTGGGGCCTCGTCCCACTTCTTTTTCCCATAGAAAAATCCGCCGACGACCCCTCCGATCGTCAGCGCGATCAGAAGCCAAGACCACCACCAAAACCCCCTGCGTCCTCGACGTTTTTTCATCACCGTTATTAGAACAATTGAACCAGATCAGTCACCCGAAAAATAAATTCACTTCAAAGATTGATGGAAGGTCTCCCCTTTTTTGAGACTTTCAACAAAACCCGCCATCAAATTTGTAGTCGCGTCGACATCGGAATAAGCCGCCATTTCAATTACCGAATGCATGCACCGGAGCGGCAATGAAACTAATGCACTAGGAACTCCATCCCGCGATTGGAAAATCGTATCAGTATCCGTTCCCGTAAACCGGCTCGCTGCTTCATGCTGCACATCGATCTTCTTTTTCTTTGCCACCCTGAGCAGTCGATCAACCACCAGCGGATGACTCGCGGAGCCATGGGTCACCGTCGGCCCTCCCCCTAGATTCACCTTCCCATACATCGGAGCACTCAGACCAGGAGTATCAGTTGCATGCGTCACATCTGTACAGAGACAAACATCTGGTTGGATCCGGTGCGTTGCCATTGCCGCGCCGAAGCCCCCGATTTCCTCCTGCACCGCATTTAGACAAACCACCGTGAAAGCCGGCTTCTTCTTTGAGGACGCCAACTTCTTAAGCACCTGCGCAATCATAAATCCACCAATTCGGTTATCGACCGCTCGACTCACCACCCGGTCCTTGCCCAATTCGGTCGGCCCATCAGCATAAACCGCTGGATGCCCAACGCGCAGCCCCAATTTGGCAACATCTTCTGGTGACGAAGCGCCAACATCCACCCATAGTTCGTGGATTTTGGGAGCCTTTTCAGACCCAAGCGAATCTCGGCGCAGATGAATTGCAGTATTCCCAATGATGCCCGGGACGAGCCCCTTATCACCCATGATTTGGATTCTCCTCCCCCGCCCAGTTGCCGAGTCACTTCCACCCACCCGGTCGAGGTAGAGAAAACCATCATCAGTGATGTATTTGATCATGTAGCCAATCTCATCCGCGTGAGCCTCCAACATCACTACATTTTTGGAGGTCCCCTTCAAGGTCGCCCAAGTCGAGCCATAGGCATCACACTCTACCGAATCTGAAAAATTTCCGACATACTTGGCCCAAACCTTCTGGCCAGGCATTTCAAATCCAGTCGGGCTTGGAGTTTCAAGGAGATCAAACAAGAAGGATTTTTCCGCTTTCGTCATACTCCAAGAGTGCCTCCGCGATTCGCCAAAGTGAAGTGCCAACTGGCCGGGCCAGTGCGGGAATTATCATTTGGACAAATCACTTAGGTAAGATTCGGGATCGATTTATCTTCTAAGTGGCAATAGCTTTACATTGTCGTGTCACTTCATCGATCCGCTCTTCTAAGTTCAATGATGATTTCGGGATCCTTGTTTTTTTGCGAAGGAGCCCGCATTTCGTGGGAGATTGAGTTTTCTGATGATGCTGACATCGTTCATAGTTCCGGGCGCTTAATCGAAGCCTGCAACTTTGGAAATGGGACCGTCCAATCCCCAATCGTCAATGGGGTTCAATTTACACCCATTGACTTCACCTCAGGTGAATCTCCCGCTCGTTTGCTCGGTCTTAATTATAACACGGGCGAAAGCGGAAAGCGAGCTGGCACGGGCATCAACGAGCTATTCGACACGATTGCCTACCGAAGTGGCGTCGATCCCCAGACCGCCAATTTAACTGATCTCGTGACCGGGCAAAGGTATCAAGTCCAATTCTTTTACTACCATAATTCGGTAAATCGAAGTCTGACTATTCGGGATGAACTAGGTGGCGAAGTAATTCTGAATGAGACAGGTGTGCCTCTTGTTGCAACGGGAACGTTTATTGCTGACTCAACTGTCCAAAGACTGACTTTTGACGCCAATACCGGCTCCCAGTTTATTAATGCCTATCAGATGCGAGAAATCACCACTGATCCACCAGTGATTTTGGGCGAAGTTCTTATTAGCGAATTTATGGCTTCAAATGAGAAGACTTTGATTGATGGCGGTGGGGCTTCTCCCGATTGGATTGAGATTTGGAATCCAACCTCGGAAGTCGTAAATCTCTCCGGATGGGCGCTCAGCTCATCACCCGAGTATGAAAATCCTTGGATCTTCCCTCGTGTGCTCCTTGGTGCTAATGAGTATCTTTTAATCTTTGCGACTGGTGAAGAAAAAGGCACCGAAGGAGGGCAACTCCATACCGATTTCACGATTCAAAAAAAGGGAGGGAGCTTGGCCCTCTTGAAGCCAGGAGACGAAGAGGACTTCGAGATAGTAAGTGAGTTTGTATCGTATCCCCCGCAAAAAAAGGATGTCAGCTTTGGTTATGCTTGGGGAGGAGAAGAGAAGGAACCCAAATACCTTTTGGTCCCTACCCCTCGTCAGGGCAATAGCAGTGAGGCCGTCTTAGGTTTTGTGGGTGGCACCTCATTCCATCCAAACCGAGGATTCTATAACACTCCAATCGATTTAGTAATTGAAACTCGAGAAGAGTCGACCATCCGCTACACCCTCGACGGATCTCAACCCACAGCAAACACAGGGCTTCTTTATTCTTCAGAAACCGGGATTAATATTTCAGGGACCACCACTGTAAGGGCTGCCGCCTTCCGGGAAGGATATCTCTCAAGCGGAGTGGATACGCACACCTACCTATTTCCCGCAGATATCGTGGATCAACCTGCGAATCCCTCAGGCTTTTCCTCATCATGGCCGGGAGCTGACTATGGCATGGACCAAGATCCCCATCATCTTACTTTAATTGCTGGAGATCCTGATTTGGAGGCTACCGAAGCTAAGAAAACGATACAAAGCGCCCTCGAAGAACTTCCCGCGCTCTCTCTTGTCATGGATGTGGATGATTGGTTTAACCCGGCAACAGGAATTTATGCTAATAGCACGGCTCGAGGGACCGCTTGGGAAAAAGCGTGCTCAGCAGAGCTAATTTTCCCCCTCGGACTGGAGGGAAAACCTCTTCAGATTGATTGTGGCGTTAGAATTCAGGGAAACTCATCGCGCAATCCCACTGCGAATCCTAAACATTCTCTACGCCTCGCATTTCGCGAACAATATGGCGATTCAAAATTACGCTACCCTTGGTTCGGCCGAGAAGGTCCACAGGAATTTGATACGCTTATTTTACGCTCAAATTCTCAGGATGCTTGGGTTTATAGCTCGACCAAAAACCGGATGGGACAATTTGTCCGTGACGCTTGGGCCCGCGAAACTCACCGCCGTATGGGGCACGAATCTCCTGATGGGAACTGGGTCCATTTATTCATCAATGGTCTTTATTGGGGAGTTTATAATCCTACTGAAAGACCTGATAGTTCTTATGGCGAAACGAGATACGGTGGGGCGAAAGAAAATTGGGATATTATAAAAAATCACGAAGAGGTCCTCGATGGTAATCAGGATTCCTACCGCAAACTTTTAGCAAAGATCCAAGTAGACCCAATGAATTGGAGTGCCGGCTACCGTGACCTCTCAGGTTTCGCCGCGTTCCAAGAGCTCGCTGAGCTGATGGATCTGGAAATGATGATCGATTACATGATCCACAATATGTATGCAGCAGCCGACGATTGGCCTGGTAATTTTTACATGGGCTACGACCGAACCGGATCTAGTGGAGGATGGCGTTTCTTTGACTGGGATAACGAACACGGGATGAAAAATTCTGTCAATCTAGACCGCACCCAACCTAATCGCAGAGTCAACGATTCACCCACGAAGTTTCACCATGCCCTCAAGTCGAATCCAGAATACCGCCTTCTCTTTGCGGACCGTCTTCATAGAGCATTTTTTAATGGTGGCGTCTTATATGTTGACCCTGAAAACCCAACTTGGGATCTTTCCCACCCTAAAAGAAGCGTCCCTGCGGATTTATGGATGAACTTAACCAGCGGGATCGAAACAGCCTTGATTGCCGAGTCCGCTCGCTGGGGAGATTACCGAAGGTCAACGCCCTATACCGTTTCTGAAGATTTTCGAATCGTGCGGAATGACCTGATAGAGAATTGGTTCCCGAGACGCTCTGCGATCGTTCTGGAACAATTCAGAGGGCAGGATCTCTATCCAAAAATTGGCGCTCCGGAGCTAAGCCAATTCGGAGGGCTGATCGAGGAAGGTTTTCCACTACAGCTAAGCGGCCCAGACGAGGCTAAAATTTACTACACTCTAGACGGCAGCGATCCCCGGGTCAGCGGGGGAGAAGTTTCAGAAACCATCCTCCTAGATGAGTCAAACCCAACAAGATTTACGGTTTCTGAACCATCAATATTTGAAGCGGGCTGGCGTCAGTTTAGTTTTGACGACTCATTGGGGGGGGGGGGGCGAGGAGGAATCGGCTATGAACTGGCTCCTTCGGTTTACCACGATTTAATTGGTACAGCTGTGCCCGAAATGATGGGTGTCAGCAGATCGGCTCTCATTCGAATCCCTTTTGAGATTTCGGCTGATGAATTATCGGTTGCCGGATCACTCAATTTAAAAATGAGATTCGATGATGGGTTTGTAGCATACCTTAATGGTGTTCAAATTGCTTCGGCGAACGCTCCTGTAAACCTCAGCTGGAATTCCGGGGCAGTCGACGGACATCCAGACAACCTTGCGGTAGAGCAAGAATCATTTGATGTTTCAGCCCACCTTGATCAGATGAAAGTAGGCGGCAATCTTCTTTCGATCCACGGACTGAACGATGGGGTAAATAGCAGTGATTTTCTAATATCTGCTCAATTGATTGCTGGAGGAAGTGAATCCCTGGCTCCTTCAGCTCTGCGTTACAAGGAGGAAGTTATGATTACATCCAGCGGACCGCTCAAAGCACGCAGTCTCATTGGTGATCAATGGTCGGCTTTGACCGAAACAGTTTTTGCGGTAGGGATTCCTGCCTCACCAGAGACTCTCGTGATTTCTGAGATCATGTATCATGCCGAGGAAGGAAGTGATTACGACTATATCGAGTTGATGAATATTTCATCAACTGAGCGACTGCACTTGGGTGGAATTAAATTTATCGAGGGGATTCAATTTGAGTTTTCTTATGGGATCGATCTACCTCCTAAGGGGCGCCTTCTGTTAGTGAGCGATCTTGATGCCTTTGTTCAAAAATACGGTGAAGAAATTTCGGTGGCAGGAGAATTTTCAGGCAACCTTAATAATGGTGGTGAACGTCTGCTTCTCGTAGATCATTCCGGACAGATTATCCGAGATTTTTCTTATCTTGACGATGCTGGCTGGCCTCAATCGGCAGATGGTGAGGGACCTTCACTGACTCTGAAATATCCAGAATCTTCACCAGACCATAGCAAAGGGCAAAACTGGAGAAAGAGTAGATTTCCAGGAGGCAACCCGGGAAAAACGGACACAACTCGATTTAAGGGGAATCCATCAGAAGATTTTGATGGGGACCTGATCCCAGCACTTCTCGAATATGCCATGGGCACTTCTGATCAAATTTCCAATCAATTCGAGCCTCTCTTAGTGCAACAATTTAACGATCGCATAAAATTCTCATATCTTGAGAACTCCGCAGCCGAAGACGTAGTGCTAGTCGCAGAGATTTCAGAAGATCTCAGAAGCTGGGAGCCACTATTTGCTGACGCTGCCAGAATCTCTCGGGAAGAGGAACCTAATGGGAGAATCCGAGTAAACGTTTTGCTAAAAGAATCTCTCACTCCAAAATTTTTGAGATTGCGAGCAGTCGTAAAATAAAAATCCCGCACCTCGTTAAAGATGCGGGATTTAAATAAATTTCACCCTCTCATCATTTTCGTATCCGGAAGAAGATCCGGGGCTCAATATCGGTGTCGAGACCAGGCACGCCCGAAGGAAAGACATAGATCGTCTCCTCACCTTGAGCCTGAACGCCATCATCGATCTCCACCCAAGTCGCCAGATCGAGACTTGCCTCAAGGATGTAGGCTGTATTGGGACGAGAGTTCCAAGTTAGCGAAACGTCACCATTTTCTCTCCGGTCTACAGAGGTGATTCCAAAGGTCGTTCCTCCTCCAGTAACTTCTATTGGAGTGGCTCCAGAAGCTAATTCCGCAATCGTCGTTGCGGGGAGGACCGATGACCAAAGAGAGACCTCATCCACTAAGCCCTGTGCCCAATGAGAAGGATTGGCTCTCAAAATTGCCCCAATCGTAGTGTAATTCACATCAGGAGAGACGATATCTTTGAAAGTCCAATTATCTCGATCCAGAACTCCATCAACATACAGTTGAATGGTCATCGTAGTATCATCATGAGTGTATGCGATGTGGTGCCAAGTATCATCAAATGGCTCAGTAGTTGAGAACTGATGATTGGGGCTTCCGCCATCTCTTAAGTAAATATCAACTGTATTATCAGATCCATTATTACGGGTTCCAATATTGAACAAGGGATCATTACTGAATTCAGAGCTCTCCGAGAAAAAACGTCTATCATTTTGACCGGTCCCGGCAGCTTTGATCCACATTGAGATTGTAAACGACGCATTCTTCGAAATTGGCAGGATGTCGTTAGCCTCACTTTTTCGAACAAGAAAATCTTCGATGCCATCAAAAGAGACTGCAGCACGCCCCTCACTCGTGACGAAATTCGTAGCATCCATGTTGCGTAATTCGAGATCATAACCATATGGTCCTAGATCAGGAGTGGTAGTCCCATCGGTAGAATCAAGGGGCCAGTAAGCCGCCAGGGTATCGTCTTCAGAAGGAAAACTATTAGGGTCTTTAGGGTCTGTCCCTGCCAAGACTTCACCATTATCGGTAATGCCATCACCGTCGGTGTCAGCTTCAAGGGGGTTGGTTCCTCGAGTGACCTCGTCTCCATCGAGCAGACCATCACCGTCAGAATCGGGATCAAGAATATCGGTTCCAAGTGTGATTTCCTGAGCATCATTGACTTCGTCAGAATCAGTATCCGCATCGTTAGGATTACTTCCTCTGGCAAATTCATCAGCGTTTGAAAGTTGATCGTTATCTGGATCACCATCGGCTCCATTTTTTGGATCAACGGAGCCATTGTCGTTTGGATCTAGCCCATTTTCTACTTCCCATGTGTTGGGAAGGCCATCGTCATCGAGATCTAGATTAGGCTTTACCCCAGTGAGTTCATCCGCAGAAGTCCCCTCTGCCAATGACGCAATATCATCGGCGCTGAGGATAGAATCCCAAATAGCGACCTCATCAATATTTCCAAAATAGTTACAACAATCGCTTCCTCGAAGAATCCCCCCGATTGTTGTTGTAGTCGGAATAAAGTCGTTAATGGCATTATAGTCGAATTGACTATCAAAGACTCCATCTATGTATAGGTCCATGACCTTCCCTTGGGCAGTCCACGCAACATGGTGCCAGGTATCATCAAAGGCAATTCCGATTGAGCGGGGATGGTTTAATGAAGCCCCGGCACGGATGTAGATGTCAACAGTGCCATTGTCGGCATTGTTGGCTGTTCCGACGTTAAATAGAGGATTATTATCAGTGGATTGGGCTTCAGAAAATATTCTTTTGTCTCGGTTTTGGAGCCCATCTGCTTTTACCCACATTGAGACGCTGTGGAAAGGTTGAGCCGTGATAGAGAGCCCTTCTTTCGGTGAAGGATTGATCGCCCCATAGGTGCCAGGCTGACCATCAAAAAGAACAGATTGTCCACCTCCTAAGACCGCAGGAGTTTCAGCAATGTAGGAAGCTCCGCCAAATAATTCTCCAGTATTTCCATTTCCAGAAGAATCATCAAAATTCCCATCGAGCTTATAGTAGCCGACGAGCTCGGATTGCGCTGAAAAAGGCAGGAGAGCAAGAGATCCGGCGAGAATAGGTCTCCAGCAGGAGGGTGTTTGGTAATTCATAATAATTTTGTTAGCGGACAAAAAACGAGCCGGCCCCTTAGGTTACCGACCCATAAAAGATTAGTTGAGTTTCTTGACGAATTCTCGAACCCTCAATGAGCCCTAGCGCCGGCGACGGAGAGCAAAAATGAGTCCAGTCAGGCACAAGACTGCCGAAGTAGGCTCGGGAATTCCGGAAAGCGAAGTCGCACTCGCACCACTTGCAAGAGCTGAAATTTCTCCCGTGGTAAGATCTGAATCCCAGAAGCTCACATCATCAATAGATCCATTAAAGTTACAGCAATCTGATCCCCTGAGAATACCACCAATTGTGGTCGTATTAAGGTCTTGGAATGCTGGGATAGCGGAATAGTCAAAGGTCGTGTCAAAAGCACCATCTATATAAAGATCGAGCAGACCGTCAGATCCACCACTAAATGCGACGTGATGCCATGTGCCATCAAAAGCTTCTCCAGTGGAACGTGGGTGATTTAAGGAAGCTCCATTTCGAATATAGATGTCTACCGTACCATCGTTGGCATTGTTGGCCGTTCCCACGTTGAAAAGAGGATTGTTATTGGTAGAGGTTCCTTCAGAAAAAATCCGCTTATCACGGTTCGCTGCACCATCAGCATTGACCCACATTGCGACCGAGAAGCTTTCATTTGTTACCAACTGCAATCCCCCCTCAATGCTCCCATAGGTGCCTGCAGCACCATCAAAGGCAGCGGATTGCCCCCCGCCAATAGCGCCCGCACCAGCGCCGTAGCTAACTCCACCGAGCATAACACCATCATTTCCGTTACCAGAGGCATCTGTGAAGTCCCCATCGAGTGGGTAATACGCGACAAGAGAGCCAGAGGCAGCAATTACGCCCGAAGCGAAGAAGAGAGAGGTGAACTTATACATAACGAGATAATGATTGCTCTCTTAAATCACGCGAAAAAAAAATCAGCAAGCTATTTTTTTGAAAAAATCAGCTGCGTTAAAAAATCGAAGCCCCCCTAGAGCACTCACTTTTTTAAAAACGTTCTTTTTGCCCAAGATCAAAGTTGATCCTGAGAAACCCCTTAAGTGGAAGTTTTAAACCGAGTAGAACGCCCCCTTCCCTTGATCAGCTCAGAAAGCTGTTCCGGGCGTCGACCATTGGCCACCACGACTCCGACTCCCGCTTGAGTGGCATAATCGACCGCTTGTAACTTTGAAGCCATCCCACCAATCGAAAATTTACCACTCTCTGCTCGGATCAACCCGGCAACCTTGGAAAGATCTTCGACATTTTCAATGAGCTGGTTCTCCGCATCAAGAAGTCCATCCACCGTGGTCAAGAGAATCAATTGGCTAGCCTTCAAAAACTCCGCCACCCGCGCCGAGAGCATATCATTATCACCCACCCGGAGTTCCTCAATAGCCACCGAGTCATTTTCATTGACGATGGGAATAATATCACCCTCTTCCAGAAGACGATGCATCGTCGCAGAAATTCGATCGCGATTCTCTTCTAGATCCGCACCTGTCAAAAGCAATTGAGCCACGTCCAAATCGAATTGTTCAAAGACCGTTTGATACCGCTGCATGAGACGAGCTTGACCAATCGCAGCCGCTGCTTGACGAGTTTCGACATCATCAGGATAAGCCGTCAAATTGAGTGAGCTTACGCCCGCCCCGACGGCCCCTGATGAAACCATGACACAAGGATAACCCTGAGCCTTAATTTCCGCGACAGCTGTCACAAGACGAACTAAAGAAGAGCCATCAAGAGTCCCATTTTGGCGGGTCAAAACACCCGTGCCGACTTTTATAACGATTAAATCTTTCATCACTTACATCCGCTCGGGGACTGGAATCGCTAACAACTCTAAACCATCCTTTAGGACTCGCGAAGTCAGATCGCAAAGAATTAAACGGCTTTCGCGAGTCTTCCCTTCAGATTTAAGAACCGGGCATGCCTCAAAGAAGGAATGAAAAGCCCGTGCTAGCTCCAAAAGATAAGTCGCCAGCAAGTTGGGACGATAATCTTCAACAACTTGGTGAACCTGGTCACTGTAACGAGTTAACATCCGAACCAGATGAATTTCAGCTTTTTCAGTCAGCTCTAGATTGCCTCCCTTTAATTCAACTTTCCCGTCGAGCTTCCGGAAAATCGAACGTGACCGAACGTAACTGTAAAGAAGGTAAGGCGCGGTATCTCCTTCAAGCGCAACCATCTTATCAAGATCGAACACGTAGTCCGACATTCGATGATGAGAGAGCTCGGTGAACTTTACTGAATTCACGCCTATCAACTCCGCAAGAGCGGCCTTTTCCTCAGCGGTTTCAAGGTGGCTTTTTTCGTCCACCACGATTTGTGCAGCTTTCACAGCGTCATTTAAAACATCTTCGAGCTGCGGCAAATCACCAGCACGGGTCTTCAACGGCTTACCGTCTTTTCCAAGGATAGTACCGAAGGCAACATGAACCAGATTGACCTCTTCGTAACCTAGGCGGTTTGAAGTATCAAATAGCTGAGAAAAATGGCCTCCTTGCCGGAAGTCAACGACATACCAAATATGATCAGCATTCCACTCCTTCACACGATGTTGGACCGTCGCGATATCGGTTGTCGCGTAGTTGAACGCTCCGTCACTCTTCCTGATCATCATCGGGAAATCCTGCCACTCACCATCGCGATTGATCTTGAAAGGATCATGCTTTGGCTTTCCTGCCTCATTTGAAAAAATGCAGATCGCTCCATCACTTTCACGAGCCAAATCATCCGCGATAAGCTGCTCAACCAAGGGAGCCAAAGCATCATTGTAAGAACTCTCGCCCATCCAATGGTCAAAACTCACATCAAGCCGATCATAAATCTGATTAAGTCCCTTCCGAGAAAGCGCCAGACAACGTTCCCAAATCGCCTTATTCTCAGGATCACCCTGCTGAAGCTTTACCAACTCCGCACGGCACTCTTCTTTCGTCCCTTCATCGTCCTTGGAAGCATCCGAAGCCGTCCGATAAAGCCGGAGTAATTCCTGCAAGGGTTCGGTCTCCAACCTCTCTTCATCAACCCCTTTTTTCCAAGCCCAAGTTACCATTCCAAACTGGGTCCCCCAGTCCCCAATGTGATTATCCTTAATGACCTTATGACCAATCTTTGTGGCCACTCGTGAGAGACATTCGCCAATAATGGTCGAGCGAATATGCCCAACGTGCATGGGCTTCGCCACATTGGGCGCCGAAAAATCGACGACAATAGTTTGCGGTGCTTTAACTTGCGAAACAGACAAATCGTCGGACTCCCACTGCGCTCGTGCCAAATCAGCCCACGCCTCTGCCTTCAAGGTGAAATTCAAAAAACCCGGACCGGCGATCGAAATCTCGCAAAGATCCTCTGCCGCGATCCGGCCCAATAAGTCTTCGGCAAACTCACGCGGATTCTTTCCAAGCCCCTTCGCCAACATCATGGCAATGTTACTCTGGAAGTCACCAAAACGAAGATCCGCGGCTTTAGTCACTTGGACTCGGGCGGGATCGGGAACTTCTACTTCGAGAGACTCGAGGGCGATGAGAACTTTCTCACGGAGAATTTCGGGAATGGTCATATCTAAAAGTTTAGGAGGTAACAGCCGAGTCAAAGATCTGGCAAATTTCCTCGGCCGTCGTCGCTTCTATTAGTGCCTTGCGTCGATCTGCCTTATGGAAAAACCGGGCTAGCTCAGCGAGCAGTTGGAGATGCCGAGCACCCTGTTCCTCGGGAACCAGCATCAGGAAGATCAGATTAGAAGGGACATTGTCCGGACAATCGAAATCGATACCTTCAAGAGAGCGTCCAAAGACGACGAGGGTCTCCTTCAGCCCTTTTACTTTGGCATGAGG
Organism: Verrucomicrobia bacterium SCGC AAA164-M04; assembly: GCA_000383735.1. The sequence goes on from KB912069.1 coordinate 149,946, forward strand.
GATAGCCACCCCGGAACCCAGTCCAGTGCTAATATGAGACTCGCGCTCAAGAACCGCGTTGCCCACGCAGTAGCAATCACCGGAAGAAACCTTCCCGATTTTAGAGAGGTGACCGATCATCTCAAGTACTACCTCCTCATGATCAGTCTCGGTAAGTTCCAGAATAATCGACTCGGAAGTAAGCAATTTATGAAGTGCTGACATAATAACGATTCCTATAGGGACGGACCCCGTGGGACGACCGTGCTAATGGAGCCATCCTAAAGAAACAAGGGCAAATCCGATTGAGACCCACCAAGGGATTGCGGATTTGGAGTTGCGGGGACTTCACAACCAGCCACACCTCGACTATCTTTCTTTCGCAGTTCAATCCGCAAGGGCGGTTTGAGCCAACATCACAGGCCACTTATGCTTCTCAAACTCACCATCGCTTACGACGGCACCCGCTTTGGTGGGTGGCAGATCCAACCCAATGCCGACACGATTCAAGAGCGCATCGAAGGAGCTCTAGGGGAAGTAGCCAAAGAAAAGATCCGTCTACATGGCTCCGGACGGACCGATGCCGGGGTTCACGCGCTTGGACAGGTGGCACATTTTGATGCGCCAGATCACCTGACTATGAACCCCTTTAATTGGGTCCCAGCGCTCAATACAAAGCTCCCTCCCGAAATCCGAATCATGGAGTGCGAAGAGGCTCCTGATGACTTCCATGCCCGTTTCTCGGCCCGCTTAAAGACTTATACCTATCGACTTTGCCTCTCCCCCATTCTCCCCCCCTTCCTCGCAAAACGCGCCTGGCATCTCCCGAGACAACTCAATCCGGTCGATCTCGAGGAGGCCCTGTCATTTTACCAAGGGACCCATGATTTTCGCGCTTTTGCTGCAAACCGCGGTAACGAAACGGAAGAAACAGACTATGTCCGCGAAATCGCGCGCGCTGATTTCGAGCAAATCAATGAAGGTTACTTAATCACCTTCACTGGGAATGGCTTCCTTTATAAAATGGTCCGTCTCCTTACTGGAGGAGCAGTGCAAGCCGCACAAGGTTACCTTCGGCAAGACGATCTTCATAAGCTAGTCAACTTACCAAGTGGCAAAAAATCGCCCCTTTGCGCACCACCCGATGGACTCACCTTACTCTCGGTTGATTACTAACTGAGAACTGAAACGATAACCTTGCCACCACTGCTCCCATCAGCGAGATTAGCACTGCGTGAAAGAAGCACCTGAAAAAACTTGGAAACAAGCGCTCGTTTCGACGGCTCTCGTTCTCGCCGGTTCTTTTGCGATCCTTTTTCCAGCGTGGTTGCCTGACAAACCAAATCTCCCCACTGAAGAAGGTATAGTCGAGGGCCTGCAACTGGTTCTCCTCCTAACAACTTCAGCCTTCTGGTTTGGAGCGGCCCATCCGGCAGGGAAAGTTGGACCATTCTACCAAATCATGGGTGCCGTCACACTTAGCTCCGCCCTCGGAGAAGGAGATGATTTGATCGAACGCACTACCCACTTCGCGGTCGAATGGTTTTTTATCCCACTTGGGATTTACGCGCTTATCAAATTTAAAAACCATCGAAAACACCTCGGCGAATTCATCAATGAATTTGTATCACGGCCAGCTGCGGGGTTCTTCGCCTCTGCCTTCATGCTCATCTTTGTGCTCGCTCGTTTTCTAGGCACCTCCCTACTCTGGAAAGCATCCCTCGGAGAAAACTATCACCCCGATGTCCCTCAAACCGTCGAGGCCTATCTTGAGCTCCTTGCAAGCTACCTGCTTCTCATCGGAACTATCGGATTGTGCCTTGCTCCACGATCGCACGACCCTACCGAGCTCGATTAGATGGAAGTTCCTCAGCTCATTCTCGGGAACTCGAACAAACGCTTTTCTGGCGTCACTTCGACAATGCTCCAAACGCTTCCAGAAGTCCAAAAACTCATGCCGCTTGCCGTCATGGGCCACCACCACCTTCCATCCGGCACTCCGACCATTCGATTCTGGGAGCTCGTTTCACTCAGAGACAAAACCCGAATTTTTCACGCTCGCCGGAACGATGAAATGATTCAGGCTCTTGCCGCCCGCAAACTTGGCGCGAAAATTAAAATCATTTTCACCTCGACCGCTCAACGCCACCACACCCGATTCACCCGCTGGTTAATATCGCAGATGGACGGTATCATCACGACGTGTTCGGCTGCGAATTCCTACCTAGAAACTCCTGCTAATATCGTGATCCCGCATGGTATCGATTTAGAACGCTACCAACCTCCGGTCGACAAAGAAAAAGCCTGGAAATCCCTCGGGTTCCCAGGTGATTTTGGAATTGGAATCTTTGGCCGCGTCCGCCCCTCCAAAGGAATTGATGTCCTCGTTGATACCGCCATTCACGTGCTCAAAAAAAATTCTAACCCCACCGTCATCATCGTTGGAGAAACCACCCCGAAGTTTTGTGATTACCAAAACCGACTTCAGGCGAAAATTGAGAGAGCCGGACTTTCCAAAAGGATCATTTTTCATGGGAAACAGCCCAGCACCGCGCTGCCTGGTCTTTTTCAAGGGATGTCAATTGTCGCAGCTCTCTCTCGAAACGAAGGATTCGGCCTGACCGTCCCAGAGGCTATGGCAAGTGGCTGCGCGGTCTTAGCATCACACGCAGGAGCCTGGCAGGACATAATCACCGACGGACTTCACGGTTTTACGGTTCCTGTCGATGATCTAAAAGCAACTCAAGCAAGCCTAGAAAAACTCCTCGATGCAGATCTCGAAAAAATGGGAAGCGCTGGACGGGAGCACGTGGAAATGCACTACACGATTCAGCGCGAAGCTAAATCTTTGGTGAATTTCTATCAGGAAATTCTCCACAAAGAGAGCAGTGATTAGATTGTAGCTTTATTTCGTAGATCACCCGCACGCTCCTGTAAGACCCACAAGTGAAAATCCTTCAGTTCGGGTCGCCGGAAAAATTGCTAAGACGTCAAAGAAGGAGGATCCACGCTAGGAATTTTCATAAGTTCCTAATCTCTTTTTTCAGAATAATTAACCCTTGGCTAAATCTGGGTTGTGGTTGCCTTTTTATAAGAATACCTAGAACCGTTCTTTAGCTCTTGAAAAAATGCGCATGTATGGACAATCACTAGTCCTCCCGACATTTCGGCAGCGATCCTACCCAGAACAACTTATGAAGGTTTTCAAGCAGCTCTTTATCAGCCTCATTTTGCTGACACCTATGGCTCACGCTGAACAAATTGTTTTTAGTGAAGTCATGTATCATCCTCCAGCTGGAGGTCATGAATTCATCGAGGTCCAGAATCTTACTGCCACCCCGTTTGACATCGCACAGTGGGAATTAAGCGAGGGCGCGTCATTTACCTTTCCAGATTTCGCCTCAGGGCCCGCACTTGATTCTTTTTTGAAAGCCTTCGAACGCATCATTCTCTGCGACACCGATCCCGCAACCTTCCGGGCTGTTTACAATGTCCCAAATTCAATTCGCGTTTTCGGTCCTTGGTCCGGAAGCCTGAGTAACGGAGGCGAGCGCGTGACCCTCGCAGATAAAAATGGAACCATCCGCTGCAGCTTCCGATATGAAGACCGGTATCCTTGGCCATTGGCACCGGATGGCGCCGGTCACAGCCTCATTCTTGGAGATGACAGCTTCGCTATCGACGACTACCAGGTTTGGACTTCTGCGCCTCCAACTCCTGGATTCTCGACCCCACTGAGCGCCGAAGAGCCTTTTCCCAACCCTGAAGTTAATCTCAGCATCGGAATCCCCTTCGTGAACTACGGAGACACCTGGGATTTTAATGACCAAAACCTCGATCTCGGCTCCGACTGGGACCTTCCCAATTACACGTTCTCCCATGCTGGATGGACCCGCGAAAACGATGCCGACAACGACGGCGGACTCTATGGTTTTGAAAATTCGACTTTGCCCGCGCCCGGGATTCAAACACCACTCCTCAACAGCAGCGACGGAGACAACCACATCACCTACTATTTCAGGAAAGAATTCACCTATAATGGTCCCACCGCAGGGGCTAATATCACGATTGATTCCATCACCGATGATGGAGTCTTTTTCTATCTAAATGGAGTTCCTCTTGGTGGAGTCGGAACGACCGCAGATGCTGGCTGGAAAACTACCGCAACCCGGACTGTCGGAAATGCCTCGGAAGAACTTGCGGTTGTTACAAACAACGGCTCTGCACTTGTTGATGGAAGCAACATCCTCAGCGCCGAGGTCCATCAAACAAATTCCGGAAGCTCCGATTGCGTTTTTGGTGCTCGATTGAGTATTTCCGCTCCCTCAAACCCTAGCCTACTCATCAACGAAGTCCTCCCGACTGCCGACGGCTTCGTGGAAATCTATAACCCAGGCGCTTCAGCCATCAACCTCTCCGGATGGTATCTCAGTGACTCCCCGGGAAGCCTGACTCGGTATCAGATCCCTGCCGGTCAGATTATTCCTCCTTCAGGGCTTTTCGCAATCAGCTACGCCACCACAGGTCTCGCAGTTGGTGGGGATGCCGTAGTCTATCTTACCGAGCCTGACGAAACAACCATCGCAAATGCGATTGATGCCGCCATCCCCCTCGACGGCCGATCTCTCGGACGGAAAGGCGACGGATCATCCTCTTGGTTCCTCTTTTCACAACCCAGCGAAAATGCACCCAATGCCAGCAGCTCATCAGACCTCAGTTTGAAAATCAATGAAGCCGCTTTTAACCAAGATGGAACCACCACTTGGATTGAACTCTACAACCCGGCTTCCGCTGCCATTAGCGCGGCAGGTCTTTTCTTAGCGAGCTCTCCAGATTTTTCCGACAAGATCTCTCTTTCCGGCAGTATTGCCGCGAACGGATTTTTTTCAATTAGCGAAGCCTTCACCGCTAGTGGAGAAGAGATCACCTTATTTCTTATTAGCGGGAGTGAAACGATCATCGATGCGGTCGCCATCCCATTTAAATCACCGCGCAACTATGCAGCGGCTTATCCCGATGGCTCTGGCGAATTCTACGCCAGTACACTTGGAACTAAGGGCTCACCTAACAATCCGAATCGAGTAAGTTCAATCATCATCAACGAACTCATGGTCGATCCACCTAGCGAGCATCGCGATGGCGAATTTATTGAACTCTTCAACAAATCGGGATCAACCATCGATCTTTCTGGATGGCGTTTCACTGACGGCGTCGACTTCACCTTTCCTGTCGGAACCTCACTGCCTCCCAGGAGCTATCTCGTCATCCCTGCCAACGAGGACTACACCAACTACCCGAACAGCGTTGGACAATTTTCTGGTTCCCTCGCCAATAGCGGCGAACTCCTTCGTCTTGTGGATTCATGGGACAACCTAGTTGACGAAGTGTACTACCATACCGGTGGCGATTGGCCGGAGCTGGCCGGAGGTCAAGGCAGCAGTCTCGAACTGCGCCATCCCGACATGGACAACTCCAAAGCAAGCGCCTGGACCGCGTCCGACGAAAGCGACAAATCAACTTTTCAAGAATTCACGATCGCTGAACAATACCAAGAAATCACCCGCCGCGGAGGAGCTTCAGACTATAAAGAACTGCACCTTCAAGCAGTTGGAGACACCCATATCGCGATGAGAAATCTTTCTCTCTCCCGAAATGGAGGTGGCAACATTCTTCCAGGAGGAGGCCTCGCCTTAGCAAGAAACGGGTCTGCCAATGACGGGTGGCTGTGTCAGGGAACCCACCACGCCAGCAAAATCACCAACGACGAATTCCACCTCATCTCTAGTGGCCACGGAGATGTGAAAGCGAACCGCTGTGAAATAGATGTCACGAGCATTCAGGACAACAATAACCTAAACTTTACCTTCGAGGCCCGCTGGATCTCAGGGAAGCCCACCTTAAATGTGCAAACTTGGGATCGTTCCTTCGGAGGTACAATTCACCTCAACGTCCCTAAAAACCTAGGAACACCCGGCACAGCCAATCCCAGAATATTAGACAACCCAGCCCCAACGATTTCAGGCCTCATTCACAGCCCTCCTATCCCAAGATCAAGTGACCCTGTTCGCGTCACCGTCGAAGCTCAGAATGCCGATACCGTTAATTTACGACACCGTCTCGATACTACTGCAGGAAACGGAACATGGAACAGCAGCCCAATGTTTGATGATGGCATCAGCGGCGGTGACGAGATTGCAAATGATGGCATCCATACCGCTACCCTGACTAATTATCAAAGCGACAACTCCATTGTGCAGTTTTACGCTCAAGCCACTTCAGCCGGCGGAACGTCTATTCAGCCCGCCCTCGCTCCCGAAAAGCCCGCGATGTGGGTCGTAGATAATTCCAATCACCCGACCGATCTTCGGCTCCAGCGCTTTATCATCTCGGCCCGCGACCGTTCTGCTTCCGGCGGCACAGGAGACTCTGCAACGTTCGACTACGACTTTCCCAAACTTTCCAACCAATATTTCAACGCCACTTTCATCAGCAACGAAAAAGATATCATCTACAACTGCGAGATGCGTAAGAGCGGAAGTCCATGGACTCGATCGGGAAGCGCTGACTTTTCACGTATGAAGTGGAAACCACCCGGCGACCGAAAGTTCCGGGGCTACACTAAGCGAGCTGTCGACAACGATGCAGGCGGCGGACGAGCTTACCATAATCGGATCATTCGATACTGGCTCTATCTCCTAGGTCACGCTGCCAACGAGAACGAATTTGTTCGCGTTATCATCAACGGCGGAAGTGCTTCACTGAGGGAAGACGTAGAACCCAATGCCAACGATTTTCTGAAACGCAATTGGGAAGATGGCCACAAAGGCGAACTCTATCGTATTGACGATGAATGGTGGTTTGACGACGGCTGGGGCCGCCAAAACCGCAACGCCACTTGGGAATATAAAAACACCACCGAACCTGAACGTTATTCCTCTGAATGGATCAAGCGTTCTCGCGAAACTGAACACGACTACTCTTCCTTCATCAGCTGGACCAGAATGGTTGGTAGAAATGACTTCACTCGTGAAGAAATGGAAAGAACCGCCGATATCGATATGATGGCTGCCAACGCAGTAGTTCGTGGTTGGTGTGACGACTGGGACACCCTCACTCGGAATCGTGGTAAAAACGGATACTTCCTACGTCGAGTCACCGACGGCAAATGGATGCTAATTCAATGGGACTCAGACCTAACCTTCGGTAGCTCCAATGCAGACTTCATTGGTAACCTCTCCGGTGTTCGTAACTTTTTTGAAAAGCCCTACATCAAGCAAAGGGTGAATCATTACCTCAACGAAATGGTCCAAAAATACACCGCTAACTCAACCCGACTTGCCGCTTGGTTTCGTTGTGAGGAAGATGCTTCCACCTCCTACTCGAGTAACGAATCAACCTATAATTCTTGGAATCAAAATCGCCTTTCTAAAGCTAATTCTACGATTGGTAGCGCTCTTAACACCGACTTCAATGTCACCTCTGGAAACGGCTCTTCCCTCTCCACCTCTAACGATACGGTTTCACTACAAGGCAGAAGTGGCGCAGATGTTTTTGCAATCCGTGTAACCGGGCAACCTTGGGTTAACTACCAATTTACTAATACAACAGCTTGGACCCTAAGCGGGATTCAACTGCGGCAGGGCGCCAATGTTCTTGAGGTCCAATCGGTCGACCAAGAAGGTAACGTCAGTGGCACCGAGAACTTCACCGTAAACAAAGGTGGTAACGCTGCACCCGTTCTAGTTCTCGATGCCGATCCTGGATCGTTCCGCATCCCAATCAATACCACTTTCGAGGTAGATGGAGACGAGAGCTATGACCCCGAGGGAACTAGCCTCGATTTCTCATTCCAACTCCCAGCAGGATTGAGCATCAGCAACCCAACTCCATCCAGCGCTTCCATGATCTTTCAGGACCCCGGACATTACCCATTAACAATTAAGGCAACCGACCAGAACGGAAAAACGACCCAAGTGGTTCGAGAAATCGTCGCTTACGCCAACAGCGGATGGGATCCATTTAACCAAGAAACCCTGCAGAAAATTTGGACTACAGAAGATCTTACAATCAAGGATGGAACCGCACCTTCTTCTTCTTACAGCTTTGATGAAACGCCAAATCGTCTCGCCGTTAAGTTAGAAACAAACCCAGCCAAACCGCTAAAGCTAAACTCGCCAAATCACCCTCGAATGTGGCGGAAAACCCCGGCAGGCGTATGGTCCTTTGCTTCCGAAATAACTCTAACATCCGTGCAGCAGGGTGATTTTTACACTGGCATCATCGTGGATGGGGAAGAAAACGGCTCACCTGTGCGTTTCACGGTTGGCATGGAAGACGGTGATTTGCTGCGTGCCAAAAAGATCACAACCTCAAGCACAACGGTTCTTGGCTCAATCGGTTGGACAGGAAAAGACGCGGTTGTAAGGATCTTTAAAAAATCTACAGGAATCGATCTACAGTATCGCAACGAGCCTGGTGTCTGGGAAACTCTCGGAAGTTCCTCTGGAAATATCACCACCTCGCAAGCCGGAATTTTTGCGTCCACCGATACCCCGCAGGCCCTCCGCGTGGAATTCGATGACTCTCTCCTCGTAGACCCAAGTATCAGTAGCCCAACTCTCGAAAATCTCAGGATTACCGAGATCATGTATCATCCGATTGGAGGCTCGCCCGACGAATTTATCGAAATTCAAAATACCGGCTCGACGCCGCTCGCTCTTGATGGTGCTTCCTTTGATGACACCCAACCCTTCGCCGCCTTTAGCTTTGCAGACGTCACGTTGGCTCCGGGACAATATGCAGTAATCGTTTCTGACGAATCAGTATTTCGTGCTCGCTACGGAAATCACATTCCCATCGTAGGAAGCTGGGCTTCTGGTGCGCTCTCAAACGGTGGCGAAACGATCGAACTACGGGATCCATTCGGCAACACCATTCACAATTTTTCATACGACGACAATGCTCCTTGGCCCCTTGCTGCGGATGGCACCGGCCCATCCTTGGAAGTCATTGATACGGAGGGAAATTATAATGACCCGCTGAATTGGCGTGCCTCTGCATATACCGGGGGAAGCCCCGGATTTTCCAAAGCCACCGATCAAGATGGCGACGGACTCAGTAACATCCGAGAAAACGCATTGGGTACCAATCCCAACTTGTTTGATACTGATGCCGACGGATCTTCTGACGGCGCCGAGACGATTGCAGGAACCAACCCCTTAGACACCTCAGATTACTTCCGTATTCTATCGGTTGGACCAAGTGATACTCCAGACGTGATCGAAATCACCTGGGCTTCAGTCACCGGAAAAACCTACCTTGTTGAGTCGAGCTCTGATCTGGCCGGCAACTGGAGCCTCCACGATTCAGTCACGGCAGGTGCCTCAACGAGTCGCACGACTGATCAAACATCTGGTGAAAGAAAATTTTACCGGATTCGAGTCAGCGGACCCTAAAGATCCCAATCAACGAATACGCGCTTTGCCTACGCAAAAGTTGCTCTTCTTAATCACCATCGCCACGGTGGCAACTTAGCTGTTTTCGCAAAGAATCGGATCTCCTTTCTTTACTTCCCACCCTCCGCTTCGCTGAACCTTCAATTGACCTATCGGATCCAAAACTCTTCAAAACCTAATCCATCAACCTTGGTCGCCTCCAAGACAATTAATCTAGCGTCAGCAGCGAATCTTTGACACGCTCGCACGATGCGAATTCCCCTGCTATTCTTCATATCGGCTATTCAAATCTGGGCCGCTGAAATCGATTACGAAATCAAGAAAGACATCTCTTACCGTGAAAACACCCAAGCCCTCAGCGAGTATCAGCGTGAAAGATGTGTCCTAGATATTCATCACCCTTCATCAAAAGGCTTTGCGACTATTATCTGGTTTCACGGTGGGGGGTTAACTTCGGGAAAAAAAAGTTTCCCAAAGGCTCTCCAAAATAAAGGACATGCCATCGTCGCGGTCAACTACCGGCTGAGCCCTAAAGTCAAAGTCACCGAATGCCTTGACGACGCAGCTGCCGCAGTTGCCTGGGTTATGAAAAATATCGGAAAACTTGGTGGAGATCAGAAGCGTATCTTCATTAGCGGACATTCTGCCGGAGGCTATCTCACGAGTATGATCGGGCTTGATTCATCTTGGCTCAAGCGTCACCAAGTAGATGCTAATGATATTGCAGGCCTTATTCCTTACAGCGGGCACGCCATCACACATTTTACAGTTCGAAAGGAGCGTGGCATTGCTGCAACTCGCCCTATCGTCGACGAGCTGGCGCCCCTCTTCCATGTCAGGAAAGACGCCCCTCCGATCCTCCTAATCACAGGCGATCGCGAAAAAGAACTTCTCGGTCGCTATGAGGAAAACGCCTATCTCTTTAGAATGCTAAAAGTCGCAGGGCATCAGGAGGTTACCTTGTTCGAAATTGATGGTTATGGGCATGGTATGGCAGACCCGGCACACCCCCTGCTACTAAAATTCGTGCAGCGAATCGGATCCAAAAGACGATAACTTCAAGCTTAGGATCAAATCTAAAGCCCTAAATCAGTTTCCAAGACTAAAAAGACTAGTAAAGACAACTCCGGAGGGTGAAAGACAAAACATTGAACCCGCTTCCCCTTAAATCCCGGAAAAGCCCCATGCCAATAAAAACGACCAAAAAGACCCGCTCGGATCCCGGGCCTCGTATTCTTTTTATCACCCCGGAAATTTCTTACGTTTCAAAGAAGCTTTCGGATGATGCCGAACGGCTAAGAGCCAAAGCAGGCGGACTCGCTGATGTTTCAGCCCTTCTAGTTCATGGTCTAAGTTCAGCCGAAAAGGACATTCACCTAGCTATCCCACACTACCGAAACCTCTTCCAAAGTGGTGAACAAGCCACCCACCCTGGCAAGCGGACCCGCATCTCAGTCGGGGACCGTATCCACCTTGCCGAAGACTGCAAATTCTATCGACGTGGTGGAGTCTACCAAGCCTGCAAGGAAGATCTTCTGATGTCCGCCCTCGCGTTTCAACGTGACCTCATCAATCATATCATCCCAAGGGTTAAACCCGACATTATTCATTGTAATGATTGGATGACCGGTCTGATCCCCGCTGAGGCCAAGAAACTCGGTATTCCGACCCTTTTTACTATTCACAATATCCACACTCAGGAAGCCACCCTCGCCCAACTCGAAAACACAGGAATTCCAGCCGGAGACTTTTGGGACGAACTTTACTTTGGAAGCTATCCGGAAAGCTTTGATGAATCCTACTGGACCAACCCTATCGATCTTCTCGCCAGCGGAATCTCGGCAGCGACCCACACCAATGTGGTCAGCCCAACCTTCCTTGACGAAGTCGCCATGGGTCATCACCCAACTATTCCACCCCACCTAAGCCATCTACTCTATCACAAACGCGAAGCTGGAGTCGCTTCAGGAATCGTCAATGCCCCCGATCGCTCTTTTAACCCCCAAATTGATCCCTATCTCCCAGAAGAATACGGACCACGCCGGCATCACACCATCAAACCCAAACTTAAGAAGGATCTTCAAAAACGCCTCCTGCTCAAAGAAGATCCTTCAGTTCCAATTCTTTTTTGGCCTTCGCGTCTTGATCCTATACAGAAGGGATGTTCGCTCCTTGCTGATATCCTTTCCCAGCTAATTAATGACTATAACCACCTTGGTTTACAAATAGTTATGATAGCCGATGGTCCTTACCAGCAACACTTCCAGGGAATTGTCGCCCATCATGGCATCTCCGACCGTATCGCTGTTCAACCATTCTCCGAATCCCTTTCACATCTTGGTTACGGAGGCTCGGATTTCGTTCTCATGCCATCGTCATTCGAACCTTGTGGCCTACCACAAATGATTGGATGTCGCTATGGATCCCTGCCGATTGCCCACGCTACTGGCGGACTCAAGGACACCGTCAGGCACCTCAACATCCACGAAAACACTGGAAACGGATTTCTCTTCGAGCATTTCACGACCGATGGGTTCCGGTGGGCAATCGATCAGGCCATGGAGTTTTATCAACTTTCGCCAGACCACAAAAATCCCCAAATTAAGCGAATCATGGAACAATCTAAAGAGGACTTCTCAGATGAACGAGTCGTCGCTGACTATCAAAAAATATACAATGATCTCGTTAATTAGTCGCTGCCGTTTTGCCTCCTAGGAAAAGGGAGATCGTCCGGCCCATCGCGCCATTATGCTTTTCTAGCACGACACGCGCTCTTTGCACTTGCCCCATCGGTATCTTCCGAAGCGTTGAAACTAACTCTTCGCGAGAAGAAACCATACAAATCCCACCCGCTTCCTTGAGCTCGGTAACCAAAGGCTCGAAGTTTGACATGTTCGGCCCACAAATGACTGGCACTTCGGCGAGAATCGCTTCGGAAGGATTCTGCCCTCCCTCTTCAAAAAAACTCTTTCCGATGACCACGACATCTGCATGAGCTGTCCAGTCTCGTAACTCCCCCGTGCTATCAATCACAAACGATTCACTGCCCAGAGGTTGTTGGAATTGACTTCTTAAAATCACATTGCCATCTAAAGCTTCGGCAACCTCTGTTCGTCGCTCGGCATGCCGGGGCACAATAACCGACTGATAACCTAACTCTCTAAAAACATCATCAAGGTACTCCTCTTCACCGGGGAAGGTTGAGATTGCCATCGCTACCGGCCTCTTTGGGAATTGTTCTAGCATCGCAGAGAATTCCGACCTCTTCTCTGGCAAAACCGAGCCCGACGGATCGAATTTCACATTCCCGGTCAGCACCGCCGCTTTTTCGCGAACTCCAATTGACTGCCATCGGACAAGGTCCTCTTTTTCGGGAACCCCGACGTAGTCTAGCAATTCCAGAAAGGGGCTCACCAAACTCTGAAACTTCTTTAAGCGACGACCGGATCGCGGCGAAAGTCGAGCATTCATCAAACCAATCGGAATTCCTAGGCGGTGAGTTTCATAGATGAGATTCGGCCAAATCTCTGATTCCACCATCACCACTACCCGGGGTTCCAAACGCTTCATGACTCGGCGGATCAAGAAGCCAAAATCAAGCGGCGCATAAATCACCCGCACATCCTTAGGTGACTTATCACGGGCTACCGCCATTCCGGTCGCCGTGGTTGGGACTAGCACAAAATGGTCGCCCGTTTCTTTCCGCCATTCCGTGATCACCTTCAGTGCAAGCAGCACCTCCCCAACGCTCACGGCATGGATATAAACAGCCCCAATCCGTTCAAATTCTACTTCTCTCCGATAGATTCCTATCCGCTCAAGCAACCCACTCCCCCAACCATCGCGACGCAACATTTTCAACATCCAAAAAGGCGCAGCGGCCAGCGCCACCAGCGGGTAGAAAATTCTCCAAAAAATTATCACCAAAGTTCTCATCTCAAGATTTTAACTGATAAATTGTAATTCGACTCCGGCCATAATCTCTGCTTTGGACCAATGCCAATTCTTTCGGATCAGGAAGTTCTCCGGCCGCTTCACGCTCTAGGATCAAAAAACCATCCTCGGACAACCATTGCTTCCAGCCTTCGATCGCAATCAAATCACGTGCAGGATCACTCAATCCATCGGCGTAGGGAGGATCAGCAAAAATCAAATCGTAACTCGTACTTTCACTACGTAGGAAGGCACCCACCTCGCGCTGAATGACTCTTCCATCATCACATCCCGTCTTTTCTAAATTTTCCGCGATGATTCGGCATGCCCCACGATTCTGCTCCACAAAAGTACACGAAGCCCCACCGCGGCTCAAAGCCTCAATCCCTAGGGCACCCGACCCTGCGTAAAGATCAAGAACTCGTGCCTTGGAAATCACAGCCGTAAGAATCCCAAACACCGACTCCCGGACGCGATCCGTAGTCGGACGCGAAACTTCGCGCGGAACCTTTAGGGGATGCCCCTTTGCTGAACCGGCAATAATTCTCATGGTAATTTAGGAAGGTTGGTATTCTGGCGACCTAGGACTTCTTCCGCGGTATCAAAAAAAGGAACCCAGGACCGGTCCTCACCGAGGTTCATCATCAATGTCCCGTCACGAGCTTCAATTCGAATATCACGAAATGCGCGATCTGGAGTAATTAGCGGTTGAAAGTCCATAAGCAAGTTCCCAGAAGCCATCCTCACTCTTTTCGAATGAGATTGTGCCCTCTCAGGGCTCGAAACAACCCGCAAGGTTGCTGCCGCCTCTCCCGCAGCCGTTGCAAACCCATTCATCAAGATGGCATCTTCCTCACCAATAGCCCGAACATCTTTAGCTACAACTCCTGCCGCTGTAGCAATGAAGCTGGCTGTTCCACGATTGAATCTTATTTCGCCTTCATCCCGTGGATCATTGATCACCACATTTTCAAAGCGGGTGACACTGCTCCCTTTGAAGGTCGAAGGAACCAACAAGTAACCTTGCAATCGATTTTTTGAATTTAAATTGGATACTGACAGCGGTGATTCCTGCTCCAGAAAAACCGAACTTAAGTCAACCTGCTGATCTGGAAGACTGACCTGTAAACCGACAGGCAAACCAGCCGCCAGTTTAACGGCCGCCGACAGCTCAAAATCCAAGCCAAATACCTTTAGCGAATGCTCCATGACCGCGAGCGAGCGGTCTCCCCAGACCACGGGGATTCTCAATCCAACTTCTGAAATTTCTTCTGTAATCGTAATTTCCCCACAGGAAATCTCTCCCTCACGAGCGCTTCCCCAAAGCGGAATCTCACCCTTAATTTGGTTTAGAGTCACTGAAAAATCGGGAGCCCGCTCTGAAAAGATTCTCACTTTCGCATTCGAAATAATGATCTCTCCCTCAAAATTTTCGACTGGTATCGAGGTCATATTTAGACCACGCCCTTTCGCCGGGACGTCGCTCTGGACTAATGGGGTTTCTTCGGTTTTCTGATCTGCTGGTTGACTTTCAGGATCTGAATGAGGTAGCTCATCTTGACTGGCTGGCTGTTCAACTACTGCCGACCTGGAAGGATTTTCCATGGGTCTGGCCACAATCTCCCTAAGTGTCTCAACCGCAACATTAACATCAAGCTGATTAATCTCGAGTCGCTCCCAACGCTTCTTTCCTTTTAGCAGAGAAATCCACGACACATCGATCCGAATCTCACGAATCGAAAAAAGAAGGGTTTTTTTTTCCAATTCAGCTGGGACAAAAACTTGGAACTTGTTCATCGCAACTCCCATCCAGGGCGACCACGTCACACTTTCCAATTGACAAGGCAAGCCTGTCTTTTCCTCTATCTTGTTGCAAATAATTCTAGTGCCCAGCACCGTAGAAAAAAACAGGTTCATACATGCCCAAGCAAGTAGCGGAGCTATTCCCCACGTATGCAACCGCAGCCCAAGAACTCGTTTGTTCAGAAGATTCACACGACGGGACCCTCTCAATTCCTATTTAAGCGGAAAACGAATCACTCGACTGACATCCTCTAGCACAGTGTTATTTGCCGTAATATCCTGGAGACGATAGACGAGAAAACCAAACTTCCCGTCGGCAGCTTTCCCAAGAGCCAGGTTCTCTTTAGTTTTTCCCAACGGCGTTTCCTCCTCAAACCTCCACTCGGCTCCCTTCCATTCGCCAAGAATGGTTTCCTCTCCTGCGTCGATATCATCAATTCGCTTCATGACACCGTTAGTCGAACGAAACACATCTTCCTTTTCGTCATATCGGAGCAAAGAAATCATTGCCCCCGTTCCCGATAATCTAAAGCACCACTTACCGCGCCTCAGTTCAAGAAGAACCCCGATCTTCTCTAGAATCTTGAATTCCCGCTTACCCCAGAGCTCTAGGTATTCCTGATACTGAGCGGTTGTTAGATTGAGATTTTTGTGGAATGGAAGTGGAACACCAGGCTTAGCATTCTTTGAATATTCCTCATACCACTCCGGATCGTTCTTTGCTCCCTCCTTAACTAATTTTATATATTTCTCGATTTCCTCCGGTGGAGTCACCACCACCCTTTGACCCTCGTAAAGCTTGTTTGGATCAAGAATGTTCGTGAAAATCTTAGGGGCTGTAACTTGAGCGAAGGCCCCAGTTGGAAATAGCATAACAAATGAAATGGCGAGAAAAGTATTCACCCGGCTAATGTATTTTTTCATCATTCTAAATTATTGTCTCTTTCAATTGCTTTGTGCCCTTTGCCTTGGGAGAGGCAATCATATAACTTCGCACAAGTAAACTCACACCTGCCTCCACTATTTCCGACACCAAAAATAAAAACTATTTAATCACTGTTAACACAATTAGAAGGCAGCGAAAAATCTTTCCGCAATTGACAGCTCCAACAACCCTCATTTCCTCTTTCAAATTGGCTTGTCCAAGCTTCATAAGCAAAAAGTCTATTTCGATGATTCGTTCTCAGCAATTTCCTGTGGATTGTGAGGAAACGCCCACTTTGTCGATTCCAGACCCTCAATCAGCATTGAGCGTGTAGCCTTACTTCCCTCTAGAAATCTCGCCTTAATAATCGCGGCGTTCCGATATTCGTCAGTTCCAAGTGGGGAAAATTTTAAGAACTCCTGCTCCAAAGCAGTTCCCTTTTTCACGAAGCCATAGAGGATAACTTCGGATCCACGAAAGTTCAATCGAAAGCAATCATACTCGCTCTCATCCGAAAATTCATAGGTATGGAAATTATCTCTCTGAACATAGACCCTCAAGCCCATCACACTCGTCGGCCGAGATTCGGCTAATTCTTCGGGGCTCATTGGGAGATAACACACATACGATTCCCAATCTACGAGCATTCCATCCTGCCGGTCTTCGATAAGAATAGGAATACCCTTTTCGTGTTCCCCAACTCTCACTTCTAAAGCGATAAAAGGTTTATTTTCGAGCGAAAGACTATGATACTTCTTCGTAGCATTGAAAGTTAGGGGCTCAATTCTATTACGCGCGTAATAGGACTCCATCAGCGGAGCAACCCTCTCCGGATGCCTAACCCATTTAACCATCTCTTCAAGAGAATCAGCACTAAGAAAATCAGTCACAACCTTCTCCATCTTGTTGAAATGAGCTTCCGCGGCCTGTCGCTCATTCTCCTCCGCCCTTGCTCCCCTGGGTCGATCCAGATCACCTCGCAACGCTTGATTCGCAGCTTTCACGTCTATCAAATCACTCCCGTCTCCCATCCCAGTTTGAACAATCACCCAACCTAAAACACTAAACAAACCAACTGCCAATAAGACGAACCACCCCATCGGAACCAAGTCTTCTTCGGCCTCCTTTTCAAATTCCAATGACTCCCTTTCCAAATCAAATAACTTTTCCGCAACAGGAACTTCCTCAGAAGAATTTTCTGGATGAGTAGATTCTACTTCTGGAGCCAGAACCACCTCGGGAATCCCCCCCTTCTTCTTCAATGGCATCATCCTCTCCACGTCCAAACGAACAACCTCCGTAGGCATCTCATCGACAACCCTAATCTGATCTTTCCTGTTTTCCTTCGACCCTTCTGCCATCGTTCATTGGCAGAATGACCTCAAATGAGTGTCGACGCAACTCTGGATCCCCTCTAGATCTCATTCAACAATTGAACGTGTGAAGCCAAAAATTCTAATTCTCTCTGCAAGCTTTGGCGATGGGCACAATAGCGCGGCCCGTCACCTTGCTGAGGCACTGAAAGAAAAGGCGGAAATCCTGGTCGCTGATCCTTGCCACATCGGCAATCCGAGAATTAACGCATTCTTATGCAAAGCCTATCGGGAAATCACAACTTACACCCCTAAAATCTGGGCTTGGATGTATCGATCCACCGATCGTCAAGACTTCTCCCAGCCCCTACCCTTTATTGCCAAAACTGAGGACGCCGTTGCGAACCTGCTTAACAAATTCGAGCCTGATTTAGTTGTAAACACCTACCCACTTTACCCTTATATGGTTGAGCGCCAATTCTCGATAGGGCGCCGCGTTCCCATTATCACTATTATCACCGACTCTATTGAAATCAATGCTGCCTGGACTCGTTCACCCAGTGACTACTTTCTCATTACTGACGATCACACCCGCGAAGGACTGATCACCAGAAATCTCCCCAAAGAAAAAATGAATATCACCGGCTTTCCAGTGAGCCCTCGCTTCGAGAGCCTTGAAAAAGTTTCGCCGGATGATCCCCTAAATCCCTTTCGTATTCTTTTCTTTCCCACTGCCCGCTCTCCGCACGTCACTGACATCATCAAGGCCGCTCTCAGTCACGAAAACCACATCACCGTCATTCTCGGACGAAATGTCCGCCGACTTTACCGTAAGGTCTATTCACTCAAAAAATCCTTCCCTGGCCGAATCCACATCAAAGGCTGGACTCGTAAAGTCCCTGAGCTGCTCTCCTCGCACCACCTCGTTATTGGTAAAGCCGGGGGTGCTACCGTCCACGAGGCCATTGCCGCACAGTGCCCCATGCTAGTCCACCACATCGTGCCCGGACAGGAAGAAGGGAACATCGAGCTTCTTGACCGTTTTCAAACCGGATCGCTTGCTACTTCAGCAAAAACTATCCGCGAATCCATCTCTAACCTTCTCGACGACGATGCCGCACTCTGGCGCGAGCAGAAAAACCGACTCAGCCAACACGCGCGCCCCTCCGCTGCACGTGACGCCGCCAACTTCATCTTATCCAAAGTCAAACCCTCATGACCTTCCTTTTCGACATCGGAAACGTTCTCCTGAAACTCCACTTTCACCGATTCCACCTCGCCATTCTAGGTGCTGAAAACCTCCCTCTTCCCACCGAACTAGCCAATCTCAAAGATCCTTACGAAACTGGAAAACTCTCAGATCAAGAATTTATAGGGCAGTCGCTCGACATCCTCAATCATCCTCTCACCTCAGACGAATTCGTGGCAGCTTGGGAAGATATTTTCTCACCCAATCTCCCGATGTGGGAAATCGTTCACACTCTAAAGAAGCAAGGCCACCGCCTCATTCTTTTCTCAAACACTAACGCGATCCACGCCCGCTCATTTCTAAAAACCTATCAGGATTTTAATCTCTTCGATCACCACCACTTTTCACAGGAAATCGGAACTATCAAACCTCTCCCCGAGTTCTATCAATCTGCCATCGACAGTTACGATCTCGTTCCAAGCGAAACCCTCTACCTCGACGACCTCCCCGAAAATATTACAAGTGGGAAAAAGTTCGGTTTTTCCTCTTGGCAATACGACCTAAATGACCACGAAGCTTGCATCGCCTGGCTCCAGGCCCAAGGGATCAACCTTGCAAAATCTTCCTGAGCACCATCCTAGATCTAGCTAACCAGAGGAACCGCGGTCCAGCTAGCTCGCTTTTTAATCGTTAGGCCGATAACCTTGGAAGCAGGCTACCTAGTTCGTAAACGCAGCTTCGCGTTTCTCGTCGATACGAGCTGGCTTCAACTTTTTCCAATCGCTTGGATTTGGGAGTTTGAGCCGCTTCATGTTCTTGCCATAGCTATCAAGATTATCATTGAGGTCATCTTCGGTCAGTGGCTTAGATTTCACTCCATCTTCAGGGACTGTAATCCCAGCAGACCAGATCAAAGCATTGAGGACAACTGTGCGGAACCCCTCCAACGCCCAGCCGTGATGGTAGTGCCCACCAGTAAAACCAACCCCGCGACCACCATTCGGGCGCTCGTATCCCCACATGAGAGCATGCTCTTTATCTAGACCATCAACCCCATGCTGGTTCCAAAGGTTAATGTATCGATACATATTTTTACGAGTTGGCGTTGCAGTCACCAAATCGAGCACCTTATCGCGTTCATTGATGAAACGCATGTTGTAGTAAAACTCATCGAGACAAGTCACCGTTTCCGGCACACCATTTCCGATTTCATGATCCTGTTTGACCTTCATGTCTGCAACCCAATGAGGATTGACTGACCACTCCGACTCCATCGCACCACCAATCCAAGGCTGAAAATACTTCTTACCCATCTGCGGGTTCGGGTGAACGGCATAGTGCATAAAGACCATTCCGACACCCTTCTTTGCCAGAGAATCGAGATACTCCCACTCACCCGCGATACCACTCACGCTATCAGCGAAGATGAAAATGGAAGCCGCATCATCGAGAACCGACTTATCCTTAGGCCAATCTTTCCCTACAACGACCGCTTCTACATTGAGCCCGCTTTCATCATTTAGCGCTTTTGCAAGAAGCATGCAACCAGCCCTGAATTCATGCTCCCCTGATGCGTGGCTACGGCTGCCCGCAATCAACACAATCTTCTTTTTCGTCGCTCCCTCTTTCTTGGCTGACAAAAACAAGGGACTGACAAGAGCCAGTAAAAGCGGGATAACAAGAGCAAGACGTTTCATAAGTTCCTATTTCAATTACGAAGAGTTTTGCCATTCCCTTCCAACAAAGGGATGCAAGAGAACTCCCTCTCTAATCCAAAGCCTTATACTCTCCGAACTCAAGCCCGTCACCATGAATTTTCGCCTCTAATTTGAGCGCCTTAAAGAGCCTTCTAGCGACATCCTTACCTTTTCCTCTTTCGAGTAAATCCACTTTCTCCTGAGGATCTTTTTCAAGGTCATAAAGGCGGGCAATCCCACCACCTGGATAAAGGATCAGCTTGTAGCCTTCTCTAGTTAGCGCCCGCTGAGCATCCTTGAGGTAGGCCGAATAAATCTGAGCGCGACCACTCGATTCGCCTCTAAGAATGGGGATGTAGCTCTGATATTGAATATGCTCTGGAATCTCGACCCCTGCCACTTCAAGCGCAGTCGGAACCGAGTCCTGAATGTAGATGGGAGCAGAGACCTTTTTCCCAGCCTCAACTTCCGGCCCCACCACGACATAAGGAACCCTGATACTGTGATCATACATGTTCTGTTTTCCAAGAAGACCGTGATGACCACAACCGAGCCCATGATCGGCGGTGAAAACAATATAGGTCTTCTCACGTTGCCCATTTTTTTCCAGCGCATCCAGAACGCGCCCAATTTGCGTATCCATGTGCGTAATTAAGGCGAAGTATTCACGCCGAGCCACTTGAACCGAACGCTTGGTCCTCGGCATTGGCGCGAGCTTCTCATCGCGGAGACTATGCGGAGCCTTCATCACTTTGCGGTGAGGATAGGCATCGAGAAAATTCTCAGGCACCTTAATGTCGGACTCCGGATACATATCGAGATACTTCTGCGGAGACTGTCGGGGATCGTGCGGAGCGTTAAAAGCCAAGTAGAAGAAAAATGGTTTGTCGTCATTTTTAGCCATATTGAGATACCTCACCGCAGTGTCAGCCTCCACTTCCGACCAATGTTTTCCACCTTTCCAGAACCCGTTGTTGGACTTGTCGGTCGGATTCCAAATATCCTTCTTCCCTTCAAGAGGACGATTGTATCCCGCTTTCACTTGATTGGGCATACCAGGACGAACATCCCCGACATGGTCAAAAAGATCCTCTGCTTTCATGCGAACATGCCATTTCCCAGTCATGTAGGTCGTGTAACCAGCATCGCTCATCAATTGCGGCCAGAGACGGCGTTTACCCATCGTCTTCTCTTCCTTCTGGGCATACCAGAGATGACGCCCCGTCATCATCATATTCCGGCTAGCGACACAAATCGCGCCATTCCACCCGCCAGAATTATAGGCGTGGGTGAATTGGGTCCCCGAGCTGAACAATTTGTCCAGATTAGGAGTCATCACCTCGGTCATGCCAAGGGATCCGATCGCCTCATAGGTCATATCATCAGCAAAAATGAACAGGACGTTTGGCTTCTCAGACGCTGACACAAGGGAGATTAAGGCAAGAAACGAGACAAAACTACGCATGATAGAAGGTTACGCTGAAAATCGATGCGTTTTGACACTTAACATTCACTTTTTTCGCTGGTAACACCCTCTCGCCTGCCACAGCAGGCACACGATGAGTCGTTCCACCGCCCCCACCCTCAGTCATCGGCTTGAGTATTGCGCCTATCGCATCTTCGAGTGGATGCTCAAAATGATATCTTTGGAAACCATCTTTAAACTTGGCGAATTCGCGGGCCGAATTTTCTATCGCTACAACTCAATACGAAGGTATCAAGTCAACCGAAATCTTCGCCTCGCATTCGGCGACGAAAAATCGCATTCCGAAATCTCACAACTCACTGCAGAAGTTTTCGAGCGCACCGGAGCCAACTTTCTAACTTCACTCAAAATCCCTTTTTTAAATGATGCCCAGATCTTAGCTAGGCTGCACTTTGAAGGGCTCGACGATTTCTTCGCCACCACGAGCAAGGGCGGTCTTGTCATGGTCTCTCCGCATATGGGAAACTGGGAACTTCTTGCCCAGGCCATCTTTCTAATCGATGGCGATTTTAAAGTTGGGACACACTATCGGCCCCTTAACAACTCTCTCATCAATGCCGTTGTCGAACGCCGTAGGAGAAGACGAGGACTTGAACTCTTTGCGAAACGATCTTCGACCCATCGCCTCTCGAGCTTTGTAAGGGGAGGCGGGGCTATGGGGATTCTGGCAGACCAACGAGTTGGTGATCGTGGAGCCGCTTGTCTATTTTTTGGTCGCCCAACTACCTGTTCACCACTCCCTTATCTCATTGCAAAACGAGGCAAGGGTCTCCTCATGAGTCTCTCGTGCGAGACCGTTGGGATCGCACGTTGGAAGATCACCTTCCGGCCTATTCCAACAATCTCCCCTCAAGCGTGCGCAGATAGCATCGAACAAGACTGGCGACGATCGCCTGTTGATGTCTTTTGGTTCGAAAACCGCTGGCGCCTCCAAGGGAACGATCCGCTTGCCTTCCTCGAAAAGTACAAAGACGATCTCAAAATACCCCGCCCACTTCGTGCCGTGAACCTCGCTCGGCAAGAAAAGAAACTGCCTTACTCCGAACGCTTGATCACTCAAGAGCATCACGAAGTCGACTTTAATCAGAGTGACCAATCAGTTCGCGAAAGACTCAACGAAATCTCAAATCGTGGAGCGACTCCAGTCGATGTCTTCTTGGCACCGCATTCTCAGTTGGATCGGGTCAAAAAACTCTCTGGGAAAATCATCACCCTTACCGCCGAAACGAACTGTTTTTCAGAGACCGCCTCTACTGAAAAATAAAAAAACTAAGGAATAAGGGCCAGCTCTAGAAGAACTCCTAAACTTAGATAAGATCCTGATAGGAGCAGCTAAACCTCCAAAACGATCGTCTCCCACTTAATCCTTAGGTGATATCTAAAATCACCAGTTTCTCCTCAGAAATACCTGCCACCCACAGAGCTTGAGAAAGCTACAAGAAGAAATAGACGGGAGAATCCCCAACTTCCTTGATCTCAGCCACATTTCCAGAGGCATTTAGAGCGTATTTGAACTCGACCGGCCACGGCCCAGAATAGTTCCTCCCATTACACCACATCATCAAGATTTGCTCGTCACACCGCTCAAAGCGAAACGCGTAAACGTCATCTTCCATTTCTAATTTCTCCAAAAAAGTCGCTGATCCCAACTGCTCTAAAAAAACACGAAGCATCTTAAACCCAATCCGTTCGCGCCATCCGCCTTCGGCCCGCTCGTCGACCAGTCCAAATCCATGAGCCACCAAACGCCACCAGTAAACTTTATCGACAAAGCCGGAACAGACCGAGATTACAAGATACCTCAACATGTAGACCCCATAGTCTAATTCGCTCACACTAAGGGGATGCTCCGGCGCACCAGCATCCACGTAAGTTGCCGTTACCGGGGACCAAACCCCTGTTCCTTCAAGTGGCCAATTTACCTCCGAGATAATCACGTGATCATCACAAGCAGGCACTACCTTCGCAATCGCTCGCAGCAATCCACATTTTTCCAGAGTACTGAATTTTCCCTGGAAATTCTCCGGTGCTCCCCGCCGATCCACATAAAGATGATGAGACAAAGCTCCGTAGTGCAATCCTTTAGGAGCACCTTCAAAAGCTGAAAGAACATAATGATACTCAAAATCGATACAAGCGGGCCCCGTAAAAGTAATTTCAGGGAACTTTTCCTGCAACTTCATCACCGGCTGCAACAACGCGACCTGATCAACCGGCCCATGAACACCCCACTTCATCCGGTTCACGGCATGGCAAATCTCGACAGCCGTCACAAGCCCCCCAACTTCATCTAACACAAAACTCAAAAACTCAGCCCACGAATCTGGCTCGTTGACCGCCCCACGGTCCTGCACCATCGCTATCATCACCTCGCGTCCAGAATCCACAAGCCGCTTCACCTGTAAAACCCCCTCCTTCCAACACGACATACCTTCATGATGACAAAATCGCAAGAGAACCGACACCCCTTCCACCTTTTCCAATAGCTCCACCTGACGATTAAAATCCAGATCGGTCGATTCAAGCGCCACTCCAAATCGCCCCTTCAAATCAATCTGGCTTTGGTAGGCTAACGGAATTTGTCTACGGTATTCACGCCAGATTTTTCCCGCAAATTTCAAAACTGAGCAAGCAACTTTATAATGCCTCCCTAAAGAATAAAATCGTTTCCTCTCATACCTCTCCATCGTAATTGATGCCTGCGCCGATTCCCGATCCCAAATCCAAATATCCTGAACCTCGGGATAACTCCCAACAAGCCCTCGAGACCATTTACGAAATGGGTGACGCCATTTGCGGCTTCGCTCCCACAACTCAAAACTCCTCCGACGGGAAATCATCTCTTTGGTGAATTCTTTAGGGGGATTCCCTTTCCAATAAATCCTCGCCAAAACATTGAGAAACGCTGAAGGAAGTCGCATCCTAGAAAAATCCTGCGCTCGCTCCTTCAAACTTAGAACCTCCCTGATTCGTCCGCGATTTAAATCAATAAACTGAACCTTCCCCCACTCCCCGTCGCCCGACACCTGAAACTCCATATTTTGATTTCCTAGGTCCCGATGCCAAAACCCAACGTCGTGCATCCGTCGAATCGCAGATGCAATATGATCTAACTTTGCCACCAAAAATCGACAATCCGCCCTTTCCTGATAGGCGTGAATCAGCGCGCTCTTGAAACTGACCAACGATTCAAGGTAATCCGAAAGATAAAAACTCTCCACCAAACGTGAACCTTCCCAACAATCGAAATAGGCAATAGGTTGAGGCGTTCCAACTCCTCGACTTTTTAAAAAATTAGCAGCCTTAAACGAACGCTCAGCTTTACTGCCCTTCTTAAAGTCATAAAGGTCCTTAAGAAATCCCTGCCTCCCAAAGGCTTTCACAGCCACCTTCAGACGTTTCCCATTCTTTTCAAAATCGAGCACCACTACCCGGTGCCGACCCTCAGACAAAACTCCATCTTTTGCAGATCTGGCTCGCTCCCCCAGCCCCCCCAGAGATTCTTCGTCAAAGAATGATTTAAAATCAGAGAGCACCTGTCCTTGGAGCTTCCCTTCTGAAAGTTTCTCCACGCCTCGATTCATCCTGCTGAGAAGGTTACAAAGCAGTCGAGAAAAAACAATCCGGTTTCTTCCACTCCACTTTCCACTCGACCGTCAAGGACCCGACCGATAAATTTCAACCCTCTCCCCACTCACCCAGAAGTAATTGCAATGGTGACCCATAACCTCATTAACCTGTCCTCCGACTGCCAAACCATTGGGGAGGGCCTCTTCTGCACTTGCTACCTCCACCCGGAGGACAACTCTGTCTGCATCAAACTTCCAACCACTCACAAAAAGGCGCGAAAACGCCAAAAGGCCGATGAAGCTTACTATCGAAAGCTTCATAAAACCAAAGCGGATTTAACTTATATTAGTGATTATCTGGGCTCCTGCCAAACCAGCCTCGGCCCCGGCCATCTCTACCAATATATCAAAGATAAAAATGGTAAAACTTCAAAAACCCTCAATCACTATCTCGCAAACTATCCCCAAGAAACGGAGGAGCTTTGCACCCATCTCGCCAAGCTGGGCCGCTATCTCCTAGAAAACCACATTCTTGTTAGTGACCTTCACGGCAACAACATCGTTTTCCAGCATCTCAGCGGAAACTCAAAAAAACTCATGATCGTTGACGGAATAGGCGATCGCGTTATTTTCACCGCCCCCAACTTTTTCAACTCGATCAAAGCAGGTAAAATCATTCGCCGGTGGAATAAATTTATCAGGCGACTACAAGCTGACCATCCCTCTGCACCTCTTCCAAAAGAACAACTTTATTTGGGAAATGAGACTCTTACGGACCCAACAACGGTCAATCGAGCTCACTGAATATCTCTGGGAGACTCGACTGGCCTCCACCACTAAGCCTCCGCCCGCTCCGAAATAATTGCCCCCTGATCAAGCTCGATCACGCGGCTTGCAATTTTGGTAGTAGAAAGGCGGTGAGCAATTAACAAGGTCGTGCGACCCTTCACCAAGTCTGCTAAAGCCGACTGAATAA
This sequence comes from Verrucomicrobia bacterium SCGC AAA164-M04, assembly GCA_000383735.1. The sequence goes on from KB912069.1 coordinate 176,271, forward strand.
TTGCTTCACTTTCATTATCAAGCGCACTGGTCGCTTCATCCAAAAGGAGGATTGGTGCATCCTTTAGAAATGCTCTCGCAATAGCAATCCGTTGTCGTTGTCCCCCGGAGAGGCTTCTTCCCATTTCAGAAACCGGCGTATCGTAACCTTGCTCCTGTTTAAGAATGAACTCATGCGCATTTGCTTTTTTGGCAGCACTTATGACCTCTTCTTCACTGGCGCCGGGACGCCCAAGAAGAATATTCTCCTGGATCGTCCCTTGAAATAATACGGCAGTTTGGGAAACCACCGCAACTCGGTCACGAAGCTCACTCTTGGACCATTTCCTCACATTCAGATCACTCACAGAAACACTTCCTCCCTTCACATCGTAAAAACGCGGAATCAAATTGAAGAGACTTGATTTCCCCCCTCCGCTCGGACCGATCAAGGCCACGCACTGGCCGGGCTCGATTGTAAGATTGATTCCACGTAGGATAAGCTCATCACCATAGCCGAATGAAACATTGTTAAAAACAACACGACTTTCAAAAATCTCTGGGGTCTCAGGATACTCAGGATCATCCAAATGATCAACCGCGAGAGAAATTTCCTCTAAGCGCTCAAGAGAAGCATCAGCCTGCCGCAAGTTCGCCTGAATCGCACCCAACTTCTTTACCGGCTCATAGCAGAGATACAACGCCATCGCGATCGCCATAAAACTAGAAAGTTTCATCCCCTGTTGCGCTCCCAGATAGATCGCCACCGTCAAGCCAAGCACCGATACAAATTCAACCGACGGTGAAATTAGCTGCTTGTACTTAACAACTTTCATCGAATAGCGGATCACCCCCTGAATTCGGTTACGAAATTTTTGCACGACCGCCCCCTGCAGATTATAGGCCCGAATCTCAAGTGGCGCCTGAATCGATTCAGAAATCTGCCCACTTAAATCGCCAGCATTGGCCTGTAATTTACGAGCTTTACCGCCCAAACGTTTCGCAATCGCGCGCAGCGGGAGAACGCACAAAGGGATAGAAAAAATCGAAACAAGGACCAGAGAGGTGCCTTGGTTAGAAGCCGCCTCTGAGATCAGAAAAACCAGTGCAGCGATTAGGACCGCAGGTTGTTTAATGATATCAACTGCCACTTTACCCACCGTCGAGCGAACGATTTCAGCATCTCCCACAAGCCGTGCAAGCAAATCGCCCGCCTGTCTCTTCTGAAAAAACGCAATAGGCAGAGCTTGTAGTCTCGTGAAAACCTCATCACGAATCTGCTCCAAAAAACGATACCCGCAATAACTCATCAGATAGGTATTTAGAAAACCACCAATCGCCCGAAAGAAAAACATCAGCGGAAGCCATGCACAGGCAACAGGAAGCAACCACTCACCCGGCAACTGATCGAACCAACTCATCAGACCTTCTGCAAAGAAACTGTTTTCCGGCTCTCCTTCCCCAAGGTTTACCTGATCATCTTTAAAAATTAAAGGGAAGACCACTTTTGCCGCAAGCGGCAACCCTGCTCCAGTTGCCGCCGCATAGACCAATCCGGACAAAACACTTCCAAGAAGCTGCCATTTGACCGGCTTAAAGTATTTGAAATAAGGCAGAAAGCGCTTCATCGACGGCGAGAAGGTTAGCTCAATCTCTCCAAATCAACCAGACTTACTTGGGTTGACCAGAAGCAGCTCATAAGTCATTCTCCCAGTGTGGATTTGATCGAAAAAGCCCGGACGGTCGTAGGAATTGAGGCCTCGCAGCTCAACCGGCTAGCCGAGAGGCTCGATGAAAACTTTAGTAAAGCTCTTGGCGCCATAGAGGAAACCCTTAAGGGCGGGCATAAAATCGTCGTCATCGGAGTCGGTAAATCCGAGCACATTGGGAACAAGTTCGTTGCCACTTTAAACAGCACTGGCGCCACTACCGTAAGTCTCAATTGTCAAAATGCCCTGCACGGCGATCTTGGGATTCTTTCAGTCGGAGACCTCGTCATCGCTCTCAGTCATTCTGGAGAAACCTCCGAAATGATCCGCTTGCTCCCTCATGCAAAAAAACGAGCTTCCCAAATTATCACCATCACCGGAGATACCAGCTCCACCTTGGCCAAACATAGTGACATCGTCCTTGATACCCATGTCGAGCAAGAGGCCTGCCCTCTCCAACTCGCACCCACTTCAAGTTCGACCAACATGCTTGTTCTCTGCGACGCACTCGCCATGGTGCTTCTGGAACAGCGAGGCTTCCACTCCAAGGATTTTGCCGAACTACATCCCGGTGGCAGCCTAGGGAAATATCTCCTAAATCGGGTTTCCGACATTATGCGTACCGGTTCAACTTTCGCGAAAGTCCCCACCACTTCTCTGGTCCAAGAAAGCGTTCTCGCGATGCTAGAATGCCGGGCCGGAGCCGCTGTCATTGTTGACTTTAACGGTAAACTGGCTGGCATTTTCACCCACGGAGACTTTGTTCGGAGCTATCAAACGAACCGAGAGATTGGAGATACTCCTGTCTCTGATCATATGACCACTGACCCAATTACGGTCCACGAAAACGACCTCGCGGCCGAGGTTGTTCGCATCCTTCGTGAACATCGCGTTGATGATCTCGTCGTCATTAATAATGCGGGTGAAGCAATAGGCCTAGTTGACGTTCAAGATCTAGCCCGTCATGGACTGAGCTAAGCCAACAACTTTACCTGGCTGAGAGATCAACCTTCACTAACTCCTTGTCATTTCTCAAATAGGCCGCCTTTCCGGCAAAGGCAGGCCCACTCCAAACAACTGGACGACTATAAGCCTCGTTGGTGGGTTCAAGAACATGTTGGCGTCCAATTTCACGATATCCCTCACGCGAGAGCTGCGCCAAAATTAGATCTCCATTTTCATTGAAGATCCAATAATTCCCTGACTCCTCGTGACGCGTCAGATGTGCCGTGCCATGACTCCCGCCCTTTGAACGATGTTCCTCGGCGACTGTTGGCTGTATTGTTGACCAGAATCTCTCTCCATTTTCGACCGATGCCGCAACCAACTGGCTGGATCGGACGTCACATCCATAGATAACACCATCATGAATCAGAGGAGTGCTATTACAGCAATAGAGAGCAGTTTTGGGTTTTCCCCGCCATATGAACTTTGCGGTCGGTTCATTTTCATCAAGCTCAATCATAGCGCCAACCCGGCCGATCCCGCTCGCAAAAAGTTTATTGCCCACAAGTCGCGGCGTCATCACTGACATTCCATAAATAGGCTTGAGTGGAAGCTCCCAATACTTTTCTCCTGTCTTGGGATTTAAGGAATTAATTGCCTCTGGATGCCAAATCAAAAGTTGCTCCGTTTTACCGACTTTCACCAGTGAAGGAGGACAATACCCTTGGCTTCTCGCATCAAGCGCCTTCCACTTCACCTCACCGGTCATCGCATCAAATGCCACCGCAACACTCCCCTCTCCACCGACGAGACAATACAAAGTATCGCCGACCACCAGTGGATGAGCGGAGAACCCCCAAATGGGAAGCCCAGCATCAAAATCCTTTTGGAAATTTTTTCCCCACTTCTTAGCACCAGTCTTGGCGTCAAGCGCAACGAGATCTCCCATTCCGCCCAAGAAATAAACCAAGCCATTCGCAATCGTAGGAGTAGCACGCGGCCCTCCTGGATAAGAGAGCCTATAAGTCCGGCTCTCTTCATACTTCCAAATCTCTTTCCCGGTCACCGCATTTAAACAAAGCAATCTCTCTTTTCCTTGCCACGTTACGGCTCTCCCAGGATTATTAATGAGTTCACCCTCGGAACGCTGATAGTCAGATACATAAACTCTACCATCGGCAACTGCAGGTCCCGAGTATCCCCACCCGACCGGAACCCGCCACATCACAGGAGCACCGGACTTTGGTAGATCTGTTCTAATCCCTTTTTCCCGCCACACCCCATCCGCCTCCTCACCCATCCAACGGGGCCAATCATCAGCGGAGGCACTCAGAAATCCGGCAACGCAAAGCACAAGAAACGTTTTCATATCTCCAGAGTCCCTCCCTCCCCAAAAAAGTCAATCCAGCTTGATTTGAGGGGCTTTTTAAATTCAAAGCCACCATTCGTCATTATTTTTGATGCAAGTCTCAATCACTCTTTTGAACCTACTCCAAATATCATGCTCCAGAACGCCACCGGTTCGATTTAAAAACCACACTTGGGCAAACGTAATGAATTTTTCAGATCCATCCCGCAAAGCTATGGCTAGAAACAGCCTTTGGCCTTGCCTTCACCGTTACGCGGTGTTGACTCCCTTCAAACCAAAAAAAACTGTGAACGCATTCGAAATCTATCAGAAAATCGCCCCCTCCCCCATCAGCGACATGTTTCTCTGGATCCGGGAAAATGACCGTCAGCTTTACAAATCAGCGATTGCGACCCTCACCGCAAACCGGAATCTCCGATCCGTCTTCGTTGAGAAAAAGTCGGTCTCAGAGCAGATTTCTTGGCTTCATAAAACCCTTAAACTGAAGACCAGCGATACCATCGGGGAACATCTCTTTCAGGTTTACTTCATGAAAGGGCAACAAGAGCTTTTAATTGGATTTTGTGACGGCATGGGAATCGAGCATGATGGAGAAGGCTCAGTCGAAGGAGCTCTCCCTCAAACTCTCGATGATGAAAAACTTAAATCCACCATCGACAACCTCATCGAAGCACACGACCCCAAATTGGTGACTCTTTATCTTAGGATCTTTAATCTGCAGACTCCAAATGGGTGGGAGAATCTTGCTAAGACGCTCGAAAGTGATGAGCGACTCAACCTAGTTTAAGAGGCATCTAAAAGTCGCCGTATTGCAGCAAGCGCATAATCTAACTCCCTTTCCGAGATCAGGAAGGGGGGGGTAAAAGAAAGGACGTTTCCTTCCGGCCCATCCGCCAGAAAGAGAATCCCTTCAGCTAAAAGCGAGGTCAATAACTTGCCGGCTGGGCGATTCAATTCCAGTCCCCACATCAAGCCACGACCACGCACCTCTCGAACCGCTTTGTGATCAAACGACTGCAGCGCGCTAGAAAGCCTTTGTGAGGATTGTTCCACCAATCGAACCGTTGCGTCCCTTTCAAAAATTTCCAGCGATTTCAATGCCATGGCACAGCCTACCGGATGCCCCAAAAAAGTGCTGGTATGCAACGCCTCGCCGGGACTCTTAGGCCACTGATCCATAACTTCTTCTTTTCCCACACAAGCAGAAATCGGAAAGCCCCCACTCATCGCTTTTCCAACGCAAATCAGATCAGGGACTACTCCTTCCCACTCACCGGCGAACCACTTTCCAGTGCGAAAAAAACCAGTGTAGATTTCATCGAAAATCAAGAGAGCATTGTGCTCATCGCACCAATTTCTGAGTGCTAATAAAAATCCGGGAGGAGGAATCACCTTACCCCCACGTCCTTGAATGGGCTCTACTAAAACCGCACCAATCTCATCATCGTTAGGCAGCTCAAACGATCCGTATTTCACGCGATTGGTCACCTCCGCCAATTGATCTACAAACGGACCACGAAATTTCTCGAGATCAGTGCCAAGCAAGCTTCCATAACCTAACCCATGATAACCGTCAGTAAACGCCATCACCCTGCGCTTTCCAGTCGCCAGTCGTGCCGTTTTGAGCGCCGTTTCCACCGCTTCAAATCCTGAATTTGAAAGAACGACTTTTCCCGAACCAGCACCCCATTTCTCGAAAGTTAATTTCGAAAGTTGTTCGCACAGCTCAACCTTTAAAGCGGTTGGATGAACGTCACCCATCCCATGAAGCAGCTGGTCGCTTTGCTCCTTCATGGCCTCCACAATTTCAGGATGCCGATGCCCGAGCCCTGCAACTCCAAAAGCACTAGTGAAGTCCAAGAAACAATTCCCGTCTGTATCCCACACGTTCACGCCTTTCGCTTTCTCCCAAAAAACTGGCCACGAATGATCCATATAAGTCACATTCCGACTTTCGTGCTCGCGGAGCCTTGCCGCCAGCGCCAGCGAGCGAGGACCAGGAATACTGGTTATTATTTCAGGAATCATGACGCGCGCATTACCATGGTAAGAATTGCGCCTATCGCTGAGGCTCCAATCAAAAAGATTCCGACCCCTCCGATCAAAAAATCGCGCTTCAAGATCATCGGCCGATGAGGTGACGATGATCTGGGGAAAACCACAAATGCATACACAGCCCCCGTCACGAGCCCCCCTAGATGGGCTGCATTATCAACGAATTTGAATCCCAGTGTCCCAATCACGATCAGTGACACAAGAATTCCAGCCAACCTGCGGCGTGCCGATCTAGGGACAAGCGAGCGATGAAGCGTTTCAAAAACCAGCAAAAATCCAAGCAACCCGCAAACTACTCCGGAAACTCCCACCGAAGTCTGGTTCGGTAGCCAGGAAACAGTTGCCCAGCCTGCACCGATGATGCTGAGGAAAAAGGCAGCAGCAAGATGGGGCCAGCGGGCTAGAGTTTCAACACGTCGACCCAAGTACCACAGTGCGCTGACATTAAGGATGAAGTGGATCAGATTACCGTGGAGAAAAGCCGCCGTAAAAAGCCGCCAGTTCTCTCCCGCTACATAGCGGGGCTTAACTAAGCCAGCTTCGGAGATACCGAGACCAGGAGTTGCGAACTGAGCCCCACCAACCAACACGACCAGCACAAGAAAAAGGACAGAGAAAGGAGTGCGCTGATTTTCCATCCAAAGCTCGAAACGAGCTTCCGGAACCTGATCGCTAATTTGGTCCCGCGTTAGGCGCATGGCAGCAGCACGCGCCTTCCGAGCCTCCCACCAAGGACGGGCCGTAAAATAAAGAAATCCAAAAATCGTCAGAACCAGAAATTGAATCCCAGGAAAACCAAACGGAGAAATACCCATTAAAAAGCAAAACAGGCCGTAGAGGACTGCAATTCCAGTCAGCGGCGTCGTGCGCCGGGCATAACCTTCATCTTCGGCAGCGAAAATAAGGCACCTTTTTTTTAGAGAGCCGGCCAGCTTCGGGATCTCTTCAGGCGCAACTAATCGGTCGCTTTCCGGCGTCCAAATCCAATTCAACCGACCCTTTCCGATTTCTAAATGATCTTTAAGCTCATCTAGCGATTCGAATGAACGGCTTATCCTCGAGTGATCAACAAGCCCGAACTTACTTGTATCTGGCCGGATTGGAAAGGCATCATCGCGGGCCCAAGCTGGCAAAGCTGGCTCGCTCATCATCCCAAAAATTAGCCACCTACTGGCACCTTGTTCTCCTCAGTTGGAGTGTTGGCGCCATCAGTTGGCGCCTCTTCGGGGTTCTTCGGGGCCTCGTTCGTTTCCGCAGGAGGTGCAATTGCTTCCGCAGGAACTGGGGCAACAACATTACCTGCGTTCCCAAGGACTGAATTTTCGGCCTCGGTCGTTTCCACGGGAGCGCCCGCCGAAGAACCTCCATCCGAAGCGTAGTTTTTGCCTTCAATGGCATTTCTCTTTCCCATTAGGATCGCAAGAACCAAGGAGAAGATAAAGAAAAGCGTGCCGAGGTAAACGGTTCCTTTTTGAAGGACATCTGTCGTTTTTGCACCAAAAGCTGCATCGGTCATACCGGCACCAAACGCAGCACCAAGGCCTTCCTGCTTCGGGCGTTGCATGAGGATCACGAGAATCAGCAAAAGACTCACGACGACGTGAGCGATAACCACTAGTGTGATGGAAATGTCTAGCATGGGAGGGCGGGACTCTACCGGCTCAACTCGACTTGTAAAGACGGAGTTTTAAGCAAAGTTACCAATTTTATTTAAGAAGTCCTAACAAGATTGGCCGAGCCCATTCATCTCTAATTCGTCGATTTAATGATCTCGTTTTTCAAATTGAGCACATGGCGGAGAGGAATGATTTGGTCATCCGAGATTCCAAACGCCATAATCGTGACGCATTCGTCCTTCTTGATCAAGTGGGCAGCGCCCCCATTCATAATAATATGACCTGTCCCCGGATCACCGGCCTGAACGTAGGTTTCTAGACGACTCCCAGAAGTCATGGATGTCACGAGAACACGCTCACCCTCCCAAAGCCCAGCCGCCGTCATAAGATCAGAGGGAATCTCAATACTCCCTTCGTAATCGATATCAGCCTGCTTAATGATGGCCCGGTGAAGCTTTGACTTAAGTTGAATGCGCTGCATGGGGGTGACGAAACGAGGAATGACTGCCGCGGTCAAGCGGTGAAAAACTCCAAGATTGAAAAAATACCGCTTGTGCTTAAGGTTTTGGCCGACCCATGAGGAAATTGATGCCATTCATCATCAGCTGTGCCGGGAGTTTTTTACCTGCCCAGGAGGCTGGGCCTGCGATTCCTCCCCTTGTGGCAAAAAAGGCACTTCAGTGGATGCA
>KB912070.1 GCA_000383735.1 Verrucomicrobia bacterium SCGC AAA164-M04
GGCGGGAACTCCCTCGCATCACAAGTCGTCACCGCAATCGATCTTGAGAGCCAGCGCCTTATTCTTGAGACTCTTAATGAGACCTTCAAGAGCTTTGAGCTCGGCCTCCTCACCGAGGAAAGCCCTGACGATTCCAGCCGCCACCAACATGATTATTTTTGGTGTATTGACCCTCTTGATGGGACCCTTTCCTTCACCAAAGGGACTGCTGGCTATTCGGTTTCGATTGCTCTCATCTCACGCCATGGTAATCCGCTAATCGGAATCGTTTTTGACCCTTATACTTCTACCCTTTATCACGCCATTCACAGTCAAGGCGCTCAAAAAAATGGAGTAGCCTGGGGAGTCCCCACACCTTCTTCAGTCTCCCCCCTCACCTTAATGATCGACAACAGCTTCATCACCCGGGGGAACGAACCAACATTCCGTGATCAACTTGAAACCTTCGCAAAACAGAGAGGCTTCCCCGGCACAGAAATAATCAACCATGCCGGCGCCGTTCTTAACGCCTGCTGGGTTGTTGACCATGCACCCTCTCTCTATTTCAAATTCCCAAAACCGAATCCCGGGGGAGGTTCAGTTTGGGACTTTGCCGCCACGACATGTCTGTTCAGCGAACTCGGCCTCCCAGCTAGCGACATTCATGGAGCCCCCCTTCAACTCAACCCAATAGGCAAAACCTATATGAATCGTAAGGGCATCCTTTTTGCCTCCAGTTCAGATCTCGCGAAGGGAGCCATCAATTTCTTCCACTAGATTATCTTTCCGACGATGGAGAGTTTGCAGCCTGCTTGGATTTGCTCCAGACTACCAACCGACTTCCACACAATGAGCGATCCCGAGCCACTCCCACCAAATAAGACTCGTCGCCGCCAGCCTTCAACGCAGAACGACGACGAGACCCATCCAAATAAACCGGGTAAAAAAGAAAAAAGAAAAAAGCCCCCTGGCCTGATGGGTCCGACAAAAGCAGAAACGGCCCTCCTTCCACCATTTATTGGGCTTTCCATCGACCAAATCTTTGTTCCTTCCTCTCGAGTCGAGTGTCAGAATGCAGTCGAAGAGATAATGGCAGCAGGGATTGGTGGGTTTGACACCGAAGCTAAACCTACTTTTCGGGCCGGGCAAAAAAGCAACGGCCCGCACGTTGTGCAATTCTCTCTCATCGACAAAGCCTTTATTTTTCAGCTCCATCACGAGGAATGCGCGAAGGCCTCATCAGAGCTAATCTCCTCGGCCGCCGTCCTTAAAGTGGGATTTGGTCTTCAAAACGATCACAGCCAAATTCGCAATCGGCTAGGAATCGAACTCACTCACGTGCTCGATCTTGATCAAGTCTTCCGCAAAATGGGATACCGTGGACAAATTGGAGTCCGCGGAGCAATAGGCGTACTTCTGAAGCAATGCTTTAAGAAATCAAAATCTACCACGACAAGCAACTGGGCGCGTTCCGATCTCACGCATCGCCAGCTCATCTACGCGGCCAACGATGCTTATGCGGCCCTCAGAATTATGAAAGTCCTCGAAACGGAAGGTCACCTGTAGAAATCTCCGGACCGGCTCCGAATCAAAATTCCAACGCAGTGTTTCCCATCTCCAGATTTCGTGCTAGAGCTTTTCCCGCATGAAACACGAAACACTTTGCCTCCACGGTGGACATCAGCCCGATTCCGAGACCCATTCGCGCGCGGTACCGATCTACAAAAGCACTGCTTTCACTTTCAACGATACTGAACACGCGGCTAACCTCTTCGCCCTCAAAGAGCTGGGGAATATTTACACCCGGCTCATGAACCCTACGACCGACGTGCTCGAGAAGCGTATCTGCCTGCTCGAAGGGGCTCACGAACTCGCCGGCCTCGCGCACTCATCAGGAACCGCTGCCATCTTTAATTCCATTATAAACCTTGCTCAGGCCGGCGACAATATCGTCTCCGCCCGCAATCTTTACGGGGGAAGTTACACCCAATTCAATGACATCCTCCCCGCTCTTGGAATCGAAGTCCGCTTTGTTGACTCGCAAGACCCTCAGCAATTCGCCAACGCGATCGACGAAAAAACACGCGCTCTCTTTTGTGAAACGGTCTCTAATCCCGCTCTAGAAGTGACCGATCTCGACGCCGTAGGATCCATCGCTAAAGAGAATGGCATCCCCCTTATCGTCGATGCCACTTGCTCAACTCCATATCTTACCCAGCCACTTGCTCATGGTGCCGATATTGTTGTCCACTCCTTGACCAAATGGTTAGGCGGACACGGCACTGGACTCGGCGGCATCGTTATTGATTCAGGCCGCTTCAACTGGGCCGGAGGCAAACACCCTCTTTTTGATAATCCAGACAACTCCTATCACGGACTGCGCTGGGGACACGACCTTCCTGACATGCTCGCTCCTCTTGCCTACATCCTGCGTATGCGAACTGTCCCCTTAAGAAACCTTGGTGCCTGCATCGCTCCAGACAACTCCTGGCAATTTCTTCAAGGTATCGAAACTTTACCGCTCCGCATGGAACGCCACTGCGAAAACTCGCTCGCGGTTGCCAAACATCTCAAAAACCACCCTGGTGTAGAGTGGGTCCGCTTCCCCGGGCTTGAAGACGACCCGGAATTTGCGAAGAACCAAAAATACCTTCGAGGCAAAGGGGGCAGTGTAGTCGTGTTTGGGATCAAAGGAGGCGCTGAGGCCGGAGCTAAGTTTATCAACTCCCTTCAAATGTTCTCTCACGTTGCAAATCTTGGGGATGCCAAATCTCTTGCAATTCATCCGGCCACCACAACCCATTCGCAGCTTAGCTCCGAACAACAACTCGCAGGCGGGATCCGCCCAGAGCTGGTCCGCCTTTCGATCGGCATTGAGCATATCGAAGACATCCTCACCGATCTCGAACAAGCTCTAGAAAAAGCGTAGTAACAGTTTCAAGCTTGGTGATTAATTCACACTACTTCGATAGGCCCTACAGGGATAGGTCAGACCTAACTACCCTGCGACCCGCGTGAGCTAAAGGCTCGAAGCGAGTAGCCTCTTAAAAAATATAGTTTAGACGTATCAAGAAAGATGAACTCTCTGGAAATCCCCGAGACCTGCGGAGTCATTCTCCTCCCCGACACCGTGCTATTTCCGCACGGCGGAATGCCCCTCCACATTTTCGAGCCGCGTTATCAAGAAATGATCAATGACGCCATGGAGGGAAACTGTATGTTTTGTGTGGGTAATCTACTCGGCGATGATAGTGCTGATCCTGATCGCTGCGCTGCTCCCGTGGGAACAATCGGACTAATCCGCGCCTCGCGGGAATCCGAAAATGGCACATCAAACCTACTCCTCCATGGAGTTTTCCGCGTTTATTTTGAAGAATGGCTCGATGACAAAACCTATCCACACGCTAAGATAAGGCCCATCCTCGATACCACTTTATCTTCCGACGAAGAAGTGGAATATCTTGGTCGGCTTCGTCGCGCGATCAACCGGACTCTCTCTAGTTTCCCTTCCGAGGTGAACGAGCAAGTCAACTCCACTCTCGACAAAGCTGGCGATTCCGCAACCTGCTCTGACGCAGTGGCCCAGCAGTTCATTCATGACCCGAATGATCGCCAACGCCTCCTCGAAACCCCTGAAGTGAGAAAGCGGATCGATTTTTTAATTAAATTTCTGAAAAAAGCAGGTCCTTCCGTCTAACCCTATGTGAGATTCCTATTTCTCTTTTTTCTTGTGGCCCCAACAGGGGCTCAGACCCTTGGTGGCTACGAACCATTTACCCAACAAGAGAATGGTGAAAGCTGGGCCTTTTACAACTACGCAACCGATCAAGCCTTCAATGCTCAGTGGAACTTCTCGGATTCCGGAGACGCCGAAATTTACGCCACCTTCACTGGATCGGCCGGAGTCTCCCTCTTTGCCGATGTCATGTCATCAAATGGATTCTTTGTTGGAAATTACGCTAATGCCGAAATCGACACCATCCTTTGCGACATCTTCATTGAAGATGTTAACACCTTTTCAGAAGTAGAATTCTACATTCTTGCCGGTGACACCTTTTATTACAGTAACCCCTACCTCGTCGGACAATCTGGCTGGACTAGTCTCGCCAACTCCCTTTCCAAAGATCAGTGGTATATTTACAATGAAGCTGATCAGCAGTTTTTCGAGGCCCCACTCACACCTGCTATTCTTTTCGATGTCAAAGAAATCGGCCTGAACTTCTACCCCTCTTCTTCCGCTGCTAGTGGCCAGATAGTTGCTATCGACAATTTTAATCTTCTTCCGGATCTATCTTCTCCGGAAATCAAAATTTCCACTGAAAATTCCACCACCAAGGTCTCATTCAGGGGAATTGAGGGAATTCAATACACCATCCAGAACGCCAGTAACCTAGACGAAAACAGCTGGACAAATGTCGGCAACCCCTTCGAAACGACCGGTGAATCGGAAACAATTCTCCCCATGGTGAACAAAGACTTTTTTCGCATCCTAAGTCAACCCTTCTATATCGAAGCTCCTTAGCGAAAAAAAACTTTCGCAAATCCCGCTTCTCTGCCTTATCCAAACCGCGATGAAAATCGTGGTCGCATACTCAGGTGGTCTTGACACCTCCGTCCTTCTTCTTTGGCTCAAAGAGAAATACAACGCCGAAATCATTGCCTATTGCGCAGATGTCGGACAAGCCGAAGAACTTGACGGACTCGAAGAAAAAGCCCTAAGCACCGGCGCTTCCAAGTGCTACATTGGTGATCTCAAAGAGGAATTCGCGGCCGACTACATTTACCCGATGTTTCAGGCCAACGCCGTTTACGAAGGCCGCTACCTCCTTGGAACCTCCATCGCCCGCCCCTGCATCATCAAGGGCATGCTCGATGTCGCCCGCGCCGAAGGAGCCGACGCTATCGCTCACGGCGCTACCGGAAAGGGGAATGATCAGGTTCGCTTTGAGCTTTCACTTAATGCTCTCGCTCCCGACATTAAGATGATTGCCCCCTGGCGAGATGATTCCTTTCGTGAGCAGTTCCCAGGGCGTGCCGAGATGATCGCATATTGCGAAGAACACGGCATCAAAGTTCAGGCTTCCAATAAAAAGCCCTACTCCATGGACCGAAACCTTCTCCACATTTCCTTCGAAGCAGGGGCGCTCGAAGACACTTGGTATGATGGATCGACCGACGCCGACAAAGACATGTATGTTCTTTCCGTCGCACCCGAGGATGCTCCCGACACTCCGGAATACATCCAGTGCCTCTTCGAGAATGGCAATATCGTGGGACTCAAAAACGAAAACCTTGCCGGCTATATTTCCGACCTCGCCGATTTCGAAATCAAAGGCGAAAAAGATGACTACACTCTCCTCACCCCTTACGGGGTCATGCGTGTTCTTAACCACCTTGGCGGCAAACACGGCATCGGCCGTATCGACATCGTCGAAAATCGCTTTGTCGGCATGAAATCCCGGGGTATTTACGAGACACCTGGAGGCACCATTCTTCTGGCAGCCCATCAGGACCTCGAGACCCTCACGATCGATCGGGAAGCCCAACACGTTCGCGATTCCCTGATCCCGAAATACGCCCAGCTCGTTTACAACGGATTCTGGTTCGCTCCTGAGCGTGAGGCCATACAGGCCCTCGTCTCCGAAACCCAGAAAACCGTCAACGGCGAAGTCCGGCTCAAGCTTTACAAAGGAAACATTATCAATGCCGGACGCCGTTCTCCGAACAGCCTTTATGACGAGGATATCGCCACTATGGAAGGTGGCCAGGAGGAAGCCTACAACCAAAACGACGCCTCCGGTTTCATCGCCCTCAACGGCCTGCGCTTGAAACAATTTTCCCGCGTCAACGACAAATAAAGCAGACAACTTTTGTCGAACCACTCTCATAAAACCCGGGGCCGCTTGCGGCTCTGGGTTTTTTCTTCAAAACACAACACTCAAAGCAATGTCATATTTACACATAAACCAATCGCCCCTATCCTCTCCCCTCCTTTTAAAAAAAGATTCATCTTTCCGTTACCTCCACTAGCCTAGGCGCTGTTACCTATTAAAGGCCGCGCAAAATCACCATCTTTTCATCTCATATCGAGCGGGTAGTCTAGCAATAAACAAATCGACACCCCCTGACGGAAAACAAAATCTATGAAATTCATTTTTCTCGCGTTTATCTTATCGCTTCCCTTTCTCAACGCACGGGAGCCAATTTCGCTCTTCGACGGTAAATCATTGGAGCACTGGGAAGGCGATCCTAAGATCTGGCGTATCGAGGACAATGCAATCACTGCATCCATTCCCGCTGGTAAGAATCTGTCCCAAAATGAGTTTCTATATTGGAAAGAAGAAGTCGCTGATTTCGATCTCTCCCTGGATTACCGAATCACCGGTAGCCCGACCGCTAATTCTGGCATCCAAATCCGTTCTCAAAAGGACGCGTCGGGTCACGCCGCCGGATACCAGTGCGACCTTGACGGCGGCAAGCTTTGGCTCGGCCGAATCTATGACGAGCACGGACGCGGCCTCATCGCCGAACGCGGAGCGCTCACCAAGATTTCACCCGACGGAAAAACCCATGCCCTTCCCTTTTCTGACCCCGCCTCCCTTACCCGCTTTGCCATAACCAACGACTGGAACCACTACCTTATCAAATGCCGGGGCAATCGTATCGAGATCCACATCAATGGCATTCACTTCACCACCCTCGAAGATTACCAGCAAAACCAAGCCGACCTTTCCGGACTCCTCGCCGTCCAAATTCATAGCGGGGTCGGCCCGGCCAAAGTGCAATTCCGTGACATCACCCTGACTGCCTTTAATCAGAAACAAACCACTCCCGCTAAAAAAGCATCACCCGGCATAGTCCCCGTCGACGCCCCAAATATCGGCTTCGAAAAAGGCAACTATGACGGCTGGACCCAGACCGGCACCGTTTGGTCTAAGGGCCCTATTAAAGGAGACACCATCGCAACCCGTGGTCGCGGCAATTCGACTCACGACGGTGACTTCTGGACCGGCGGATACGAAGTCTGGAACAGTGATGAAGCGCAGGGAACCCTCACTTCTACTCCGTTCAAGGTTACCCATCCATGGGCCACTTACCGCCTCGGGGCCGGACCACTCCCCGAAACGCGCGTGGAAATTCTCGACCCCACTTCCGGCGCAGTCCTCCACAAATCAAGCGGTCGCGGCCAAGTCGAAGATATGGCTCTCAACACCGTCGATCTTTCAGCCCATCTTGGGAAGTCAATTCAAGTTCGCCTTATCGATGAACATTCCGGCCCGTGGGGCCACCTCAATTACGACGACTTCCGTTTCCACAAATCGCCCCCGAATTCCTCATCTAACCCAGCCGGCCNACATAAAGTTGACCTAGGTCTCATTTATGCTGGAGGCCTACTGGCGGGTGATGTTGACACGATAACCTTTACAGGTTCCGGAACCAAGCATTGGAGTCTTCCATTTGATGCGATCCTGACTGCTCGCGGTTCATTTGCGGTTGTAGATAGTCATGGTGACAACGACCGTATTCCTATTTTTGAACGTCAGTTTCTTGGCGGTGCTCGTGATCTTCGTGGCTTCGACTTCCGTGATGTCGGGCCACGTGATGATACCGGTCCCAATCCAACTCAGGAAGTTCTAGGAGGCGCTACCAGCATCTTCGGTTCATTGGAATTGACCTTTCCTGTGATCGGTCAAGTTAGGGGAGCGGTCTTCTATGATGCCGGTTTTGTGAACTCGGATTCTTGGGATTTTAATACTGGTCGGTTGGCCAGTGATGTAGGCGTTGGGGTTCGTTTGAATCTCCCGGGTATTGGCCCGCTGGCTGTGGATTTTGCAGTTCCCGTTGAAACTCCTGACGAGCAAGCAGATGATGGATCTCAAATCCAATTCTACATGGACTATCAATTTTAATAGGGTATTCCTATTTTTAGATCAACAAAAAGATCGAGCCCTTTGAAGTGCTCGATCTTTTTGTTTTCGTAGCCTAGTAAGAGACTTTTAGGCGGAAAAACTGCTTTAAAGATACATCCATTGGAGTGTTAAGCCGATAGGTATGGCGAGAAATGCCATCGGGATTATTTTCCGTGCTGACAAATATAAGAGAAGCTCCGCTGCCGTCCCAAGAGGCAGTTCCTAAACTAGGGGAAACTTCTAATGAAATGATCGCATCTGTGGCATCTGGATCTTCTCGGAAGCTTACCGCTGGATAAATGATTCCACCGATATCAATCGAGGAAGTCTCGAGATGTTCTTGGGATGAAAACACCGCGTCGGATAAGCCTTGAGCGTATTCGATGATTGCGACAAAACCATCACCATCAAGGTCGGCAAGAGGGTCGCCAAGGAAAGGAGTGCCGTCAGCCGTCCCGGGGCTTCCGCCTATTTTTGGGCTAGAACTCCAGCTTGTGGAAAGAGTTGGATCGAGGTCTGAAGAGGGGTTGTTTCGAATAAGGGAAGGTCCTGTCCCATCCGCAGCCTCTGGCCATGGGCTGATGTCATTATATCGAAAGCTATCAATTATATTGCCATCCTTATCAACTAGGGTGATCCATTCACCAGTATTTGAAAGGCGGTTTGAGTAGTCACCAGCAAAAGGAGTTCCCGGATATCTTGTGGCAAAGGCGGTGGTGTTAGCTGCAATGATGAGGCGTTGCTCGGAATTAATTAGGGTGCCAGGCGGAAAGGTGAATTCTACTCCTTGAAGTTCATTCTTAATTGGGATCAGGACAAAGGCAGCATCTCCAAGATCGACGGTTTCGGATCCAATGTTTAAAATCTCGATAAATTCAAAGTCGTCTTGATCGAAGGTTGGATCGATCAAGAGCTCGGCAGTGGTTGGGTTATTGGGGTGGTAGTGAACTTCGCTGATGACGATATCACTTGGTGCCGCTGGTTTTGCGATCGAAAAGAAGGCCTGATTCATAGCGCTCCATGTTCCGGAGGCGGCGTTGTATGTTCGTGATTTGATCCAGACTGGCTCGTTAATGGTGTCGGGAAGGTTGAGGACAATAGTTTCTCCGCCTCCTTCGGGACGTCCAGTAAGTGAGAGATCAAAACTTATATCCGAGCTGCCTGAATTACCCTGATGAATTTCCACCGCGATCGTGTTCTGTCCCGCAGAGAATGCGGAAGTAGGGATAGAAATGGTGTCGATCGCATTATTTCCGACTGTGTTTCCTGAATACAAGTCGAAGGCCGGATTGGAAGGAAGGTTCGCATGGCGGGCTGCTTCGATTCCATTCACATAGACCACATAGGCATCGTCGTAAGTGATTGTAAGTTGGAAATCACCGAAGACCGAAGGGTCGGGAATGGCAAAGGCCTTTCGAAAGTAGGTCGTTGGAAATTTTGCATTTGAGGGACCCGAGTTTAAAACTGTCGCTTCGTCACCATCACCATAACCAAGTTCGGCGGATCCTGCAGCCCACGAGTTATCGTTAAAGCTTGAGGTCCGCCAAGCCGTCCCCTGATTGCTTCCGTTATCGAGATACTTCCAGTTATCGCCGTTATTGATGTAGTCTGTTTCAACAACTCCCCCAGGTCCGCCACCTGTGATCGGTAACACTGAAGCGGATGGGTTCACGTCTCCGCCGACCAGCCTGGAATCAAGAGGGTCCTGCCAGCTGGTTCGTTCGGGGTCGCCGGTTCCAATCATGTAATAGAAATGCGTTCCTGACGTGGGGACGATAGCGCCTATAGACGTTCCTGGCGTAACATCGCCTCCATGCTGGGAGTATTTTGGAGCGGCGAGGTCAGGGTAAAGATCGGCAAGGCGGAGGTGTCCAAGGAAGTCTTCACTCCTATTGTTGATCACACCAATCAGACTATTCACAGCATTGATCCAATCTTGCTCGTCGAGAGGGTCACTTCGTTTAGAATCACCCCAGCGGGCGGATTCCGCAATAATGACATCGGAGACGGTAGAGCGTCGTGCCTCCATGAGGTTGAAGACCCGGTCTCTCGTTAGTTGTCCATTGTTGAAAAGAGCAAGGTGGGCGCGATCAGCAAAACGTAATCGATATTCCTCGGTGCGTTCAGCGAGATCGAAGTGAATAAATGAAGGATTACTCTTGTTATAGGTACCTCGGCTACCGGAACCATTGGAGGTATTGATACGATCGTTGGCCCCATTCCATTTTCCTCCTGCCCCCATCGAGTGCTCGCCATCGTGGATGAAGAACTGGAAGCCAAAGCTGTCCCGCTCGCGATCCCGAACGGTATACCAATTATTAGAAGCGCCCACGAAGTCGGATAATGGAGCATCGTAGTTGCCTGTATATCCGATAATCATTTGGTAATCGATGAGGTTATCGACATCCAAATAAATTGGAAGTGAGGGGTTTCTCGAACCATCGGGATTCAGCCCCTGCATCATCATAAAGTTTGTGATGGTAGGGCTTGATCTCTGTGTCCTAGCGATATTCCAAAGCTGGTTCCAGTCACTTCCGGTTGCGAAGGATCCGTCGGTCGCTTCGGTGTTATATCCTCCGCTGCTACCAGCCGACTTGATGGTGTCGTAACTCTGATCATCTCCTCCGAGGTAAGCTTCTCCATGATTGGCTTCAGCTCGTTCCTGTGTCATGTAAAGTCCCCAGTAAATGCCGTTGAGGTAGAGGTGGTAATACCTGCTACGGGTGTAGGGGCGATAAAAGGAACTTTGTAAATCTCGCCCCAAAACCTCTCGGAGGAAGGTGTTCGAGGTGCTGTTTTGGAAGGCCCAAGAGTAGTTTTGCGAGGTCCGTAGATCGAGCTTGTCGAACTTGTCAACACCCTCGGCTCCGAACATTGGGTAGCTCAACTTTCCGTCGCCGTATTCATTTCTAAAGAAAATGCGGAAAGCATGTTTCGGATTTCCGGTGCTGCGACTAAACCCTCCTCGGACACGAATTCCGCAGTTGCTTTGCAGGTTTGTCGCAGTGTCATCCGGGTGAATGACTTCAAAAGAAGCGGGCCGTTCCCAACCTTTTCCTCTGGATCCTGGGTTGACATAGATCCCCTGACTGCCACTTCCCGTGAGATTGCTTTGGTCGGTTGAGATCGAGATCGAAGGGATTGCCGAAAGGGCGTCGATCATCTCTTGGGCTGAATAACGATTGACGATATCCGGATCCATTCCGTAGTTGAAGGTCTGGCCGTTTACGGATCCAGATGGCCAGCCGCTCGGGGCAGCTCCACTAGCGTATTGAGTCCGTATGTCATCCAGAAAGAAATAGGTATGGGTGTCCACGTTAGTTGCGAAAAAACCAGACTTAAAGGCGGCTGCCCGAATCGTCCTTGTCGAATTGATGCTAATTGGGCTGGTGTATATTCTTCCGTTGCTTGCGGTCGGCTCTGAGCCATCAGTAGTGTAGCGAATTTGTGCATCTGGGGTTGCGGTGCTTATTGTGAGATTGAATGGCGTTGTGAAAAATCCACGATCAATGTCAAAGGTAGTGTCAGCCACAAAGCCTTCTCCGACCGGGCCATTGATGGCGTTGGGGGTTGGTATTACAAGGAAGCCGAGGGTGATTCCGTCAGCGGCTAATCCATAAGAGAGCCCTTCTTCCTGTGCTGGATATTTGGGAGGAAAATCTCCGACGACTTGAAATCCGCCGTTGTCGGCCTTACGCGCGAGCGCAAGATACTCGCCACTTGAGGATAATTTAAAATTTGTATGCAGCTGACTGCCAATAGCCACTTTGTTTTTTCCAGATGCAAAGACAATAAGGTAAGAATCTGGCTGCATCGTAATAGCAGGAAAAGCCCACTCGTTGAGAGAGGTAGGGTTGTCGGTTAGATAGAAATTTGAGAGATCGGCGGCATTTGGACCGGGGTTATAGATTTCAATCCAATCTTCGTTGTCGCCATCTTCATCGGTCAGTCCATCTGTGGCGGTATCAGCTGAAATTTCATTGATGCGGGGAGTTGAGGGATCTACATCGACAAAGAGACTGCTAATTTGCGTGGTCTCGCCATCCTCGTTGGCAGCGGTGATCTTGTAGGTTGTGCTGGCGTTCGGCGAAATAGAGAGGCTCCCTGATCCGCTTCCATCGGTCTGAGTGAGGACGCTACCAATTCCATTGTCGATCGAGATTGAGGTGAATGGTGGGGTGACTTGCCATGAGAGCATTGAGCTGTCACCGGAGTTGATGAAAGTTGGACTAGTTTTGAAGAGGGGAACGGAAGGTCCGCTGACACTTGGGGGCATCTCCACTTGGATTTGTGCTGCGGTGAGGGCTTCGTTGAAAATTTTAACTTCGTCAATTGCTCCGTTAAAGCTTTGTCCAGCAGGATCAGCAGCGTCGCGTCCGTGCCCTCCGACGATCACTGGGAGAGCGTGTCCTGCCATGGTGCTACCTGCTCCACGGGAAGTCTCGACTCCGTTGACAAAGACAATTTTATTGGTGCCATCGAATGACCAAGCGACATGAGTCCACTCTTCAATAGGGACGGTGCCAGCATCGTTGAGGTCATTTCCCCAGCCACCGTAGTGAATATTTGCGGTGCTATCAGCACGGATCCCGTGATGAAGTTGGCTTGCGTTTCCAGGGCCGTCTTCCTGACCGAAGACCATGTGGTCAACGTTGCCACTGGGCCCAGACCAGTTCACCCATGCCATCGCAGTGTAGACGGAGCCTGGCCCTAGTCCCAGCTCAGTTCCAGCGAGGCCGGTTTGGACATAGCCGTCATTGGTTCCCGTGCGATTTCCATAAAATGCCTGACCAAAAGTCGTGTCTTTACTTCCGCCATAGGTCGCACCACCGACCATTGTCCCATTTTTTTGAGTTCCCTGATTTGCGACGATTGATCCGTTTTCATCATTAAAAGGATAGTGGACGAGGAGTTCAGCGCTGGTAGGGAGGATAAGAGAGAAAAGGAGCAGGCTGATAATTAGAGGGCGAGGTGACATAGGAGTGAGCTTCTAAAAGATGGAGGCTAAGGTTCGCGGTGGGAGTGGGTAGAACAATGGTTTTCTACGCTAAGAGTTACAGAGAGTATACGCACTATTTAAGTTGCCTGCCAACGGAAACATCAAATCCTCTCCCTATTGAGTTCTCAGGACTCAAGGAAGTTTACTCTAGCTGGCTGCCTCAAACCGATAGCCTCTGACGTGCCGATTTAGACGAGGGTAGCCTCAGCAGTATCAATGAGTTGGGCACTGGTTAATTTGTGTGAAAAAATCATTACCCTTGTCGTCGACTAGAATGAAGGCTGGAAAGTTTTCTACTCTAATTTTCCAAACGGCTTCCATGCCAAGTTCGGGGAAATCGACGACCTCTTGGCTTTTGATGTGCTCTTTGGCGAGTAAAGCAGCAGGGCCACCGGCTGAGCCAAGATAAAACCCACCGTGTTTATTGCAGGCGTCGGTGACTTGTTGAGAGCGGTTTCCCTTGGCAAGCATGACCATGGAAGCGCCGTTTTCTTGGAAGATGTCGACGTAAGGATCCATGCGCCCGGCAGTGGTTGGACCGAACGAACCTGATGCCATACCTTCTGGCGTTTTGGCAGGGCCCGCGTAGTAGACGGGATACTTTTTGAAATAGTCTGGAAACTCTCCCTTGGCTTCTAGGATTTCTTTAAGCTTCGCGTGTGCAATATCGCGAGCCACGATGATATGGCCGGAAAGGGAGACGGCCGTGGTGACGGGATATTTTGAGAGAGTGGAGAGAGTTTTTTCCATCCCGTCGTCGAGATTGATTTCGACGCCCTTGAACTTCCAGTCTCGAAATTGATCAGGGATGAATCGGCCGGGGTTTTCTTCGAGTTCTTCCAAGAAAATACCATCTTTGGTAATCTTGGCTTTGGCCTGGCGATCAGCAGAGCAGGAAACGCCGAGTCCGACGGGGCAGGAAGCACCGTGTCGGGGGAGGCGGATGACACGGACGTCATGCGCAAAATATTTCCCGCCAAATTGGGCACCTATCCCAATTTTACGGGCGGCTTCAAGGAGCCTGCCTTCGAGTTCGATGTCGCGAAAAGCTTGTCCGTGTTCGTTCCCTGTCGTGGGAAGTTCGTCGAGGTAGCGGGCCGATGCGAGTTTGACGGTTTTAAGGCAGGCTTCTGCAGAGGTTCCGCCGATCACGAAAGCGAGGTGGTAAGGTGGGCAGGCTGAGGTGCCAATGGATCGCATTTTTTCGATGCAGAATTCCATTAGACTTTCCGGATTTAAAAGGGATTTGGTCTGTTGGTAGAGGAAAGATTTGTTGGCCGAGCCACCACCTTTGGTCATAAAGAGGAATTTGTATTCTGAACCTGGGGTGGCGAATAGATCAATCTGTGCAGGAAGATTTGTTTTAGTGTTGACCTCATCGTACATGCTTAATGGTGACACTTGGGAGTAGCGGAGGTGCTCTTCCTGGTAGGTTTTGTGAATACCGGCCGAGATTGCTTCGGCATCATTGGCGCTGGTCCAAACGCCTTCGCCTTTTTTGCCCATTACGATTGCAGTGCCAGTGTCCTGGCAGCCCGGAAGGATTCCTCGAGCGGCGATTTCAGCGTTTTTAAGGAGCATTAGCGCGACCATACGGTCGTTTTCAGTAGCCTCCGGATCGTCTAGAATGGATGCGACTTGCTCGAGATGGGAGGTCCTGAGTTTGAAGGAAACGGCCTTGATTGCCTCGTTAGTCAGCAGGGTGAGGGCTTTCGGATCGATTTTCAGAATTTCGCGATCTCCAACCGTTTCGGAGGTGACAAACTCCGAGGTAATCTTCTCGTATTTGGTGGGATCGGGGCCGAGCGGGAAAGGGTCCTGGTAGTGGAATTCGGTCATGGCGGTGAGTGGGTTAGAGGCTTCGTCCTTCGTCGACTTCGATGTAGTCCATAAAGGTTAAAATATCATCGCGATCAGTATCGGGATTTTCTTTTTTTCGTTTAGCAAGGCGCTTGCTCAGATCGTCGCGGAAACCACGGTTTTTCATGTATGCCGAAAACCAGGCTTTTTCGTAATCTGGACGGGTTACGCCATTTTTTCGGGCCCAAGTAAGGACGTCTTCGTCAGTGTCTCCTTCGATAATTTTAGCTTTGAGGTCATTGTAATCAACTCCAAGGAATTGGCAGGTCCAAAGGTCCATGCCGAGACCAAGGTTGGTATGGAACTCAGGATGAAGAATTCCGGCGCGATGTTTTCGGATTTTATCGCAAAGGCGCGGAAGGTAAATGATCCCGTCGAGTTCGTCGCGGGCGGAACGTGGCATTTGATAACCTTCAGACATGTCCTCAATGAAGCGGGCAACAGTTAGTTGGGCGAACGAAAAACCCAGTAAATCAAGTTAGGTTGAATTTGACCTGCCTAAAAGTTCTTCACGAAGACCCACCCATCTCTTTGGTGGAGTAAAAGTTTAAGTTTGAGGTGGTGGGGTAAGTGACTGTGCAAAGGTCTAGTTTCTTAAGACTCGAGCATTTTAAGTTTATCTTACGATATCGACAATAGATTGGCGATCCTCCGAAGGTTCGGAAGAATCGTTCTTCACTGTAATCAATCAATTTAGGATTCTTCCTGCCTCTCTTTGATGAAAAAGGAAACAGTGCCAACCACTGCAAGAAGGACCAGGAAGCCCATTCCGATCATGCCGACCGGAACTTTAAATGCTTCTTTGTGGCTGACGGCGGTGAAGGAGCCGATGGTAGCCATCGACGTGGCGAAAACCATGAGGACATTCCAGATGATACGGATCGTGCCTTTTGGACGTTTGTCTCCAAGGATCTTTTTGGAGTTCATCATGAGAAGGAAGGTAAAGTAGGCGATGGGCAAAAGAGCCCCGCCGATCACGGAAGTCGGGACAGCCAGGGCGGTAAGGGAATCGCCGGTCCATAGGAAGGGGAACATGCAGCCTGCGAGCCCGGAAATAGCACATCCAAGAAAGTAGGGTGATGCGAGCTTGGGCTTTTCAGGCGGGGTATCACTTGGGGATTTTCCTTTTCCAAAGAGCTCTTGAAAAGCGAGCCCGTTGATGAGCATTAGAATGATAATGGTGGATAGCGCCATGCCAAGAACACCAATTCCGAAAATTTTCTGGGCCACGACTTTTCCGGTGAATGGCGCGAGAGTGACAGCGAGAGACTTGGTGTCGCGCTTATTCATCATGGCTGCGAGCTTGCGATCTGCCTCAGGCAGAGCGTCAAGAGATGTTTTGGTGAACGCGGCTTTGGCTTCGTCGTCACCCTTGAATTCTAAAATGGATTTTTCGATGGCAGGGACTTTGAGAAGGGTTTTTTCGCCGGCACCTTCTCCGAGTCCTTCGGTGCTGCCGTGAAAGGAAGAGGCTGCGGCAATAACGACGCAGGAAGTGGCGATGAAGAAGGGGACAAAAAGTCCGATTGAGAGGTCGGTGATCGAAAGTCCGCGATGTTTGGGTCCCCACTTCTTTTTAAGGAGAGTATAGGGAAGAAGGAAGGTCATGTTGATTCCAACGGCGGTTCCAAAGGCCGTAAAGAGGACGTCCTTCTGTTTTGAAAGAAGGAGGTTCTCCCACCACTCGGGGTTGGATGAGGCCGCAATAAGGGGCTTGTAGCACTCCGCTGGACTGCTCAGTAGTGAGAAATTGGGAATGTATCCCGCGAAAATTTTGCCCCAGGGAAGAGTCGAACCAAGGCTAATCACCACGGCGAAGAATGAGAGGACGATGATGGCCACCATGATTTTGATGATCTTGTCGAAAAGTTTTGCTCCGCTTCCTCCGGATTGGTAGAGATAGTTCACGTAGAGTCCGATCGCGAGGAAGACGGCAATAATGGGCCACTCGCCAATGGCATCAGAGAACAGGTTTTGCTGAATGGCGGCGGTTCCCAGGGCGAACTGAGGCATGGTCCAGACGATATTTGCCATGATGGTGGCAATGACCCATGACCAACCAAGGAGCGGGTGAAGGTGCGTGTTGATTGCCTGGAGCGGCCTTTCTCCGGTTGAGAGTGTCACGTAGGCGATGGCGGAGAGCATGATGATTCCGCAGATCATCGCGAGGGGTTGTACCCAAAGAAATCCGTATCCGGAAAGGACGCCTAGGTAGAGGGCTCCCGCCAATGATCCTCCTCCGAGCGTGATGGCTCCCTGTAACCAGCCAGGGCCGGAAATTTTGGCGTATCCGAAGAATTTCCCGAGCCGGTTCTTGTCTTTCACCTCTTCGATGACATCCAATTCGCGCTGATATTGGTCTTTTTCGCTCATGTGTAAGGTAGTCTTGTGAATGGAGGGGCTGCCGAAAAGGAAAAATGGCAATTCTCGCACACTCGGGATTGCGGGAATCACTAGACGAGGTCAGACTACAACCGTTGTCAGCCATCGATGCTAAGCCCGAGACGCCGAGTCTCGCTAAGGATTTGCAAGTTCTCACGAAGTTGCGGCTCAACACTTTTGTCGTTATTACGACGCTTTTCGGCTTTTTCTTAGCTGCTAAAGGGGCAGGGGGGATGGCTGACAAGTGGTGGCTTCTCCTTCATACCTTGATTGGGACGGCGGCTTCGGCTTTTGGCTCGGCAGCTTTTAATCAATTGATGGAGATCGAGGACGATGCACAGATGAAGCGGACCTCAGATCGCCCGCTTCCTTCGAGACGGATGAGTGTGATGAAAGCTTTCGGCATTGGTTGGGGACTGGCGGCTTTCGGAGTGATTCATTTGGCGGCGATGGTAAATGTGGAAGCTGCCGTTTTGGCAGCTGTAACAATCGCGATTTATGTTTTTGTCTATACCCCGATGAAAAAGTGGCATTCTACCAATACTTTGGTGGGTGCAATTCCAGGTGCAATTCCTCCTCTAATCGGTTGGGTTGGTGGTGGTGGTGATTGGCTTGCTTGGGGTGGATGGTTTCTTTTTTGGCTCTTGTTTTTTTGGCAATTACCTCATTTCGTCGCGATCAGCTGGCTTTGTCGCGAGGAATATGAAAACGCGGGATACCAAATGTGGTCAAATGGTGATGGGTCGGGGTGTAAGACCTCAAAGTTATTTGTCGGTTTCTCGATTTGTCTCATTTTACTCGTGATTTCAGGGGCAGCGACGGGGTTATTTCCGTTGTGGGTTGCGGTCTCTCATACCGCTTTGGTGGTTTATCTGATGCGCCCGGTTCTTACTTACGGGGCCTCGGGTGAGCGTGGTCCCATGCGAAAGGCTTTCCTTGGAACTTTACTTTACCTTCCTCTCGTATTGGTCGGTCTTGCCTTTACTTGGACTTAGGCTAGTTTCCGTCCGAAGTGGACGTCAGTCAATTAGAGCCCGCCGATCGGGACCCCAAGAAGTTACGCGCTACCGCGATCAAACTTGTGATCTTCATGATCGTGAGCGGCGTCGTCCTAAGCTTTTCCTACCGGCGGTATCAGGAAAACACCTCGGATAGTCGGCGGCCCAGCTTTGAAACGCGGGTTACCGAGCCTGAGGTAGAGCTTTTGACAGCGGATGGTAAGTCGCGAAACCTCCAAGATCTCAAAGGGAATGTAACCTTAGTTCTGACCCTTCCAAAAACCCCAAATCCTGGTTCCCAACCTTCCCTAGATGCTCTTCGGGCTGTAATGGATGAGTTTAAAGCGACGCCTCAAAAGCCTAAGGTTCTTGTTTTTGTCCTAGATGGATCTAACTCCAATCCTGAAGAGATGGCCGAGGTTCTCGCCGAATACGGAGAGGAGCCCGAAGTTCTTCGGGTGGTAGCTGATGAGGACGCTAAAACATCCCTGCGGTCGTTTACTAAAACCAAAATGAGGTTCAACCGGATTCCAACTGAAAGGAATGGGGTCTTCGATTATGACACGCGCCTCGTTCTTCTGGACCAAAATATGTTCATTCGGGGAATTCCCGGACTGACTGAAGGCTGGGATTTTGAAACGGTTGCGGAGATGGAGCGGAAGTATGAAGAAGCAAAAAGGGATTTGCCGGAAAAGGATCTTATACCACCTCTAATGACAACCCCGAAGTTGCGAGAGATCTTAATCGATTCGATCAAATATCTTTACGAAAACCCGAATGAAAAAGGACAGGAATGACCGATAAAAAAAAGATAACCCTGATTTATGTGGGTGTCGCTCTCATCTGTGCCCTCGTGCTTGGAATGTCCTTCCTTTTGCTTGGGTTGAGAAAAGTGAATAAGAGGGACGAGCCCCCTGCGACCGGTGTTGGAAAAGAAGACGTGGGAGACTTAGTTGTTCTGAAATCTGACTTTGAACTTCAGCGGCAGGACGGTGCGAAAGTAAGAATCTCTGATTTAGAGGACAAAGTTTGGCTGGCTGCGCAATTCTATGCGACCTGCCCTATGTGTGCTGAACGGAACTCGTCATCACTCGTTGAAATTTATAAAGAATTCAAGGACGAGAGTGAGTTTGTCGTCACCTGTTTTTCGGTTGATCCCGAAAATGATACAGAGGAACTTCTTTCGAGTGTTCGCGACGGGTTAAATCTTGAGAAAAACAACTGGTGGTTTCTCCGAGCCGAGCGCGAGGAGTTGTGGGAGTTCATGACGAAAGAGATGTTTTTCACAACGATCAAAGAGCGGACTGACCCTATCCATATCGCCCAGAAGGGGCGTTGGGCTCACGATATGGGATATCAACTTTATCGGGGAGACACCTTAGTTTACAAGTGGGATGAAGGTCTCCCGCTTGATCAATTGCGTGGTGAAATCAAAGACGCGTTGGTTGGAATTAGGAAGGCTCTTGAGTCAAAGAAGTAAGTCCCGAACCATGAGTGAATCGAGTATCCTTGAGCAGCCGATCCAAGTCGAAAAGGCGCGGAAACTAAGGGTGGTTGTTTGGGTTGTAAGTGCGGTGGTCTTGCTGCTGGTCGCTCTTATGAGATCCCCCTACAAACTGGATGTTCCGCCCGAATATGAGATTGCACACAACTTTATCAAGGCACTGCCAGAAGTAATCGCGCTCATTAACACATTCGTAGCGGCGTGTTTATTAGCTGGGATTCTAGCAATCCTTAAAAAGAAGCATCGCCTTCATCAACGATTGATGACGACTGCACTGATTTTGTCTTCGATCTTTCTCGTCTTCTATGTGGTTTATCACTTCACCACTTTCGAAACAAAATTTGGTGATGCAGATGGAGACGGGCAACTCAGTGAGGGAGAACTTGATAAGTTTGGAAATCTAAGGATGCTGTATCTTGGCGTCTTGTTCACTCACATCATTGCTGCTGCGGTAAGCTTTCCTATGATTTTGATGACCTTCGTTCATGCTTGGACTCGAGATTTTGAGAAACATCGTAAGCTGGCAAAGAGGACTTTCCCCCTCTGGTTTTACGTGGCTGTGACGGGCCCTTTTTGTTACTGGATGCTCAAGGCATTTTATCAATAAGATTGGAAAAATGGGCGTTGCGTCTGGTTGATTGTTGCCCTCTTGAGGGTTGCCTCTGACTGTCGCAGGGTTAAGGAAAGGGTGCTCTCTTTGATGGGGTGTCGCTTGGGAAGCTGTTAACTTAGCGGCCTGCTTTGGCTCCACATCCACAGCCGGTTTTATTAGCCAATTTTTCAGCAATCTTGTGTGCAGTTGGGGTAATCGAAAGTCCACCCAAGTTGGTGCACCGAAGTTCACGCGGGATTTGATGAGCGACTTTGTTCATAGCGATCACAACCTCGTCGAACGGAATGAGATGGTTGTATCCAGCCAAGGCCATGTTTGTGCACGATAAGGCATTAGTGGCGGCCATTACATTTTTGCCAAGACAGGGAGCCTCGACACGATTGGCTATGGGATCGCACACCATACCGAAGGAGTTTTGTAGGGCAAGTGAAGCAGCGGCCATTTGTTGATCGTTTGTTCCTCCGCCCAACCAAGTTATTGCAGCAGCAGCCATAGCTGATCCCGATCCACATTCAGCCATGCAGCCCCCTTCTTCGGCCGCAAATGTGGCGTCGAGAGTGATGAAAACACCAATTAATCCGGCGAGTAAAAGTGCTCCACATTTTTCTTCGTTTGATTTCCCAAGGGCATTGGCAACGGCAAGAACTGCGCCAGGCATCGCTCCGCATGAGCCCGCGGTAGGCGCAGCCACAATTACTCCCATCGAGGATTTGACCTCCATGATTGCGGTGACCGAGCGGATAATGGCATTTGGAATTTCAGCCTGAATAAGACGGCCCTCTTTTTCTGCAATCTGAAAATTTGGCGATTGAGAGGGGAGAATGCGATCCTCGTAAGAGGTTCCTCCAAGACCGGTCTTAATGGCGTCTTCCATGATGCCACGAATGTGATCCATTTGCGCCATAATTTGTTCCTCTGGAATGCCGCCACGTTCTGATTCGTAACGCAGAGCCATTTGCCAAAGAGGGAGTCCTTCGGTGTTTGCGGCTTTGAGCATTTCGCCGGCTCTCAAGAAAGGAACTTTAATTTTATTGCGTGCGAGGACGGGTAGGACGGCAGGAAGGTGTCGGACACGGCTGGCTGCGAACTTTTTTGCGAGCGCCTGAAGCGCTGTTTGATCAGGCTCTTCACGGAGACTGAGATTGATGAGGTGCTGGCCTTCTTCCGATTTATGTATTGAGACAATCTCAGCGGCAAGATCCGGTGGGAGTTCTGGCGCGTCCTTGGTCCAAATAAGAATGTGATGATAGTCACCGGCTGAGGTGAAGGGTATGCCATCGATGGAAATAGTTTCGATCATTCCGCCTCCTGTCGAAATCGCGTCGAAATGATAAATTGTCCCCGATACACCGTGGGCTTCTAGACGGTAAAAATTGGGGTGGGGGGCGTTATAGCTTTCGTAATGTAGGTTGATTTCAATTCCTTCGTCTTCTAGCGCTTGCTCAAAAGTTGGAAGGCGCGGGTCATCTGGGGTCCAGCCAAGGATGCCACCATAGAGCCCAAGATCACTCCCTTGTTCCTTGTGAGTGGTTACGAGGGAGCCATTGGGGTCGTATCGAACTACGAGGGTGGAAATTTTTTCTCCAGCAAGGGCTCGCATCAGTCGGCCGATCCGGTTTGCGGCGGCACTGTGCGAACTGCTCGGGCCCCGCATCACGGGACCGAGGACATCGTTAAAAATGCTGGGAGGAACTTTCATCGCTTTTGTTCTGGAAAGAATGGCTCATAATTAAGGCTCGCAACAGGTTGGATTTTCAAAAAATTTCCGTCGTGGCCATGGGCTTGCTCGTGAGCGATTTCAGGCCTAGCCTAGGCAGGTGACAGAGATTTGGCATAGCATAATCATGGGATGGGGGATTCTCTTCATCGGTCTCTGCGTGGGATCATTTTTGAACGTGGTGATCCATCGTCTACCCCGCGGCCTTTCGGTGAACGATCCGAAGCGGTCGTTCTGCCCGCATTGTAAAAAGAGTCTTCCGGCTTGGGAGAATCTCCCTGTGATTACGTGGTTGCTTCAACGTGGGAGATGCCGAAATTGTCAGGCACCAATTGCAATCAGGTATCTTCTAGTGGAAGTCCTGACTGGGGTTCTGTATCTAGTAGCCTGGCTTTATTTGCCAATGATTAGCGCGATTCTAGCAATCATCCTTTTCACAGTTCTGGTGGCGGTAACTTTTATTGATGCTGAGCATCAACTCATTCCGACGTCTTGGACGACTGCTGGTTCGGTAATTGCTCTGGGTGGCAGTTTACTGGTGCCTAAGCTACTGGATCTCCCTGAGTTAGAGTTTGATTGGATTCGAGAGAGCAGTTGGGCTGGTTTGAGGGTGTCTGCGATTGGTTGGGTCGTTGGATTCGGATCGCTGTGGGGAGTTGTCTTGCTTGGGAAGTTGATCTTTGGACGCTTGAGATTGAATTTTAAGGAAGCCGCACTTTGGAGATTGCAAGAAGGTTACGAAGATGACGAACAACTTCACTTTGTCATCGGTAAAGAGCCACATAGCTGGGACGAATTGTTCTACCGACCTACGGACCGTGTCGTCATTCAAGGCCATGGCTTCAAGGTTGACGGGAAGCGTCGGCCAGCCAAAGAGTTGAGGATCGGTCGTGATGATCTTGAAATCGGGGGAGAGACTTGGAAGATTACGGATTTGAAGTCACTAGAGGGTAAGGCGACCAATGTGATTATCCCAAGAGAGGCGATGGGAATGGGTGATCCCCATCTTTTGGGAATGATTGGTGCCTTTTTGGGATGGCCTGCAGTGGTATTTGTAATATTTATGAGCTGTATTTCCGCTATTATGGCTGCTCTGGTAGCGCGGGTCGGATTTGGAAAACCTCTGCCTTATGGGCCATTTCTTGCTTTTGGGGCCTTAGTTTGGATTTTTGGTGGATTTCGAGGGTGGATTTGGTATTTTGAGGTGATTCAGGGTGGTTTTTCGCCTTGAAATTGGACAGTCATCCCTCGCTAAGTCGGAGAATATCCTGATTTGACAGGTCCTCATATCAGGCTCTATTATTTCCAAAGTTCAAAAACCCTCAAAACGTTCTAATCATGATGAACAACAAAATTCTGTGCGCCCTCCTTCTCAGTGGACTTGCTGCTCCGCTGGCTGCCCAATCGTCGAAGGATTTGAAGACGCCTGCCGCGCTAAAAAAGGCGGCTTACAATGTTGATAAGTATGTAGCGGAGATTTTTCGCCGTAAGAAGCTTTCTGTCCCCAAGGTTGTAGATGATCCAACTTTCCTCCGACGCAGTTTTCTTGTCGCAGCCGGAAGGATTCCAACCCTCGAAGAAGCATCGAGCTTTCTTGAAATCGAGGATCCTGCAAAGCGTGAGATGCTCACCCAATATCTCCTCCAGAGCGATGGCTACCGGAGCCACATGCAGAACTACGTTTTTGACCTCCTTCGTGCCAAGGATAATAACCGAAACGGGGCTGAAGCTTATGCCGCTCCATACATGCATTTCGTTCAGCAGTCGGTTGCAAAAAATACTCCTTGGGATCAGTTTGCTCACAGTCTGGTTTCAGCAAAGGGAATAGCCTGGGAAGATGGTAATGGTGCCGTTGGCTACTACATCAGGGATAAGGGGATGCCTCTCGACAATCTTGCGCTTACCATGCAGATCTTTACAGGTGAACGACTTGAGTGTGCTCAGTGTCACGATAGCCCCACGAACAAGTGGGAGCGTATGGACTTCTATGAACTAGCAGCCTTCACCCACGGCCAACGTGAGATCAACGATGGTGTCTGGAACAGGGCCATGAGAAGCTATAACGACGAAGATTTTCGCCGCTCTGATATAGGACGTCTTTTTTACTGGCTTCGCGATAACATCCACTATGGAACTCTCGCTGATCAAGGAGCTGGTCGCATCAAACTGCCAAGCGACTACCAGTATAAAGACGGCGATCCCGGTGAGATGGTTGGTGGGCGGACCCACTTTGGTAAGAAAATCCGTTCGTCTGATCGACGAGACAGTGGAAAATCTCGCGTCGAATTTTCTGATTGGATGACCAAAGACAACCCTAATTTTGACTACATCGCTGTAAATCGTATGTGGGAGCGAGTGATGGGTAGTCCTCTAACCTATCCGGTGGATGTTTATGTAAAGCCCGAGAAGACGGCTTCGCCTTCCTTAACTAGCTACTTAACCCGTCTAATGGTCGACCTCGATTATGATCTTAGGGCCTTCCAAAACGTTCTCTTTCTGACGAAGACATTTCAATTTGCAGCCAACTCGAAGGCTTTTGAAGCAGGTGTTCCTCAGGCATTTAATGGCCGACAGCTTGAGCGAATGAGTGCCGAGCAAATCTGGGACTCACTCGTAACTCTCGTGGCTGAGAAGCCAGATAGTTTGGCCAAACGGAAATTTAGTAACAATATCTATTACAATAATAAGCCGATTCTCGTTGGTGAAAAGACAATGTCGGATCTTGCGAAGGAAGTCATGGCGATTGAGGACCCTAAAGTTTATCGCGAGTATGCCGAAGCCCTCCTAGAAACAATTAAATCCGGCGGTGGAAGTTCTTCGGCCTCCAAGGATATGATGATGATGGCCGCCAAATCACGACCTGGTCCGGCAAAGGGAATTGCCCGTGCATCGGAGCTTTCTGCCCCTGCGCCAGCGAGTCATTTCCTACGAGAATTTGGTCAGTCTGACCGCGAACTAATCGAGTCATCGACTAAGGAAGCCAACGTTGCTCAGATCTTAGAGATAATGAATGGTCATGTGGAGAAGATGGTGGTCGCCAATAGTGGGGCCTCGGTTTACGACGCTCTCAAGAAGGGCACTACGGAAGCTGATAAGGCCCGTTACATTTACTACGCGATTTTAAGCCGCCCGCCGAATAAGTCGGAGATGAACATGCTCATGCGTGATGTCATCGATGGGAGCAAGGAAAGTTATGAAAACTTAGTTGCTGCTCTTGTTCAAACCCACGAATTCATGTTCGTCCAGTAGCGATTCAAAAACCCAATATCGAACCCTAATAAAACAATGGATACTAGTTCTTTTAACAAAGCAGATGAGCTTGGTCGTCGCCAGTTTATGGTCAACGCTGCGCGTAGCTACCTTGGAGTTAGCCTTGCTCCAATGCTCGGAGCAGGTCTTACCGGAGCGGCCTTCGGCCAAAAGCACGTTGGTGGTGCAAAGGCTGAACACGTCATCTTTCTCAATATGGGAGGTGGGATGAGTCATCTTGATACCTTTGACACAAAACCCACAAATAAGGAGGTGCAGGGCCCCGTCGAATCAATCGATACTTCAGGTGATTTTCAGATTTCCCAGTATCTCCCCGAGAGCGCCAAAATCGGAAACAAGATGTGTGTCATCAATTCAATGACCTCCAAGCAGGGAGCTCATAGTCAGGGGCAGTATCTCCTTCACCGAAGCTACTCACCCCGTGGAACCATCGTTCATCCTGCGATAGGAGCATGGGTTGTTCGGCAAAAGGGGCGTAAGAACACAACTCTTCCAGGTTTCGTGACAGCCAATACAAGCCCGGCTGTCTCTTCCCCTGGATTTTTTGGTGCACAATTTGGTGGCGTCCCTCTCGGACGCCCAGATGAGGGGCTAAAGAACTCAACCCGCGCCGGTTCCGTCAGTGAAGAAGACTTTAAGAAGCGCCTTGCTATTGCGGATGCTCTCAACAAGACCTTTGAGGAGAGTTATCAAACACCAGCAGTCAAAGCATATGATAGTCTCTACGAGGAGGCTGTGAAGTTGATGAAGAGCAAAGATCTTGCGGCATTTGATATTAATAAGGAGCCTGCAGGTGTTCAAAACTCGTATGGTAAAGACCGTTTTGGTCAGGGGTGTCTTCTTGCTCGTCGCCTCGTTGAGGCCGGTGTTCGGTTCGTCGAAGTTTCACACGGGGGTTGGGACACCCACTACGACAACTTCACCAATGTTGAAAATCGGGCCAAGACCCTTGATCAGGCTTTCTCGGCGCTAGTTGCAGACCTTGATAAGCGGGGGCTCTTAGAGTCGACTCTCGTTGTTATCGCTACCGAATTTGGCCGGACTCCACGGATCGTTGAAGAGCATAACTCAGGACGTGATCACCATCCTGCCTGTTTCTCCGCTGTGATGGCTGGAGGCGGTATCGCTGGTGGTCAGAAGTATGGTGAGTCAGATAAAAATGGTGCTCGCGTAGCCAAGGACCCTGTCTCCATTCAAGATTTCAATGCCACAATCGGCCATGCCCTCGGGATCGATCATGCCCAAGTTGTGAGTTCCCCAAGTGGACGTCCGTTCCGCCTTGGTGGTGCGGAAGCCGAGCTCGGAAAGCCAATCACTTCGATCTTCGGCTAAGTCGCGAGTTCAGCAATACTCTAATTCAAAACGGTCCTTCGTTCTCGCGATGGACCGTTTTTGTGGTAGCTGAAGATTCTCCGCGGATGACATCATCATGTCGAAAATTACTTAGCATGATCTTCCTCCTCTATTTTCTGCCACCTTTGGAATATCCTCTCTAATCTCAAGAATCCCTTTAGATTTTTTCCAGACTGAGAGAGCTTCAACGATCATCCAGACTTCAATGATGATGGTGGTGAAACCGAATCCGAATAGTAGCCAGCTATTATTATCGGCGAAGTCTCTCAGATTCAAAGACATTGCAATCGCAGGAAGAACAAGCATCAAAATTCCTGGGATGAGAGCTAGGGAGTAAGGGAGGCCTCGCCGTCTCAACCAAAAGGTAATCACAAGAAACGCGAGCCCCGCCAATAGTTGGTTAATTGCTCCAAAAAGTGGCCAGAGGAGGAGTCCTCCGGTTCCTGGTGCTTTGCCTTCTCCTCCGGGAAGTTGTGCGATGAAGAAGGCGATGGTTATTGCGAAGAGGGTGGCAGCATGGCGATTTGTAAGCCAGAACAGTGGGTTGCCGCTCACAAATTCTCCAGTCCGTTTGCCATTGACGCGATGGCGTGGCGCTAAGGTTCCGGCGAGTTCTTGCACGACGTATCGTTGCAAGCGGCACGCAGTGTCAAGAGTAGTGGCCGCAAATGAAGCGACAAAAACGCCCATTAGAGCGATTGAAAATTTGGCAGGAAGCCCGAGTGATTTGAGGAAATTGGCACTCCCTTCGACAAATGCCCCAACCTTTGCGCCCAGCCCTTTTGCGGCATCCCACGAAGCATAGCGGGCCTCAAAGGCTGCTGAGCCAGAGATGAAGCTTTCGCCAGTACCAGTTCCGAGTCCAAGTCCCGAAATGCAGGCGAGAATCACAAGGACCGCTAAGAAGCCTTCCGTTAACATAGAGCCGTATCCGACAAGTTGAGCATCGCTCTCGCACTGCAATTGCTTGGAAGTTGTTCCCGAAGAAACGAGGCAGTGGAAACCTGAGATTGCGCCACACGCAATTGTGATAAATAGGAAGGGGAAGATTGAAGGTGCCCCTTCGGGGGAGAAATTGAAAGCTGGGGCGACAATTTCTAATGCAGGGCGTTCAGCGCCTGGGGTCAATGCGGCGCCTCCAAAAAAGCAGGCTGCAATAAGTCCGAGAACGACCAATCCCAGAGCTGAGAGAAGCTGGAGGCTGTTGATGTAATCGCGTGGTTGGAGAAGGGTCCAAACTGGAAGCACTGAAGCGATATAAGAATATCCAAGCAAGAGCATAACCCAGCTTATGACTGAAAGTCCGTTGCTGTCTGGATTGGAAGGATCACCGCCAAGATACTCATTGAAGTTTCCCAAAGATCCAATATCCCCGAAGGCTACGGTGAGGTACATGAGGGCCAAAGAAACCAGCGATGGAATTAGAATGTTGGCACCCTTTCGGTGAATGGTAACGCCGATGATTACGGCAAGTGGGATTTGAATCAAACAGGGGAAGATTGCTTGAGGGTAGTTCTTAAAGACGCTGGCAATAACAAGACCGAAGATGGCCAGCACAATGGTTAAGGCTAAAAAAAGGACGGTCAAAAATAAGATGCGGGTTCGCTTGGTAATGACTCGTCCCGCTATGTCTCCGACCGTCTGACCTTTGCTTCGTAGGGAAACGACTAACGCGCCAAAATCGTGCACCGCGCCAATCAAGATTGAGCCAAAAATTACCCAGAGCAGGGCTGGGACCCAACCCCAGATTACCGCAAGTGCAGGACCAACAATCGGACCAGTTCCTGCGATGGAAGTGAAGTGATGGCCGAAGACGATTCCCTTTGCAGTCGGGACATAATCGGTTCCATCCTCCAGTTCGATCGAAGGCACCTGTGCCTTGGCACTCAGTCGGAAAATCTTCTGACCTAACCACCTGCCGTAGGTGTGATAAGCGACGAGGTAGAGGATCAAAGCCCCTAGAGCAATAGCGATGGTGGGCATGGCACTTATTGTGAATGCTTAGTTACTAGTGCGTCGAAAACTGGAGAGGGAACATATCGGCGCACTGTTTTCCCCCAACCTTCTGGGCCGACCATCCCCATCACCATGCTTGATGAAAGCTCCGCCATCTCGCGCGGTGGCATTAGGAAAACGGTGTTGATATCGGGAGCCATGTCGCTGTTGATATGTCGCATGACACGTTCGTATTCGTAATCTCCGGGAGAGCGAATTCCCCTGAGAATAAACTCAGCGCCGACTTCCTTGGCATAATCTACAAGATAGCGATTATCGAAATGAGTTATGGTTAGCCTTTCACAAGAGGGAATAGAGCTACGAAGAAGGTCGATCCTTTCTTCGGTAGAAAAAACGTAGTTTTTCGAAGGATTCTGGCCGATCGCGACTACAAGGCGATCAAAGAGGGCAAGTCCTTGGCTAATCATCCAGAGGTGCCCGTTGGTCGGTGGATCAAAACTACCTGCGTAAACCGCTGTTTGCATAGGTAGTTACAGCATTTTTTTGATCACGGCGCGAGCGCGCATTTTCTTCATCCATTTTTGGTAATTAGACTTTTTTTTGTCCGATATCACCCGACGTTGGACCTCGTCACGAACTTCCAAAAAAGGTTTTGCGGCCCCCAGCTTTCGCTCCATCACCTGAACAATATTAAACCCGATTTGATCTTCCAAGGGACCCATGATCTCTGATCCATTTGTTTCAAAAAGGAGAGTTCCAAATTCCATGGCTAAATCGGTTCGTGGAATGTCTCTCCATACGCCACCCTGTTCGGCATGGGATCCATTCGAATACTGCTTGGCTAAATCGTTAAAATTCCCACCGTTGTTAAGTTTCTTAACAATATCCTCCGCAAGTTTGAGTTGGGCGAAAGGACCACCTCCCCGGCTTTTGTGGAGGTAAATCCGGCGGTATGTGCCAAGATCCTTCGAACGATCCCGATTGGTGATGCTCCAGCGATCGTATTCTTCACGGAGTTCGTTCTCTTTCGGATTGGCAACATCTCCGAACTGTTGTGCTCTTACGATTTGGACTAAGAGTTCCTTTCGCTGTTGTTCTTTAAATTGGTCTCGGGTCAGATTCGTGGCTTTGAGATATTTCTTAAAAAGCTGCTCATCTCCGTTATAGACATTCCGAACAACTCTTTTGACTTCATCCTCGATCTGGTAATCAGGGAAAGCGCGGACTCGGTCCTTGAATTCAGTGAAAATGATTGCCCGGTCGATGAGCTCGTCCAAAATACTGGATTTCAGCTCGCCTAGTTGTCTTTGGAAGGCTGCTCCTCGCCGTGGGTATCGTGACATGAGAACCGATTGGCTAGGAGCCACTTTGATCATCAGTTCGTTGAGAGTGATTACATCTCCGTTTACTTTCGCTGCGATCTTGTTAACCAATTGAGGTCCCTGCGGACGCCGGATTTGGTCATTTTGGGGGCTGACAGGAGGGGCTTGCGGAAATGCAGGTAAAACCGTAGCGATTCCAAAGGCGATTGCTTTTGTGAAGCTTGAAAACATGGGGGATTTCTAATTCTATAGGGTTTTGAGCAACTGAACGGCTTGTGAGAGCTTATCCTTGGTGCGCCGCGAACTCAAGCGGGGAAACTTACCACCTGGGGGGAGAATGTAGTCACCATTTCGCTGTAGCATGAGCCTGTCTTTGCTGATTTCGACCATTTGAACACCCTTAGATGAACCAACAACGCGAAGACGGTTCGTCTCAATGAGATTCTTCACGGGGTCGGGGAATCTGCCAAACCGGTCGCGCCAGTCTTTTTCGATAGCCTTTATTTCCTTTTCTGTTCGAGCAGATGCAAGTTGGCGATATGCCGCGACTCTCATTTCGGGGTCTGGACCGAAGGTCCTTGGGAAGAAGGCGGGCACTTTCGTTGTGTCGCCGGTCCAAGCACTTTCGGAGTAGGCTATGAAGTCGATTCTGACTTGGGTATCTGCTCTCTTAATCGTCCTTTTCCCCTGCAAGTGTTCGACCGATTGTTGGAGGAGTTGGCAATAAAGCTCAAAGCCGACCGCTGTGATATGGCCTGATTGCTTCGTTCCAAGCAAGCTGCCGGCACCCCGGATCTCTAGGTCCCGCATTGCTATTTTAAATCCAGATCCCAGTTCCGTGTATTGTTTGATCGCGCTGAGCCGTTTTCGAGCGTCTCCTCCTGCGATGAGGTCGGCTGGAAGCAAAAGTAAGGCGTAGGCCCGTCGGCCGGCGCGTCCAACCCGTCCCCTAAGCTGATACAAATCTGCAAGGCCAAACCTATCAGCTCGGTCGATTAGGATCGTATTAGCGTTTGGAATGTCGATACCACTTTCGATGATCGTTGTGGCTAGTAAGACGTCGGCTTTGCCCTCTACAAATTGATGCATGACAAGTTCCAAATTCTCGCGATCCATCTGCCCATGGCCGATGATGACTTTGGCTTCTGGAACAAGAGATTGAATCCGCTCTTGCATCCCTACGATTGTGGCGACTCGGTTATGAAGAAAAAACACTTGTCCACCCCTCGTTAATTCTCGGCGGATAGCATTACGAATCAGCCTCTCGTCGTAAGCGCAAATAGAGGTTTGAACCGGCAGGCGATTTGGAGGAGGGGTGTCGATAGTTGACATGTCCCTCGCTCCCATCAGAGAAAGATATAGGGTTCGAGGAATGGGGGTGGCCGAAAGAGTAAGAACGTCGATCAGTCGAAACCGTTCTTTCAGGATCTCCTTGTGGCGAACGCCAAAGCGTTGTTCTTCGTCGACGACTAGGAGGCCAATTTTTTGATACTCAACTCCAGTGGAGAGAAGGCGATGAGTCCCGATGACAATATCGACTTTACCATCTCGTAAGCCTTCAAGTGTTTCCCTTATTTCAGCGGGAGTTTGTAAGCGGGTTAGTAATTTTATTTCGATAGGGTAATCGCTCATTCGGGCCTTGAAAGTCCGCCAGTGTTGTTGCGCTAAGACAGTTGTTGGGGCTAAAATTGCGACCTGAGTACCTCCGGTGACGGCTTTGAAAGCTGCTCTGATGGCTACCTCTGTTTTCCCAAAACCTACATCGCCACAGATCAAACGATCCATGGGACGGGGTGATTCCATGTCGATCTTGGTGTCTTCAATGGCTCGGCGTTGATCCGGAGTCTCAGTAAAAGGAAATGAGGCTTCAAACTCTTGCATCCATTGACCGTCGGGAGCATGTCCGTGACCTGATTTGGCATCTCTTTCGGCTTGGAGTCGCAGTAATTGTGCTGCGTAGTCCATCACGGCAGCCTCGGCTGTGATGCGAGCTTTCTTCCACTTTTTATCCCCAAGTTTGTTCTGTCTTGGTTTGCCGCCGCCTATCCCGACATAACGCGCGACCAGATGGCTTTGATCGATAGGAACATGCAGGGTGGCGCCGTCTTGATACTCAATCCCAAGTTCTTCTTGTCCTTCCTCGCCTTCAACAAGTCCGATGAATTCACCAATACCGTAATCGGCGTGAACGACGAAGTCACCTTCGTTGAGCTCGTGAACTCCAGCAATCGCAGCAGCATGGCGTTGATGAGATAGTTTTTCTTTTCCACGGGTTCCGGGAAGATGCTGGCGACCAAAAATTTCGAGAGTTGAAAGTACGACGAGTTTTTGATTTGGCGCTACGAAACCTTTTGCAAGGCGGCCTTCTATAAATGTAAATTCAGTTTCGTTCCGCTCTAATATCTCGAGAAATCGATGGCGTTCGGCTTTGCTTGGGGCCACTAATCCAATTTGCCAATCTTCGCGGCTCCATTCGTTAAGTTGCTCAAGA
Source organism: Verrucomicrobia bacterium SCGC AAA164-M04 (assembly GCA_000383735.1). Next base: position 32,355 of record KB912070.1, read on the forward strand.
AAGAGAGCGCGGCTTGATTCAGCGACCACAAAATCTCCCGCTTCAAATCCGGCTGCAGGGGAAGGGTGAAGGTCTGCACTCCAGTCTTCGTTAGGCCCATCACTGACCAACACGTCAGCAATTTCTCGATCATCTTCATCGAGTGCGATGATGAGATCATCTGGGTTGAGCCAACTTGAGAGGAGATCGCCAAATATCTCGCTTTCTTTTCTAATCTCTACCAATTCAAGTTTCCTCGTGGTTGTTTGGGTTTCGACACTGAACTCGCGAATCGATTCAATTTCATCTCCAAAGAACTCGATGCGAATTGGGTGAGAAAGTTGGGCAGGGAAGAAGTCGAGAATTCCGCCTCGTCGGGCAAATTGTCCCCGTTGGAAAATTTGGGGCTGTTCGTCGAAACTGCGTTCAGTAAGCCAGGCTATGAGCTCTTCCGGGGAAATCCATTGGCCGACATGTAAGGTGAGTTCAGTCTCATTAATTGAAACGAGGGGTGGCGCCGGAGATTGCCAGGAAGCTCTCGAGAGAACTACCGGATCGGCAGGGGACTGCGCAATTCGATGGAGAGTCGCGACTCGTGCAGCTTCCCGATCTGGATCCGTTAATTCTTCTTCGACTATAACTGTTGGATCATCCAGAATAAGAGCAGAGGTTTTCCAGAAGGCTAATTCTCCTGCTAATTGGTCGCGCCGGCGGGCGTGTGGTGTGAAAATCCAGGTTCGTCCCTGCCCAGTTGCTTTTCTTTGGGCCAGTAGGGCTGTGATTAGGTATCCTTGCGCTGAGTTATCACATCCTCCGAGAATGAGAGGCCTTTCCTTAGCGGGAGGTATGGCCTCCCACGTGGACAGGACCATTCCCCGCCACTCTTCTTTCGTGGAACCGCCGTTCACAGGGAAGGCTATAATGCCGGGGATCCGCTAGTGCAATGGAGTCCTTTCGTAAAAAAGTGTAAAGATTCACTTGTCAAAGATCTCAAGCCATCCTAAAGCTCCGCCGCGCTAAACTTTAATTTAGCGCCGAAAATCCAACCTAATGCGCAGATAGCTCAGTTGGTAGAGCAGTTGGCTTTTAACCAATTGGTCCTGGGTTCGAGTCCCAGTCTGCGTACCACTTTCACAACCCGCTCAGTCCCAATGGATAAGCGGGTTTTTACTTTTCCTGCCACTGTAAAAAGCGAGCAATATGCTAGCAATTTATAAAGTTTGAAGAGGGTTCATAAGCTTTCGTGATGACATCTTTATTGCTGAATTTATGTGATGTAAACATGAAGAGGTCTAGGCATCAGTGGTCATTAATATCCAATTCGGACCAGCCACGATAGTAGCCTTGCGGACACCCGGTATTTTTTGAGAGCTTTGGTCTATGCCTTCAAAGAAGTTCGGAGCCAAAAGGTCAGGGCTAGTGATTAAGCGAAAGTCATCTCCTCCTAATCAAAACGAGAATACTGAACTTTTTAAAGAGATTGAGTGGTATAGGGATCAACTAGATCGGATCCAATGGCAAAATGATCAGCCTAACTCAGATAAGATTGCGTCAATGGCAGCAACTATTGCGGCTCCTCATCCTCAGATGAAAGTGGAGAAGGCAGTAGAACGAGCGTTTGAAATATTCACCTACACTCAATCTTTTGTCAGAGATAAAATAAAGCCTACCGAGAATGAGACTATTAAACAGGTTCTTTCGAACTCTAGTTCTTTCTGGCGAATAGGTGCGTGGCCTTTGAGAGCTGATGGCTCCCCCTATCAAAATCGCAGTTTTAACCAATTTGTAAGACTCTTTATTCCCTACAAAAACGATTCGGAACGCCAGCATATCTATCTCGAGTTTTTAAGGGATAATCCAGGAGGCAGAAAACGGTCCATCCAAGGAGCCACGAAACTACTTAAAACGCATTCGGGAAAGAGGTTTACTTCCTCCGATCATGAAAACATCTCGAAGACTTTAGTGGAATGGTGGATGAAGCATCCCAAATTTAATCCACTGAAATTCCCTGAAAGTTCACTTGGTCAAAAAGCACTTAAAGATCTCACGGATTAGAAGGACGGTAATTCGTAAAAGCGAGATTCTTCGTCTTAACCCCGAGATTCATTCGGCAGAATCCGAGATTATTTTTTTTATTCCGAGGGCGGTAAAAGGTATTTAGGTCAAAGACTATCTGGCAAGATTAGTTCACATGCATAACTTAATCAGTGCATGTGGCAATAAAGCCTCAGACAAAAACGATACGTCAACCGGTAGCCCACAGTGGCTCCGAGTTGAGCAAGTCCAAGCCCTTTATGGGCTCTCAAGAAGTAAGGTCTTTGAGCTGATCCGCGAGGGTCAGGTTACATCTGCTTCTTTGTCATCTCCTGGGAAATCCCGAGGAGTCCGCCTGATAAGCCGGGAGTCACTCGATGAGTTGATCTCTGCTTCAATAACAACATCCAACAAGGAGGGCCAAGAATGAAGAAGGACCCACAAGCTATTCTTCAGGCTCTTGGTCGCAAAGCTGTCTTGCTGCCGATCAGAGAAGGCACCAAAGCAACCATGGTCAAAGGGTGGCCAGAAAAGACATTCGAAGACACCCAGACTTCATCTTACCAAAACCTCCTCGAAGGAGCCTCGGCGATTGCAGTGTCGCTTGGGGCTCCCTCAGGGGGGCTTTGTTCGATTGATTTCGACTGTGAGGAAGCGATGCGCGTGTTCCTTCGTGTTAACCCCTTTTTGGAGGAAACTCTGAGAACCAAAGGACGTCGAGGAGCAAACCTATGGGTGATCATCACTGGTAACATCCCACCCCTTGCTCACTTCAAGGATTCCAATGGAAACAGCCTTGGAGAGTGGCGCTCTGACCGGAGTTACACGATTATCAGTGGAAAGCATCCCACAGGGATCGAATACCAGACAATCATCGCTGCTAAGCCTCTTGAGATTCCTTTTGAAGAGATCAAGTGGCCCGATGGTTGGACAGGTCTGCCGACGCTTGCTCAGGAGGAGCCAAAACCAAGGATTGTTGCCAAGGCGGAAAGGCCGATAACAACAAAGCCGAAGGCCCCCATCCAGAATGACTTCGATCATCTAAAGGAAGTTTATCGGATTTATGATGCTTGGGAGGACCTTGGGCTACCCGGTGAACCCTCGGAGTCCTGTCGCAGTCCATTCAGAGACGATCTTAATCCAAGCTTCTCAGTGTTTGATGCGGGAAGAAAGTGGAAAGACTACGGCACAGACGAGCACGGTGATGTCTTTGACTTCGTTCAGAAGGCTACAGGGCTCTGTGCTTATGGTGCTCTTCTCTGGATCAAAGAACGACAGAACCAGCATTTTAATTTCTTCACTAATAACAACACCGATGAGCACACTAGCTGAGCCTAAGAAGACTAAGGTGGTGCCATTCGCTTGGAAGATCCTTCACGGGAGCGATGTTTGGTTACCTGATGCTGAGTCAATCAGAGCCCTTGATGCCCCCACCATTATTGATGGGATGCTTCGAGAAGGGGAGGTTGTTAGTATTATCGGTGGCGCAAAGACCTATAAGACATGGTTCTCATTGGCGATGGCTTATGCTGTCGCTAATGGGGGCTCCTTCATCGGTAAGGACGTCTTTAATGTTCCTGTGTGTTACCTCGACTACGAGTTGAAGTTAAATTCATTCAGTAAGCGCCTGTCGATTGTTGCTCCATCCATCCCTAACAACCTGGATTTCCAGTGCCTAAGAGGAACCAAAAGATTGCCCCGAATTGGTGAGATTAAGGATTTGATCATTAACAACAATTACAAGTTTGTCGTGATCGACTCCCTTTATCGAACAGGATGGCTCACTGAGGAGAATTCCAATGATAGCACCTCAAAGGAGCTTGGAGACCTTCAAGGATTAGCCGAGGAGACTGGGGCTGCCATCATGCTTGTCGATCACACAGCCAAAGGTGGCGGCAAAGATAAACAGGTTGTCGATGCAGCTAGGGGAGCCAGTGCAAAAGCTGGGTTCTTTGACTCCATGTTCTTCCTTAGGCCCGACAAGGAGGAACAACGGGTTGTGGTCGACATGGTGTTACGAGACTGGCCGGCGCCCAAGACGAGTCCGATCATCAGCTTCGATTTCAGTGGTTATGAGCTGGATATGAAGGTGGTCGGGGAGTCGTCCAAAGGTGATAAGAATGGTCACCGGGATGCCTTGATGGATCTTCTTGCCAAACAGAAAGAAGAGGGAGTGTGTTACACAGACATAGATCTTTCTCAATCCTCAGCGAAACGAGTATTGGATAAGCTGATCAAGGACGGATTGGTAGAGGAGTTCAAGAAGCCGGATGAACATAAGCAAAAGAAGTTCTTTAGGCTGGTTGATAAGGGGTTCTAGGCGGCTAAAACCACCACCCCACCTATAGAAAGAAAAGTGGTGGGGTGGTTTGGTGTATGCTTATCAACACGGGGAGAGGGACGCTGCGCTGTCCCTTCTCCTATACCTCCATCATCCCCCTCCATCGTGCTCACGCACCCCTTCCTCGCATACGCGATCGGGGTCCGTTCCCACTACCTCCCCAATTCCGGTACCTAGGTTTATCTTAGAGAGAATCTTAGTTACCGTAATAGAGGAGGGGAGAGGTAATGAGCTATCTTAGAGGAGTTGTTATTAATGTTATTTATATCCATAACTATTAACCCTCTAAGATAATGGCTGTTGTTGTTAACTACGATTAGTCACAAGTAACAAAGTCACTCAGTGAACCCCGTGGAAAACACTATGACATGTCTTTTTTTGCTGCCTGTTTGTGAGTGGGTGTTTTTACCCTTTCAGCACATTGTTAGATGTAAGGATAGCAGCCATGAGCCACATATTCGACTCGGTAGATTTAGGCATTAAACAGAGCTAGCGGTATTCTTCAATCCTGGCCACTGCGGCAGCGCCAACTTTCTTCGCGGCCTTGATGAGGACAAGAGAGGGTCGACTATTTCCCTTTACTTTAAACTCAAGACAAACCCTAGCGTTGGTTTCTTCGCCCTAAACATTGGGTTAGCCCAAACTGAATGATCATTATTGTTAGAACCCATCTCATCAATTGCCAAGGTGATCGTCTTACTGCCATTTGGAATCTCAACAATGAAGGGTGCTACATCTCCTTCGTAACTTCCAAGTTCCTTGCTTTCGAAAACCACCTCGTCATCAATACTGATGATATATTTAAAACTAGTGCTAGTTCCTGGTAGTTTTGTTCCAACCGCTGTAAAATAATTCATCCCGTCAGGTATTTTGTAAGAGAGTATTGCTCCCCCTGCAGGGGGAGTCACTTTAATGAAAGAATTAACAACCTTGCCTTTTACAGTTGGCGGCTGATATCCGGAAGCTCCATAAGATACGCCGTCAAAGGTGTTGGCTTCGTTATATACTTTGAAGTCATTTTTATACACTTTCTCACGGAAAGGTTTTAATCTTGTTAATGAAATCTCCTCAACCCTTTCCTCTCTAGGCTTGGTAAACAGGGATGTGCTAGCGTCCTTCTGCAAAGCTTTGTTTTGGTTTGCGTAAGGAGCGGTCACTTTGTTGATCTCAGCGATAACAACTTCCATCTTTTCGAGGTCTCCTTGTCGCTGGGTATATCCTTTTAATAGCTTAAGGTCCTCCCAGTATTGTTTGTCGACCGGTTTAAAGGCAGCTTCCAAAGCTTTGGCTCTAGCCGTGCGCATCTTAGTGAGGGTAGCTGGTTCCTCCTCGTCACCTTTGGCTTCTCCTTTTATCGCTTTGTCAAAAGCACGAGCAGCGTCAAGGTCACCTTTCTTTACCGAGTCTTTCTTGAGCTCTTGAAGTCGAAGCAAATAGGACTTATCGACTTTTGCTTGGGCAGTAATTCGTGCCTCCTCCCACTTCTTGCGTTGTAAGGAGAGAACTGGAAATTCCTCTTCAGCGAGCCCCAAGAGAGAGGATGTAAGGAGAATGATTAAGGGGAGGAATTTCATGACACCATACGGATACACTTTTAAAGTCTTTTTTAGTCTTCGTTAACTGAGAAACGATAAAACTTCTTACCCGGCTTAATTGGGATGTTAACCTCAGCTACCTCTTGTCGACTTTCCCAAATCCCTAGATCGTTGCTTTCTTCGATACGAAAACGAATCTGAACAATTTGCTCATTTTCTTCAATAATGTTGGGAACAAGAACGACAGATCCGAGCCTAGCGTCTTTGATTTGATCTGGAGTAGGCCTTGCATCTCTTTCGGCAATAACGGCATCGAGGGCGGCTTGCGATGGCCTTGCATCCCTTTCAGCAATAATAGCATTGTAAGAAGCGGCGTTATACAAACCATACCCGCTAGGATTTGTTGTTACACTTAATCTTCCCGCGGTAAGGGCATCAGCTACTGCCGTATTGTAGGCGTTGATTGTTGGTCTTAAATCTCTTTCCGCCACGACAGTATTGTAAGCGACCGAATCATAGAGACCATATTCACTGGGATTACTTGTTACAGATAACCGCCCAGCAGAAAGAGCTTCTACAACTGCCGTATCACAGGCCAACACTGTTGGTCTTTCGTCTCTTTCAGCAACGACAATGTCATAGGCCGCTTTCGTAATGAGAGCATAATCTAGAGGGTTAGTCGTTACGTCTGACCTTCCCGAAGATCGAGCATCAGCCGTTGCTGTGTCTAGAGCTCCTTGGAGATAGAAAACAGTCTCCTTGGATGTGTCAGTCTCTAGTTCTGCTTCCTTTTCGTCAGTGATGCCATCTTCGTCAGAATCAAGGAAACGGGTGTCTCTTTCTGCAACAACTGCTGTGTAAGCTTCCTGAGTTGGTCGAGCATCTCTTTCTGCAACCACGGCGTTATATTCAGCCGCTTGATAAAGACCATAATCACCTGGATTATTCGTTACGCTCGACCTTCCTGTAGCAAGTGATTCAACGATCGCCGTGTTGTAGGCAGCCAGCGAGGGCCTCGCATCTCTTTCGGCAACAACTGCTGTGTAAGCTTCAGCTGAAAAAAGGCTGTAGCTTGCGGGGTCTATGATGACATCGCTTCGCCCGGCAACCCGGGCCTGCGACACCGCTGCATCTGATTCAGCCTGAGTTGGTCTAGCGTCTCTTTCTGTAACTACTCCGTCGTAGGCAGCCTTTGTAGTAAGAGCATAATCTAGAGGGTTAGTCGTTACATCTGATCTTCCTGCCGCACGTGCATTAGCGGTAGCGCTATCAAGTCCCTCTTGCAGATAAAAGACGGTCTCGCTAGATGCGTCAGTCTCTAGTTCTGCCTCCTTTTCGTCAGTAATGCCATCTTCGTCAGAATCAAGGAATCGAGCGTCTCTTTCTAGGATAATAGCATTGTATGCTGATTCCCCGTAGAGCCCGTAAGTGGAAGGGTTTGATGTAACATCATTTTGCCCAGCTGAACGCGATAAGGCCATCGCTTCATCAAAACCATCCGGGCGATTAGCAAGCTCCTCAGTCAAAAACGCCACCGCGCTTGCAATGGTGTCAGCAGTATTTAGATCAAGGCCTGCAGCAACCTCAGAAGCATCTGAAATCCCATCACTATCAGAGTCGCTATTATTAGGGTTACTGAGATAGGTGTTGATTTCATCCCCATCAGATAGCCCATCATCATCAGTATCCTTTTTCTTGGGGTTACTCGCATAGGTGTTGACCTCTGCCCCGTCTGAGACACCGTCTTCGTCGGTATCCGCGATATTTGGGTCTGTCTCAGCTGCTATTTCCTCAGGATCACTTAAGCCATCACTATCACTATCAGCCAGATTTGGATTTGTGAGAGTGATGTTTTCTTCTCTGTAGTTTGAGAGGGTGTCTGAATCATTGTCTACAAAAACCCTGTATTCAAAAGAGGCCTCAGCTGATCCTTCTGAGTTGGTAACTTGAACGCGCCACGTGCCATTTTGATCACTCGTGCCGTTCAAGCTCAAGGTTGCATCTGCTCCACCGAGAAAGGCCGGAACAGGAAATCCATTGAATGTCCATTGGTAGGTGAAGTTTGTTGGATAGCCCTCCGTTGGAGTAGCATCAATGACTATTGTCTCTCCAGAATTACTTTCATAGAATGATTCAAATTCGACAACAGGGGGAGCGGGTTCTAGAGGTTCCGGTCTTTTAATCTCCAGATAGTCAATTTGCATCTGGCCGCCTTGGAAACCAACTTGAATCTCCTGACCAGCCCAAGGAGTGAGATCGTAATTTTTTGTAACATACGAGCTATTTTCAATTTCTTCTAATTTGATCAAATTGCCACCAGTTGGATACACAAAAAATCCGCAAGAAGATGTGCTACCCGGGTTGTAATACCTCGCGAAGGCGACGTCGCCGGCGACTGGAACGAATGCAGGCGTGCGGACTGAAACTCCACTAGTCCATTCTTTAACAAACGCAGCCTTTCCATTTTCGGCCTGTGGGTCGTCCACTATCTGTGTTGTAGCGAATGCCATTCGAATGCCGCCAACAGTCCATTGCGAGAAATCGCCTGACGAGAAGTTGAAATTAGTGAAGTCAGGAAGAGCGGGTTCTAGAGGTTCCGGTATTTGGCCGTTAGCAAGGGCCTCTATGGAATCGGCATCTAGGGCATAATTAAACACCTTTATTTCGTCGAGTGTTCCGTAAAATTCGTCTATTGATGCCACCCATGGTGTATAACCTGTTGCAAACTTGGGCCCAGTTATGGTGGTTTGTTGAAGATCATTACTTCCGACCAAGTTGCCGTTTAGATGTAAATAGTATTTATTATTTTCGACAATAATTACTGCATGATACCAAGAACCTAATTCAAGAGGGGATTGGGCGCCTACATTTGTCTGAACACCACTTCTTACGTCGTTCTGTGCCTGTAAAATATTCGTGTTTCTGTTAATGCCAAGACCGATCGATGGCCAACCATCGTAATCCCCAAAACGGAATATATTAGGGTATGTTGCCGGTTGATTTCGATCTACTTTCAGCCAGAGGGAAAAACTCATTGAAGATCCATTCAACTCAAAGTTTTCATCAGTAATAATATCTCCGAAACCATTCAACTTGAAAGCTTTGTTAGCCACCCCAAACCGATCCTCAACTCGCTCAGCGGTTACAGTGGCATTAATCTCTATTCCGTTTGAATTCTCTGTCGGATAGAACGTTATGCTTGGCTCTAGTTCAACGACTGGGATTTCGAGGATGTAGCCAAAAGTACCATTTCCGTTAGTAGAAGCAAACTTATGGGGAGGAATGTGCTCAAGAATACCATACACATCACCTAATTGCGGCCAACCCGGAGCCCACCAGTTGTAACTCAAAGAACTTCCATTGATCCACTCGAATTCGTCGGAATTAGTTTTTCTTTTAAGCCCTATAAAAAAATTTTCGTTACGTGGGATTGTGAGAACGTCGAGGGCCGCATCTAATCGATCCTTGGATTTGAAAACTGCCAAACGCCCGCCTCTAGCTTCAGCGTCAGCTTTTGCTTCCTGCCATGTGAAGTTGCCTTCGATGATTTGGAAAGTAGGACCTTGGGCGCCTCCGCTATCTTGCCCAAAAGCAAAACCACAAGAAACAAACAAGATCGACATTAAGTGGGCACAAAACTTTCTCATAAAGGAAGCAAATAAGATTTTATCATCCCTCACAAGCTAAAGATTAAGTTAACAAAGGCTCAGAAAATAAGCCCCTTTCATACAATAGTTTATGGATTTCAGGGTGCCCATTAGTTTCGGCCATTCATCCAAGGCAACTGCCTACAAGCCAATGTTTAACAAATACTCCCCGAGTAACACCCATAGTAGAGAGAAACACAATTCAGTCACAAAAATCTCTCACCGTATTATATAGGGCGTCCGCGAGTTCTTCCCCCGGTCGGTAGGGGAGCTTTAGATGGTGGGGAGGGAGCTTGAAGTTTTGTTAAGAGGTTCGTTGCAATCTTTGGCGATCTCTTGTTCTGTCATATTGAAAACATTCCAGATCGTTTTTTGGGATCTCTTTTAAATAATATAAGAGTGTTGAATACTGTGCATACCACCCACAAGTCTGTGAAGAGTTACAGCGTGATATCATTGCTTCAGAATGGATTAAGAGATATTGACAGGTAGATTGTAAATGAAATGAGATTTTCCCTATTACTCTTGATTGCATTATCTTTTCTCGAGTTGAAGGGAGCAGTTGTTGTTGGCACAAACATTAGTCTATCTGAGTCAAATATAGGATGGCCCCCAGAGGCGAGACGTGAGTTGGGTAACGTTTCGCTTCGTGTTTGGCAGGACCCGCAAGCTACAGATGAAACAGCGGTTTGGTTTTACAATGATGACTCGAATCTTACCTTTACTAACATAAATATAGATGAAGGATCTGACTGGTATTTGGTTGAGGAAGGGGATAGATTTGAAGCTAGGGCCATTGAGTTAGGCAGCTTTCTTCAGGTGGCGGGTTACGACTTATTGGATACAAGACCCACGTTCAATTTGCCACTAGGAGAGTTCTACTTTGGAGTTACAACTATTTATGATTCATGGCCTGAAAAGGATGTTTTTGGATGGGCTAAGCTAAAAAACACAGGGACTTCTCTTGAACTTCTTGGTAGTGCTGTAGCGTATGGCAGCTCAGGGCTTATCGTGGGAACTGCTGCAGTTATTCCAGAGGTATCTACATCCTTACTGTTTCTATTGGGTGCTTCACTTGCCTTTATTTTTAGGCGTAGGACTTAAGTCGCACCCATACTAGGACCAAAAAATCTCCCACCGTATTATATAGGGCGTCCGCAAGTTCTTCCCCCCGGTGGGGTGGGTGGGCTTTAAATGGCGGGGAGGGAGCTTGAAGTCTGCTTAAGGGGTCCGTTGCTTCCTGGTGTTGCCATTTAAACCAGATAAGCTCGGAAGCTTGTCGATGGCTTCTCGGAGTATGATTAAGTCGTGGTGAGTATACCTTGCGTGGACATCTCCATGATCGCTGTGTCCTGATAGCTTCTTACGTATTTCCTCTCGAACTCCAGCATTTGTTAATGAGGTAATGAAGGTGTGCCGGAAGCTGTGGAATCCCAGCTCAGAGTTGTCTCTAGCTGCTCCATCTCCCTTGCGGCGGATCATCAGTGGATCGATTTCGGCTTTAAGCATTATTTTCTTAAAGCTCGCAGAGAGGCCTTTACGTCCTCCGGTGCTTATCTTTGCTAGGCTTTGAAATAGAGGGGCCTTTCCAAATGGAGAGGGGGGGGGAGTTGTTAAAATAATTCTGAAGCTGAGCATGTATTGGAATCACTAAGTTAGTCAGTTTATCTTTCGTTTTCCTTGGTGTTACCACGATGATCTTTTCTTTGAGGTTAACATTATCCGAAACGAGATTAGCGACGTCGGTAATTCTAAGCCCTGTGTAGAGTGCAACTAGCATCATGCCACGCCAGTCTTTATCTTGTGTCACAGTAAAGAGTGCTTCTATCTGTTCAGGTTTGAAAGGCTTGCGAGTGACAGAGTTCCGCTCTTGGAGTTTCTGAATATTTTCTGTCGGGTCTAGTTCTAGAAGATTGCGCTTTTTCGCTGAAGAGAGACAGGCACGAAGTCCTTTGATTAGGTGGTTGATCGATTTGTCAGCAAGCATCTCGTCATCTTTAAGGTAGGTCCGGTAGCCTATGATATCTTCATGCCTCAGCTTATCTAGGTTGTCTTCAGCTCTCGTTCCAAGATATAATCTAAAACGCTTTAGAGCGGTCTTGTAAAAGGCCACCGTGGCAGGCTCGACCGAGTTTGATTTCTCTTGGAGCCAGACCTCAGACCAGCGTGTGAATGAATACTGCTCCATTTCGACACCTTCGGAGATTTTGAGGATCTGATTCAGGAATCGCCTTCCTGAGAGATGATTCATTTGTCCTTTGAGAGCCAGATCGCCGGCCTCTTGGAGGACGCTTAAAATATCACGGCTTTTCGCATCGCCTGATCCTTGGTCATTTTTGAATGCCTGTTCGAGGTCTTGAGCCTTCTTTTGAGCTCGTCCTTTGGTCGTCTCTCTCGTGGAGCGATGAACTTGCTTAACATTCCCATCACGATCGAGGGCTCGAAAGAAACAATACCAGTTAGAGAGAGCTTTTCCGGTATGGTCTTTCTTACGATAAAGAGTGGCCATGGGGTGATTATTGCAAGCAATCTGCTAGCAAACAAGGAGGTTCTCGGAAGTTTGATGAATTACAAAACCCTTGTTTAAAAGGGAATAGAGACTTTCTCGGACCTCCTTAAACCTATGGACTTTGGTCCTGGGTTCGAGTCCCAGTCTGCGTACTTTATAACCCGCTTAATATAAAAGGATTAGCGGTTTTCCTGTTTTTTGTGAGTGCTTGGTGTGAACACTTAGTGTGAACACAATTTGAGGGTTCCGTGATTCCTGATCACATCCTCTGGTTGACTATGTGACCATCTCCAGCTGTGAACCTACCTTTGGGGATGAAAAGAAGCAGAGGGATCTCGACTCATGGATGGATTGATGACAACTCTGCCGGGTTCGCATTCACGAAGAAAACCGTCAAAAAACGCGGTCTTTCCAACCTTATATCTACGCCGGTAACTTTCAGTATACTTTGTGGAGAGCTTTCGCAGGCAACGGATTGTTCCGTTCAAGATGACCACAGATTTACCTTCCTTGGTGGTTTCATGCCCTGTAACAGTCCCCTTTACGGTGATTTTCTTACCGATAAAGGGCTTCCCCAAGGCGCCGAGGTCAGCGGCATAGAATTGCGCGGCTGGCTTTCCGTAATCCATTTGCCAGCCTGTCCAAAAGCAGGAAGTGAGTGTAAAAAGTGCTGCCGTGACGATGAAGAAAAGTGCTATTGGAGTTTTTTTCATACAGCTCAAAGATAGCGAATTTCAAGGCAAGGCATAAACGATAAAATCATTTGAACCATTAATACAATTAATAGTCATTCAAGATCCTATCCTACTTTTGCAAACAGGGGGAGAAGTTGCAGCGGGTAATACCCTAATGCGAAATCAGGAATCTCGACCGCTTTCAAGCTTGAGCAGGACCACTGCTAGGAATTTGCTTTTGGCGGGAAAGGGTTGAATTCGCATGTGACCCAGAGAATAACAATCCAATCTAAGCCGCACCCATATTAGGGATAAAAACTTCCCGCCGTAATATATAAGGGCGTCCGCAAGTCCTTCCCCCGGGGAGGTGGGTGGTCTTTAGATGGCGGGGAGGGAGAAGAGTAGGGAGAGAGGGTTTGCAACTATAGGCCCTCGTCACACGAGAACGTCGATTAGGCCAGTTGCGTTTTTCACTGTCTCTTTGTTAGTTAAGAATATCGCCCCAGGTTCCACCGGGCAATCCAGTTGGGCTCGCCACGCCTGCTATAGCAGCGGCAAAAAAGCCGGCGAGAATAAATGGGATCTTCCAGCAATTAGCGAAAGTAAATTTCTTAGGGTTTTGTGTTCTAAGATCGTTGGGGTGATTATTATTAGTTTTTTTCCCAACCTCAGGAACAACTCTACTCTGAGCTTGGGCAATTAATTGATTGCTCCGAGGGGCTTTAATAGGAATGAAATATTGGCTTTTGTCTTTATCCCCAGTGAGTATCCAGTGACCGTCTTCAAAGTTTGTCTGGTAAGATGAGGGAACGCCCTTAGGAAAGTAAGTGGGAGGCGATTTTTGAACGAGATTCCAATCCTCTCCATTGTATGCCACTTGGGTGGACGGGGGGACTGGTTGCTGTGTTTGTGAGCAAGAAGAGAGAATCCCCAAGGTGCAAAGAGCCACTAAAAGCCTTCGAAAGATCACGGGGAGTTTTCGGGTCGATTGAAGAAGCGAAAGAGACATTCTTCTAGGATACGTCTAGGTCGTCTCTTTGGCTTTCATAAACCTTAGCTCTCTTTTTACCTTAAGGTATCGATTACTGCTAGGAATTTGCTTTTGTCGTGAACGTCTTTGAAGGCCCATTTGACCCAGAGGATAACGAGCCAATCTAAGAAGGCCCCATATTAGGACCAAAAAATCTCTCACCGTATTATATAAGGCATCCGCAAGTTCTTCCCCCGGATGGGTGGGGAGCTTTAGATGGCGGGGGAGTCGTAGAGGAGTTCAAGAAACCAGCTCATAAAGTTCGGTGAACCCATCAGAATCAGAGTCAGGAGAATTAGGGTTTGTGTTATGTGTTCACTTCGTTTTTTGGCCGCGTTCGCTGTGATGCTTTCTAAGAAGGCCAAGGAGTTGGCTCGCCGTTACGAAGCGTGTGCCGGACGGAAGCAGATCAATGGTCTTTTTGATGGCGTCCATCGGGCCGCCGATGCTGTCCCATGACCACGCATGAACGTTTATCAGAGCAAAACTGTTCGGATCGGTTGCCGGCGAAGCGGGCAGCTTTTTTATGGCAGCAGCGACCTCTTTGGGGCTGGCCCCCTTCATGCCCTCCCAAAGAAGATACTTGTATGAGAGGCAGGGCTTTCCGTTGTGCCAGTGGAGCTCGCCGCGTCGTTTGTGGTAGGGGGCATAGTCTTTGTAGATGGCACCGAGCACGTTGGGATGTTCTAGGAGTTCGCGAGCCTGTGTCATATTGCCACCCGAGTTGAGGAGGGTGACCACCGGCAGGTTGCTAAGTTTCATGGCCTGGGCGGTTTTGTTTGCAAAGGCCTTCCGATCGGGGAGATGGTTGTGGAAAGCGTAGCCGACCCCACTGGGCCCGACAATGAGCTCGTCGACATATCGACCACTGGAGGCCGAACGATAGATCTGGCGTTGGATACGTGGTGCTACTTCACTGAGGACTGGTGCCATTTCCCAACTCATGGTGAACGTGCCCCGGTGGCGACTACCCCAATGCTTTGTGCTCGTAGCGAAACTGTTCCCGAGCCATTGAAGGTTGTCGCCGTCACTCATCACGAAGGCGACGATCCGCTCCCCTTCCTGTGCTTTCGTCAACGGTTTTGCCTTTGGGGGTGCAGGAACTTCCACTTTCAAATGGGAGAGGGCGGAGAGGTTTGTAGACCAGTCGGCGGGAATCCCGGCAGCACCTCCCTTGCTGATATCTCGGACCCAATTGCGCTCATCCTTGCCCCACCCGTAAATCAGCCCTTCCGCAGCACGTTCACGCGCGAATCTGGTGCGGACATTGGCTGTTACGTCCCAGAACACGAAGGCGTTTCGTTGCACAATGAAATCTCGTAAATGCCACACTTTTCTTGGGGCTTGTTCGGCAAGGATACCTTTCGCGAACCGGTCTTTGAATGTCTCATAGGTTTTCACTGGATCGTCATAATCCGACACGTCGTAAAGCACTTTAAGCCCTTCTTTTTTTGCACGTTTCAGAATTGACTTGTGTATCGCGACCCCCTCAAAAGGTCCACACAAGGCGGTGGCTGCGTTGATGCTTCTGTTGCCGGAGTCATAGACAATGCATCCTCTGATCTTCGCTCGAAACGACGCAACTAGTTCCCACACCGTTGCAACCCGCTCAAGTTCGTAACCCTCCGTCTTCAATTCATTGAGCAGAATCTCCTGCATGCCACCCCCTTTGATCCAGACTTTTGCGTCCGTCTTGTTGACCAAGCCCTGCAGGGTTGCAGCCAGCGTCCTCTCGGCGTCAGAAGCTCTCCCGATGTCAATTACGCTGAGCTTTTGATTGGGCGCCTTGTCATTCTGCGCAAGTCTATCGCCAGCATCAACCATGACGCACAGCCCATATAGTATCAGAAGTATTAGGTAGAGAGGTATCATTCCATTCTCCGCTGCTAGGAAATTGCTCTTCGCGGGAGGGCTTTGAAGCCGCTTTTGGAATGGAACAGAGGGGCTTGTGACGAAGAAAATCTTCAACATTTGCTCTATATACAGCCGCTTTTTTAGGGGTCAAGAGTTGCTAGGAATTTGCTTTTGGCGGGAAGATCGCGGAAACTGGGGTTTGGCGGATTACATGGGGGAGAAAGGGGGGTGATTTGTCCGTGGCGCATCAGGCGCAGACTGCTAGGAATTTGCTTTTGGCGGGAGGGCTTTGAAGTCGCATTTAGACTAAAGGACAAAAATTCAATCGAAGTAACACTCATAGTAGAGAGAGGCACAATTCAGCCACAAAAATCTCTCACCGTATTTATATAGAGCGTCCGCAAGTTCTTCCCACGGTGGGATGGGTGGTCTTTAGATGGCGGGGAGGGAGCTTGGAGACTTCTCAAGGGGTGTCTCGTTTCCTTACGGTTGAATCTCCCAGAGCTTTGAGGCCTCAGTTTTCTTAATCATGGAATGATAGTTGGAGAAGATCACACTCTCGCTTGTTCCAGATATTGCAGCAGTTAACGGAGCGTTGGAATAACAAGAAAAGTGGCAACCGATTTTGTTTAGGCCGATGATGGTTGTGCTTTTCGGATTTTGGCTGGAATCAAGATATGCTTGAGTAGCGGCCATGAAAATACTCATGCTTCTTCTACTGGCCATCGGGCTATTTTCAAAAGCAAGTGCATACATCGTTTCATTTACGAACGCAGCCGAAGCAAATTCTACAGCCGTCTCTATTTTGGAAAACGTTGATAAGCCAATTGCCGAGGGAGCAGGGTAGCTGCTATCGGTGCTTTTGATGTTGGCTGCTAGGAATAAGCTTATGGGGTGGGGCGCTTGGGGGCGCCGTCGAGGGGGGAATCCTTCGTTCGGACTAGAAATGGAAGCAACTTCTTGCAGTTTTGGCAACGCAGGATCGAAAGCCAAGAATTTCGTAGTAAGTCGCATTTAGCCGTGCCGCTATTGCAGAGCCGATCAAGCCAAGGCCGAGGATATCAATGGGTATCGCTCATGGTTTTGCTAAATAACGCTCGTAGCTGGCCTTGGGATCGTAGCTGGCACGGTCGGCCGTGTCATGCACTTGGATACCAAAGCGGAGCCGGTAGGGTTCGCCTGCTTCTATCACTGTAGTCTTGTCACGGTTCTCTTTCACATCGACTGGGAAAGGGTTGGCAACTAACAAACCATAATCCCGGCTGTGCGCCCATATAGGTGGATTTCCTTCACCGGACATGATTTGTAGGCCGACACTGCGTTCCTTGAGCGGGCCGTAATAGTCCCACCATTTATCGATCTTGCCCCAGGTCCCTTTCTCATTCACACCACCACTAGCACTTGCAATGCTACCGCCACCTTTCTTGACGCGAATCGGCGAGGCTATGCGTAAGGCCATGCCCATCTCCTCTTTGACCCCAAAGACGAGCTCCTTGTCGGAGGTGAAACTAGTCTCCATGCGAATCAGGTAGCCATCAGAGTTCTTCGTGAGTTCGTAACTGGCGATTTCTAGACAGACCAACTTGCCATCTTTCCCTAAATAGCGATTCTTCACGCTGAAACTGGCAGAGATATCCGTTATGAGAGGCTCGCCCTCAAAGCCTTCACTGACTACCAAGCCTCCACGATTGTTGTGCCAGAAGTTCTCGCCGTTAATATTAGAGAAACCTAACGAAAGACCGGGATGCATGTAGCCGTGGTCCACAGGATCCGTTCCCTTGATAGGCGGAAAATTACGCGTTACTTGTATGCCTGTGGGCGTCTTCACTTGGGCAAAGAATGGACGTTTCGTTTCCTTATGCTTAAAGAAGTAGCTTAACACTTCCAGGCCATCGAGACGAATTGCTAGGCGATCCTCATCGGCTTCGAGATACCATCCAGTTTTGGGATTGCCCCAAGATTCACTCGGCGATTTGGCGGAAATGAGATATGTGGTGATATCGGCAATCTGTTGTGGAGCCAGCAGCGCGCCTAGGGGTGGCATAGCAGAAATCTCCGCAGTTTCACGGCTTGAGATATTTGATTTCAAAACAGTCTCTTGACTGCCTCCGATCTGCCCGAAGGTCAAAGCACGCCCGCTTTCTTCCAGCACGATACCACCGATCGAGTTACCATCTTTGGTCTTCACAATCTGCATAGCGAAGCCCTCAGTAATCTCGGCACTGGGTTCTAAAATAGCACGAATGATGAAGTTGGCATCTGCTCGTGTGCCAATATCAGACAGGTCAGGAGCAAAGGCATTGCCTATACCTTCCATCTGATGACAGGTGGCGCAGGTTGCTCCCTGTGCACTGAGGAAGAGCTCCCGGCCACGTTCGATCTTGGCTGTTGAGAGTAGGGGGATTACTTCTTCCACGGTTGGTATTTTACCGCTTGGAGAAAGTAGTGAAGATGCGGTTGCTGCTCGATCATTCTTTAGCGGAGCCCCCCTGATACGTGTTCTTGTCTTGCCGCCCAGCCATTGAGAAGCGAGGGAGGCAATGATGGTATCTGTGTCATTGCTCACGACTTGGACCTCGCTATCGCCCAAAGCGTCTTCTTCTAAAAGGCTTAGTAAGGCAGCGCGACGTACTCCAACACGCGCATCTTTTAATAGGCTTTTACGTGCATCTCTGGTCATCAAGTCACCCAAAGCTCCCCACGTCGCATAATAAGCGATGCGATCAATCTCTTTGGCGGCTAATGCTAATAATGCGGCATTCTGGCTGCGGTCCTTTACTTGCCGAAAAGCCAACACTGCTTCTAGTCGAACGCGAGCTTCAGCGTCGTCAAGCAAACTTACGATCCCGTCTGGTAACTTGTGTTCGCCACGCAATCGAGCGCGATGTGCTAGGATCCTGATGGACTGCAGGCGCAGGTTCAGAACTTCTTGGTGCAGGGTAGAAGTAAACCAGTCGTCGATCGTGGACTCATCCGGGGCAATGCGACCTAGCGTCCATGCCGCCCAGGTTTGCAAGGCTTTGCTTGAAGTGGGATCAGCTGCAAGTGCCTTTAGTCGCTCTGCGGCAGGTAGACCCTTTTTGATTAATGTTTCCTGCGCGTTGCTACGCCATGCCGGAAGATGGCTACTCAGATCCTTCCAGGGATCCCGTTCGATATTCGGTGATTGAGGTGGCGCAGCCTTGGGCCAGAGCTTGTAAATTCGGCCTTCATTCTGCTGTTCACCATCCGTGACCACCGCGCCATATTCACGTCCCCAACTTGAGATGTAGATTGCCCCATCTGGTCCAACTTCGATATCCACCGGGTCGAAGCTGCGTCCATCGCTGGCACCCATGGAACGTCCTCGCTCAGCATGGGCAAAAAGTTTAAACTTCCCGGAAGCTGGCTTCATCCAAGCGCCGTCCCAAGTGGGCCGATAGATATAAACCTGACGTTTCAACCAATCGTTGACCAGGAACACGCCGCGATACTTGTCAGGATATTGTGAGAGCCCCAAGTAGATCACGCCAGTTCCAGAACCCTCAAACAACGGGCCAGCGGCAGGCGCAGATGGCCAATCCTGTTTGCCTTCCCAGGCGTAGCTCCATGGATGCCCCCAACCAAA
This sequence comes from Verrucomicrobia bacterium SCGC AAA164-M04, assembly GCA_000383735.1. The sequence goes on from KB912070.1 coordinate 51,565, forward strand.
GTGCGCTCCATAGAATGGTGAAAAGAACTTGTCACCATGGTTCTGGTCATTGTCCGTGCCTAACCAGTCGAAGCCATCGTCGTAGGCGATGTCAAACGGGTTACGATGGCCTCGCGCGACGATCTCCAAATTGCTGCCATCTGGATCACAACGCAGCACACCTCCACAAAGCCCCCAGTCATCGGAAGGTTTGTGATAGTTCTTCTGATAGTTATCTTTCTTGAAAGTAATTGGTTTTGGGAACTCTGGAGAACCAGTCGGTGCTTCCATGCCCCACAACTCCAAGAAGGGTTTTGGCGCCAAGCGATCCGGTGCGTTGTTAAGTCCCTTGGAGTTCCCTTTCGACATATACAGCTTGCCATCTGGTCCCCAGTTGAGGCCGTGCAGACCATGCTCAAGGTTTCCTAAGTCGGTGTAGAGTCTGACATACTCGTCGGCCTCATCGTCGCCATTCAAATCACGTACCACTGTGAGGTCTGGCGCGTTGGCAACCCACAAGGCATCACCCCGCCATGCCAAACTCTGAATGGCATTGAAGCCAGAAGCAAATTCCTTGCGTCCGTCGGCCACACCATCGCCGTCTTGATCCAGTAGTATCCAGACAGAATCGCCCGGCGTATCAGGCTTCGGTTTGCGATACTGGGGGCCCATCCCTACGCATAGACGCCCCTTTTTATCAAAGGCTATACCACAAGGATTCCTGACGAGAGGTTCTTTAGCAAAGAGCACGACCTCAACATCGTCAGGGACCAAGGGGAAATCATCGGCTGCGGAGGCAAGGCTGACGATAAAGGCTAAGAGGAGAAAAATGACTTTCACTGCCTGAAACCTACCAAAAACGCTAATCGAGTCCTAGGAAATTGCTTCTTGTTAGATGGGTTGGAGGCGCATTTAGGGCTGCTAGGAATTTGCTTTTGGGGTAGGGAACTTTAGATGGCGGGGAAGGAGCTTGTTAGGCCTAGAGAAGGCAGTAAGGCTTAACACTTCATACATCCTAGAGGCCTGCTTTGTGTCACAAGAAGTGGTTTGGGAACGAAGCGGTCTTTAGATCAGAGTAGAGGGGGGAAGGGCGGGTGAAATGTCTCCCACTTCGTCACCGTATCAGCTCCGGATCTCTGATAAGAACATGAAACAACTGATCACCTTCACCCTTCTCCTTCTGGCGCGACTGGAAGGAAGTGAGCCAAGCAGAGGAAATACATCCCGGCCCAATATTATTCTCTTGATGGGAGATGATCATGGCTGGGAAGAAGTCGGCTATAATGGTCATCCTTATCTCAAAACACCTTTTCTCGATGAAATGGCGGCTTCCGGTCTGCGCTTCGACAAATTCTATGCACAGCCAGTTTGCTCTCCCACCCGGGGTAATGTCCTGACCGGGCGGCATCCTAATCGCTATGGGATATTTACTCCCGGTCGGTCGCTTCGTCCGGAGGAAATTACCGTGGCACATCTTCTTAGCGATGCCGGATATGCGACAGGGCATTTTGGGAAGTGGCATGTCGGACCGGTCAAGAAAGACTCGCCAACCAACCCCGGTAGGATGGGCTTTGATGAATGGCTGTCTCACGACAACTTCTTCGAAATGGATCCGATCCTTTCTCGAGACGGTGGGCCTCCAAAAAAATTCTACGGCGAGAGTTCAGAAATTCTAATCGATGAAGCGATCAACTATCTGGAGAAGAAGAAACAAGAGGGTGCGCCTTTCTTTACCGTCATCTGGTTTGGCTCTCCACACGAGCCGTATAGCGGGATGGAAACCGACTTGGCCCTCTATCGCGATCTGCCGCAAAAGTATCGTGATGTGGAAGTGAGTTTGACCTCTAACGAAACCGGACAACGAATCAAGAGGCCCCAGCGCGAGGTCTTGATCGAGCGCTTTGCTGAAATCACAGCTATGGATCGATCGATCGGGAAATTGCGTAACGCTCTGAAAACACTTGGCCTCAGGGATAATACCTTGCTCTGGTATTGTGGGGACAATGGCACCCCTCCAAGCGGCTTAACGGAGTCCCGCTTTCGCGGATTCAAAGGAAAGGTGTATGAGAACGGGATTCGCGTTCCCGGAGTCATCGAGTGGCCCAATGGGATCCCCAAGCCTCGGACCTCGACGGTGAATACCGTCACCTCCGACATCCTGCCAACCTTGTGTGCGCTAGCCGGTGCCAAAATTCCTGAGATTCCCTTGGATGGGGTCGACCTTGTTCCGCTTTTGAATGGAAAAATGACGGAACGCAGTGAAGCCATCGAGTTCTGGAGTTTCCGAGGAAGTCGGTTTGATAAGGGGGCTCCAAAACCCTACATCGATCCGGAGCTTCAGAAGGGCACCACCCCTTTGGTTAAAAAAATGGGAGGTCTCTTCACACGCAATTTCAGGAATGATCATCACCCTGAAATCAGGGAGATGGATTTTATGGGACCGCGGGCAATCCTGAGCGATGACTACAAGTTGGTCATCGATGGAGACAAGGGCACGGGGGTTGAGTTATTCGATCTAAAGAAAGACCTCGGCGAAAAAAACAATCTAGCCGAAGCGCATCCTGACATCGTTGAGAAGTTGTCGAAGCAACTACGCGATTGGCAAGGAAGCGTGATGAACAGCCTGATGGGACGGGATTACAAATAGTAGCTGACTACTAGGAATTTGCTTTTAACCGGTAGGGCTTTGAGACCGCCTTTGGACGGGAGCGGAGGAGGAAGAAAGGGAGTTGCATGACCCGCCTCATCCCTGCGGTATCCCGACTGACTATAGCTGTCACTCAATCGGTTCGAATTCCGCCTGCAATGATACGGTTTGGTCAGCGACCAGAGTTGGGCTCGTCGTGATCGCATTCGGATCCGCGACGTTCCCTACCCACTTGACGAATCGATACCCGTCACTTGGAATTGCTGTGATGGGCGGCGCATAGTCGACGAAATACGTGCCCTCCCAAGGTGAAGCCTCGGGTCGAACGGCCAACGTATTGACCTGAACCGATCCGAAGTTCGCCGGCTTGATCACGACTTTCGCAAGGCCGCCTTCCAGTTTGAAATGATCTATGAGATCGAGGCGCAGCTGGGCCGGACGGGCCTTGCCGAAGTCGATCATCGTTTGGACATTACGCTCCCAGTGGTTCAGATCGAGCGGCGCATCTTCCATCTTGTGCGGAGCGCCAAATCCGAGCGCCTCGATGGACGCAAAGCTCCAACGTTCAAGGTGCGCTGGAATTTCCGGGCGAATGACGGCCGCCATATCCTCGATGCGAGTCGTGACGTGTTCTTCGTGAAACGTGCTGTTGAGCAGATCCGCGCACCGCAGAATGAAGCGCGTCTCAAATTCCTCGATGCCGAGCATCTTGGCCAGAAGAAGGGTGCGATCGGAACCATTTGGCCAACCTGAACCTCTCGTGTTGGTGTAAAACGTGAACATGTTTTCGTAGTCGGAGAAGTTCTGCTTCATCGCCGGTTGGTAGACTCCTTCGGGCCATAGATTGAAGCCGTAGTCCTGATCGTATAAGAGCCAGCGAAACCTTCCATCGTCGCCTTCTTCTCTAGAACGCCAACACTTGATGTTGCCGATGTCGAAGTTCTGGAAAAAAATAACGCTGAGGTAGTAGTCGATGAAATTGGCAATATCCAAGTAGGTTTCTTCGACTTCGCGGTAATCTTCCTCGGTGTTGGTGCGATTGACCAAGCTTCGCATTCTGGAATAGGTCGCAACCGACCCTGAATTGGCGGAGCCGTAGCCCTCGATAAGATCTACTCTGTTGTTGGGCACTCCAAAGTGGGATTCGAGGTAGTGTTCGTTCAGTTTTTCGCGGATATTGTAGATGCCCCAGTATTTACCGTTGAGGTAAACTACGGCGGGGCGATAACTTTGTGTGTCCAGGCCTAACTCTTTCCCGAGGCTGCCGAGCATGGCATCACGAAAAAGCGTGAAGTTTCCATTCACGAAGTAGCTGCCGTACGACTTCGCGGGGCCAAACGCCCGGATCTCTGACCGGGGATAGGTCAGGTGAGTGCTCTGATTGTCGTTTCCTGACTGCCGAAGCACGAAGGTTTCAAAGTCGTGAACGTCCTGGTCAGGAAAGAGCTGGTAGCGTATCTTTCCGAACCCGTATTTCCGCCGGGCGAATACGGCGAACGACTTTTGCGGATAGCCGCGCGAGCCCCAACCTCCAAATATTTTGATGCCGGCGACCACGTTAAATCCGCGCTCTCCATCGGGTTCAATCAGCTCCAGGTTCGTCTTCACCTCGCGATTCTTCCACGCATTTGAAGATGAGTAGGGATAAGAGTTGCTGGTGCGGAACAGTCCAGATGATGAAAGAACGCTACCCATACCGTAGAGGTAACCTCTGTGAAACTCGAAGTTCTCCGGCGGAGCGGTCATGGCCACGACCGGAAGTGTATGGTTCAATCCGACGAGATAAGTCTGCGTGTTCAGAGGCGAGGTGTTTCCTTCGGCATCAAAACTCTGGGCGCGAATCGCCACCGTGCCCTCTACCTGGAATGGTTGCTCGTAGACGGGCGAATTCTCGTCTGGCTCAGAACCATCCGTCGTGAATCGAATCGTGTGTTTGGAAGCCAGGCGAACGGTCAGCGGATCCGAGAAGCGACCTCCCCGAATCGAAAATCGCGGCGGCGAAACGTAGAGATCGCCAGCGTCAGTGTTCGGCTCACCGGGAGTAGCATCTTTGTCGTCCATGACGAACCAGTCTTCGCCGCGCCTGGCCAACGATTCGTCCTCATCGAGCGGTGGCACTTTTACCGATTCCAAAATGGAACCATCCGGACTGGTGAAGTAAACTGTCTCGCCGGTTGCGTCGATTCCGAAGTCTTCCAAGAGCAACAAGAGCCGCGCCCCGGCACCGAGCATCTGATTTGAGATCACGGTCTTGAAAAGATTGTCCGGATCGTCGCCTAACCCATACCCGCCGATCGCGATCGGTTGATCCGAAGTATTCACCAGTTCGATCCAATCCGGATGGGACTCGTCGGCTGCCTGCGGCCCACTTACATTGTCCGAAACGATCTCGCTCAACTGCAATGGCGAGGTTGTCTTCGACTCCATGCCCGCCATGCGGAAGTAGCGAGCATCCGATTTGTCGGGAAGTCTTGTAAAGGCTTGCACTAGGTTGCCATCCACTTCGATCATAGCTCGCGCATCCTCCAGCCATACCGGCGGATCCGTGTTTGCGAGATACTCAAGCTGATAGTGTCCGATTGCCTGATCGGCTCCCAACACGATTGCAACTTGCCGGTCCGAAGAGATGTCAAACTCAGAGATTTGGATCTCGGCGGATGCAGGTGCGAGGAAAACCGCGAAACTTGCGATGGAGAAAAGTTTTTTGGGCACTCCTCAGCATAGCATACGCCGGCGGTGCGGGAAGGGAGTTCTCAAATCTGATGGTTAATCTGTGCTCGATACCCAACCGAGGGTGATCTGCTTACGCTTGTCCAGCTCGGTGATATAGACCGTCCTCCACTGACTGACTACTAGGAATTTTCTTTTGGGGTGTGGCGCTTGGGGGGGGCTCCGTTGAGGGGGTCGGAGAGGGAAGAAAGGGGGGTGGTTGACATTCGACCAAAGACATCGACTAAAACGATGTTAGTATTCTAATTCTTAATTTTCTTTTCAGCAGGAAATGGTCCAAGATTTTAAGCATGAATTGCTCTGCAGACAGGAAGTGTGCGAAAAAAAGAATCTCAGGTGTATTGATAATGCTTATCTTGGGAGGTCTGGGGAGTGGATGCGGTAAGGGCTGGCAGATGGAATACGGGAAGCCCGCTGCTCAGTTTCATGCGCATGACGTTGCGCGCATAGGCAAGCCGTTCATCGGGAAGAAAATCACAGTCAAAGGGGAAGTGCTTCGCGTTGAAAACCGAGAAGATGGAAACCACATTTACTTAAAGCACAATATTCACTGTGTCTTCCCGACTTGGCATTTGGGCGAAGACAACCTGAAGACGGGTGATGAAATATTTGTGGACGGGTTTCTTGGAAAATGCACGGAAGGCAATGTCGAACTTTACCCGGCTCTGGGGAGAGATTCTGCTGCCTCCTTCAAGCCAATAGAATAGACGCCGACTGCTAGAAAATTACTTTTGGTGGAAGGTCTTTGAAGCCGGGTTAGACCCAGAGGATAACAAATCATTTGAAGTAACACCCATAGTAGAGAGGCACAGTTCAATCACAAGAATCTCTCACGGTATTATATAGGGCGTCTGCAAGGTCTTCCACCGGTGGGGTGGGTCGTCTTTAGATGCAGAGAGGTGTTTATAAAGATGAAAAGGAATTACGGCTTAATCATTTATGCCACTTTGCGTCATTAGAAGTAGTTTGGCTTTGAAAGTGTATTTGAACCTTAGTGGGTATTTAGCTGACAAGGTTTTTTCAAAAAAAATTAAGGTTTATCATAGTGGGAATTCCGAAATTAAGTTTAAATAATGAACGAACAATTGGAAAGATTTCATGACTAACAATAAAAATAACTTCTCTGAGTTCAGCGAACTATCACTCTTTGAAATTAGCCCATCTCTCGCATCATTTTTGCCTGAGGAGTTTTGCACTTCGAATCAAATTGCATTACTTGATGATCCGTCCTGCCAGGACACGCAAAACATAAGAGTAGGTGTTCTTGATGTAGAAGACCAAGACCTCATAGCCAAAGCACAGGAAATTATCGGAGAAAAAATTTCGCCCGTACAACTTAATGATTATGAAATCAGTAAGGCACTCTCTCTGATCTATAATATTGAAGTCGACTTAAAGGCAGGCCCCGATCTCCATTTGAGTAGCTCATCAGAGATTGACTTTTCTAAGGACCGAAGTCCAAAGCTCATTCTTCAAGACATATTGAGTATCTCGCTCCAAAGAAGAGCGACAGACATCCATCTGGAAAATTACAATGAAGACGTAGACATGCGGCTAAGAATCGACGGTGTCCTACATCAAATAACGACTTCACTTTCTCCGTTGAATATTCAGAGAGTCATCGCTTGTCTTAAAATTGTTTGTGATCTGGATCACTTAGAAAGAAAAAAGAGTCAGGACGGAAGGTTCTCTGCTCAATACAATGACGAGGAAAACTCTAGAAGAGTAGATTTTAGGGCCTCAATCGTTCCTGGTAATTACGGCCAAGAAGCTGTGATCAGGGTCCTCGATCCTCAGAGATTCATCTTGGATATAAATGAACTGGGAATGCCCGTAAACATTCTCAAGTCATACAAAAGAATCGTTAACTACCCTAACGGCCTGATCCTCACCACAGGACCAACGAGTTCGGGCAAGACCTCGACACTTTACGCTACGGTCCAAGGCCTAGTTAACAGAGGCCTTAAGATCATGACGGCTGAGGACCCCATCGAATATGAAATGAACAAAGTGAATCAGAAGAGCATTGACGAATTCATGGACTTCTCTGATTACATCCGATCATTCCTAAGGCAAAATCCAGATATCATCTTGGTCGGCGAAATTCGTGATTCAAAAACAGCCGAAATTGTTATCAAGGCCTCAACGACTGGTCATCTCGTTCTTAGTACTCTCCACACCCGAAGCGCTATTGGCACAGTCTCGCGATTACGTAACGTGGGAATTCCAGACGATTATATTTCAGAAAATCTTTTAGGAGTAATTGGACAAAGACTGGTCAGAAAGATTTGTGAGGAATGCAAAGAAGAAGACCAGCAAACCCAAGAAATGTTATCCTTATTCTACGATCGTAAAGACAACGTGAAGCACTATCACGGTAAGGGTTGTAAATCATGTAACGATTCAGGATACAAAGGGATGATTGGTATTTATGAGTTTTTCTTCCCGACCGAAGAAATTAGTACCGCCATAAGTGCCGGGGCCTCAGTTGCTGAATTAAATATTCTGGCAAAGGAGCAGGGATTTTCGCCACTCGTTGACAATGCGCTCGACAAGGTAAATGAAGGGATCACTTCACTAGAAGAGATATTGCTGAGGATAGGGCCGAAGTTTCCCCACGCCAATTAAGTGAAGCTACGAATAATTCAAAGCACATGGATTATTAGCAAATTACTTTTGGCGGGAACGGGTTGTAGCCGCCTCTGGACCGGAACGGAGGAGGGAAGATTTTTTTTTTGTTAGATCGCTGAAAATTGTTGATCCGTTTTTGTGATGATTATCGCATTATTTGGATAGAGAGTAGAAGATCAGGCTCCGATTCTGGACGATGTCATTTTCATCCAAACAAATTAAATCATGAAATCCAGAAACCTAAACCGTCTTCGCCGGTCGCTTTGCCAACTCGCCTCCCTTGGAATCCTCGCGGCCGTGACCTGTTCCTGCTCGACTTCCAGGGAGGTGGATTCCTCGACCCATGTCGTGCCAAAGATGAGCAAAGGGTGGGTCAAAGTGAGTTCGGAGCCTCCAACTTGGTATCCCCGCGGAGCTGCGGCCAATCATCCGACTGACTATAGAGGCGGAGAGTGGATTTACCTGAAAGATACCGCCGATACCCGTTTTTTTATCCCGCTTCACGGACTTTTGCCTGAGAAGAGGAAACCCTTGCAAGCCGAAGCGATGGCGGCTCGTCACCCGGACCTGATTAAGAATGAAAAAAACGAGGACATCGCTCAAACAGCAAAGGGGGTAGGAGGAGGATTTATCTTGGCCATAGGGCACGTGATGCTGAATATCTTCACGGGGGGGATGGTTGGGCTCTATTAGGAACCGAATTTTCATCTTTGTGCGATTATGATGAACCGATGAAGTTTCTCTTCGAGTGGGCCGGACGGGCCTTGAATTGGGTTTGCCTAGGGGTGATCGCCTTTCTTGGGAGTGCCTGCTCCGAGACGGGAACGAGGTTCATAGCTGGGTGAAGGGGGAGACCTCGGAGGGGATGGCTACTAGGAAATTGCTTTCGGCGGGAAAGGGTTGAAGTCGCATTTGGACCGGAGAAAAAAATCAATCGAAGTCGCACCCATATTAGGGAACAAAAAATCTCTCACCCAATTATATAGGGCGAGCGCCAAGTGTTTCCCCGGTGGGGCGGGACACTTGATTGAGGGGACTGGGTTCTTGAAGGTTTCGTGATGACATCTAAAGTGTCGGATGTATTTCTCGATAAATGGCGGATTTGTTGAACATCTAGCGGCTCGATTTCGAGCTTATGAATCAGGGTCCGAAGCAGATTCCTTACTGAGATGTGAAGATTTCTCTTTTTGGTGAAAAGTAAAATTAGTAATGAAAATGAAGTAATAAGAATATTCGATAATAGAGAAATATCCTTTTGATATATTTATCTTCTCATTGAAATGACTGAGGAGAAAAATCACACAATAAAGAATAGAGATTAGGATCCAAAATCGGGCCAAAGTTTTCAGTCCAAGCCGTAAAGTTAAAAAAGCAGCCGATGCCATAACCACTCCTGATGCTCCGTAATGTAAATATTTAAGGCGGTTTTTTAATACTTGATCGAACGATATTTCGAAGACAGTCGGCTGGATTCCTGAGGTGACCGTAATCCACCAGGCTATAAGAGAAAATGTTGCGCAACGGACACCCACTCGAGATCGAATCGATTGAAATAATACAATGGGAACACTGAGCCAGAGGGCCCATCGAATACTGAATGTTAGGATGGTGTCTTCGCCGCAGTTGAATATATCGGAAATTAAAAAAAGCTCTAAGCCGTTAGCGCCTCGCATTAAATATGTTGCGAAAAATACAAAAACGGACCAGGCAAACGCGTGAAGATCTCGTCTGGGATAAGAGAAGCTCATTAGTTATGCTTTTTGGTAGGAAGTTAATAATAATCAATAGGAATGAGATTAAAAATCAAATCTTGTTTGTATATGCTATTCAAAATCAGGAGGCTTTTTTGTTCTACTGGATAGGGACAAGCGTTTGGACTACGGATAGAGGAGTAGCATTACTATCATCCATCTTTTAGATCGAGTAACATCTTGCGGGCCGAGCGCAATGAATCAATACGGTGAGATGGGTTATCTCGGCAAGAGCCATACATATTTGAGATAACTCTTCGCTTCTACCGGGCCAGTCCGTAGTCATGAGCCATGTGATGGCTCGTATTCAACTTAGTAGTTTGAAAAGGGGTAATTGGGGCATTTTAGCTGGCCTTACTCTCTGTTCTCCTTGGTGTTTTTCCCAAGCCATGCCTTTGCGTCTTCGTCTCCTTGTTCAGCGGCCTTGCGAATCCACTTTGTAGCTTCAGCTTTATCTTCCGGGACTCCTTGTCCAGTCTCATACATGACACCCAAGTTGAATTGGGCAGAAACGTGTCCTTGTTCAGCGGACTTACGAAACAACTTCGCTGCTTTGGTTTTATTCTTTTCCTCCACCTCACTTTCCTCTTTGTGCTTTTTGAATATTACTACTATCCCAGTAACCATGATTGCGAGGGCTGACAATCCAGCTATGGCAGCGGCAATTGGACCACCCATTTTTAAACCCATCGCTCCACAAAAAACTACAAACAATGACACACAAAAAATAATAGAAATTACCTTTATTATTAATTCAACACGTTCCCATATAATCCTCCTTTTATTCATGAGACCTTTATTGCAACCTGAACCTCCTCGTGAGTCGTCTTGAGATGGGTAAGTTATAAGTCCCACAATAAAAATCATTGGAATCATTCCGATACTCCAAATTACAGTGATCCAATATCCTTCAGATCCCGAGCTTACAATACCCCCCTCCGAAAAATGAAAACTCAAATACCCCATGAATAACCAGATGACAGTAAAGCTGCGGCTAACCCACTTAAACCATTTCTTCTCCAAAAGCTCTTTTACATCTTTTTTTGTGTCTTGCTTGCGCCTCTCGTCTTCTTTGATGGCATCTTCACCAATAAGTTCATCTACGGTCCTGAGGTTAATCGCATAGATGTAAAAGCGCAAAAAGAGCCCAAGCCCGGTTAATAAAACAAAGGGTAATACTGAATCATGAACTAGTTTTCCATGCCCCATCTTGGTGGCTACCGCACCTGCCACAAGACCCGCGGGAATTGCAATGTAGACAAGTTTGTAGAGTAGCCAACATGGGATCCAGAACACCCCAAAAGAAATCATAAAGCCCCAACCTATGACTGTGGCGAGAAGGGTTTGGTTTATGTCACTGTTTTCATGAGTATCTCTGTGGGGCGTAGTGTCTTCTGTATTCAATTCTTACACTGTGGGTGGTGGAGTCCCTGCTTTTAGATGGTTTAATCCCGGCTGATTGTTAGGAATTTTCTTTTTGTGGGAGGGCCTTAATATCGCCTTCGGACCAGAGCAGCAGTGACGGAGATTCGCCTTTTCTAGAATTAAAGATTGTGCTTTTTCAAAAAAGGCACGAGTTCCTCGATACCAAAATCGGCTAGTTTGAGATCGCGGACGGTCATGGAGGGAGCGGACGTCGTCCCGAATATTTCGCTCATGCGTTTAAAGGCTGCTCGGTCAGCGGTCACGTCAATGCGTTCGTATTCAAAGCCGTTTCTCTTGAGGTAAGCTTCAACGTCGATGCACCAAGGGCATCCAGGTTTGATGTAAATGATCATGATGTTGGGTGGCTAGCTGCTAGGGATTTTCTTTTAGTGGGAGGGCCTTGATGTCGCCTTTGGACCGGAACGGAGGGGGAGAAGGGGCAGGTGACTGCTGGCGTTTTTCACGGTTTAGCAAGCCAGCGGTCAGCGAAGTCGAGGTAGTGTTCCCAATCCTTGGGGGTGATGTTGTGTTTTCCCTCGCGAATGTGGTAGCGCATGAGGTTGCCAGTAATTTTTCCTGGTTTGGGCTGTGATGTAGTATTTCCGAAGGGGCTTTCTTGGTAGAGCTCGTAGACAGGAACGGCGTGCTTGAGGGCGAGGAATTCTCCTGTAGGGTCAGCCCATTGATCCTGGGTGGCGCTTGCGACATATATCGGACGAGGGGCAACTAGAGCGATGAGCTGATGCTGGTCGATGGGCAGTGCAGCTTCATTCTTGTTGTATTTTTTAAAGGTTTCGTTGAACCAGTGCGGGAAGTTGCCGTTGATGCGCTGAACCGTTTCGCCATAGGCACGCTTACTGAGGGCTGCTCCTCCACAGCCTGAATTGTTAGAAATGGCCATGGCGAAGCGTGGGTCGGTGGCGGCGGCCCAGAGAGCGGTTTTCCCGAGCCGGGAGTGACCTATCGTCGAAATACGCGAGCCGTCGATTTCCTTAATCTCGGTGAGAAGGTCAAGCATCCGGCTCATACCGTAGGACCAGGCAGTGATGGTGCCCCAGCTTTTTGCATTCCTAGGTTTTTGGTCGAGCGCATGCAGCCCATTCTTAAAGCCGTCGTGGAAGTCGGGATCGAAGTTTGAGCAGCAGGCAGTGGCGAGTGCGTATCCACGGCTAACGATGAGCTTGGCTGGCCAACGTTCGGCACCGGTTCCCCTTGACGACTCGAGCGAGCGGTTTTTCTTCACGTAGTTTTTTCCTCCGATCACATAACCCTTTTCCATGATGATTGCCGGGTCGGCCTCGATAAGTTGGTTCCCCCGGAAATTGAGACCAAGAAAACCCGGAACAGGGCCTTTGGCGTCTCGCGGGATGTAAACAAGCAAACGGGCTTTGATCTTGTTTTCAAAAGTCACGAGATACTGCTGGCGGATCGCGATGCCTCCCAGGGCTGTCGGGTCTTCGTGTTCTATTTCCCAGGTCATTTTCGGTTGGAATCCTTTCGGGATTTCGCCGTAAACGTGATCGTTAAAAAATTCCAGAGTGGTTGAGCGACCATACGACTCCCAATCGGCTCGGGATGTTACATTTTTCCCGCCTGGCGAAAGTGGGTTAGGTAGGGTGTGGGCGGGTATTTTTTCCTCATCGTAATTGGCAACGAATTTTTGGGCCATAAGCATACTCGGATTAATTGTGAAAATGAGCAAAAGGTAAATGGTGTATCGGGAGCGCAAATACATAGGATATTTTTAGGTAAGGGCAGGAACGTTGACAAGAACCAGATTCTGGGAAGTTGAGATGATGTTTGAGGTGCAGCCGGAGGAGGAGTTTTTCTGGGCTGTTCCGCTGATTTCTAAAGGAAGCTGCTAGGAAATTGCTTTTGGCGGGCGGGCTTTGAAGCTGGCTTTAGAACGGAATGGAGGGGGAGAATTGGTGTGGTGGTTTGAATTATTTCTAGCTATAAGTGTTTAGAGTAGTGCGGAGTTTTATAACAAAAGCTAAAATAGCAAATCCCAAAATACCATGGTGCCCGGTTTGTGAGGATCATACGGAGTATCATCTGAAAGAGGCGAGTTCTGGTAAAACTAGAGCGATGTATACTTGTAATGAATGTGGCTCAGATACATGGAAACCAACCTCGCCAGTCCTTTTTGGAGCGGTTGTGACAGCTATAATTTTTGGCCTGAATTATTTGGCCTTCGCTGTCGAAATGACACCGTCAAATTGGAAGGAGCAAGTGGAGATTTGGTTTTTTATAATAGCCGCACTGGTAACAAGCACCTTCCTGTTGGCATTAGCATGGAACAACGCGAAACACTGGAGAAAATTTAATCGGTGGAAAAAAACTTTACTAAGAAAAGATTGAAGATGGTTTTTGGCTGGAGTGGGGGGAGGGGGATGTCTTCTCCAGTGATGCCTCGGTGTCCTTGTCGCGGGACTTAGCCTTTAGCCGGACATCGAGCTTCGCCCGTAGCGCCTTACTTCCTAGGCTCCGATTTATCCGGGCTGGTCACCGATGATACGAACTGGACCGCCACGCATGCTAGGCCCAGGTAAATAGGGATGACCACGATTATCACTCCAGGTGAGCGCATCCATTCCCTGCCACTGGTCCATGCCTTCCAGAACTCCCACGTCGCGCCCAGCATTGCCATCGGAATCATCAGAACAAGGAAAGCGGGGACCATGAAAGTGACCACGATCGTACAATATGTGAATGATCTCCATAGCAGGGACTCGTCCTCGCGGAGGGCGGAACTCAAGTCTTTTAAGCGGCCGGTGAACGCCGAGCACCGCCTACGCCATCTCCATCCTGCGGCCTCGATCGGGCCGATGGCTGTTCTGAGGCGAGTCTCTCGGTTGCCGTTACTTAGAAGTTTCCGCGCATCGTCCCGCGACGATCTCCTGCGATGAACCGAAACGCAAAAGCAGATAAAAACACCGCTGGCTGCTATGTCCACGATCGCTACCTCCCACATCGGCCTGCCCAGCAGGCAGTAAACTAGGAGGCTCCCGGCAAACCAGGCAACGCACACCAGCCCGCCCAAGATTACCGCGAGATTAACAATAAAACCGAAAATATTGCCGAGAAGATTCATGCCTACAGACTCTATGTCAGTCAATCCAGCTAACAGTTTATGTGAGGATATACGCGGCGGCAAGAAGACTCTACTGTTAGGAATTTACTTCTGGGAGGAGGGCTTGCAGGCCTTTGTTCAGTCGATGATGGATCGGGGGGAGAAAGGGATGCTTAATGGCCCGTGTCATAAGGGACTATGACTCTGGAAGGTCTTCTTTGATGAGAGATTCTTCTCGCAGTTTGGGTGCTATAATCAAACTAAAGGTAAACCTACGCCCCAAATTGCTGCTAAGACTTATTGAATTAGCGATGGGTTCAGGATGAGTTGATTGAAGGCGAGAGTAGTGAAAGGGGGGATCCGGCTGAAATACCAAAAGGGGTGGGGAATTCTCTACGGCTTCAGCATATGTCCCGTGTATCCAAGTCCAGCTAGTTTTTTGTAGGCCTTGGAAACCTGAAGTGGAATTTCCTGAGTGGTCTGAAAATTGCACTTCGGATATTCTATAATTCGCTGCAGGTCTCCAACGATCTCGTGGATGATATCTTCAGGGGTGTGCCCGTCAGCAGGATTGTGGAGGAAATGTGTCTTGGGGTGGCTGCAGATGACGCGCGCCTCCGGCCACCATTGTTGCATTGTGGCCCAACCACGACGGTTCATGTTTGGCTTGGAGACAAGAATGACGGATGAAACTTCAATTCCCTTTGCGTCAAGCAATCGACGCGCGAAGCGGACATTTTCGCCGGTGTTAGTGGCTTCTGATTCGATGAGAATGCCGTCTGGCGAGACTCCCGCTTCGATCGCTCGATCTGTAAACATTTCAGCTTCAGATTTTGACCACTTACCGCGGGTGAAATTCCCTTGAGAACCGCTGAAAAGAATTCGGGGCGCAAAGCCTTCGAGAGCAAGTTTTGCGCAGTGATCCGCGACACGGAGGTCATAACTTCCCAAACCTAAAATTAAGTCTGCTTTTTCTAGAGGGTGATCAATCTTATGAAAATCCCACAAAATTTGAGCGAAAGTAATTTCTTCGTTGGAGGGCATTGGTTCCTTGGAATCTTTTTGTGATCGTAGCGGGTAATCAATTATGACGAGGCCAACCGAAAATCTGAATAAATCTCCTTACTCAGAATCTTGCTCCTGCAAGATCGCCCTCAGGGCTCAGTCGCCGACTCCGAAATCCAAGTTTGAATGTAGTTCTGATCGGCCTCGCTGAGCGAACTTAAAGCAATGGTGAAGAGCTTCCCGTCTTTGCGCGCAATAGTTACCTTTGCGCCCTCGCTACTGACGATCCTGGCTTCTATCTTTCTGCCAGACTTATTGGTAAAGGTCCTCAGCGGCTCTTGAGGTAATTCATCACCTTCTTCAACCTGCAGGCTGCAACCATCCAGGAAATCGAAAATTTCGGCCATCAATTCGGGGTTCCGGTAAAACGTCGTTCCATGGTTGCCTCCGGCGATCTCCTTGTAAACATGCTTGGCATTCGTCTCTTTCATCCTCCGGGCGAAAGGACGGACCATCTGAACAGGAACGGTGGTGTCCTTATCACCAGTGACGACCATCATCGGCGCTATAATCTTTTCAAGGATGTCGCTACTACCCATATAAGCTGGTGACATTGGGACAAGTGCTGCCCAGATATCAGAATAGGCTGCCCCAAGATGAATCGTTCCTCCTCCGCCCATTGAGTGCCCTGCGAGGTAAATCCGCGCGGAATTGACATTAAACTCCTTACGCACGATCCCCAGAACGTTGAGGACATCTTTTTCACTCAACTCACCGAGGTTCTCTGGATCGCCGGCACGCCCCCCGAGAAGACCTCCGCTTCCCTTACCCTGGCTACCATACCACCCCCTCTCATTGTAACCGTAGGGCGCAACAACAATATAGCCCCTTTTCTCGGCCTCCGCGGTGATGCCCTGATAGCGTATCACCTGCTGGGGATTACTCCCAAGTCCGTGCAGCAGGACGAGGAGGGGCGCGGGCTTAGCTTTTTTATAGCCGGAAGGGACATAAAGCGCGTATTCGATATCCTTTCCAGCCTCCTTGAATGAGTAGCTCCTTTTCTGAATTTCACCCAAATCCTCCTGACCGGGGAGCAACCCTGTGAAACTGGAAAATATCAGACCACAGACAAACAAGGTGAGAGCCCTATTCATTGTGACTGCTAAGAAATTGCTTTTGGCAGGAAGGGGTTGAAGTCGCATTAGGGCAAGCTTAATAACATAAGCATCCAGATTATTGAAACCGAATAATAAACCAATCGAAGTGAGACTAATCGTCTCTTTGGTTATTACATAGTAGAGCTGATCACTATCGTCTACTTAAGTAGGAAAGAACTATCTTCATGAAAATATCTCGCGGCCGGATGTTGGTTTTAGAAGAAGGTATTTAGAACTGTCCAAATGCTTGCGGTCGAGAAAGTTTTGGAGTTGTGCCATCACTAGAGTTGATCTGAAATTTCGGGTCCATATCCAATATCTAGCGAAGGCTTTTGGAGTGAAATAATTTACTTTGGAGTCGCTTCGCCATGGGGATAACGGTAGTCGGCTTGATTGTCAGTGGAAACCTGTTTGGTCGTGCCTCTATCAGGAGTATAAAGGAAGAGTTTTCGACCTGCATGGTAGACGATTTCCGATTGGTCGCGTGTCCAGCGCGGGTAGGCAAACCAGATCTTTTTTCCTTCCTCATTTGCGAAGGATTTGAAGTTTGTCATGGCGGGTTTTCTTACATTGAAGTCAGCAAAATAAAGAGTGCGACCATGAACGGATTTTTTAAATCCCTTCTGATATTCGAAACAGACTCGTTTTTCATCCACGGAAAGACTGATGCGAGCGAGGATGCCTCCTTTGTCGAGTTCGCACTGTATACGTTCATACTTCGGTATGCCGTCAAGGTTTGGAGACATCAGGTAATATCCCGGTCCTTGCTTCGGTGGGTTTGCGCGGACGAGGATTCGACCATCTTTGAGACAGCTGAAAGCCCAAGTATTGAACTCCTTCGGAGTAAGGGCTGTTTCTTGGCCAGGCTTCGCCCCGATTTTGCTGGCAAAAACGCGATATCGTTGACTACCCGGAGTGCGACGATTCCAGATTGGGGTATTCCTTCCATCGCGGGTCCATGTCTGATTAAAGTCGGTATGAGTTCCGTCGGTGATCTGATGAAACTCAGTGCCATCCGCATTGATTATACAGATTGCCGTTTTCCAATTACTGACCTCTTTTGTATTCACGAGGCGCCGAAAAAAGACGAGCTTGTCTCCGGTCTTTGACCAAGAGGGTTTAAAATCCCAGTGACCCTTAGTGATTGGTTTGACTTCGGGAGTGCCAAGGATGTTTACGTGGATCTCGCCGTTTTTATAATAGGCGGCGCGATGTCTCTTCTCGGCACCCTGAGAATTATTGACTAAAAAAATTGTGATTAGGAGCGGTGAAATGGCTGTGAGGATTTGAAAGGCAAAACGATGAGTCATTTGTCGAGATGATAGGGCCTTGAGAAAGGGTGTAAATATTACTCCTTAGACGTCATGAAAAAGGTTCAAGAGTGCTCCTCTTAGAAGTTAAAGAATCTCTTGCCGTATTACACAGGGGAAATTGATTGCGGTGTCTGAGCTGGGGCATAAAGGGCTTAAGGCCCAACGTTATTGTTTTATTGGGTATCTTTTTGTGATAAGACCTCTCATCTATGAGAATTTTAGCATCCACCTTAACTCTATTGTTTGTCTGCACTCTCCTTTCCTGCGCAGCGGACGGGTTCACGACGATTTTTGACGGAAAGGACCTTTCGAAGATTGAGACTACCGGTAATTGGAAGATCCAGAAAGATGGCTCACTTTACCTGGAGCCAAGGCCCGGCGAGAAGGGGTGGACGCGTTACGGTTCCTATTTGTGGCTCAAGGATGATTACAAGGACTTTGTTTTCGACTTTGAGTATAAGCACGAAAAAGGAGGCAATTCAGGTCTCTATTTTAGGATTTACGATGAGGCTGACCCAACTGTTCACGGCTTCGAGGTTCAGATTCTTGATTGCTTCGGCAAGAAGAAGCTTGGTCAGCATGACCTTGGAGGAGTGATCCAGACTGCCGGCCCGCTGGCTAATGGCTCGAAGCCTGCCGGTGAATGGAATCGTATGGTGGTGACAATGAAGAAGGGGAAATTGAGCGTCGTTTTGAACGGTAAGACAGTACAGGACAAGCTGGATCTGGCGGCCAGTAAACCAAAGAGCAAAAAGTTGGCGGATTCGGGTAAGATCGCCATTCAGGATCACGGCCAGAAGTTTTGGGTGCGTAACTTGAGGGTCAAGAGGTTATAGCTCAGACTCCTCTGTCGGCCGGGCTTTGATAAGACGCTTGGCGAAGTCGTGCGGTTCCTGCTCGTTCTGGGCGAGGGGCCTTCGTGATTGGGCGGATAAGGGTTGTCTAGGAATTCCCCCCGGTGGTCTTGGCTAGAAACTTCTGATCTATTTTGCTGTATTACCCATCAAATCAAATAAAACTATACGTATGAAGCTAAGATCTATTCCCTCCGCCTTACTCGTCGCTGCAACATTCAGTTTTTCGGCTGCATACGCTGGCGAGATTCAAATCAAAGATGGTCAGACCATCGGATTTCTCGGTGACTCCATCACGGCTGCTGGCGCTCGTTCAGGCGGCTATTGTAATCTTTTTATTCAGGCCCTCAAGGCTGAGGGCATCACCGCCAAGCCAATCTATAAAGGAATCGGGGGCCACAAATCCAACCAAATGCTCGAGCGTGTCGATAGAGATATTTTGCAGCACAAGCCTGACTGGATGACTCTTAGTTGCGGGGTTAATGATGTGTGGCACGGTAAAAACGGGGTGAACCTCGAAGACTACAAAAAAAATATAACAGCGATAGTCGATAAGGCTCAGGCCGCTGGCGTCAAGGTGTTGATTCTCACATCAACGATGATCAAAGAGGACCAGAGCGGCGACCTGAATCAGAAGCTTATTCCCTACAATGATTTTCTGCGTGAACTTGCCAAAGAAAAGAAGTGCCTGCTCGCTGACCTCAATGCAGATATGCAAGAAGCGTTGAAGACCGCTCCTGCCGATCGCCCCAAAGGAAAAAAACTCACAGGCGACGGGGTCCATATGAACCCTCATGGTAATGTCATGATGGCGCGCGGTGTTGCGAAGGCCTTGGGTTTCAGCGACGGACAACTGGCTAAGATCGTAACGAGGTAGTCAATGAGTTCTTCCCAGTAGCAGGCGGTCGAAAGACCCTTTGCGCAACTGCATGGCAATCTCTGCGTCGGGGTTATAGATCGGCCAAAGATTGCTTGCCATATTACGTTTAAGGGTTTGCTAGAAATCCCCTTAGGCTGGGAAGGTTGCATCAGCCTCGGAATCATACATCCACTTAAGGACCACCCACAGGTCTGATAAAGGCTAGGACATCAGGGTGTGGCTAATCTGAAGTAGTTTTTCGAAATCTCGGTCGCCGAGAACACCATTTCGCGATCTCCTTGAGAGTTGGGAATGTTTTGCCAAGAACTAGGGGCCAAACTTTCCGAGTGTTGTAGAACCGCGTCTGTGTTCTCCCAGCTTAAGGTGACCATGCCATCGACGGGGCCATTAATGGTAATTACTCCTAGATTAGAGGATAAAACCTCGGGCTCGTGCACCATATTACCGAACTGGTCGACGGGCAGGGGGTAATTTCCAGTCTCACGGATATAGCGGATGTGATTATTCTGGAAATCGGCTTCGCTATCCTCGCCATTGATGGAGAACTTGTATTCTATTCTTTTAGGTTGGCCGGCTAGGGCTTGGAATTTGATGCTGTAGATTCCATCCCCCTCCACGGCATCTCCTGATTCGGCAGTTCCATCGTCGAGGAGTTCGAAGCCATCCGGTGGAAATGACCATTCCCACCAGGTGAATTCGGAAAACTCACCATTGATATAGACCCTATCCGTTTCCAAATTAAAGGGCGTCCCATTCAAGGCGAGAGCGTTGTTCATGTTTACTGAAATGACGATCTTGGTGTCTTCGGTGAGACTTGAATCGGGTCTAATATCGCTAAAGTAGCGGATGGGAAGGACCTGGAGGGCCTGCTCCGCTAGGATAAATTTCCGGTTACTGCCATTTTCCCACTGTCCACCGTTATAGACGTATTTGTATTCGACGCTGTCGCCGGGAGCGATGGATTTAATGGTAGTAGATCCGGCGTAGATCGGCGATCCCTCCGATATGGGCTCAAGTTCGAATCCGGCCGCCCAGCTATTGAACGCACCACGCACCTCCAACCAATCGAACTCAGGCAGAAAAAGTCCGTCTTGAAGAAGTGGGGCCATATTGACCTGAAAAGTGACTTTGACTCCTCCGCCAGGGTTTGTCTCGAGATCATCAAAGAAGACGGTTTCGAGAATTTGCCCTCCAGCCTGATAGTTAAACCTGCGATTACCGTTTTCGCCTGTGCCTACGTTGCCTTCCCAGATGTCGCCGGAGGTAACACTGGCGATAAAGAACTTGAAGTCAGCCTGAGCTCCGTCCGTCTCAAAAATATCGATCTCAGCTTCGTAGATAAAGTTACTGCCGGCCACAAAGGTTAAGTCAGTGCCGACCCAACTATTGAAGGGCCCCCGGACCATAAGTAGATCGTTGCCCGGATCGTAGCGTCCAATCGCGATTTGAACCGACATGTCTACTCGGAAGGTAGTGGTCTGTGCTTCGGCGAGGAAAGAAAAGAGGCAAGGGAGTATAACCAAGCCGAGCTTAGAGAGGAAGCAACGCATTTCTTCAAGGTAGTGATGAGGGAGAATGAGGGAAGAGAAAATTAAGGGTCTACAAGGATTAAAAAAACTCTTTTGTTATTTAAAGAATTTGGGATTCTTTGATTAATGAAGGAGGTAGGTTTTTTTAAGGTTTTTAGCTCATTCTTTGGAATCCTATTTTGTGCTGGAGCACTTGCACAGAATCCTGTTTCGCTACCGTCTAGTCCTCCCGAGAAAGAAGGGGTTCCCTCAGCTGCTATCTTGTCTTTTATCGAACGGCTGGAGAAAGATATTGATGCGGTTCATAGCTTTATGATTCTTCGTCGCGGCAAACGGATCGCACAAGGATGGTGGGCACCATTTGATGAAACGACGCCGCATCTCATGCATTCGCTGAGCAAGAGCTTCACTTCTACAGCTGTTGGATTAGCGATTGAGGAGGGCCAGCTGTCACTTAATGATCCGGTGATTTCATTTTTTCCAGATGATACGCCAGCCGATCCAAGTTGGCAGCTCAAGGCTATGCGCATTCGGGATTTACTTACAATGACGACTGGGCATCGCAAGGAACCGCTACTTTTCAATACGGAGTCTCATTGGGTGAGGGCTTTTCTTCATTCGGAAATAGAGTTCAAGCCAGGAACTCATTTTCAATACAACTCCGCGGCTACCTATATGCTCTCGGCGATTGTGCAATCGGTTACAGGTGAAATGGTTGTGGACTATCTGGACGAACGTCTCTTTCAACCGTTGGGGATTAAGAAGCCTGATTGGGATCGCTCACCAGACGGAATCAATACGGGCGGTTGGGGGCTCAGGGTTACTACTGAGGATATTGCGAAGTTAGGTCAGCTCTACCTTCAGAAGGGGATGTGGCAGGGGAAACGTATCCTTTCAGAAGCCTGGGTTCAGGAGGCAACCTCGAAACAAACTTCTAATGGGAGTAACCCCGATAATGATTGGGATCAGGGATATGGGTTTCAATTTTGGCGTTGTCGAAACAACTGTTACCGCGGGGATGGTGCATTCGGACAATTCTGCATCGTTATTCCCGAGCACGAAATGGTGGTGGCGATTACATCGGGAACGAATGATATGGGAGGGGTAATGGAAGCTGTATGGGAAATCCTCCTGCCGGCCATGGCGCCAAAGCCTATTGAGCCCGATACTACGACCTTTCAATCTCTGGCGGCTAAATTGAATGACTTAAGCCTCCCATTAGTTGAGGGTGAATCTCAATCTCCAGTATCGGAACAACTCGCTCAAAGAAAATTTAAAGTTTTTGATAATGAAGCTGGTGTTAATTCAGTTTCTTTTGATTTCCACGGAAAGAACCATCGGATCACGATAGAAATGGAACATGGAATGGAAATCCTTTACCTAGGAAGTGATAATTACACCACTTCCAAATTGAATGATCACCTGCCCTACACACAGAATATGAGAAGCCGAATTGGCGCCAGTGGTGCTTGGGTTGAACCGAATGAGTATCAGGCAAAGATCTATCTCACTGAGACCCCGGCAAGTATTCTGTATACCTTCCGCTTCGAGAATAACCGTATGAATTGGACAAGCCAATTACGTCACGCACTATTTGGGCCTAGGAAATTGAAAATCTTGAAAGGGGAATTCTAGGGGGGTGCCCTTAATTGGGGAAGTCGCAATTAGACCGAAGTTGATTAGAAAGAAAAGGGATTTCTTGGATCAATTAGAACGAAAGAAATAAGGACCCTTAAATACGCTCAAGCCGTCTTTTAACTATCATGGAGCTCTGAGGTTTGTTGGTTAGCAAGCAAAAGAAAAACACCCACGCTATTTCCGAGATAACTAGACACGGCTTGATAACTCGCCTTACGTTTTCTTGTTCTTCGCATCTCTCCTAAGCCGATTTCTGGCGTTAAGGTTTCCTTGTTTAGGCCTTTTAAAATGTAGCACTGACTGTTCCCGGTTTCATGAGGATTGATTTTGTGTCAGGCTTTTAGCACTCGTATCGTCCCGATTAAGGTCAGCAAACTCGGTGTGCATACGGCTGGCATGGTTAGTTTCGATAGCAAGAATACGATTATCTTCGACCTTTTCCAACTTGGTGTATCTGGGATGATGGGAATCCTTGTATGGATCATTAGAGGCCGCATTATAACAGCAAATCATAGCCCAGCGTGGATGATCAGACTCATTGGCATCGGAAGCATGTAATGTGTTGGAATGGAAAAATAAGGCATCGCCCGGGTCCATTGTGACATGAACGAGATCCAGTCTCTTCTTTGCTTCTTCGACCCGTTCCATATCAGCCCCGGCCTGATCTCCTGAAAGAATATGGTTAATCCTACCCAACTTATGGGATCCTTTAATGACCTGCATACAACCGTTCTCAATCGTTGACTGGTCCACCGCTATCATAACACTGCATAGGTTTGGGGAGAGTACGCCATTCTGATACCAGTATCCATAGTCCTGATGCCAAGCCCAAGCTCCGCCCACTTTCGCATCTTTTAATATCATTTTTGAATGGTAATGGTATGCCTCCTCTTTGAGTATTTCTTCAACGCGATCAACCATCTTACGGCAACGGGCAAACATTCCGTAGATTCCATCGCCTGGATGATTCCATAAAGCTAGGCGAACTGCGTTGCCTTCTCCGTCGTCTCTTTGAGTGGATGATTTATCCATTTCGTTATCGCTACGGGCAGCATGTCCAAGTGAGTCAATTTCGTCTTTGGAAAAGAGATTGCGAACCACGATGTAACCATCATGGTCATAATCGCTTAATTGTTCTTCTGTAAGTAATTTCATTTTCGAATTTTTTTATACTTTTTTTTCAAGGTGTTAGGAATTCATTTTTGTTGTGGTGGGTTTGTTGGCTGAAGTGGAGGAGGGTTAAATAATAAAAGAGTGTCGTATTTTTTCTGATGATTCAGATAGTGACAAGGCGAGAACCGAAATACGATTCACATTCATTTTAAAGATCTGCGTTTTAGCTTTTCAATGTTTTCACGGAGCTTAAATTTTCGAAGAGATGGGAGTAGTCTTAATCAAAATCATTCGAAGCCTGTTTTGCTTTTTATTGCTGATTTCTGGTGTGGGAATTGTTCAGGGACAGGAGACTCTAAACAAAACACTTAATTTAGGCGGCCTTGATCGGCAATTCATTGTGTATTTACCCAAGAATTTCAGTCATACCGAATCGCTTCCTGTGCTTTTCTGCTTTCACTCAGGGGGCGGTTCAGCAGACGGGATGATGCGCTTCACGGCTGATTTTCGTCCTCTTGCAGATGATCAACGATTTATCGTCGTTTATCCCCAAGGTGCAGTAATCCGAGATGAAAAGGACCCGCAAGGTTCATCTAATTGGAATACCATAGGACCGTATGACAATGGCACTGACGATATAGGTTTTACAGGAGCAATGATCGATTTTCTTGAAATGGATTACGCCGTAAATTCGAGTAGGATTTATGCATGTGGCTTTTCACTAGGGGGGAATTTCGTATGGGATCTGGCGTGTTACCTTGGCGATCGGTTTGCCGCAGTATCCTCCGTGGCAGCCAGTATGTGGCAATGGACCCTTGAGGAATGCACCAGTAATCATCGCGTAGGAATACTTTCAATTCATGGGACAAATGATTTTTATAATCCTTATAATGGGAACCAATACTCCGTTTCGATGAACCAACTCAGTGAACACTGGGTTTTAAAAAATGGAAGTGAGGAGACTCCTGTGACTAGCCAGTTTGCTCCGGGGGTAACTCGATTTTTATGGAATAGAGGAGACGCTTGCTATGATGTTGCACATTACCGTGTTCAAAACGGAGAACATGCTTGGCCGTCTTTCGCTACCCAAGCGATCTGGGATTATGTTTCTCGTTACACCAGCTCAGGATTACTCGGGTGTATTCCAGTGGAGCTGTCTGTAAATTCCTACAACGAAGAAAGTGAGGAAGTCACCATCACCGTGAACAATCTTCCTGAGGGAAACTTTGAAATCCGTAGCTCCACGGGTGGGAGGCCCTTTCAACCGTTGAGCCCCGGAATCAGTATAAATCAAAACACAGTTTTTCCGCTTACCATTTCTGAGGTCCGAGATGATAAACTCCTCTTGCAGGTCTGGAAAAAGGCTTTGTAGGCAGCTAAGAGTCTCCCATGATTTTGTGCGAGAGTTCTTTCAGGTAGAATTCTCTTGGCTAATATCCAGTTTGAAAAATGGAACCAGGCCGCCTTTGGCTCGGATTAGATTATGAGGAGGGAAGGCTTTTCGATACGAGTTGGTATTCCTTTGACGGACTATTTTAACCCTAGATCCCATCCTTTTTTAAAAGTGGGTTTAATGAAGGCTTGAGATTTAGGGGCATTTTTGCAAATCAAATTTCCCGAATCCCAATCGAACTCTTCTTTAGTGCGGAAGGCGTTGTTGGCCAGTAGAACAGTTTCGGTTAAAGGGCCTGTGTAGGCAAAGTTACAGGTAGGAGGTGTCTTGTCGCCTTTGCAGGCATTTATGAATTCATTATGGAAACCTGGTGAAGCTGGAATACTTTGATCTGGGTATTTGAAATCTTCGTAGTTTTCTTCAGGTAAGAGTTTGTGCTGGTCAAATCCTGTGATGAGCATGCCTTTGGAGCCAATAAAGAGTGTATTAGCGCCTTTTGAAGAAAGACTGAGTTCTTTCAAGATCGCTGGCCCGGCTTTGGTCTGATGCCAATAGAGTTTTACGGGCACTTGCTTTCCACGGGCAGGGAACTCAAACCATGAGGTCATACTCTTTGTGGTCATTTCTGGATGGGCTTCGGGCCCGCTGGCACTACAACGTGTAGGATATTTTAGGTCCAGTGCCCAATAGGGTATATCGAGGATGTGACAGCCCCAGTTGCCCGTTTCACCGGTGCCGTAATCCCACCAAAAGCGCCATCCGTAGGGGGTGATTTGAGAATCGTACGGCGTGTCTTTGGCTGGTCCAAGCCACAGGTCGTAGTCGAGGGTATTGGGAATGTTTTGTGGCTCAATCAAGCGGGGTTTCATTCCACGGCCGCTGCTGACCCAAGAGTGAACCTCGGAGACATCACCTATAGCGCCCGACTGAATCAACTCAACCACGCGATGCATATTGGATTTGGTATGGCGTTGAGAACCGAGCTGAGTGACTAAATTGTTTTCCTGTGCCTTCTTGGTTAGCGTCCGGACTTCCCATACGGAGTGAGCCAGAGGCTTTTCGAGGTAAACATGTTTATCGAGATCCATCGCGATATAGGCGGGGTGGAAGTGAGAATGATCGGGGGTAGAGATTGCTACGGCATCAATTGATTTGTGCATCTTGTCGAACATTTGGCGGTAATCCGTAAATTTGGCCTTGCTATCAAATTCTGCGAAAATTTTACCGGCGCGCACAGAGTCTACGTCACACATGGCGACAATATTTTCGCCTTTGAGGCCATTGTATTGGAAGTTACCTTGCCCCCCAAGACCAATGAGTGCGACGTTCAGCTTCTCATTGGCATTCCGTGTTTTTGCGATAGCTGGGCTGGCAATGCTGAATGCCGCTGCGGATTTCACAAAACTACGGCGTGTAATATGTTTCGAAATGCTTTGTCTCATAACGGCTCGATGTAAATGTAGGAGTTTATTTTTATACTTTGGAGATGATTTATCGAAAAATATTTCACGAGTTATTAGGAAAGTTTCTTTAGAGGAAAGGGGAGGGAATCCGGCGTTGAGCAGGCCAGGTGAGGCGAAAAGAGGGGTGATAAATACCGCTCAAGTAATGTTCTGAATCTGCGTCTTTCTATTTATCTCTAGTCAATTCCTTAATCAATCTGCTCATCTTTCTTCTTAATCATTTCACTTTCTTTAGATGTTACGAGGAGACATCAGTGGGCTCATCGAGGCTGCTTCTGAGACTGAAAAGCGAATTTGACCCATGCGTTCGCAACTTCTTGATTGGGATACCACGAGGCAGTTGATTTATCGCCTTCGAACTTTGCGTAGGGAGCTAGATTTCCTGAATCGATCGACCCAAGCCAGCCCTTTTCTATTTTTATATTGCGCAGCTTTACTGGGTTTTGCTTCGCATTTTCTCCGGTTGGCAGGCGAAGTTGAATCATAGCTTCGGTCCAGGGAATTACCACGTCATTGGCAGCCCAGGCGCGCCAATCTTTGGGAGTCGTCTCATTCTTTTTGAAGTGCATGCCTCTGGGCCAGTGGCTTTGACTTGGTAGCCAAATCCAAGCACGGGGTGATTTTGCTTCACGGGAATGGTGGAAGTGCTTGCGAATGTCTTCCGGTTTCTTGTCGATCTCTCCCATTAGGTAAAGCCCGGGAACCTTTATGCTGTTCGCCTCTTCTTGCATGAATTCGGCATCACTCGGATTAGCCCGCAGCGCAATGTGGAACGCTAGGACTCGCGAAGGTTGAAATCGGACAAAATCCTGCGCGACCCGACCTCCCATCGAATGCCCCCAAAGAACAAAGGGAGCGTGCTTTAGTTCGGGACGATTTACTTCAATGGCGAATTGGTCGCACGCCTTAATTATCGACACTCCGTAGCCATTTTTCTGAACACCGTGCGCCTCAAATTCACAAAACAAAATCGCTGAATGGGTACGTTTGGCTAATGCTCGCCACTCTTGATCTTGTTCAAAGAGATGCCTCCCGGCTCCGCGCATGTTGATTGCAAAGATACATTGCACAGAAGAGATGGATTCGGGGATCCAAATGGAATATTTCGATCCAGCGATGAGCGGCTCCTTAGAATCCTTGACGTCAGTTTGGAAAGTTTCACCTTTCGTGTCCGTGGTATCCGCAGATACTAAACCAGCGACGATAGCGAATACCGCGATTGGAATCAGTTTCTTCATAGGATTATCGCTAGAAATTTTCGTGTTTCGGGAATGGGCTGAAGTCACATTTGGACCGGAGCAGCCAGTAGAGAAGGAGGAGTTGTAGATAGCTCAGTACTATCGTCTGCTAAAGTAGTCTGACGATACGATCTCTAACAAAATGTCTCGAAGGCCGAAGTTGGTCTTAGCGGACTGCTTGTAAAGCTGTTCAATATTCTCACGGTCGAGAAAGTTAAGCTCACGAGCCATTGCATAGGACAACATACTCTCTAGGAATGTCTTGAAAAACCTCTCTTTGTCTTCCTTCAGAATTGACTTTAGGCCCTGTGGTCCTTCAAAGGCCCGGCCGTCCATATGGACAGTTCTTGCATCCACTGGAAAACGTTCTCCCTTCGTATTGTTCTTTGGGGCATAGTTGCTTACGTCAGTGTATTGGTCCCGCCAGCGTCCTAGGACGTCGAAGTTTTCGAGGGCGATCCCAAGAGGATCCATCTTCTTATGACAGATATTACAGCTGGTATCTGCTCGATGTGCATCGATCGTTTCCTTGATGCTTTCCGTTTTAGTAGGGGGGTTGAGTGCGGAAATCTCAAGGTCATCCGGGGTCTCTAGATGGTCGCCGTAAAAACTCTTCAAGACCCACGCTCCTCGATAAAACGGGTTGGTATATTCCCCGTTGTTAGTTGTCATCAGCATGAAACCTGCCTGTGAAAGTAGGCCTCCACGAAATCGGTCTTTTTTGCTCAGTATTACTTTAGAAAATTCTGATGTGATTTCTTTAGGCCTATAATCTTTCGGTGAAATTTTATTAGCGCCAGGTCTTTTGCTAGGCGACGCAACTGGATGTCCTTCGATTCGATAGATGTAGTTAAGCTCTTGCGTTATCATCACGAAATCGGAATCAATAAAATTCAATAAGCTCAAATTGCTCGCGAGCAATTCCCTGAAGAACTCAACTGGTTCTTCTTTGATCTGATTCCGGACAAGGTCAAATTCATCAACAGAGAAAATGCTAAGGTCTGGTTCGACGATCTTGAGTTTTTCAAGATCGAGCCATTGATGAACATAGTCTCTGATAAAGCGATCAGTTCTTGCGTCCTGTAGCATTCGGAGCGCCTGATCACGACGGGTTTTGGGGTCCTTTAGTTTCCCCTGTTTCGCCAGCTCGTAGAGGAACTCGTCGGGCAAAGAATTCCACAGGAAATACGACATGCGTGCAGCGATTGCGAAATCATCCAAAGTCTCTAATTCCCCTTCTTGCTTAAACAGGAATTTCGGGGAACATAATATTCCGCGAATGCCTGCCTGAAGACCTGAGAAAATGCTTTGGTCTTGGGTAAACGCTTTCGTGGCAAGCTTATAGAAATGCTTCATCTCAGCGTCGGAGACCGGACCGCGAAATAGTTTGCGAGCAAGCTTCCTTAAAATCGTCTGGCAGGCCTCTGAGTCAGCAGATGCATCTATGTCTTTGCAGTAGGTTTTATAAAAATGTGTATCCGGTGGCCATGAATCATAAACTGGTCCTGTAATAGTCGCTGTTTCAATACAGAACATCTGCTGAAGCCCCCCTCCTTTGACCGAATTACATCTGAGAACAATCGTGTCATCTGACGACAGTTTCGTTGTGAAACCGATGCTGGGATCGAAGTCTTGCCAAGCAGCATTTTTGGGGATGACAGTGACGATACTTTGTCCTACGCCAGAGTTTTTACGGAGGAAATAGCTCATTGAATGGTCGGTCGCCGATTTTTCGTTAGCATTAATCTCTGAGATTTCCTTAACGGCGGGCAACCTTTCTTCAGCTCGGTTTCCTGCAACAAAATTGGCTTGAATATAGAACCCCTCTGGAACAATCCGATAAACACCACTCGTTTTGACCGATGGGTTGATTTTTATTTGGATGGACTGGGTTGCAAATACCAGGGGTCGTGAATTTAGGGACAGCGTAGGTGCAAAACCGTTGGTGTTGTCCTTGTGGCTGTGCGTATCAATGTCTGTGTCTTTCGTCGAGTAGACAATGGTACGTGGAGCAGGTTTATCGCTGACAACACTCTCGGAAATAAAGTTCGCAACATTGAAGTAGGACTCCATATCGACAACCGACATATGAAGGTTGTCGGCGTTGTTATTAAAGCCAGCTTCGATGCTATCAAGTGGCAACCGGTCGATCAGTGAGAAGTCGGTTCCAAAGACATCATTCACCGTGTTTTGATATTCGATTCGACTCAGCCGTTTTAGCATTCCCGGCTTTTGCTCCTCCGTGAGTCGGTACAGTTGATTTCCCAATACCTTCTCTAATAGTTTGATTTGATCGATTTCTGGACGCTTAGGTGCATCTTCCGGCGGCATCTCTTCAGATTCGATTGCTGTATAAATATCATCTAAGAGACTGGGATCGTTCCATTTTTTCAGGTCAATCTGATCCAGACGGAGGCCACCCTTACTCTTCTCTGGTCCGTGACAAGAAACACAAAACGTATTGAAGAAATGTTGCGATTGCATCCGCTCATCTGCGACGATGCTCGAAATCTGGGCACCGGTAACGAGCAGCAATAAAACTGCAAGCTTTGTGATTCTTTGATTCAGCATAATATCACAATGCGATACTCTTCTTGCTATTGCCGAACCGATCTCGTTCGATGCCAAATTGCTGAAGTATTGAGAGATAGATGTCACAGGTCGTCTCACCTTTGCGAATGATATGACCGCCGTGATTTGCGAATTTTCCGCCTGCAACGAATACCGGGATTTCATTTCCGTTGTGAGGCCCCATTCTCTGGCTCACGCTATTGTTCCCTGTCGAAACGCTGATCGTCTCGTCCATCAGAGAGCCTCCGGATTCGGTTCTCGTACTGGCGAGCTTATCATAGAAGTTTGCCATTAGTGAAAAGAACGAGGAGTCATATTTCGTTAGACTTGCGCGTGCTTCCTCGGATTTGCTTATGTTGTGCGTCGTGAGGTGATGGTCATTGTCGAGTCCTGTCATATAGAAATTGACTACGCGTGTGACATCAAACTTGAAGGCCTTGTAAACCATGTCGAATGCGATGCCGCGTTGAATCTGACGTGGGTTTGTCAGGAATCTTTGTTTATCGATATCGGTTGCGAGAAATTCATTCTCAAATGAGGGGGCGATAGGGAATTCGACATCCTGACGAGACCGGCTGAGCCACTCGATAGATTTGTTGAGTTCCTGCTCCGATTCACGTAAAGCCGCAAAATACTCTTCTAGTCTCTGCTTGTCGCGGCCCGAGACCCGTGCCATCAGTGATTTCGCTTCCTCAAGGGAGCCATCAAGGACGCTTTTCTTATTCGCCAGAAGTCGCTCCTCTGTCTTCCTGTCAGTCTTGGCGAAGAGAGTTTCAAACAGCACCCTTGTCGATTGAATTGGCATAACAGGAAGTCTATTTCGCCAGGAAGCAACGATATGATGATGGGCATGACTGATGAAGGTCACCACGTTTCTAACGCGGGTTAAATGTCCAACGTGGTCCGCTACAAGTTGGTCTAGAGAGTCCGGGTTCGTGGTGGTATTTCCGACAAAACACCGGTGGTCATTGTGATGGTTCCCGCCAAACCTCATTTTTGAATAGAGCGTGAAATAGTCCCTGTGTTTTTTAAGAGGCTCCATGTGGTCGCTGAATACGTAGTCCGCACCATCAGTCTGCGGCAGGACGTCGGTGAATAGGCCGTAGCCCATACTCACACAGAAAAGTCGTTTTACATCAGCTTCATCCGGCGTAGATCGATTCTTCCCGAAGCTCTCAAGAGACGGAAGGAAAAGTGTGCAACCAGCGGTTTTTAAAATCTCTCGACGTTTCATAATAATATTGCCAGGAATTTTCTTGTGATTGAGTTTTTTGGGGAGCGATTGAGGTGGTCTACTAAGAAGTTTGTCTTATAAGCCTTCGACTTCCCAGCCCTTTCGGTAGGCCTGTCGTATAAGTGTATTCGCTTCTGAGTTGTTTGAAAATTTAAGCTTATCGCTATCCCAGCGCAAACTCTGTCCCGGAAAACGGCAAGCAATCGTTCCTAGAAGCACTGTTTCGGTCATTGGGCCCGAATAGTCGAAGTTTGAGGTCGGAGTTCCTTCGCCTCGAATTGCCGAAACCCACTGACCGTAGTGATCATCACTCTCGGGGTTTTTGAGCGGGTAATTGAGCTTCTTTCCATCGACATAAAAGTCCGGAAGATGACCACTTCCGTGTTTTGTTATCAGGCTTGCTTTTTCTCCGACCAAAATGACTCCGTTGTCCGGGATCTTGGTCTTCGATGGGAAGCCTGCCTCTTCGGCCGTTGGCCTCTTTTTTCCATCATACCAAATCATTTGAAAATTCTTACCCGAAGTATGCTTCGTGCCGGCAAAATCGTAGTAGATACGCTCCCACTCAGGAAAGGTTTCCTTCATCGGAGAGGGACCTTCATGCTTCACGCTTCGCGCCGGCCCAAGCTCGAGCGCCCAGACCACAGGATCGATGATGTGACATCCCATGTCACCGAGCGCACCCGCCCCAAAATCATACCAGCCACGCCATGCGAAAGGATGATAGATCTTCTTTTGAAAAGGACGCTCCGGGGCCACGCCAAGCCAAAGATCCCAATGGAGCCCATCAGGAATCTTACCGGAGCCTTTCGGCCGCCGGTGACCCTGAGGCCAAATCGGGCGATTTGACCAAGTATACGCCCGCTTAATCTTCCCGAGAAGGCCGGAGCGAACTAGGTCCACGAGACCCTTGTAGTTAGCCCCGCTGTGATTCTGGTTGCCCATCTGAGTCGCCACTTTCGCCTCGCGCGCCGCTAAAGTGAGAGCGCGTGCTTCGTACACCGTACGCGTGAGGGGCTTCTGTGTGTAGGGCGAGATTCCGAGTTTAAGCGCGGTCATCGTGACCGGCGCGTGCATGTGATCAGGCGTCGATACCGTGACACCATCGAGGTTCTCCTTTTCAAGCATCTCACGCCAATCGGTGTAGCGTTTCGCCTTCGGCCACTTTTTGGCCGCCTCAATAAATCCTCCTTTTCGGTCCTTTCCGAGTTCATCGACGTCACAAAAGGCTGCGATTTCTCCGTGCCTCGATGCCCCGAGTGTATCGGCCCACCCCTTTCCTCCGACCCCAACTGCGCCGAGGGTTGGTCGTTCGTTCGGTCCGCCCTTAGCGCCAGGTAGACTCAGGACTCCGGCGCCATATCCCAGAAAAATTCTCCGTTTCATAATCCAAGTAAACGATCTCGCCGGCGTGATCCTTTCGTCCTGATACCTTGGAATTTACTTTTGGTGAGATGGATCTGAAAATAGCGTGGGTTTGAACCAGAAAAGGAAGAGAGAGGCTTAGTCAAAAGCTTTCCATCCACCGCCGATCAATAGCAATCGGCACTCAGGCATTTGGAGGTTACCTTCGGCGATTCTAAGAGTGACCTTGTAGGATTTCCCGCTTTCCGGTGTGAACTTGGTCTTGGTAGTATAAAGGTCACTTTTGGAAGCTCCGACCGAGCCCGACCAAGTCCAGTTTTTCAGAGGAGCCTTCTCCTTAAAGATTCTTTTGCCGTCGCTCTCATCCAAGGAAATTTCGACTATCATATCACCCGCGTTAAACTCCTGAGGTTTTCCTGAAGCTGGAAGGGGATGTGCGATCCGCAAATAAGAAACGAATCCAACCTCTGGAAGTCCTTCCAACTCGTATCTCCGTATGCTGGCTTCCTTGAAATCAACCGCACCGAGATCCAAGGCGAACCGTTGAATGCCAGACTGTCTTCCACGATCCGTAAAGTTTCCATCTCCGGTGTAATTTAGGTTTGGAAACTCGCGGTCCATACCAAAACGGGCGGCTTTATCATTTGGTATGAATTGTTTGATTTCTTGACAACCAAAGGTGAAAAAACAGCCGAGGAAGCATGCAGTAAACAAACTCTTCTTTCTTCCAATAAATCTCATGACCGGGTGATTATAGGACTCCCTCCTTAGGGTCAAATCGATCATTTCGATGCGACCATCAAAATGATCGATGTTTTTTAGACGAACGCTAGGCGACTTTCTTTAGCGCCCTCCGTTCTGGTTTAATCAATATTTGAAAAAAACCGTCTCAAGATTAGCAGAAATACGGATTTCAGGTCTTTCGAAATTAGGATGATTTCTCATTATTTAATTTTCTTTCACGCGTTAAGTCGGTTTTTCAGTTTTTGCCTTCTTTGTTTGCAGCGGAGTTAATCTTGTGATCTTTGCTTCGTCTAATCTCACGTCAAAAACAGGGTTAGGATTACCTTCTAAATAGTAGATCGCGACGAGTCCTGTAGCTTTGCCATATCCTTTTTTAAAACGAGAAAAATCGTCAATCAAAGCTTGGAGCCTGATCCGATCGCCGGCTTTGAAAGGGCCAGCATCTGTTTCTGCAATATTGATGACGAATCGAAATTGTTCACGCTTTTCTTTATTGTCATTGTTGATGACAGCAACCTTAGGGACGAGTGTCATTGAATCATTCCAGGAGGCTTTAGCACCCTTTGGAAGTTCGAATTCCCAGTCGATATACGGTCCACCGGATCCTATCAACTTGTTGGCTTCATACTGGATTGTGCCTGGTGCAGCATTAAAATCGACTACGCCGCCATAGCCGTCGGTAATCACCTCAAGCCAATCAGATTTGCTCTCAATTCGCCTTTTTAAATCGTCTTCTTGGGGAAGATTTGCCGTCTTGGCTAGTGTCTCAAGCATGCCATTGAAATGGACAATGTTCTTTTGCCACTTATTCCATACGGCAACGTATTTGGTTGTTTTGTTTTTGTTCTCATCAAGTGGTGTCTGGGTTAGGGATTTGCCAGGCTCCGGTTCAGCACCAGCAACGTGAAGATATCCCGCCCCGAGGAGTGTTATTGTAGCGAGCGCAAATTGGTGAAATGCCTTCTTTGTTTGCATGGGAACACTTTAACTTTTTTGAGGAGTCAGGGTGAACTTTTTTATCAGGTGAATTGCTTTGGTAGTAATAATTCGAGCATGCAATTTTACTTGGGTGTTCTTTCCACTCGAAAGAAAATTCTACCATCAGGGCTTGCGATATCGCCGATGGGGAAGATCCGGGTGGTGGATTCTCCGGCGTCCGCTGGGACAGAGTCGTCGAGATCACCACTCCAGTCTATGAGATCGGTTGAGTAGACAATCGAATAGTTCCGCCCTTCGCGTGAATCCCAAGTGAGGGAAAGTGAGTTGTCTGCGGGGGAGTATTCGATTTGGGTGATCTGAAATGTCTGCGGGGATCCCGGGAAGGAGCCAGTCTGAAGTCTGACATCATCGAAGGCGACCCATCCAGCGAGTGAGTCGTCTTCCGGATTCACGGGTGTTTCGAGGGCGCAAAGGCGAATTTGAAGGGGCTGACCGTCGTGGATGCGGTCTTCCGGATTCGGGTTATAGATTACCGTTGAGGTGACAAATTCGTTTTCGGGAATCTCCAGGATGTTATCATCTTCCGCCAAAACTATTCCTTCAGAAACCTGTCCAGCGAAGGTGGCGCCATCAATGTTTGTTCCGCCGACGACAAGCTGGACTTTGTAGCCAAACCACTGGGGTGTGTAGTTGGGGCTCCCGCCTTGATCTGGTTGAGGAAGGCGCCCGACTTGTGCTGATAGCGTATAGGCCTTGGTCGAATCGAAGGTTTCCGTGAGGATTTGGGCGACTGCTTCAAATTTTCGAGAGGGGTCGTTTTCTCGACTTCTGACGAGCATCACATATTTGCCTTCAGGAGCGTTACCATCAAAAGCGACATCTAGAGCTCCCTGACCGGTCTCATCGGCTCCCGGCGCCCCGGGGTTCCAGATCCTTAGTGGGCCGCCGTTAGCTGAAATCTCAAAGTGCCTCCAAAATTCCCTCCTCCACTGAGGATACTTGTCGGTGGATTCAGGGAAGGAGTCGAAGGTTTCTCTCTCTTCAAACCCGGCGTTGGGGACTGCGATGGGTTCTGCTTGGATGTTTGGAAATGGGATCGTTATGGCTAGGAGCAATGGGAACGTTTTGTTCAGAGTGATTTTTTGCATGAATTTTTTACGGAGGTGCACGGGACTTGATTTCACTGTGACTTAAATCCGCACTACCCGCGATGGGGAAGGTTGGTTAGAGTATTGAGAGATACCGGTAGGGGATAGAGGCTCAACCGTCTTCGATCCGGTAGGAATGAGAGCTTTCCCAAAAATAGAAATTCACCGATTTAACGGAAAAGGCTCAAAGCCACCTCAGAGCTCAAGTGGAGTGCGCTGAAGTTTCTGTCGAACACAAAGTGTTTTTGGGGTGAGCTCGCCGTAGATGATGAGATTTTCTATGATGGAAGGCTTAGAAAAAACCCTCGTAATTCGAGTGATGAAAAAATTACAAACTCCGAAACACCCTGGAATTTAGTTTGTGAACAACACGCGGGCTCTTATTTGAAAAAAGATTCACCTATGTATACTTGTAACAAGTAAGGATCAAAAACCCATAAACCAAAGTCGCCAGCGAGGTTCGGAGTGATTATACTATTGATAGTTATTTCTTTGAAAATTACAGCCTTGGTTGTGGGTGAATTGATGGGATTCATTTTATTTGGGCTGCTGAGCGTTATGCTCTGGGCGATTTTATTGTCTACTGTGAGGGGGAGATGGAATTTAAACACTGGGGAAGACAAGGATGATAAGCACATTTGATGTCGTTTCTAGAACGTCATGGCGCGGGAGGTGAAGAAAGATGGATAATCGCTAATCTTTTAAAATAATCTTTCTCCGATCGCCGTGCTGTTGATGTGCGCGGTCCTTACATTGTAATTTCAAGTCAGCGAATGTTTCCGTAAGCTTCATGTCGAGCCAGCCGTGGGCATGGCCTTTCCCAAAATAATAACTAACGGCTGGTTGGTTTACGAGATGAAGGTGTTCTTTTTGATGGTGCTGCCATTCGTGAGTATGGCCATAGAGATAAGCCCGAGCGTGTTTTCTTTTGGTAAGTATTTTTAAGAGAGATTGTCCATCGCTCATTCCCCTGATGGGACGTATGCCACGATTGGGAAACGGATTGTAGTGACCGAAGACAAGAGCTGGCTTATCGGCTCGCGTGTCGAGTTGTTTAGCAAGCCAGTTCAACTGACTTTCTCCTAAAGAGCCCCTTTTTCCTGAATCCAATAGAATGAAGTTTGCATGAGGCAATTCAATGACACTCGCCTGAATACCCAGCTGTTCTTTTTTTAGAAAGGGGAGTAAGCTCCACAGGTTGTTCCGATTGTCGTGATTTCCAATCGTCACATGAACGGTGATACCAACAAGACGAATTGGTTCAAGGATCTTGATGAGCTCACGGTATTCGGCCTCTGTCCCTCTGCTGTGAGTGCAGTCGCCGTTGATGATCAAGTTGGCGGGTCTGGGATTGAGTGCGATGACGTCTTCAACTACCTTTGCGAGAGATTGTGCCATATTTACACTTTCGTGTTCGTCCTCACTGACTGGAGACCCCGGCCATTTTGTTCCTGGGTATGCAAGATTTGGATCATCACTGATATGGGTGTCCGCAAGCAATGCGACGCGGCTCTGATCTAACTTAGGGGTAATATTCTCAGCGGCGTCTAATCTCCGCGCTGCGATCATTGCGCTTCCTCCAAGAGCAAGGGAACTCTTGATGAATTCACGACGTGCGATGGGCGGTAGTGCTATTGGCATTTTGAACTAATTATGGTGTTCGCCTACTCATTAGCGCTTCCTTTTAAATGCACGTCCCTTTGAGGGTAAGGAATTGAAATTCCAGCTTCGTCGAGTGCAAGTTTGACGTTCTTTGTGAAATCCAACTTGGCCTGCCACCAGTCTTCTCGCTTATACCATGCTTGTATAATAATATTTACTGAGCTGTCGCCAAGCGACACGACATCGACGCGAGTTGGCTCGTCCTTGAGAACACGGATGTCACCGTCGATGACCGATTGTATCGTTTTAAACGCCTTTTCGATGTCGTCTTCGTAAGCGATTCCGACTGTTTCGTTAAGACGGCGCATGTCTCTATCGGTCACGGTATAGTTAATGATTTCGCTGCCCCAGATTTTGCTGTTGGGGATCATGACGGATGGTCCATCCGCTTCGTGTGCCTGAGTAACGAATAATCCGAGTTCGTCGATGATGATGACCTTACCCCCGATGTTTACTGAATGTCCTACGCTAAAAGGCCGTAAAGCCAGAAGCATGATACCGGAGGCTACGTTACTGAGGGTTCCTTGGAGGGCCAAGCCGACTGCGATACCTGAGGCGCCGAGCAGTGCGATAAAGCTGGTTGTTTCAACACCGAACTGCCCAAGGACGGTGATGATTGTAAGGGCGATAACGAGAAGATAAACACATCGGACCATTACTTTTTCAATAAGTGGATCGAGGTTAACTTTGCTTTCCATCAGCTTCGCAGTCGCACGGGATAGGATTTTCGCCAGCCAGAAGCCGATGATAAGAATTAAGACTGCTCCCAATACTCTCATGCCGTGCTCGACAGTAAAGTCGGTGAGCTTCTCTAAAAGTGCCTCTTTCGTGATCATACTTGTGTTTACTTACTAGGAATTTTCTTTCAACGAATTGGGGGGAACGGTCTTGTTAAGTGAAGAAACGGTGGGGAAAATGACAAGAAATCGGGAAGATGTTGCCGAGGTCAATATCTCGCCCTAGCGGCTTTCGATTTGATAACTTTTCATTTTTCACGGTCCATTATTCTACTTGATTGTTCACATTGACTTCAACAACTAATCAGAGCTCTTTGAAAATGAATCAGTGAATTCAATTCATTCGATTTATCATAGTATTAAGAATATTTTATAGGGAATAATGAGATGAAAGTGGTAAGCCGTAGAAACTATTTGAGAGCCCTTTAGATGGCAAGATTTCGATCTTATGTCATCGAGGTAGTGCTTTCGATAGTGTTTGGATCTCCGGAGGCGCCGCTGCCGTCAATTAAGGTGAGTGCGACGGTGTCTTTTTTGAGATCATAAACGTGCTTACAAACAACCCGGCCAGAAAAATGGTTAAGGTTCCGACGACAATCGTGAGGTTGCTGTGAATCATGGGTTGGAGTTTCTCAGGAATCCACGAGGAGCTGAGCCAGAAAATCACGATGACACCCAAGGTCACTCCGGTGGCTGCGGCTGCGTTTCCTGCCCTCTTCACGATGAGTCCGAGCAGAAACAGACCCAGCATGCCACCGGCGAAGATACCTGACAGTTGCCACCAGATATCGAGGATGTTCTTGGTCTTACTGGTGAGGAGTAGAGCTGTGCTGGTTCCGATGACGCCCCAGACTATGGTTGAAACTCTCAAGACCAATATCGCCTCTCTTTCAGTTACGGCTTGCGCACGGCGAAATAGCCGGGTCCAAAGATCTTTGAGTGTGATTGTAGCCGAGCTGTTCAGGCTTGTGTCGATGGTGCTCATGGCTGCGGCAGCAAGTGCGGCGATGATGAGTCCGCCAAGACCGGTTGGGAGGTGATGAGCCATGAAGTGAGGGAGGATTGAGTCTTCAAACTTGCCTTCTCCGGCCATTTTCTCGATGGCTGCGATCTCCTCGGGCATGGCCTTGTAAAAGCTGAAGAGCAGGGACCCGATCAGGAAGAATAGGAGTGAAACTGGGAGGTAAAGCATTGCACCGATCCACAGCGAACGGTTTGCGGCGGCGTCGTTTTGCGCGGTATGGTAGCGCTGGATGTAGTTTTGATCGATGCCGAAATTTGTCAGGTTGATGAAAAGTCCGTATACCAAGACGATCCAAACAGTGGAGGTGACTAGGTCGGTTATGTTCCAGCTGCCGAGTGAGAATTTTTCGTTGTCGACTGCGATCGCAAGCGCGCTTGATACGCCATCTGGATGCTTGGCGAGGATAGTGATAATTACCAAAATCGCTCCCAACGTGAGAACGATCGATTGGATGGCATCGGTCCAGATCACCGCTTCGATTCCTCCGATCAAGGTATAGGCGGTAACTAGTATTCCGGAAACAAGGATGATGCTGGTGAGATCCCAGCCGGTGATTTGCTGTAAACCGATAGCTACTCCAAGCATGATGGTTGCGGTGCGCGCGATTTGGGTCAGGAGATAGCAGATTACGGCATAGATCCGAGCCCAGACGCCAAAGCGTTTTTCGAGGTGCTCGTAGGCCGAAATTTCGCCGGTGTCGCGGTAGAATTTCACGAACCACTTCGTCGCGATGAGGATCGCGATCGGAATGGAGAGTGAAAACACGAAGGCGTTCCAGTTTCCAGCATAGGCTTTTCCGGGGACGCCGATGAAGGTATTCGAAGAGAGATAGGTTCCGAAGAGGCTGAGCCCGATGACCCATCCGGGTAAGCGTCCGTCTGCTTTCATAAAGCTCTCAGAAGTTTTGCTCCGGCGAGCGAAACAGCACCCAATGCCTAAGACGATGGCGAGATAGGCAGTGAGGACGATGATGTCGGCTGTCTTCATTCCGGCCACGCCCCCTCATTCAGGACCACGCCAGGCTGCAGGTTTTCGGGATTAATGATCACGTGCTTTACCCGCTTGCGGTTCCAGGTGTAAGTCATGTGAACAAGCCCATCCTTAGTTTGAATCATCGCCGGGTAGGAAAATTCTCCTTCTTTTGCTTTTTCGATCACTGCCAGAGCTTTCCACACGATTCCGTCATCGCTGACTGCTAGATGGATGGCATGCCGTTTGCCCCAGCCATTGTTGCCTTGCCCGCCGAGGTGATTGTAGAGGAGGAGATGTCGACCGTTGGCTAGAGTCAGAGCTTCGATGCCTGAGTTGTTGTTGGGAAGGCCGAGCTTTTTAAGGGGGCTCCAGCTTTCTCCGCCGTCCTTTGATTCGTTCGTGATGATGGCCCCATGTTTAGAGCGATAAAGGGCCTGGATCCTTTGGCCGGAGTGGGTGAGCAGGGTTGGTTGAATGACCTGAAAGAGCTGCTGTTGTGGCTCAAAGCGGGACCATTTACCGTCGTTTAGTTTTTCAAAGTGAAAACGCCACTCATCATCGTGCTCTGTGGATGAGGGGCAGAGCATCGTGCCATCTTTGAGTCGTATTGGTTTTGATCGAACTGGCCCATCAATCCCTTCGGGAAGGCGTTGCGCGGGTTGGAAAGAGCGGCCGCGGTCGTGGCTCAGCATCAGTTCACCCCACCATTCCCGAGGGTTGGGGCCGACCTTGAAAAAGAGCATGAGCGGCTCATTAGCTTCCGGTTGGTAAAGGACAGGATTCCAGCAGGGGTAGCGAAGGTTTTTGTGCTGCAAGCCGTCAGCCCATTGGCGGGGGGACGACCAGCGCTTCCCGTCGTGGTAACTCGACCAGATGCCGACATCCGGGTTTTTTTCTTTGGTGCCTCCGAACCAAGCGGCAACTAGACCGCGCGAGGTTTGTGCGAGTGTCGAGGCATGGCATTCCTTATGGGGGGCATTTTGGAAGATGAACTCTTCGCTAATGAGACCTGAGAAACGTGAGGGAGTGATTTCTTTCGGCTTACGAGGTTTCAGTGTTGAGGGTGGATAAGACACGCAGTCTTCATGCTTGATGAAGTAAAGTCGCCCGTTCTCTGATCCGACGATCAGGTCCGGTTTTCCGTTCCTATCAAAGTCGCAAACCGTCGGACTGCTGGTATGGCCGGACACATTTCGTTTTGCGAGATTGCCGATCTTTTTAAGTATGACCTTCCCATCTCCGGTATCCTGGCAATTTCTCCACCAAGTCGTATTTTGGGAATTCGTAAGGATGTCGAGCCGCCCGTCCCTGTCCCAGTCGACCACCGCGAGTTTTACCCGGCCTGAGCCTCCTGCTGTGACGGCGTTGAGTCTCACCGGATGAAGATCTTCATCAAGAAAGATGCGGGTTTCCATTCGGGCCCGGCTCTGGCAGGTGAGGAATCCCTCTTGGTCGAGTATGACGAGATCAAGCTTTCCGTCCGCATCAAAATCCGTTGCGAGTGGGGTGGTTCGCCATTGAGTCTGCAGGTTTTCAGCAAGGTTTTGCCACCAGTAGAAGGCGGGTGGTAGCTCCTTTGACCAAAAGGAAAGAGGTTCTTGAGTAAGGCCGCTTCCGGTGTTGCGTAGCAACTGAAGCTTGGGCCAGATGGAGTTGACTAGGATATCGTCGTGACCGTCATCATTCCAGTCTGCAACCGATAGAGTGGTGTAGCCCCACTTTGCTTCGGCAGGCCCCTGGATCGAACCATTTGCCCCCGCCATAATCCGAAACACCTTATGGTCAGCTTTTAGTAATTCCGGAGCCGACCATTTCGTGCCTTTGCCATCGATGTTAGTGAAGAGAGCAATATTGCCGGCGGTATTTCCGCAAAGAATATCTTCGTCACCGTCTTTATCCCAATCGTGAGCAAATGGTGTGGCGAGTGCGCCGAACTTCAGCTCGTCTGCTTCTTGTTGGAAGTAAATCGGTTGCTTGAAGACCGGAAGACTCGCCCCTTCTGGAGAGACATTTTCTACTAAGGCGACGCGTCCGTCTTCGTCACCGACAATAAGATCAAAGTCGCCGTCTTTGTCCCAATCGAGCGCAGTGGGCGTGATCATTTGCAAGTGCATCGCGAGAGCCTGTCCATCTGCGCCCACTAGTTTTAAGCCGGCGCCGTATTCTGGGTTGGTGGCGGAGCCGATATTTTGGAAATAGGTGAAGCCATCGAGGAACTCTCCGCATAGCAAGTCAAGGTCACCGTCTCCATCAAAGTCCGCGAAGTTCGGGCTTGGCCAGCCATAGACGTCAATTGGTGCGCCGCCAGCTTCGA
This sequence comes from Verrucomicrobia bacterium SCGC AAA164-M04, assembly GCA_000383735.1. The sequence continues at coordinate 94,094 of KB912070.1, forward strand.
TTTTCACGGGATTCTTTGTGTATTTACCGCCCTCGTTCTTGATCAGATATACCCAACCGTGCAATGGGCCATTCTGCCAGCGGCCTTGCGCATCATAGGCGTGATCCCACTCGTAGTCCGACCAGTCGCCGATTCCCACGATGAGGTCCTGATCACCATCCTGTTCCCAATCGATGTAACGCCACATGTTCGCGCGGGTGCGGCCTTTGCCTTGGTGAATTTTTGAAGTGGGATAGACTTTGTCGAGTCGGCTGAATTGGTTGGTACGAAAGTCGATATATTCCCGGTTTTCGCGCAGGATACGTGCTTCACCTTTGACATAGCTGATCTGAATATTGTGACCGGTTTTTGCGATGTGGACGCCCGGTCTAAAAACCGGCATTTTGACTGAGGAATCTTGTGTTGGGTTTTCAAAAAAATAGAGGCCGTTGCTGGGTTTGTCTGGGCATGAGACGATCAAATCTAAGTCACCATCCCCATCGTAGTCCATCGGCAGGGGCCAGGCCCAAAGTCCGACGCCGAGATCGACGATGAGATCGGGATTATTATACTTCAGAGGCTGGAGTTTCCAGTTTTCGGCAAGTATCGCGCCAGAGAGTAGAAAGAGTAAGATGGGGGCGAGAATAAAGTTCATTGCGCAATATTGTGCTCAAAAAGTGCCAACCATCGCAGCCTGAGATGCGCAATGATTTTGGACTTCCTATCGGGTATTTGATAAATATTTTTTTCCGTCAGTTCTTCTTCGCCTCCCTGATGAGCTTCGTTAAAGTCTTATCTAGATCTTCTTTCAACTGCCCCACGTGCCTGATTATTCCTTTATGATCCAATACGTAGATGGTTGGCCAGCCTACGATGTCCCATTTGCTTGAAATCGGCCCCCCTGCTTTCCCATCTCGAAAATTACGCCAAGTAATCGTGCCATTTTTGACATACTTTGAGAGCCGCTCTGGAGGGTCAGTGTTTACACCGACCAAAGCAAAAGGTTCGTCTTCCCACTTTTCAACGAGCGACCGCTCGTAGGGAAACATCGATCTGCAGGGCCCTCACCAGATACCCCAAAACGGCAGGAGAACTACTTTTCCCCGATAATCGCTCAGGCGGAATCTTTTGCCGTCTTGATCGAAACCTTCAATCTCTGGCGCTTCACAACCCACCACCAAGTGGGTGACCTTATATCTTAAATCCTTGATCCAGCGCTGGAGAAATTCATCTAAATCATCCTCTTTTTCCAGCTTATCTAAAATGTTCACGACTGTCTGATTCTCCTTAGCACGTTCGGTATCTGTTAGCGTTAAGTCTCTTTGCGCGTCCTCTGCTATTAATAAGGCGAGTCGAAATTTGGCCCTTTGGTGCACGTTCCCACTGGGCAATTTCTTTATCACTGCTTCTAGTTGTTCCCTTTCCCCATAAAACCCCAAGATTTTTACATACTTCACCATCAATTGATCATTCTCGGGGATCGACCAGATTAGATCTCCGACCTTCTTCCTTTCTTGGGCGTAGCCATTCTCGATGACCCACTCGATGACCTTAGTTACTCCTTCCTCCTTTAAATCACTCACCACTAGGTCAAGGACTGCCATAGCCTCCACGTCATTTTTCCTAGACTGACTGATCAGTTTGTTCGCCTCCGCCACGCCATCTCCAAGAGCCACCTTTATTAATAGGGCCATGATCGCTATTGCCAATCGTGAGTTCATTCTAGGATGATACCAATTTCCCCCTAATAAAGAAACATCCAAGTCCACGAGAAATATTTCTCTTTTTTGGGTGGTGATTCTAAAAATTAAGCTTGGGGAGGAGTGCAGGATTAAGTCTTCGTCGCGCTTGAGATCTAAAGAGGAGAACAAGACGCGTTCCCAGTTACTAAAGGGAAGAAGATCCTACTTTAGTTGCCCGTCATTTCTTTGAGCTTGGGGATAATCGACTTGGCCCAGATTTCGTGCGCCTTTTCACTTGGGTGGGTTGTGTCGGGCATCATCTCCCTTGAAAGAACTCCCTTCTCATCGAGAAATTCGGCCCCAATATCCATGAAGCTGACGTTTGGGATATCTTTAAGTAAGTCGGGTAGGTAGGAGTTGAGTTCTACAATTTGCCTGCGGTGTGGGTGATTGGGTTGCTCCCGGCGAGGAAAAACACCCAAGACAAGTATTTTCATCTCGGGATACATAGCGTTGAGTTTTCGGGTGATTTCTTGGACTCCTTCGGCAGCTTGTTTGGGCTTGTCGCTACCCCAGCAAATGTTGTTGGTGCCAATCATCAATGAGGCAGCCAAAGGGGCTGGTTTTATTTTGGGAAGGTGGTCGAGGCGCCAAAGAACATGATTGGTGCGATCTCCTCCAAAGCCCAAGTTCAGTGCGTTGAGCGGAGCGAAGTGTTTTTTCCAGACCGGCTCGCCGGGGCCCTTTTTGTCAAAGTTGTTTGTGATAGAATCACCTATTATAAGCAGTTCGACCTTTCGTTCATCTTTTGGATTATTGGACTTCTCAATCTCGGCGATCTTCTCCGCGTGACGGTTGAACCACCAGGAGGCTATGCGAACCTCGGGAGTGGTGGATGGGTGCACCTTTGCTTGCTCTTCTGCCGCTACAGCTTGAAAGCTCAAAGTAAAAGAGGCGGTAAATGTGGCTACAAAGCGAGTCGACAACATTTTCATTTCGTCAATGTGAGGGTTTTGCAATGTCTCACAAGCTTAAGATTCAGAGCAATTAAGAGATCGTATTTCAGATCTTTCTCGATTTTAGATCGGCGCTATCTAAAAATAGAGGACTTTAAAAGAGTCGATCCTCCTTTGGTTGTTGGCGTAGTGTTGGGATCCGTTCTGTTTTACCCGAATCTCTGGGAGGTATGGTTTTTACGATAGACCTGTAAACGCTAATCAGATCGGTAATGAAGAGGGTATTTACGCATCCAAAAAAAATAGTCTGCGAGCTTGCTGTGCGGGATTAGCGGTATTGCTCGCTGCCGCTGGCGGGTGAGTAGGGTTGTTGCGGTTCGAAGTAATCCCACAGGATCTTGGAGATGTCCCTTAGGAGTGAAAAGCCCTGGTTGTCATGTTTCCATGACTGATCTTTCTGGTTTTTGGTTATAATACAAAACACGTAGTCTCCGTGTGGAGCATGGACCAATACAACCTCGCTACGCGACGCATTGATTGCCCCCTGCTTACTTATCGTTGCGATCGATGGTGGAACTGATGAAAGAGCTTCGCCGTCCCAGTAGATTCGGCCCATAGCGCGTGCCATCTCCTCGTCAGCCGCGGCCGAAATAAGCTTACGGTTGCGAATGCGTATCAGCAGCTGTGCCATTTCACGCGGAGTTGTTTGCCCCCATCCGTAGCGGTCCCGTGCGTCTGTACGTCCGGGCGTGCGAGAGTTGAGGCGTGTGCGCGAGAATCCTTTTTCCTTAAGCCAAGTGTTGATGGTCGTGCCAGTCCCTGCTAATTCCTGACACCAGGCTGCAGCGGTGTTGTCGCTGGTTGTGATCATAAGGAAAACTAACTTTTCGAGCGTCAACTTTTGGTTGTTAGCGAATGAGCCAAGTAAATCTTCACCGGGGTAGAGGCGGTCTTTGGTGTAGGTCAATTTGTCTTGGTAGCCAAGTTTGTCGCGCTCTACCTTGTCGAGGATCGAGGCTAGGATGGGGATCTTTATCATACTGGCTGCGGGGAATAGCTCGTCCGCATTTATGAGGACCGAGTGATTCTTCTGCAGGTGGTGGACGTAAAGTCCGACCTCACCGTCTAGCTCGGCGACCCTTGTTTCTAGCTTCGTTGCTAGTGTCACTGGTCCAGGTGGACCATGGCATGATGTTAGGAGTATATTTCCCAATATTCCCATGAGGGACAGTAATATCTTTTGAGTGGGGAGGGAAAAGAAGTCAGAGTCGTGAGGATTGGGAGTAGGGCTTATTGAGGAAGTGGGGGGACTGCTATTGCTGTTGGTATCGGATATCACAGGACCAGGCCATTCCCTCGCTTGTCGAGTAATGATAGGATTTCGAGGGTTATGCATGATAAACAAAATACCCAAGGTCATCGTCCTTCTTATAGTTTTTTCGATTGGCCTACAATGCGAACAAAACCCTACAGTAAAGGTAGTCTCGCAAAGATAATACCAGTCCGAGAAACTCTCTGGGTAAAGTGGTTGGTTTTCTTCCTGAGAGGCCGCGTAAAAGAGTTATTGTAAACTAAAATCTCAACTGATGTGAGCGCCTTTTGTCTCTGTATACATCGAGTAAACCGAAGTGCTGGCGGTCATAAAGAGCCGATTTCGCTTGGTTCCGCCGAAGCAGACGTTTGAGCAAATTTCTGGAAGTAAAATTTGTCCAATTCGCTGTCCGTCCTCATTCGCGAAGATGTGGACACCATCGTAACCGTCTCCCACCCAGCCGGCGCTGGCCCAAATATTACCGTATTCATCGGCGCGGATTCCGTCAGCAAAACCAGCTTTTTTCTCGCCGTCGACTTCCAGCGTCATGGAGGCAAACTCGCGGCCGTTCTTCAGTCTCTTTGTACTTTCGATATCCCAAACTTTAATATTTTTCGGAGCATCTGGATAATGACTTGCACCAGTGTCAGCGACGTAGAGCTTTTTGTAGTCTGGCGAAAAACAGAGGCCATTTGGCTTGAAGATTTCGTCGGTCAGCTTCGTAATCTTTCCGTCTTGAGCATCAATGCGATAGACTGCCTCCTTTTGATACGGACGGACTGAGCCGTTTGTCGCGCGAGTGCCTTCGTAATTCATGAGGCCGCCATAACCCGGATCCGTAAACCAAATCGAGCCGTCTTCCGGGTGGACGATTGCGTCATTCGGTGCGTTGAGTGATTTGCCTTCGAATTTCTCGGCAAGCACTGTAACCGTGCCATCGTATTCATAGCGAACGACCTTTCGCGGGCCGTGTTGACAAGAAATCTGCCGTCCTTGGAAATCAAAAGTGTTGCCGTTGCTGTTACCGCTCGGGTAGCGAAATTGCTTGGTGACATGGCCGTCTTCTTCTAGCCAACGGTGCTGAACATTATTCGGGATATCGCTCCACAAGAGATAACGGCCCACGCCGTTCCAAGCTGGCCCTTCGGCCCAGAGCATGTCCGGTGAATGGTAAATGCGTTGGATCGGAGTGTTGCCAAGCTTGAGCTTATTGAAGCGATCGTCGAGTGAAACAATATCGGGGTCAGGATAGCGCGTCGGGATAACGCCCGTCCAATCGCGCGGCGTTTCGGCAGCGGTTTTTTTGGCGGTGATCGCGGCAGCCATTGCGGCGGTCGCTCCGGTAATGAAATTACGGCGCCCTGTTGAGGAAATGCTCGAATCTGGTTTTTCGTTCATGAACTGAATAATAGAAAACGCATCGCTAAACTCCAGAAATTTTGAATGTGCTTTGTGTAGGAACTTTGAGTGACTCTTAGGAGGTTACTTTCAGGGGGGTAGGTTACCCTGAATTTACTAGGGGAAGGGTATGATTTTGGCCGGGGAATCTCATAAAAGATAGAGATCTTTCGTTTTGAGAAATCTTGATGACACAAAATTGATCATATCTACGCATGAACAAATGAGACGCCATTGGAATTATCTCTCAAAAATAAAACGTAATGAAAAAAATGAAAAAATTGCTTCTTTCGGCGCTTCTGAGCGTGACTTCCATGAGTTCTGTTTTTGCTGATCATCACGAAAAATTATCGGTGAAGACTTCGACTCTTAAAGAGTTCAGGGAACTGTGTGGGCTCCTCGAGGGACGTTGGAATACAGATATCCTTTGGATAAACGAGTGGCCAGGTGCAAATGCGGTTCGAGGAGAGACGGTCAAGGGCCACACCAAGGTTACTCGTATCCTAGACGGGGCTGCTTTGGAGATGAAATCGATGCAGGGGACAGAGGAAAGCGCTTGGAGGTTATACTACCATCCGTCCACATCTCAGATCCGAAGTCTATACCTTACGAGTGGCGGAACGGTTGGCTATGGGACGCTCTTTAAGATAAGCGATACGGAGTATGGCGAGAAAGTTGATGGTGCCCAGAAAGGTGGTGGGGTGATTACTGGTGATATAAAATGGGTTTTTTCGAAAGATGGGAGATCGTTTATGCTAAGGTCGAAAAATATTAAGCTGGATGGGAAACCACTTGGTGAGCTCAAAGATCTCTACAAGAAGGTATCTCCCTGATCCTTCTGCTTTCTTTTTTTATTGTCGATTGCGCGCGGGGCTGGGCTTGGTAGCGCTCTTGACCATGCCTTTTGTTTGCCGTGATGCGCTGATAGAGATAAAGCTGCGGGAGCGATCCGAGGGATGAGAGTCGTAGCCAATCCGCTCGATCCTCACAATTTCGGCGAGTGTTTTTTGATCTGGTTCGTGGATCCTGTGAGGAGAGAGATCATTAGGTCTAGGAGTTTGTGCGCGGTTAGCGAGGATGCTTTTTGAAGTTACGCTCTCGGGATTTTCTTTTGGTGGAATAGACCTAGTTCAAGACTGGTGACCAAATTGGTGTGGATTGTCAGGAATCAAAAACTATTTTGATCACTAGTGTTCGTAGAGATTGAATAGCTTCAATGATCCTTTTTTGGTGACAATATCGACCGTAATATCGACGTAATTCTGATCTTCAATACCGATCGCGTCATCCAAGCTATGAATGCGAAAATTTGGGCCGCTTCGTTTCCATACTCCAGAAAGTGTCCCCTGTATTGAACCACCGTCATTAAGAACAGTCCTAGCGAACCCTGTAAAGCTACCCTTTGTTTCTCGTGAATCAGAGGGGGTCAATTTATGATTAAAATAGACATGTCCATATTTACCGATCTCCCCTTCATAATTGAGGGTGATTCGGTCTTTTTCCATAAACACCCCCGTAAGGGTGACATCTGCTTCAATTGCAAGTCTCATAAGCTCAATGGTTAAAGGGTTTTGCTCCACGACGCTGTTGGGCAACCCCTCATTGGGTTAAAGCGAAAAGCGAATGAGCTTTGTGTCACTCAAATTTGAATCACGATAGCAGTGGTCGGCTAACCTTTGTTAACTCGAATAATCTTTCCATTTTTGATAGAAAAATTGAGGCGCTCTGGGCGATGATCTGCCGTTACGCCTTGCGGTTCCCCGTCGATTTCGATCACTCGAGATCGTAGTTTGTTAATCTTCGCAAGATCTTGAGCTTCCTTTTGAGTTAGCCCAATAAAAGATTTTTCATTAAGTTGTTTGGGAGACGAATAAACTTCAGACGCGGTAATAAGTAATTTTGCTAACTCCTCATCTGTAACAACCTTATATCCTTCACTATAATTCCAAGTCTGACCCGTGACATAGACTTCACGAGGAAGTTTTTGGAACTTTCTTGGGATATTTACGGATGTTTTAGCCTTTGACATTACAGCTGCAGCTAAACCTTCTTGTTTCCGAGCTTCGCACACGACGAGTAGCGTGTTCGCTTTTTTGTAGATCCTGCTGATCTTGATCGTCCAAGCTGGGCTGGGAACATCAATAGAAACTGCTACGGGCGTTAATGAAGGCACCTTAGAGCCAAAAGAAAGTGAAGCTAGTCCTATGCTTAAAGAACAAAGAATGATTTTGGGTTGAACCATAGACTAGATTAGACGAGCGGAGAGGCCTTTGCGAGGAAGTTTCTTCCAGCGTAAGGAGAGGGCGACTCCATAGAAGGTTGTCAGCAGAGTTGGCTGTAATATGGGGGGCTGATTGTCGTTATTAATTGGAAATACTGACGAGCTTGTCCGCCATTTTAAGGGAACACAATGAGTAGATTGGCATGAGATTGACTTGCGACAGTCCTCTTAGTAGATTTCAACTATGTCACTCACATTTTTAAGCCGACTACTCTGCGGAGCTTTGGTATTTCAACTGTTAAGTTGCGTTCCGGCGACCCAAACTGGCACTAGTTATTCGCGTGGTGAAGCCCGTGTTTTGCAACAGGTTAAAATTGGTAAAGTCTTAGACGTGGCCGAAGTCGCTATTGAAGGGACAAAAAGTGGTGCAGGAGAGATCGTTGGTGGCGCTGTGGGTGGGATCGCTGGCCGCAACACCGGCAGCGGTGCAGGTGGGAAGATTGCGGCCGTGTTGGGCGGGGCTGTGGGTTCAGTTGTGGGTGCGAAAATAGAAGAAGCCAGAACGCGCTCTCGTGGTCATGAATACACTATTCGCCTGGACAAAGGTGAGGTGATCTCGGTGGTGCAAGCAATTGATCCCAAGGCGGTTCCAATCGTTGCGGGTGATGAGGTCAAGTTATTGTCGCAAGGGGCTACCTATCGCGTCACCCGGCTCAACACTGCAGGTCGGCCCTGATTCAATAATTCCCCCTAGAAGAGCCAATAAATTGAGATTGATCTAGGATTTTTTCCGGCCCTAGCCGATCGTTTCTAGCGTCTGCGGCGAAGGCCTGCCAAGATTCCTGTGAACCCAATCAAGAGTGTTGAGCCAGTCTCCGGAACTGCCGTTAGTCCCCAGCTGCTGGTCGCAGGGATAGTAGCTGGAGCAGCTTCGTTAACATAAAGGTTTCCAGCAAGTGAGCCTGCTCCCAAAATATCTGTGCCAGTTCCTTTGAAGGAAGCTCCATTGAATTGAAGCAGACCGGCGTCTTCGTCAATCCCCGCAAGATCAGCCGCCGTCATTCCGAAGCCAGTGTCGTTCCCTCCAGCAATATTGACAACGTCGCCGGGAAGGGTGAATGCATTGGTGACCGTTGATGATCCATCTGTTGCAGTGACCGTTAAAATGTCGATTGGAGTGGAAAGATCCGCATCGAGTCGAATTGAGATTACGGAACCCAAAAATTCCGAAATATCGACGGAGAACATGGAGTCATTTGCGGGTGAGGCGGCCAAATAATCTCCCCGATCTTGGTAGACTGTTAGGTCGGAACCGATTACGACAAGTGCCACGCCCGTTCCGTCTCCTCCTGCTTCAAAAATCACATCATTGGTCCCATCAACCGCGTATCCAGCATCAAGTGTCCAATCTGCGACATTAGTTACCGGGTCGTCAGTTCTAGAGGCGCCCGGGACTAGATTGATGATGGCACCCTCCACTGGAAGAAGTGCGGATGAGGCTGAAAGAAAAACGAGAACAAATCCTAGGTGACCCTTCATGACCAGAGTTTAACGTTTTTGCTGTCAGGAGTCAAAGTCAGGTCTTCTTTTTTTCGCGAACTCAGGGATTTGGCGGGGGCCGTTGACGATTTAGTTGATGATGCGGCGGAGGAGAAATGGATCAGATTGATCCTTACTGTCATAAGCAAAGGGTTCCCAGCCTGCAGGAATCTTCTGTCCATTGGATGTTTTAACTTCCCATTTCTGCTTTGAATCCCAATTTCCTGTCGTGCACCGGCGGAGAAGAAACGGATCAGATTGATCTTCCCAATCATACCCAAAGGGTTCCCAACCTTCAGGAATCTCTAGCCCGTTTGAAGTCGTTACCTCCCACATTTGTTCGTTGTCCCATTTTCCAGAAGTACAACGGCGGAGAAGAAACGGATCGGATTGATCTTTACTGTCGTATGAGAAGGGCTCCCAGCCTGCTGGAATTTTGAGCCCCGCCGTCTTGATTTCCCATTTTTGCTTGAGATCCCACAGGGTTGAAGAGCTCTGGCGCAGGAGGACCGGGTCTGATTCATCGTTTCCGTCGTAGCCAAACGGTTCCCACCCCGCCGGAATTGTTAATCCGGTTGTCATGATTTTCCAACTTTGCTTTTTATCCCACTTAGATGAAGAGCTGCGACGAAGGAGGAAGGGATCCTGTTCATCAAAACTATCAAAATTAAAAGGTTCCCAGCCTGCAGGAATCTTTTGGCCATTAGATGTTTTAATTTGCCAGCCATCCGTCAAGACAGTCTCTGACTTCAGAGCGTCCTCTTCACACTGGATGGCCAAGGTTGAGAATGCTAGGATAGGTATTAATGAAGTTATTTTCATAGCCATAAATTGCGTATACCCTATCAGACAGCCTTTTACAAGGAGGTTTTAGCAAAAAAGACGCGAGCGGAATTTTATTGAATGGCAGATAGGCTAGTAATCCTCGACGGGGCTTTGGCTGGGCCGATCTAGCTCAAAGCGTTCTTTTCCGATAACTTCACGAGTCAATTGGCTCATTTTCTCGTTTAAATTCTTCCACTTTGAGGGAGCAAAATCGGTTGGGCTCCGTAGGTTAAAACGTTGGTTTTCGATACGGAGAAGAGAATCGGGATCCTCAGCAATCTGAAGACCATTTAGAACCTCAGGGAGATTGGCCATATTGTGACAGACTAGGGCAATATCAGCTCCGGCTTCGAGGGCCAATTTGATATCGTTGCCTCGTCCGTAATGATTCACGATGGCGCCCATGTCGAGGTCGTCGGTGAGGATGAGTCCATTATAACCAAGTTGATCTCGAAGCAATCCTGTGAGGATGATTCGGCTGAGTGAGGCCGGCATTTCTGGATCTATTTTGGGAAAGTGGAGGTGGCATGCCATGATTGCGTCCAACTCTGGCATGAGCGCGGTGTATGGAAGAAGATCTGCTTCTAATAAATCTTCTTTGCTCGCATGAGCTACTGGGAGGTCATGATGGGGGTCGCTCAGAGCAAGTCCGTTTGTGGGGAAGTGTTTGCCGCAGGAAAGAATGGACTGCTTTCGCATCCAGCGATTAAAAATGCCTGCGTTATTAATGACAGTCTGTGAGTGATTTCCCCAACATCTTCCACGGAGTCCATTGTTTTGTTCTGGAAAATGATCAAGATCAAGGACGGGAGCGAAATTTAGATTGATGCCAAGAATTTGGAGGAGCTGGCCGGTAAGAGCCCCAAATTGTGCAATTTGACGGGGCGTTGCTTTTTTAGAAAAGGTTGTGGCGTCCGGTGGTGCACAGCTAAATTCGCGGGTGCGCCAGACACGTCCCCCTTCCTGGTCAATCGAGATGAAAGGGCGGTGTTGTGAGATCGAATTGAGCGAATCAGTGAGTCCTCGAATCTGTTCGGCTGAGACCAGATTTCGCGAGAAGAGGATGTAGCCAGCCGGTTGGATCTCACGGAAAAGAGATTTTTCCCCTGATGTGAGTTCAGGGCCGGAAAGGCCAACAATCAACCGAGAGGCATTCATGAATTCTCGAGAGAGGCTGCGATGAGTCCTGAGAAAAGCGGGTGGGGTTGATTTGGTTTAGATTTAAACTCGGGATGAAATTGAGCTCCGATGAAAAAAGGATGGTCCGCAATTTCGATAATTTCGACAAGGCCCTCGTTTTGCGAAACCGAAGCGACAGTGAGGCCGCATTTCTCGAGCTTTTCACGATAGGCCGGATTGAATTCCCAGCGATGGCGATGGCGTTCGTGGATCGTGTCGGTCTGACCATAAAAATCGAAAGATTTTGTCCCTGGGTAGACGGTCGAAGAGCACGATCCTAGCCGCATGGACGCTCCCATGTCGACGACGCCTTGTTGCTCTTCCTGAAGGCTGATCACGGGGTGCTCGGTTTCCTTATTGAATTCGGTCGAATTGGCTTCGGCTAAACCACAAACATTTCGGGCGAACTCGATCGTGGCAATCTGCATACCAAGACATATCCCAAGGTAAGGGATTTTATTTTCGCGGGCATATTGGGCAGCCAAAATTTTCCCCTCGGTACCCCGTTCTCCAAAGCCGCCTGGAACGAGGATACCATTGACATTGCCGATGATGGTTTGCGCGCTCTCCGTTTCGAGATCTTCCGCATCGATCTTGATGATGTTGACTCTAGTGTCGTGCTCGGCACCGGCGATCGTAAGTGATTCGTAAATTGATTTATAAGCGTCGTTGAGTTCGATGTATTTACCAACAACCGCGATCGAAGTCGATTTGGAGGGGCTAACTAAGCGGTCTACAAAGCTCTGCCACTTTGAGAGATCGGGAGTTTCTGATTGTAGCCCGAGAGAGTCGACAACAAGTCGATCAATTTTGTCTTTGCGAAGGTCGAGAGGGCATTCGTAAATGGTGTTTTCGACATCACGAAAAGCGACGACATTTTTCTTCCCGATATTGCAAAACATCGCAATCTTCCGTCGATTGTCATCGTCAAGATGGTGCTCGGTTCGGCAGATAATGATATCTGGTTGAATTCCAATTTCGCGAAGCTTTGCGACCGATTGTTGGGTTGGCTTGGTTTTGATTTCTCCGGCGGCTTTCACCATTGGAAGGAGGGTGACGTGAATGAAGCAGACGTTTTTATCGCCAACTTCGAGGGCGAACTGGCGGAGTGCTTCAAGGAAAAGATGGCCCTCGATATCTCCAACCGTTCCACCAATCTCGGTGATGATGACGTCGGAATCGCTGTTGAGCTCAGTGGCCGTCTTGAGTCGCCCCTTAATCTCGTCCGTGACATGGGGGATGAATTGAACGGTGGCACCGAGGTATTTACCCGCTCGCTCGTTTTTTATGACGTTTTCAAAGACCTGCCCAGAACTCAGGCTGTTGACCTGGGAAAGGTTACCGTGGGTAAATCTTTCATAGTGCCCTAAATCAAGATCAGTTTCAGCTCCGTCATCTAGCACGTAAACCTCTCCGTGTTGATAGGGAGACATTGTGCCAGGGTCGACGTTGAGGTAGGGATCAAATTTTTGAAGGGTGACGTTCAGTCCCCGGTGTTCGAGGAGGGTCCCAATAGAGGCTGCAGCGAGCCCTTTTCCAAGTGAGGAGACGACTCCTCCGGTGACGAAGATATATTTCATTGAGACAAGGTGAGCAGGGATTCGATGAGCGGGATTTGATCAGGAGAGTCGAGGCCAATGGCTTCGTGTTCGGTGAGGTGGACGCGGATCGTTGCGCTATTTTCGAGGGCACGCAGCTGTTCTAGCCCTTCGGCTATTTCTAAGGGCGAGGGGGGGAGATTGATGAAGTGCTTGAGGAAGTCGACTTGGTAGCCGTAAATTCCCAAATGGCGGTAGGTTGGAAGAGAGGGGGTGTCATTTCTGCGAAAGGGAATGGGAGAACGAGAAAAGTAGAGCGCGTTCTGGTTTTGATCGATGACCAGTTTTACGACGTTTGAATCCGAAATTAGCTCGGGGTTATCAAGGGGACTGCCGGCAGTAATCATGGGGAGGTCGCAGTTATTGCGTAACTCTCTAGCAAGGGCGTCGACTAGATCCGGCTCCAATAAAGGTTCGTCGCCTTGAATATTGATGACATGGGTAGCGGCTTCGCATTGTTGGGCGGCTTCGGCTATGCGGTCTGTTCCGGTGGGGTGATCGGATCGGGTGTGGATCACTTTGGCTCCAATCGTTTTGCACAGAGCGGCGATACGATCGTCATCGGTTGCGATAACCAGTTCGTCCAGTTCGCTACAGAGTGTCGCCCGTTCGAAAACGTGTTGGAGGAGTGGTTTCCCTAAAAGCGGATGAAGGGGCTTTCCGGGGAAGCGGGAGGAGGCCCAGCGGGCCGGGATGATGCCAATAATATGAGATTTCTCTTTTTCCCTGCTCAATATAATCGTGGTTTCACGAGATTATGCAGAGGTCCTCAACCTCACAAGGCTATTCATGTGGTTGAGACATTTTGTGGATAAGTGGTCATCGACAGACTGGTTGAGGTTTGTAGGTTCCTATGATGGAATTTACGGGATTGGATTGGGCCGTGGTAGTTGGCTATATGGTTTTGACAACTTGGATTGGGCATCGCATGTCGGGGAGCCAAGCCAATATCAAAGACTTTTTCTTGGGCGGGAAGACCTTACCGTGGTGGTCGGTGAGTGGCTCGATGATTGCGACTGAGATCAGCGCGCTGACATTTATTGGTGTCCCCGGAATGGTTTATGCATTGGAGGGCGACTGGACCTATTTGCAATGGGGGCTAGGATCGATCATTGCCCGATTTGCCGTGGCTCAATGGCTTGTTCCTCTCTACTACGAAAAAGAGATTTATAGTCCTTATGACTTTATTGGTGACCGCCTAGGTGAGGTGGCGCGTTGGTTGGTAACTGGTCTTTTTTCGTTGGGATCAATTTTGGGTCAGAGCGTGCGAGTTCTGGTGACGGCTATCATTCTTCAGGTGGTCACAGGGCTCGACGCCCGGCTCTGTATTGTCGTGATTGGAGTGATTGCGATTCTTTGGACTTTTATGGGTGGGATGAGAACAGTGATCTGGACCGATGTGATGCAATTTGTGCTCTTTATTTGCGGAGGAGTTCTGGCACTGGGTTTGCTAATCTATCATATTGGGTGGAGTGAGGTTGTTCAGTTAAATCAAGTGGTAGTGGATGGTAGAGAAGTAGATAAGATGAAAGTCTTCAATTTGACCTCTGTTTTTCAGGAGCCAGGTCTGCGCTACACTCTGTGGGTTGGATTGCTGGCTATGCCGTTTCAGAATTTCACGGCGTTTGGAGTGGACCAGCTTAATACGCAAAGGATGTTTTGTTGCGGGAATATAGAGGATGCTCGCAAGGCGATGCGATGGAGTAGCATTTCAATTGTAATTACCGTTTTAATGCTAGCGGTAGGAGCTGGTCTGTTTGCCTGGTATCAAAAATTTGTCCCTGATGCCGACCTTGCGGCGAAGTTTGGAGAGAATTCAAATTTTGTATTTCCAACTTGGATCGTAAACGAAGTCCCGATGGGGATTAGTGGGTTGATCCTTGCTGGTGCCTTTGCGGCAGCAATCTCAAGTCTGGATTCGATCCTGGCGGCGCTCAGTCAAACTAGTTTATCGATAATCTATGGTCGCAATCGAATGGAGAGTGAGGGTGAAGGGGCAGAAATGGTCAAAAAGTCTCGGGTCGCCGTTTGTATATGGGGAGTTGTTTTAACTTTGGCCGGACTCGTGCTTTGGTGGATCTACTCAAATAATGAGGACAGTGATCTCATTGGGCTGGCCTTCGGAATGGTTGCCTACACATACGGGCCGTTGTTGGGAGTTTTGATGGCGGCTCTGCTGCCTCGGAAGTCTTCAACTTGGGGTCTAATCGTTGGAACAGTTATGTCGGTTTTGTTAGTGGCATGGTTTCGCCCAGAATTGATGATCGTTCTTGAAAGTATTGGGATGCGGGGCATCGCAGAGAGTTTGATGGAGATGCGGCCCAAGCTGGCATCTGAGTGGTTTTTCCCATTAAATGCAGCGATCACTTACTTTTGTGGTTGGTTCGGTGGCTTTATCGCGAAGAAAGATGGCACCTAGATCACGGATCAATTCTGCATTTTTCAGGTGATCCAATCAGGATGCATTTACCCCCTTGGTGGAGGGCTCATTGGGACAAAAATGAAACACTGATTAAGGTGCCTTAAGAAATCAGGATAGAGTATTTTTTTTCAAAAAACCGTGGATCGCTTGTGGAACAATGGATCTTGTTTTTTAA
This sequence comes from Verrucomicrobia bacterium SCGC AAA164-M04, assembly GCA_000383735.1. The sequence continues at coordinate 109,380 of KB912070.1, forward strand.
AAAAATTATCGAAGGTTTTTGATTTTCGAATGGGAGCCTTCGGGACATTTTTTAGGAGGTCGGCAGATCGAAGCCAGGAGCAGCTTAACGCCGATCTAATAAAAGAGAATCTGTTTGAAAGCACACCCAATGACTAAGGAAAAGGAAGGAGGCCAAGAAAATGACAACGAAAATCACGGCGATCAAAATAATTCCCAAACGTGGAATTTGGTCAGAGAAAAATTAAGCGAATATATTAGCGGTGATGCATTTTCCCGCTGGTTTAAAAACGCCGAATTAGTCGACCCGGAGCAACAGGACGGGCTGGTTGCTGTTCAGTCAGACATGCACCAGATTTGGATCGAAACAAACTATATGGACGAATTGCGGGCTGCCTTTGCTGAGGGAGCAGGAATTCATTGTAGTCCACAGATTGTTGTGAAAGGGGACGTTGAGGCGGATTTACCAAAAGCCGTTGTAGGAAAGATTCCACTGCAGGAAGACAATCAGAAGATTGCAGTGCGTGGTGCTCGAGCAAACAGTTCGGTAAAGGTTGTTACTCCAAATTTAGAAGAGAAGACTCAGGCCTTTCAACGGAAGCTAAAACGTCTCGGTATCAATCCGGACTTTGACTTTGAGAGCTTTGTTGTTGGGGATAACAGTCAGTTTGCTCACGCCGCTTGCTCTGCGGTAGCTCATCAGGAGGGACGTAGTTTCAATCCACTCTTTATTCACGGTCGGGCTGGATTAGGTAAGACTCACTTGATGTCTGCGGTGGCCCAGCAACTTTTGGCAAATGATCCTAAGGCAAAGGTTGTCTTTTTGACTGCCGAACATTTTGCAAATGAGTTTATTGAGGCTGTGCGAAAGGGAAATTTAGACGCGTTTCGAAAGGCCTATCGGCATGTTGATGCAATGTTGATTGATGATATTCAATTCATCGCGGGGAAAGAACGCACGCAGGACGAATTTTTTCATACCTTCAACGCGCTTCTTAATTCTCAAACCCAGGTCATTTTAACCTGTGATTGCCCGGCGCCGGAAATCCAGACCCTCGAACCTCGCCTCATTAGTCGCTTTGAAAGCGGCCTAACGGTGGAACTTCAGCCTCCAGGCTTCGAGACGCGAGTCGCTATTTTGCGTCGCAAAATGGAACAGTGGAAGGTGGAACTTGAGAATAACATTGTTGTTCATATCGCAAATCAAATCAAAAGTAATGTGAGACGGCTTGAAGGAGCTCTCACGAGGGTTGCGAGCTACAGCTTTTTATCGCCTGAGAATATGTCGATTGAGAAGGTCGATGAGCTTTTGGGGGATCTAGTGCGCGACGAGAATACCCATCTTGTTACGATTGAGCAGATCCAAAAAGCGGTTGCCGACTATTATAATTTAAATCTCTCAGACATGAGTAGCCGCCGTCGTCCTGCTAGTATTGCCTTTCCTCGCCAAATCGCGATGTATTTAGCGCGCAAGCTAACGAAGCTTTCCTTAGTGGATATTGGAGATGGCTTCGGGAAGCGGGATCACGGGACCGTAATTCATGCCTGTAAGAAGGTGAAATCTGATATTGAGACCGATCCTGAGGTCAGGGGAGCTGTAGAAAAGCTCAACGCAGCGTTAGAGCGACGAAATTAGTTTCTAATTCCTAAGTAAATACTTGCCAAGAATTGCAACGAGGGGCATTTTCCATCTACGTAGCTCTGACGGGCGCGTTTGCATTATGAAGTTCAGAATCGCAAAGGAAGCCTTTTTAGACGGGTTGCAGCAGGTACAGCATGTGGTTAGCAGTCGAACGACTCTCCCTATCCTCTCTAATGTTTTGATTGAAGCCTCGGAAGAGGGTCTTCGCTTAACTACCACGGATTTAGATGTGGGTGTGAGTGGTACCGCCCAAGCCGAAGTTTCTAAGACTGGCGCTACGACTCTCCCCGTAAAGCGACTTGTGAATATTATTAGGGAACTGCCATCTGCTGAAATTGAGGTTTCGGTCGATGGTAAAAACGTGGCTTCCATCAAGAGTGGTCCTAGTTTCTTTAAGATTATCGGGCTGCCTGATGGCGAGTTCCCACCACTTGCTGGATTTAGCGAGGCTAAGGAATACAAGATCCCACAAGCTATTTTTAGAAATGCACTTAAAAAAACCTCCTATGCGATTTCAACAGATGAAACTCGTTATGTCTTAAATGGGATCTTTTCTTCCTTTAAGGAGGGCAAATTGACTCTTGTTGCCACTGATGGACGGCGTCTTGCAATGGTTGATCATGAGCTTGAATTTCCGTCAAGCCATGAAACTGATTTCATCATTCCCAGCAAGGCTGTTCAGGAACTGCAAAGACTGCTAGGCACTGAGGGTGATATGATTCTTAAGCTATCGGATAACCAAGTCTGTTTTGAAATTGGTTCTAGCATCATTGTAAGTAAGCTCATTGAAGGGAATTACCCAAATTACAGGCAAGTGATCCCTGGCGACTCAAAGGAGCGCTTAACGTTAAGTAGGGAGCAACTTCTTGAGACCACCCGGCGTGTTTCGCTCTTGTCGTCTGAAAAATCTAATTCAGTAAAACTGACTTTTGGTCCAAATCAAGTCGATGTGATGGCAAATAGCCCGGATATCGGTGAGGCCAATGAGAGTCTTGACGTTAAGTATGAAGGCAAAGAATTTTCAATCGCCTTCAATCCGGAATTCCTTATGGCCCCGTTAAAGAGCCTCGAGGAGGATGAAGTCCACCTCGACCTGATCGATGAGATGAGTCCAGGAGTGCTGCGCACTGAGGATGCATTTCTCTATGTCCTCATGCCAATGCGAGTGACGTCATAGGATCTCCAAGTTTAGACGAGATCTTGCTTACCTTCCAAGCCTGTCCACGAGTTTTTGATTGAGGTCAATGGATTGTCTCAGGAGGCGTGTTTGCTCCTTAATTTCTTCGTGATCTTGGCAAGCTTCGCGGCAGTCGATACGCATGAAGTTGATGTTTAGAAATCTTCCAACCTCATGGAATAAAATGGCTTGTTCTTCTTGAATAAGGCCCAAATCTGCTCGGTGCTTCGTAATATCGCGGTTTGCTTGGCTAATAAGAGAGAAAACCTCGGATGCTCCGTTCATGGGGCGAGATGCAAGGTCTATTTTCTCTTGGTTTCTAGTTAGTTGATCTTTTAGCTGATCTAATTGCGTATCGATGAGGTCCAACCTACTTTTATCGGCCGCAAAAAAATTCCGAAGAGCCGCAAGTTCATTTCGAGCCTCGTGAATCTCTGGGCCTTCATGAGCTTCGTCTTCCTCTTGAAGAACTTTGACCTTCATCTTTAGAGCTGAATGTCTTTTCTTGGTTTTAGCGGCCTCAGCTATGATAAGATCTCGATCGTTATTGAGTTCTTCAATCGACTCAAAGAGTGTCGTGCGCTCACCGAGGAAGGCCTCGCCTAAGTCTATTGAGCGGTCAACTTCTGACGCCCGCTGCTTTTGAGCCGATGCTAAAATATTTTCGGCATCTTTGATCTGAGACAGAATGCTTTTCTCTCCAAGCTTAAGTCGTCGGAGACTCCAATACTGCATCGAGAGTTCCTCGATATGTTCAATCTTCTCCCAACAGTATGCGCCTAGGATTTCTTCACCATCTTGCATTAAGTGTGTTTCAAAAGCAGCATCAGTCATTCGCTTGGTTTTTCGCCTCACTCCAAAGTGCTGGAGAAACGATGCGATAAGATAATGGCCTGTGGTCATTCGGAGAGTTGAGTGCTACTTTTTGAGCTGTGCTTGAAGATCTGTGATAACTTGATGATCTTCGAGCGTGGTAATATTCCCCGAGACTTCTCCGGTCGCAACTAATTCCTTCAGGAGTCTACGCATGATTTTTCCTGAGCGTGTTTTGGGAAGGGCGGGGGCAAAATAGACCTCATCGGGCTTAGCGATCGCTCCGATGACTTTTCCAACATGGTTTCTGAGTTCCTTCGCAAGAGAGTCAGAGGTTTTGGAGTCACCTTTGACTGTTACAAATGCCACAACTCCCTGTCCTTTGATCTCGTGAGGTCTCCCAACGACTGCCGCTTCAGCAACTATTTTGTGAGCAACTAGGGCGCTTTCGACTTCGGCTGTCCCAAGGCGATGTCCCGATACGTTAAGCACGTCGTCTAGGCGTCCTACTATCCAGAAGTTTCCCTCTTTGTCGGTTCGGGCCCCATCGCCAGCGGTATACATACCTAAGTAATCATTCCAATAGGTGTCGCGGTAGCGTTTTTTGTCACCATAAATGGTTCGCAGCATGGATGGCCACGGCTTGCGAATCACTAATTTCCCTCCCTCATTGGGTCCGCATTCTTGTCCAGTTTCGTCTAGAATAGAGGCGTCGACACCGAAAAATGGAAGAGTTGCCGTGCCGGGCTTTGTTGGAGTGCAACCAGGAAGGGGCGAAATCATAATGGCACCAGTTTCGGTCTGCCACCAAGTGTCTACGATGGGGCATCTGCTGCCACCGATTGTTTCGTGATACCACATCCAAGCTTCTGGATTGATTGGTTCTCCTACGGTCCCAAGCAGTCGGAGCGAGGAAAGGTCGCGGGATTCTGGGAAATGATTACCAGCCTTGATGAAGGCTCGGATTGCCGTCGGAGCAGTATAGAAAATGCTAACACTATATTTTTCAACGATGTCCCAGAAGCGTCCAAAATCGGGGTGATTGGGCGCCCCTTCATACATGACTTGAGTCACACCATTGGCGAGCGGGCCATAAGTAATATACGAATGCCCCGTGATCCAGCCAACATCAGCAGTGCACCAGTAGACATCGTCTTCCTGCATATCAAAAATGTATTTGCAGGTGGTATAGGTTCCGGTGAGGTAGCCTCCTGTTGTGTGGAGGATTCCTTTTGGTTTTCCCGTTGAGCCTGAGGTGTAAAGAATGAACAGTGGGTGCTCGCTGTCGAAAGCTTTTGCTTCGTGGGTTGAGGTCACCTTGGCGGCTTCCTTATGCCACCAAAAATCGCGGTCCCGTCTCATCTTTACTGGCGCCTCTTCTTTGCCAATTCTTTGGTGAACGATGACCGTTTCAACTTCTTTATACTTTTTAAGTGCGTCATCGACGTTCTTCTTAAGGTGGACAACTCCGCCTCGCCGGTAACCTCCGTCGCTCGTAATGACGGCTTTGGCTTTACAGTCTTCAAGGCGATCAACAATCGAGTCTGCTGAAAATCCTCCAAAAATGACGGAGTGAACAGCTCCTATTCGCGCGCAGGCGAGCATCGCAATGACAGCTTCCGGAGTCATCGGCATATAGATCATGACACGGTCTTTTGGCTTGATTCCTTTTGCGAGAAGCACATTAGAAAAACTGCAAATCTCACGGTGAAGCTGACGATAAGTAAGGGTGCGATTTTCGCCTGGTTCACCCTCCCAGATAATAGCGGCTTTATTGGCACGGCCGTTCTTGAGATGTTGATCAACGCAGCTTTCGCAGACATTGAGTTTACCTCCCACAAACCATTTTGCGTAAGGAGCTTTCCAGTCGAGAGCCTTAGTCCATTTTTTTTGCCAGACGAGCTCTTTTGCTTCTCGCGCCCAGAAGACGCCGGGTTTGTCTATAGACTCCCGATACATGCGCTTGTATTGCGCCATGCTCTTGACACGGGCTTTTTTTGAAAACTCCTTGGATGGTTTGAAGACTCGGTCTTCGCTGAGGTGGCTTTCGATGTTCTTGCTCATTACGATCTTGAAGTAACAAATTCGTGGCCCAATCGACAATGACTGATTAAGCTCATTGCTAGGGGAATTCCGTCCGCGCGTGCTATTTTCTAGATCCTCGCTTCTTCTCGGAAAGAGCCATGAGTGCTTCTCGCTCGGACTTTCCCAAAACGCGCCATTTTCCGAGCTTCAGGGTGTCGAGCGTAAGTTCGCCGATCTTGAGCCTAACGAGGCGTTTCACGCGATGTCCGACAGCTTGGATCATATAGCGAATTTGACGTTTCAGTCCGGTATTGAGAACCATTTCGAGTCGACGCGATGAGATTCGCTTTACTGACACGGCGCGCGCTTTTCCGACCTCTGTAAAAACACCTTTCTCAAGCTGATTGAGGATGGAGTTTTCGAAGGCGTTTTCGGTTGTTACTTGATAAAGTTTTTCGATTTTGTGACTCGGGTGAGTGAGGGCTTGGGTGAGTTCGCCATCATTGCTTAGAATCAAGAGGCCTTCGGAATCAAGATCAAGGCGACCGACGTGGGCGAGATGATGGAGACGCGGAGGAAGCAATTCGTAAATGGTCGCTCTATTATTTTCGTCGCTCCGAGTGCAAACCAGTCCGGCTGGCTTGTGTAAAACGATTGATTGGATCTCCAAAGGTTCGATCCTACGCCCGTTAACTTTAATGAAATCCTCGGGTTGAACTCGGTAGCCTGGGGATAGGCAGGTTTCACCATTAATGACCACTTCGCCTTGTTGGACCATGGTGTCGCATGCCCTGCGTGAGCCTATACCCGCTGAAGCGAGGTATTTATTAAGCCGGATTCCTTGAGGTTGGTTCATGGCAAGAAAAAAGGCGGAACCAAGAAATGGCCCCGCCAGAAATTAGATTGATCCACCCGCGGTGGGCGGGGGTTATCCTTCGGCCTTAGTCTTTGGGAGGCCGATGGCACTTTGTCCTTCTTTCCAATCACCACGCTCTTTCATGAGTTTGACGCGCTCAAAGCGCTTCATGACTGAGCGTTTACCGGTTGCGCCGCCTTTGCGTTTAAGAGAGTTGTGCTTGGACATAAATTCAGGATTTGAGTTTCCGAGGCGGAAGCTAGGAGTCGGTCAACGCTTTGGCAAGGATGAACTTTGCCTTAATTGCTGGTTTTTAGGGAAATTGCCGCAAGTCGCCGAAAAGTCAGCCAGCTTTAGTAAATCACCCCTTTTGCCACGCTTTCTGTGAAGGATCGCGGACCCAAAGCTGTTATTTGCGGGGCTGCTTAAATTTCGGGAAGGCTGGCAGCAGCGATGGCTTGCCCATGACGCTTCATCTTTTCATCAGGTGTGCTCAGGGAAATCTTTTTTCCTAGTTCGGGAAACTCGTCACGGAGCACTTCCTCGGCTTTTGAAATAATGAGTTCACCACCTTTTCCAGTCAGGACGCGTCCCAACAAAAGCATGTGCTTGATATCGTAAAATCTCGCGAATTGAGGAATTGCGTAGCCAAGATAAGTCCCAATGGTTCTGTAAATTGCAGCTGCTTTATCGTCGCCAGCCTCCATCGCTTCTTGAACAAGGATCAATTTTTCGGGCTTTCCAAGAGCTGGATCGATTTTAAGTCCGGATGGTTCAATGAGTCTGGAAACGGCTTGCTGGCTGAAATAATTAACGGCGCAGCCGATATCACCGGACCATTCGTCTTGGGCGGCGTTCTCGCTAAAATCGATAGGCACGAAGGCGAGTTCGGAAATCCAGGGGGTGATTCGGGAATTGGTATCGGCGTATCCGGCGGCTGCACTCGTTCCCATTGCAAGCCCAAGGACACATCCATCATTCAGCGAGATTGCGCCGGCGAGGGCCGTAACGTCTCCGTCATTCACGACTCGGATTGGGACATTCCATTCTTCGGCGATTTCAAAGAAAATGTTCTCAACATGTTCACTGAAAAGCTCATCGGGTACACCTCGGAAGAGTGAAGCAGCGCGAACCTTGCTATCGACATAGACTCCGGCAGCTGATCCGCCAATAGCATCGACTTTTGGAAGATGCGCAGCAGCAAGCCGGATACTATCGATAATTCCCTCTCGATGGTATGCGGGGTCACTTTCAAAGTAAGGATCCCAGGTAACCTCTTCAGAAAAGACGACTTCGCCATCGATAACCGCCGCACATTTGCGATCGGATCCACCGAGATCGAAGCCAATCCGATTTCCTTTCAGTCCGATTTGGCTCTCAGACTTCTCAGTGACCCGTGGGATGGGGAATGTTTCAGTTGATTCCGATGAAAAAGTCAAAGTGTCGCCAAAAAAACGATTTGAGTAATTAACGTCGAAGTCACGCTTGCCCCTTTTACAATACTGATCCGAGAGAGCTTGAGCTAGGGAAGGGGCATCTTCGAGAACGATCTGTGTCCCGCCGCAGCTCCAGAGGAGGAATTTTACAATACGTTCAATGAGTCGGAAGTTGAGGGTGGCGAATTCCTCGTCCGTCAAGATGCGCTCGGTGTGGATCGTCCCCGTTCCGTCAGGGCGTAGTATCGCAATCTTGATTTCGCGACTATTCTCGTCGGAACATTTCGCTCTAAATGCCTGGTTCCAAAGTGAGGCCGGCATAAACCCAGGATCAAGTTCAGGACTATGTTTTAGGGCGGGAACCGTAAGATTAAACATTAGAATTAAGATATGGCGTTTGGATGACACATAATTTTTGAGGGCTTTACCAAAGTTATCAATAAGGATTTTGGAGAATTTGTTGTTTTTGGTTAGGATTCAGCGGAAACGACTCATTTTACATTTGAGTGGGAGAGACCGGTTAGAAGGGGCGTAGAAGCTAAAATGAGGATTTTCGTTATTTTGACCCTTATTTTACCAACCTTACTCGCTGAGGAACTCCGATTGGTGGCCTACAATATCCATCATGGCGAAGGAATGGATGGGAAGTTGGACTTGGAGCGAATCGCAAAGGTGATTGCAGCGGAGAAGCCGGATCTCGTGGCGCTTCAGGAAGTCGATAAGGGATGTAAGCGCAGTGGCGGAGTCGATCAAGCCGTAGAGCTAGCCAAAATACTTAAAATGGAGCAACGGTTTGGTAAATTTATGGATTACCAAGGTGGGGAATATGGCATGGCAGTCCTTTCGAGACTGCCCATTGTGGAGACGATTATTCACAAGCTACCCAAAGGTGCTGAGCCGCGGATTGCCCTCGAGGTCGTGGTGAAGTCACCGAAGTGGCCTGGGAAATTTTCCTTTATAAGTATTCACAATGATTGGATTAAAGAACCCCTTCGTGTGAAGCAAATTAAGGTTCTACAGGCAGGCCTTAAGAATTGTAAGCATCCGGTGATTCTTGCCGGAGATTTTAATGCCGAACCAAAAAGCGATTCACTCATGGCGCTAGAAGAAAATGGATGGAAGATGCTCCGTGAAGGTCGTAAGAACACTTGGTCAGCTTCGAAACCGAAAGTTGAGATTGATTTCTTTTTTGCCAAAGGTCTCCCGGTTTCTCAATTTCAGGACACCGTGATCGCGGAGAAGGTCGCTTCGGATCACCGTCCAATCGCGGTCGTGATTACCGCAAATGCAGAGAAAAATGCTAAGCCAGAATCGGCCTTACCACTTGACCATGGACATCAGTAAGTCGGTAGTGACGCCCTTGAAATTTATAGGTGAGAGCGGTGTGATCGATGCCTAGGAGATGCAGGATCGTAGCTTGTAGGTCATGGACATGAACCGCATTCTCATCGTATTTGTGTTTGTCCGGAGAGATGGGTGTCCCTGATTTATCGACAATGTTGTAGCCGTAATCGTCGGTTTTACCAAAGGAGATCCCGGGCTTGATGCCGCCGCCGGCCATCCACAGGGAGAAGCAGCGCGGGTGGTGGTCGCGACCAAATCCGCTTGTGCTGAGTTTCCCCTGAGAGTAGTTAGTTCTTCCGAATTCTCCGCCCCAAACAACGAGGGTGTCATCGAGCATCCCACGTTGTTTGAGATCCTTAATGAGAGCGGCCGAAGCTTGATCTGTTTCCTTGCACTGACGACTGATCCCGCCTTTCAGCCCGCCATGTTGATCCCAGCCTTGATGATAGAGTTGGATGAATTTAACCCCGCGCTCGGCGAGCCGTCGGGCCATGAGACAATTCGCGGCAAATGAACCGGGGTTCTTAGCTTCCTTACCGTAAAGGTCGTAAATCGACTCGGGTTCCTTCTTAAGATCTGCGACCTCGGGAACACTCGATTGCATGTTGAAGGCCATCTCATATTGCTTGATGCGATCTTGGATTGCTCCGTCAGGTGAGAGCCCATGTTGGTGCGAGTGAAGTTCGGCAAGCCGATCAAGGAGCATCCGTCGAGATTTCTCCGAGATTCCATCCGGGTTGGTTAAATAGAGAACGGGATCCTTGCCAGACCGAAAGCGGACGCCTTGATATTCCGATGGCAAAAAACCGGATCCCCAGAGGCGGGACAAGAGGGGTTGGCCACCCTTGTTCTTGGTCACGAGAACGACAAAAGACGGAAGATTGTTGTTGGAAGTGCCGAGCCCATATTGAAGCCAGGCTCCCATCGAGGGGCGTCCGGCAAGTTGCGATCCAGTTTGTAGATAGGTGACGCCGGGTCCGTGATTGATGGCCTCGGTGTAGATGTTTTTTACGATGCAAAGATCGTCGGCAATCTTGGCGGTGTGCGGAAGAATTTCGGAGAACCACTGCCCTGACTGGCCGTGACGTGCGAATTTAAAAGGCGATCCCGCGAGGGGAATTGAGGACTGGTTTCCCGACATGGTCGAGAGGCGCTGTCCGCCACGGACGTCATCTGGAAGTTGCTCGCCGTGTTTTTTATTAAGGAGAGGTTTCGGGTCGTAAAGATCAAGCTGTGATGGTCCGCCGGACTGGAAAAGAAAGATGACTCGTTTGGCTTTTATCGGAAGCTTCGGCGAGGCAAGAGAGGAATTTTCGGCCTGCAAAAGATCGGCCAAAGCAAGAGAGCCGAATCCAAGAGCTGAGTTCCGGAGGACCTCACGTCGGTTGAGAAGAGGGGGGGTAATCATATCAGCTATTGCTTTGTGTTCACCTCGTAAAGATTGAGGATCGCTTGTGCTACTGTGGTGAGGGCGGCGAGTTCGGATGTTGGAGATTTGGTCTTGGTGTGGCCCTGCGAAAGGAAGCGCTTGGCTTCTTCGGGATGGGCTTTGAAGTGAGCAAGCTGTTCTTCAAAAATCGCCGAGAGGATTTTAATCTCTTTTTCGTCGGGATGCCTTGAGGCGAGGCGAAGATACATTTCTTGGATTGCTACTTTTATTTTAGTCGGGTGCTTTTGCAGGGTTTTTTCGGCGAGATGGCGCGAGGTTTCCACAAATTGAATTCCGTTTAGAAGGACAAGTGCTTGAAGTGGGGTTGAAGTCGTTTCGCGCTTCGCAGAGCAGACATCACGCTTCACAGCATCGAATGCCATCATGGCAGGTGAGGGGCCGGTGCGTTTCCAGTAAGTGTAAAGTGACCGGCGATAAAGCCCTTCACCCATCGTCGGTTTGGAAGGCTTGAAGGATTCGGCAAGATCATAGGGGTGAACCGAGGGCCCGCCGACTTTGGGAACGAGTAGTCCGGAGGCCGTAAGAGCTTGATCACGAATTTGTTCGGCAGGAAGCCGGTGGCGAGGGCCGCGAGCTAAAAGGCGATTTGCAGGATCTTTTTCCAACTCGAGTGAGTTGGCGAATGAGTCTTGTTGGTAAACCCGAGACATCGCGATGTCCTTCATGAGCCGTTTCGTGTCCCATCCTGAAGCGACAAAGCGCGCGGAGAGTTCGTCTAGGAGTTCACGATGCTCGGGCCGTTCTCCTTGCATTCCGAAGTCTTCGGAGGTGCCAACGAGTCCGCGTCCGAAGAGGGATTGCCAGAAGCGATTTACGATGACTCGCGAGGTGAGCGGATGTTCGGGATGGGTGAGCCACTTTGCAAGCGAGAGTCGATTGGTGGGTTTCATGCCAAAGCTTGGGAGGAACTCGGGGAAGGCGGCTTCGACTTCTTTGCCGCGGTTCTCGTAAGATCCCCGATTAAGAATGTATGCTTGTTTGGGCTTCCGAGATTCCTCCATGACCATGATTTCGGGAATCGATTCCTCGAGGCGATTATAAGCGGAGCGAGCGGTTTGCAGTTCCTTAAGTGCAGTTTTGTAGGAAGGGTCACTTTTCAAGTTTGATTTCAAAGGTCTTGGATCAACCGGGAAAAGAAGATCACTGATTTCTTGGTCCGAAAGTTTGCTCCCGAAGACTCGAAATTCGTCGATCAACCCTTCCTTGAAACCGCGATCGCGCATGCGCTCGCCGAGGCGGATATGCGGATTCCCACCGCCCTTAATCGCTCGGGTTAGATGATCATATCTAATTTCGGTATTTGCTGGTTTCCCATTGATATAGATTTGTAGCCCTCGCGCCGATGAGGATCCATCGTTGGTCACCGTGACGTGAACCCATTCGCCAGGTTTGACTGGATCTTTGGTTTTGACTGAAATGGCGTTGCCGGGCCAAAAGTGAATGAGCGACCATTGTAAGTGATTGTCGACCAGTAGGAGTTCATAGCCCCGTGAGGCGGCATCATGCCAAGCTTTTGAGCGTGAAAAAATGACTGCGCGATCTTTAAGATCGGGCGTTTGAAGCCAGAGTGAGACTGTGAAAGGTTGCTCGCGGTGGAAATCGCCAACTTTCGTTCCTATAGCGTCATCTCCGGTCAGTTTGATGGCTTGTCCAAGCTTGCCGGGAACCGCTTTATTGGCACCCTTGTCTTTGCCATCGTCAAAGGAAAGATGGAGAAGTTGGGCGGGCTTGAGGCTTGGTTGATCTTTCGAGTCGACCTGAGTTGGCGTGAACTCCTTTACTGTTTTTTCAAGCTTGGCACTGGCGCTTGCGATGTCTGCTTTTCGTTCGGCCAGCTGTTGCTCTTGGGCTTCATTCGGAAGGGGCATTGCAGGGGTTGGCGTTGCTTCAGAATTGAAGTATGAGTAGAGCCCAGATTCATCGATATCGTCGAAGAAAGCAAACAGGGAATAGTAGTCCTTCGCAGTGGTGGGATCATATTTATGATCATGGCATCGGGAGCATTCCATGGTCAGTCCCAAGAAGGTTGTTCCAAAAGTGTGGACGCGATCGGCAACGTATTCGACACGAAATTCTTCGGGAACCGAGCCGCCTTCGACCTTTTGTTGGTGCAGGCGCGAGAAGGTGGTGGCGATGCGGGACTCGCGGGAGGCTTCTGGAAGGAGATCGCCCGCAATTTGCTCAAGGATGAATTGGTCGAAGGGTTTGTTGGAGGTAAAGGCGTCAATGACGTAGTCGCGATAGGGCCAGACACGACGGTTTAGATCCTGCTGGAATCCGTAACTGTCGGCGTAACGGGCTACGTCAAGCCACGGAGTCGCCATTTGCTCGCCATAAGCAGGTGAAGCGAGGAGTTCGTCGATAAAGGGTTCGGTTTTTTTTGGATCAAATTTCTCGATCTGTTTTGGTGTTGGTGGGAGTCCGGTAAGATCGAATGTGAGGCGGCGAAGGAGCTGGTGGGGCTTTGCTCTGGCCTTAAGCTCCGTCCCTTCCTTGGCAAGATGATCGGAGACGATGGTGTCGATCGATTTGCCAGTCTCTCTGGGTAGCTTTGTGAATGCCCAATGTTCGCTATATTCAGCTCCTTCCTTGATCCATCGAGCTAACAGATCTTTTTGCTCTGCAGTGAGCTTTCGATTTGAATCCGGTGGCGGCATGAGATCGTCTGGATCCTTTGAGTGGATTCGATCAATGAGCTCTGACTTCTCAGGTTTTTCCGGAACGATTGCACCTATATCGAGGGCATCTTCGCGAAGGTCAAGGCGGAGATCTCCTTCGCGGTGTTTTGGATCAGTTCCATGGCAATAGTAGCAATTCTCAGAAAGGATAGGCTGAATATCGCGATCGAAAGAAATAGTTTTTTCGCCAAACACATTGAGGAAGAGAAGGGCGGTGAGAGTGAGAATACGCACGGATTTCGGCATAAAAATTGTCGATTTGTGTGACAGTGTGGGTATTCCCTGTTGCCACGCAATTTGTTACTAGGGATTCAGTGGCTGGTTATCAAAAAGATTGATTCTTGAGTATAGCCGGATTGGTTGGTTCTTGGTGGGGTATGGATAGATAAGAGGTGGGGGCTGATCGTTTTAATCTTGGCGCTGTGTTCGCGTTTTTAAGTTCAAAAGGCTTAGGGTAATCTTTTAGTGGGTTATTTTAATAGTAAGAATGGCAGAATTTGGGGGTTATGGCTGGTTTGTGAAAGTCCGTGCGATTGTTAAATTCTCACTTTATCCTCGAAAGTCAGGCTCGGTTTAAGGCGTAATGGTCATATGCAAACTAGGATCCCTCCTGAGATTACTAAAGGTCTCACATCTCTCCGTCGTCGGATCAGGTGGATTCAGCTCGTTCGGGGTTTGCTCAAAACTGCAAGTGTGGTCCTTATGGGTTTGCTTGTTATTGTGGCCCTCGATTTCTTCCTGGCGCCCTTGCCTTCGTGGGCGCGGGGCACGCTTTTCTTTGGGTGGCTTACTGCGGCAGGGCTCGCTGCGATTCTTTTTATTGCGAAATCATTATTGACCAAGATCTCGCTTGTGAAGCTTGCGCGGTGGTTGGAGGAGCGTCATCCGGAGGTTCAAGAGAGAATTAGTACTGCCTTAGAGCTTTCTGATCATCCGGAGGGAATTTCGCCCGAGTTGCTTTTGGAGCTTTCTAATGAAGCGGCTGCTGATATCGGCACGGTTGATCCGAATGAAGAAGTTGCTGGAAGTCGTGTGCAGCGATCTATGTGGTCGGTTGCAACCTGTTTGGTGGCAATTATTGCTTTGGTGGCGATTTGGCCTCGTGAGATGAGTCGCCTTTTGACTCGTGCAGTTTCGCCATTCACGGAGTTGGGGAATGCCGGAGCCTTTCGTTTCGATATTAGTCCAGGAGACCTCGAAGTTCTGGAAGGTGATAAGGTTCAGATCGATCTTACCTATACTGGTGATTTGGAGAAGCCTCTGCAGTTGGTCATTGAAAAAAATGGGAATCTCATATCCGAGACTCTTGAGCCGAGCTCTTCGGATGGCAATTCCCACCGCTACTCGTACCATCTGCATTCGGCGGAAGCTGGATTTAAATACTCCGCTCTTGTGGCTGGAAATGAAAGCGATCGCTTCGAGGTGAAGGTTTATCGGCTTCCGCGTCTTTTGGAGCCCACCGTGAATTTGCAGTACCCTCCTTATACCGAGTGGCCAGATCGAGAAGTTTCGTTGGGAACTGGAATTCAGGCCCTGGCTGGAACTGAGGTAACCTTGAAGGGGCGTTTTGATACTCCGATTGATCGGGGAGAGGTTCTGTTTGATTCAGGCTCGCTGGGTGAAATAGAGCTGGAACCTACGGCGCGCGGAACGATTGTGTCTTGGAGGACGATTTTGCAACCGGGACTTGAAGGCGCTGCCTTAATGAAGGTGGAGCATCGTTTGGGCCGCGAGCTTGATGCCGCGCAGTTTCAGATCTTAGCTGAGGAAGATTCTGCTCCGGAAGTGGAGATTTTAACTCCGATTCAAAGGGAGTTTCGGGTGAAACCAACCGAACAGGTGGTTCTGGTCTACTCTGCCGTTGAGCAGATTGGGATCGCCAAGGTCGAAATCGAGCTCGAAGTGAATGGTAAGCCGGTCGAATCGCTTGCTGAACTCCTTCCGGAGCGAATCGATGGTGCGAACGGAAAGCTGTGGGAAGGGGAAGCAATGGTTCTACTGGGAAATATTGTGGCAAAGCACAAAGGCGCGCTACAAGTTAAGATGCGTCTAGCGGTTAGTGATAATCGCCCTGAATGGCTCTCAGGTCCCGGTATAGGCTACTCGGAGTGGCTTGAATTTAAGCTGGATATGAACGCCGAGTCTCTGGTTCGCCAAGAATTGCGAAATCAGGACAGTGATCTTAAGAAGGCTATTGAGGATGCGATTAAGAAGGTTCGAGAGGCTAAAAATAAGATGCAAATTGCCAAGGGGCAACTAGACAAAGAGCAAGTCAGCGAGCGTGCAGAAGAGGTCCTTGCGCAGGCTCGTGAAAAGTTGGAGGACGCGAAAGAAGATCTTACCGAGCTCAGCGAACGGATGAAACAGAGCGTGCAGGAACATCGACGTGATGA
The DNA here is from genome assembly GCA_000383735.1 of Verrucomicrobia bacterium SCGC AAA164-M04. Next base: position 125,172 of record KB912070.1, read on the forward strand.
CGTAGAGCAAGCGGTGGCGAAACTCGATGAGGCAAAGAGGTCAGTTGAAAATGCCCCGCTTCAAGACAATCCCGAAGCTCGGAGATCTGAGGTCGATAATGCCCTTCGCGAAAGCGAGGATGCGATTAATGATCTTCAGCAATTACGTCAGGAGATTCAAAAGGACCAGCCTAAGACCAATGATTTGGCTAAGCTTCAGGAAATGGCCCAGAAGCAGGAAGAATTGGCGCGGGAGGCTGCTGAGGAAACTCCCGATCAGGACTGGGAGAATGAGCAACGCCAGATGCAAGAGAAGATTCGGCAGGAGGTCGCTCAATCACCTGAAGCAAAAGCTGCTGCGATGAAGGCACAGGCAGATCAAGCAATGGAACTTTCTAATGAGGCTGAAGAGTTGAAGAAGGCTCAGGAAGGGCTTTCAAAGTTGAGCGAACAAGCTGAGCCGGCTCCTCAAAAGATGAATGGCGATCAGCTAAAGAATGCGCTCATTCAGGAACAGGAAAATGCTCTGACTGAAGCTCGCCAAGAACTTGCCGAGGCACGCCGGGATAACGAGGCTGAGAGAGCTGGAGATCTGAACAATGCCATCAATGAGGTTCAAGAAACTACTAATAAAGCACGCCAGTCGAAGCTCGAGCAAGCCGCGGAATTAGCAAAAAAGGCTGCGGATAAGTTGGCAGAAAGTTCTGATCAATCCCCATCTCAAGAAGCATTGAAGGAAAAGCAGGATAAGCTTTCGGAGGCCTTTGATTCGCTAGCTGAAGGGAAGACCGAGAAAGCCCAAGATGCTTTGGAAGAGATCCAGGAGATGGTTAACCCTCGTGAGATTGCAAAGGCTTTGGCGAAAGAACAACTAGAGGCCGCTTATGAAGCTCGACAGGAAATGTCAGAGGCTAAGCGTGATAACGAAGATCGTGCTGAAGATTTGGCTAATGCAGCAAAGGAAGCCACCGAAGCAGCTGAGGAAGCCCAGAAAAATAATCCTGAGCAAGCCGCGCAAGCTGCTCAAAAAGCAGCCGAGGAACTTGCCAAAAACGCTGAAGCTTCGCCCACTCAAGAGGCGTTGCGAAATAAGCAAGAAAAAGTCGCCGAAGCTCTAGAGGCTCTTTCTAGTGGAGAAGCTGAGAGAGCTGAGGAAATCCTCGAGGAACTTCAGAATTTGCTCAACCCGCGTGAAATCGCCGAGGCGCTTGCGAAGGAACAGAGTGGGGCTGCGCAAGAAGCTCGCGAAGAAATGGTTGAGGCAAAAAAGGCTGGGGAAAGCCGAGCAGAGGACCTCGCAAAAGCTGCCGAAGAAGGGGGTAAGGCCGCTGATGAAGCTCAGAAAAACAATCCTGAAATGGCGGCCGAAGCAGCGATGAATGCTGCCGAAGAATTATCGAAAGCTACCGAGAAATCAGGTTCACAGAAGTCTCTTCAAAATAAGCAGGAGAAGTTGGCGGAAGCATTCGAAGCTCTTGCGGAAGGAAATACGGCGGAGGCTCAAGCAACTCTAGAGGAAGTTCAGAGCATTGCTGATCCGGATAATGTTGCGAACGCTCTTGCGGAAGCTCAGAAAGATATTCTCGAGGGGGCGAAGGACGAATTGAGTGACGCCCAGAATGGTCAGGAGGCTCGTGCTGAGACTCTTCCAAAAGCAGTTGAGCAGGCTCAGGAGGCTTTCAGTGAAGCAAGGCAGGCTGATGCCAAAGCTGCCGCTGAAGCGGCTCAGAATGCTGCTGAGGAACTGGCTAAGGGTGCTGAATCGTCGCCGTCTCAACAGTCTCTTCAAAATCAGCAGGAGGCGCTCGCCGAGGCTTTTGAGGAGCTCGCGGAGGGTAACACCAACGAAGCCCTTCAGGCACTCGAGAAATTGCAGTCCGAGCGTTTGAATGGAGCCCTTGAACAAGCTTTAGCTCGAGAGCAAGAGGCAATCGTCGAAGGAACCCAGCAGGAGTTGAGCGAAGCGCGTGAGATGCAGGAAGCGCGTGCCAATGATCTGCCAGAAGCATTGGCCCAAGCGGAGAGTGCGTTACAGGAGGCAATCAAAGGGGACCCACAAGCTGCTGCAGAAGCTGCTCAAACAGCAGCCTCCGAACTTTCTAAAGGTGCTGAGGTTTCCGACTCTCAAAGTTCTTTGCAAGAGCGTCAGGAGGGGATTGCTGAAGCCTTGCAAGATCTTGCGGAAGGTCGAGCTGGGGAAGCTCTTGCTGCCCTGCAGGAAATGCAAAGCGAGCGGGCTGCTGATTTAGCTCAAGCGATTGATGATGTTGCAGCGGTCGAGGGTGATCCATTAAGTCAGGCAAGCCAGATGGCAAATCAGGGGGCTCAGAATGCGAGCCAGGCTTCGCAAGCGCAGCAAGATGGGCAGGCCCAGCAAGCTTCTCAACAGCATCAAAAGGCGGCTCAAAGATTTGCGCAAGCTCAGCAGTCACTTCAAAGCGCTTCGCAACAGTTAGCTCAGAAAGCTTCTCAGGCTGCAGAGCAAGGTGAGAATCCCAACCAAGCTCCAGCGCCAGGAGATGCAATGGCTGAAGCCTTGCAGCAGAGTTCACAAGCTGCAAATTCCGCGCAATCCGGACAACAGCAGCAGGCCGCAGCCCAAGCTCAGGCCGCAGCCGAGGCTTTGAAGCAGGCAGCGAGCGAAGCGATGTCCAATATGAAAAAAGGTGGTAAGCCGGGTGATCCAGCTCAGGCGAATCAACCTGGAGAGCCTAGTGATCAAGCGGCTCCTCCTAGTGATGAAGCGAAGGAAGGAGTTCGTCAGGCGCAGGCTAATCAAGGTGTTCCTGCCGAGCTCGCTAAGCTAGGAATCAATGCTGCGGATTGGGAAAAGATCCAAGCTACTCTCAAGACAGATGTCAGTGGATCCCGCCGCGCAGTAATACCTGAAGATTACCGGGGCCTCGTCCAAAACTACTTTGAGCAAGTCTCTAAAAAGAAATGAAAAAGCTTTTCTCACTCATCCTAGGAGCCTTCCTCGTTGTAATCACGTCAGGGCAAGAAGTCGCCCCAACCGTTTTCGCCAATTGGAAGGACAAGGTCGATCCATCGGTTGATCGGGGTCTAAATTATTTGGTCCGCTCTCAGCTGAATGATGGGAGCTACCCTGGGAGTTACGGGAATTCTTGTGGAATTCCAGCCCTCGCAGGAATGGCTTTTTTATCTCGTGGACATCTGCCTACGGAAGGTCCTTATGCGGATTCGTTGAATAAGATTATCGATTTCTTGATTGGAAGACAGAATCGGGAGGGACTCTACACTGGGGGGCAATACGGTAGCGGTCCCATGTATGGGCACAATATTGCCACACTTTTTTTATCCGAAGTTTCTGGGATGGTGGATCCGGATCGCCAAAACAAAATTAATGGAAGTCTCCCTCGCGCGTTGTCTTTAATTCTACGTGCTCAAGCGGTGCAGAAGTCATCACGTCATAAAGGTGGCTGGCGTTACCATCCCAATTCGCGGGATTCGGATACTTCCTGCAGTGGTTGGGCTCTGATGGCGCTGCGCTCGGCGAAACTCAATGGGGCTGATGTGCCAGACAAGGCTATCGCAGACGCCGTTGCTTATCTTTATGGAAATTTTTCGGAAAAGAATGGTCACTTTGGCTATTCTAGCCCGCATAATTCCAAGAATTCTCTTACCGGAATGGGGCTTCTTTGTTTGGAGCTTTGTGGAGAACACGGGAAGCCGTCGACGATTAAAGCGGCCGATTACATTCTCGAGAGTTTTCGAGCGCTGGAAGGGGCTCAGTTTGAATTCTATGGAAACTACTACAACGCTCAGGCCATGTTTCAGCTTGGGGGAAAGTATTGGGAAACTTATGCTGACTGGATGTACGAAACATATCTGAAAAAGCAAAAAGACGATGGTTCATGGTATAGCCGAGAGGCGGGTCAGGTGTATGGAACCGCGATGATGACGCTTGCTTTTACTGTTCCTTATCGCCAATTGCCGATTTACCAGCGTGACGAGACGGTGGATGAAGAGTAACTTCCTCGCATGTCCGAAATTGAGGAGCTTTACGAAGTGCTCGAAGAAGCCCGTGAGGCGGATCAGGTCGCGAGTGCCTGTGTGATCTATGAAGAGATTCTCACTCAAGAGGATGCTGAGAATGTTATGTCGACTCTCTTGTATGCAACTGATCTGATTGATTTTGGGAATTTTGCGCAAGCAGAAGCCACTTTGCTTCGGGTGACAGATTTGTGTGATGAGGCGGAGTCACAGGAATTGCTCTTTTTTAATCTCGCGACTCTTCACGAAAAAAAAGGGGAATTAAGGGACGCTGAAAAGCACTATCGCCTCGCCCACGAGCAAAATACGACACGGGGCGAATTACTCTTGATGGCAGCTAATATGGCCTTTCATCAGGGAGAACCTGCCAAGGCCGAGTATTTGGTGCGGGAGGGATTAAAATATCAGTGCGCACAAGATGAAGCTTATTCTAGCCTTGGTTTCTACCTAGCCAGTCAGCGACGGTTCCCCGAGGCGAAGAAAGCATTCCAGAAAGTCTTAAAAATTGATCCGGAAAACGAATACGCTATCGAATGGATCGAAGATCTTAATCCGCTACTCCCGGATTAAATTTCAGCCTACTTGGCTCTTGGGTGAGCTGAGTTATAGGCTTCGCGAAGGCGTTCCTTAGTCACGTGTGTGTAGATTTGCGTGGTCGAAAGCGAGGCGTGGCCTAAGAGGGATTGAACTGAACGGAGATCGGCACCATGGTCCAGGAGATGGGTTGCGAAAGAGTGTCTCAACTTATGAGGGGTGACGTTAAATGGAATACTCGACTGGGCTAGGTATTTTTTGAGAACCGAATTTACCGAACGAGTAGAGATACGTTTGCGAAGTTTGGAAACGAATAGAGGGCCTTCGTGAATAGCAGCAACACTTCGGTATTTCTGCATCGCTTTCATGGCATGTGAACCAATGGGGACTAAGCGTTCTTTGGATCCTTTTCCGATGACTCGAACTGATTCGTTGATGGAATCGATGTCAATTACATCGAGCGAGGCGAGCTCGGCGAGACGAAGGCCAGTGGAATAAAAGAGCTCTAGGATGGCGGCGTCACGCTCACGCATCCAAGCTGGCGCCTGACCTTGAAGTTCCGATTTCATCGGAAGTTCAAGAAGTTCTTCGATTTGGGTTAAGGTCAGAACGACAGGTAGAGCTTTGTCAGCTTTCGGAAGTTCAACCTCGGCGACGGGGCTATTTGGATAGCCGCGACGATGGACGAGGAACTTATAAAAGGAGCGGTAGGCTGCGAAGCGAAGGCGCACTGTGCTTCGAGCAAGGCCGTCTTTTTGGAGTTGAAAGAGATAGGCGCGAAAGTGGTCAGAGGTAAGATCTCGCCATTTTGAAAAGCGATCGCCCAGCCATGTTTGGAAAAGTCGGATCGCAAGTGTGTAGTTCTCTAGCGTCTTAGGAGAAGAGTTTTTCTCGGTGGTCATGAATTCGATGAAGGCATCGACTTCGCTGTCAGTATGAGGGCTCACCGCAGGAGAATATACAGGATTCTAAATATTCGGGAAACCTAAATTCTAGGACGATAGGGGGAGGAGCGATCAAGCTAGGAAGAATCTTCTCTAAGAATGCTGTTTTGAAGGTGTTTAGAGAACTGAATCAGCGCTTTTTCTAATGTAATAACCATCACTTCATCAGTTGGCCGATTTTAAATTTAGAAGATTATTGAAAATCGATAGATCGGGTTCGAAACCTCATCTGCTGAATTGGGGATTGGCAAACTCGAAAATGGCGGCTAAGCGATGTGCTCGATGCCAAAGGTCTTTATTAAAACCTACGGGTGACAGATGAACGAGCGGGATTCCGAGCAGGTTGCTCAGACGTTTGCCGAGCGTGGTTACACTCTTACCCCCAAAGAACAGGATGCTGATGCGATCCTGATCAATACCTGTAGTGTCCGCGATCAAGCGGAGCAAAAAGCTTTGGGGAAAATGGGGATGATGGGGAAATACCGCGAAAGCCGCGATCATGTGGTCTATGGCTTCATGGGGTGCATGGCACAAAGTCGAGGATCAGAGCTTTTTGAACGGGTGCCTCACCTTGATTTAGTTGTAGGAACGCAAAAGTATCACCGCGTTTTTGATTATGTGGATAGCATTTTAAATCGTCGCCTCCAGACGCGTATGGACGAGGTTGGGGTGGAAATGGTCACGGGACGAGTCGAGGATGAAATCATTAAGATTAATCAGGATCGGATTATCTCGGCGAGAATGGTTGATACTGAAGAAGAAGAGGGCAGCCAAAATACAATCAAGGACCATATCCCTAGAGAGGGCCAGCAAGCAACTTCCTTCGTCAGTATTATGCAGGGGTGTAATATGCGGTGTTCGTTTTGTATTGTGCCGGATACGCGGGGCAAGGAAAGAGGAAGACCAATTCCCGATATCGTTAGTGAGGTGAGAGATCTCGTAGGCAAGGGGGTGAAAGAGGTCACTCTGCTCGGGCAAATTGTAAATCTTTATGGTCGGACCGAGTTCCCCATAGTGGATGGGAAATCTCCATTTGTGCAACTTCTGGAAGCAGTACACGAAATCGAGGGTCTCGAAAGGATCCGCTTTACCAGTCCACATCCTATTGGTTACCGCGATGATTTGGTAGAGGCTTTTACTTATCTGCCGAAGCTCTGTTCACATATTCACTTTCCGATGCAGAGCGGGAGCGATCGGATTCTCAAAAAGATGCGACGACCTTACAAAAACGAGAAATTTCTTACGATCTGTGAAAAGATGCAGGCTGCACGACCGGATCTCGCAATCACTACGGACGTTATTGTGGGGTTTCCTGGCGAGACCGAGGAAGATTTTGAGGAGACGGTAGCGTGCATGAAACGAATTGGTTTTGATAACAGCTTCATTTTCCGATACTCGAAGCGTAAAGATACTCCGGCCGCCGAGATGGACGAGCAATTGAGCGATAAGGTGAAGGAGGCGCGCAATCAAATCCTCCTTCGAATTCAGGAGCAATTGACGACCACGAAAAACGCAAAATTAATTGGGACTGTTCAACAAGTGCTCTGCGAAGGTCCGAGTAAAACGAATAAAAAACGCCTTAGCGGCCGAACAAGCCAGAACAAGATTGTAATCTTTGATGGTAACGCTGAAAGAATGGCCGGACAGTTGCTTGATGTGAGGATTGAAGACTCAACTGGCTATACCCTTTATGGGACGCCCGAGATTCATTAGGAAGTGCTGATTTAAGCCTTTACCGTTGGGTAGGGGAACCTAGCTTTGCGGCTCATGAAAGAAGGCCCCCATCCTTACCAAGAAATCTCGCTCGGAACAGCTGGCTTGATTCTCGGGATTATTTTGGTCGCAGTTTACGGGTTCATGTTTTTGAAAACGGATGCCTCGAAAAAAATCGCCCAAAAGTTGCCACGTAACGCTGATCTTGGAACCTACTTTATGGGTTTTGGGATGGTGTGGTTTTGGCTGCTAGTTGCGCCGCCTGATAAAGGGATTTTTTCAGCGTTGAGCATGGACCTGGGTGAGTTTAACAAAGTGAAAACATATCTGATGATTGGAGTTCCTTTGTTCTGTGTTGGGATGATTGTCTATGTGCGCGAGTTCCTCTTTGTGCGTGGCCTAGGCCTTTGCCTTCTGATGGCTTCTGCTCCACTTCTGTATGCTTCAGATTTTGAGGACGCTCCGCTACAGTTCTTAATGCCCGCAGTCTGCTATCTCATGATTATCAAGGGCTTGTATTTTGTGGGGATGCCTTACCTCTTTCGGGATTGGGTGAATTGGGTTACGGCTTCAGATACCCGTTGGCGGGGACTTGCACTCGGAGGGTTAGCTCTTGGCCTTGTATTTATGACTCTTGGACTGACCGCTTGGCGTGGCTATTGAACGAATTATGAAGCAGTCCTGGTTTGTGCTGGGACATCGAAATCCCGATGCAGATGCTATTTGCGCTGCGATCGGCCATGCATCTTATTTACGTGCGACAGGCGATTTAGAGGCGATTGCAGCTCGCTGTGGTGAAGTTCCCCCTCGGGTCAAAATCGTTCTCGAACAGGCTGGGCTTGAGCCTCCGGTGTTGGTTGATGATGTTCGTCCGACAGCTGGCTCGATTTGCCGTAAAACGGTGGTCGCGGTAAGGCAGGACGATACCTTTCTCATGGCCTACCGTCTAATGGTAGATCATGGGGTTCGAGCCGTGCCGGTCTTGAATAATGGTGGGGAAGTGAGGGGGCTTTTGCACTTTCTTGACTTATTGCAGCTTCTCCTACCTCCGGCAACCGATGGCCGGAATGTAAAACTCCTTCATGCGAGTCTTGAAAATATCGGAGCGACTTTGGGGGCTTCCGATGATTGTGGGGCCACACCACCTTCTGACGAGGAGGGCTTGATCATGATGGTGGGGGCTTCCAGCCAGGATACGGTTGGTCGTCGGCTTGAGGCTGCCAGGGAAGAGGGGGTGGTCAGTAAGTATCTTGTGATCTGTGGTGATCGTCCCTTCGTACATAAGCAAGCCCTTGATTATGGCACGCGGGCTTTGATTGTAACTGGTGGCTATAAGCCGGATGAGAAGATTGCATTCCAAGCCAAAGAAAAGGGGATGATCATTCTGTGTAGCCCCCACGATACGGCAACGACCGTTAAGCTTGCTCTCTGTGCTAGGAAGGTGAGAAATATTATTAGCGACGATTTCATGTCGCTGGCATCCAATGAAGTAGTGAGCCGGTTCAGTGGAAAGGTCGCCGCATCTTCACAGGATCTTTTTCCGGTTGTCGAAGTTGGAACCCGCAGGTTGATGGGTGTTTTTTCAAAATCGGATCTGGTTGATCCTCCAAGAACCTTGCTTTCGTTGGTTGACCACAATGAGTTCTCGCAGGCTGTTAATGGGGTCGAAGAAGCAAAGGTTGTAGAAATTCTTGATCATCACCGACTCTCAGGTGATCTCGTTACTCGAGACCCCGTTCGCTTCATCAATGAGCCGGTTGGCAGTTCTTCTACGATTGTGGCAAGAAGGTTTCGTGAAAGAGATCTGCAGCCCGAAGCTCCTGTTGCTCTCTGTCTTTGCGCAGGTCTAGTTTCTGATACTCTCAATCTAACCTCGCCTACAACGACGGATGTTGACCGTGATATGCTTGTTTGGCTTTCCGAGCTAGCTGGTGTTGACGCAGACGAATTTGCGGAAGCTTTTTTTGCTTCTGGTTCTTTGCTTCTGCATGCAGATGCGCAGGCGATCGTGGGGACTGATCGTAAGGAATTTAACGAAGATGGAGTGTTCCTCAGTCTGTCGCAGGTAGAGGAAACAAGCTTCAAAGGGCTTTCCAAACGTCAGGAAGAACTTGTCGAAGAGCTTGAGAGGTTACGACACGAATACCGCTATGAACTTTGTGCGATCTTGGTAACTGATATTCGTCGACACGACAGTGTTTTGCTTGCGGTGGGGCTAGAAGAGTTGCTTTGTAAGCTCCCCTTCACACGCAGCGGAGTGAATGAATTTTCTGCTCCGGGTGTTGTCTCCCGTAAAAAACAACTGTTTCCGGCCGTGTGCGAAGCGATCAGGCTTCGTTCTGATTAGTTTGCCGAGGCGCCTTGATGACACCAATCATTTAACGGGTTCAGCTTTCTTGTTTGCCTCGCCGTCCTTCTTGTCTTTACCTTTTGCTGCAGATTTGGATTTTTCTTTCTCGGCCTTTTTAGCAGCCTCATTTTTCTTTTTCTCCGCTGCCTTTTTTTCCCGGGCGCGCTTCATGTCGTTGTTAAAGTCCTTGTTTTGCCGTTCGAGCGTAAAGAATTCCTCTTTGATCTGGGGCGGCCAAACATTGTTTTCTTGATTAGCGTCAGCAGTTTGCTCGGTTGGGTCGATTAGAACTCTCTCCACGGGGTAGCGAGTCACGAATAGCTTGCTGACAGCCTCGTGATTTTTCTTCCAGATTTCTGCTGGGATTTTGTGAGACTCCTTCTTTCCGTTTCTGAAGTGGAGTTGAACTAGGATTGGCATAATCGCTCCGCCCTTATTCTCAAAATTTACTACCGTAAGATGCTTGTTTGTCTTCAAAAGCCTCTTCTCTTGCGGTTTCAAATCTGCCAGCATTTTTTTGTATTTTTCACGATCGCCTTCTGAAACTTTTGGCTCCTTCTTTTTGTCATAAAAATCTTTTAGTCCTTTGTTTTCGTTTACGTATTTCGGAATGTCACGATTGCGTTCGGCGACAATATTTTTCTTATCACTTTCCCCTTTTTCTTTTTCTTTAGCTTCCATCTTTTTGTCTGGATCTTGGAGGTCAAGTGTGTGGCGAGTGAACCCGGTCACGCTTATGTCCACATGTTCCGTGGTGTAAAACCAAGACCGCCAAAACCAATCGAGATCGATTCCAGCAGCGTCTTCCATTGTCCGAAAAAAGTCGGCTGGCTCAGGGCTTTTGAACATCCAGCGTGTGCTAAATTCCATGAAGGCATCATCAAAGATCTCGCGGCCGAGGATCGTTTCACGGAGAATGGAAAGACCGGTGGCTGGTTTGCTGTATGCGTTCGGTCCAAACTGGAGGATGGATTCAGAATTGGTCATAATGGGCCGCTGGTTGTCACTGGTCATATAGCGGATAATTTTCCGGGGGGTAGGGCTTGAGGGGTAATTGTGTCTCCATTCCTGCTCCGCGAGCATTTGGATAAAGGAATTAAGACCTTCATCCATCCAGCTCCACTGGCGCTCATCCGAATTTACGATCATTGGGAACCAGTTGTGTCCTACTTCGTGAATTACAACTGAAATAAGTCCGTTTTTGGTGCCTTCTGAATAAGTGCCATCCTTTTCGGGACGAGGACCATTGAAGCAGATCATGGGATACTCCATTCCATAAACTGGGCCATTCACGGAAATCGCAACGGGATAGGGGTAGTCAAAGGTGTATTTTGAATAAAAATTCAGAGTATGAATAATTGAGTGGGTCGAATAGGTGCTCCAAAGCGGCTCGGCCTCGTTGGGGTAGTAGGACATTGCCCAAACGGGCTTCTGGCTGGTGGTTAGCTTGTGTTGGACGGCATCCCAGATAAATTTTTTGGAGGAGGCCCATGCGAAATCTCGAACGTTCTTAGCTTCGAAAACCCACGTTTTAGTTCCCCTGGATTTGGATTGTTCGTTTTTAGCGGCTTCCTCGGGGGTGACGATGAAGATCGGGGCTTTGACGGATTCTGCTTTTTTGAGGCGTTTCTGCCAAACTGGTTTTAAAACCTTGTCTCCATTTTTGAGTTCGCCCGTTGATGCAACAACATGGTTGTCTGGAGCTGTGATTTGGACCCGGTAGTCTCCAAACTCGAGCGCGAATTCGCCTCGCCCAAGAAAAGCTTTGTTTTGCCATCCTCGAACATCGGTATAGGCGCAAACACGTGGATACCATTGAGCAATTTCGAAGATTTTCCCACCCTTCTCGAATTTTTCCATATTGCTGCGTCCCCAACTTGTACGGGAGTCGGTGATGGTGTAGTGCCAATCGATACGATAGGTGAACTTCTCGCCGGGCTTAAGCGGCTCGGGCAGGTCAACCCTCATCATGGTGTCGACAACCCGGTGCGCTAGCTGGGTCCCACGATCGTCCGTTAACTTGGTAATCTTAAATCCCCCATCGAAGGTCTCCCTGAGGAGTAGTGCTTCAAATGAATCATATTTCATCTTGCCTAGGCGCGGGGCTTCGCTGCTTTGGTGGCCCATGGATCCTGGAGTGAATTTGTTCCGATCAAGCTGCATCCAGATATACTTCAGGGCGTGGGGTGATTGGTTGTGATAGACAATCCGTCCATTGCCGGTGAGGAGATTCTTTTTTTCAGTAAGTGTGACCTTGAGGTCGTAATCGGCTCGTTGTTGCCAGTATTTGGGGCCGGGAGCTCCAGAGGCTATTCTCGACTCGGTAGGGGTTGGCCAAACTTCCTCCAATTGGCGGAATGGATCCTTGTGAAATTCAACAGGATGGCAAAAGCATGCGGATACAAGTCCAATAAAGATTACGACAAATTTCATGTGTAGGGGTAGAGTCGGACGAAGGTATGATGGATAGACTCGATTGCCAGTCTCAATCCTGATTCTCGAACTGATATGTTTTATCTTTGACTGTAACGTTTGGTGGTAGTTTTGAGTTTTCGAAAATCTGGTATCCGATTTTAAGTTCTTGCCAAAAGGGTTGCCAGCTGTTCCTAGAGTTTTTTTGCATCGCGGTCGGGGTCATTTTGAAGGGGAAAATGTGGACTCGGAAGAATTTTTGTCCTCCTTCAAAAGCAGCATCAGCAAGGGTGTGGATTTCCTCAATTTTGCGGTTTGTCATCGCCATGCAGCCGACTGAGACGTTTGAGCCGTGGACCATGATGAAATTACCAGTCCGGTTGTAAGCACGATCATATTGATTGGGATAGCCAATGTTGAAAGACAGGTGGAACTTGCTTCGTGGATTCATCTGGTGCGGAGTAACAAAGTAGAATCCTTCTGGGATTTGTCCGTCTCCTTGTCGAAGCTTCGGGCCGAGTTCGCCAGAGGTTCCGGCGATGAAATAGCTGTTTAAAAGAACAAATGAGTCCCCCTTTTTTACCCACAGCTCAAGTTGCCGTTCCTTTTTAAAGGTGCGAATAAAAATGGGGGATCCCTATTGAAGCTCCCTTTCCTTGAAAAGTTCTTTGAGATGCGGGGTAACCCTCTTTTTCACCGCCACAAAACGTTTTGCGCCGTCTTTGTCCGAATTATCAAAATTTTGTGCGTTTGTGCTATTGATGATGAAGACCAAAAGTGCCGTGACAAAAGCGCTTAAGCCAAGAAACAAAAGAATTTTCATACCCATTTCCTAGCGAATGTGGTCGGGTGAGTTGGCTTTTGCTAACCGAAAATTGAATCTTTGAAATTTGGTAAATGGTCTTGGCCCCGAAAATTTACTAAAATTTGGTCGCGCTCCTGATTTGACGGCAGGGTGAGTCGCCGCTTGACTACAGCGTGCCTGAAACGGAAAAGAAATCTCGCCGCATTGATTGGAAGAAGACTTTTGGTCTCTATAGTTATTTAGGGAAGTATCGTAAGATCTTTATTCCTTCGGTGGTCGCGCTATTTGTGACTGGTGGACTTTCGCTAGCTTTCCCATATTTCTTGGGAAGTTTGATTGGATCTCCGCAAGAGGCAATGCAAGAGGGTGCTGATCCTTCTGAGGTGGGCGAAAAGATCAATAAGGTCGTATCGACGCTTCTCGTTATTTTATGTGTTCAAGCGTTTGTTGCTTACTGGCGGGTTCGTGGGTTCATTAAAGCTGGCGAAAGTGCGCTCTGCGATTTGCGTCAGGATGTGTTTGCTAGGTTGGTGCGACTACCGATGCCTTGGTTCATGGAGCGGCGTACTGGAGAAGTGGGATCACGGTTCTCAGCTGACCTTGCCATTCTTCAGGAGACCCTGATAACGACAATCCCACAGATGGTTCGGCAGTCAGTCACTTTTTTTGGAGGTTTGATTTTCATCTTCATCGCCTCGGTGAAGCTGTCACTTTTTATGTTAGCAATGATTCCAATAGTCGTAATCGTCGTTGCAATTGTGGGTAGGAAAATTCGCCGGTGGTCCAAGGATGCCCAGGATCAATTGGCGCAGAGTAATATTGTTGCAGAAGAAGCTGTGCAAGGGATTGCCGACGTCAAAGCGTATTCAAATGAGGAGTTTGAAGAGGATCGGTATCGACGTGCTTTAGACCTTTTCCTTGGAACCGTGATCAGGGGGTCGAAAGCTAGGGCGATGTTTGTAAGTTTTATCATCTTCATTCTCTTTGGCACTATTTCGGTCGTTGTTTGGTTTGGAGCGGGCATGATGTCAGAGGGTCAGATTACGAGTGAAGAATTCACACACTTCATCTTATTTAGCATATTTGTGGGTGCTTCTTTGGGATCCCTTCCTGACATCATGAGTCAGCTTCAGAAAACTCAGGGGGCGACCGAGCGAATTCGAGAAATCCTCAATCATGAGATCGAAGATCATCGCGGGGAAAGTGGAGAAACTTTGACGGGCGCGATTTCAGCTAAAGACCTTGTGTTTGCCTACCCTTCTCGGAAGGAAACTCAGGTTTTGAATGGTGTGAATTTCGAGGTGAATGCGGGTGAGCGGATTGCGATTGTTGGTCCAAGCGGCGCAGGAAAGTCGACCGTTTTCTCGCTCTTACTTGGGTTTTATGAAGGGGACGAGGGTAGTCTTTCGTTTGATGGGAAAGATTCCGTGGACATTCCAGTTTCGACGCGTCGTGCGGCCATGGCGGTGGTGCCCCAAGAGGTTCTCTTGTTTGGTGGGACAATTCGTGAAAATATCGAGTATGGACGTCCTGGGGCAAGCGAGGAAGAAATCATGGATGCCGCTCAGAAAGCTAACGCCCACAACTTTATCGATGAATTTCCCGAGGGTTACGATGCCATCGTTGGTCCTCGAGGTGTAAAATTGAGTGGGGGTCAGCGTCAACGTATCGCGATTGCCCGTGCTGTTTTGGCTGATCCTAAAATTCTCTTGCTCGACGAAGCCACGAGTGCCTTGGATTCCGAAAGCGAACGCCTCGTGCAGGAAGCTCTGAATGAGTTAATGAGGGGACGAACCAGCCTAATTATAGCCCATCGTCTCGGCACCGTGAAGAGTGCAGACAAGATTTTAGTCTTAAAGGACGGAAAGTTCGTCGAAGACGGAAGTCATTCCGAGCTCATGGCAAAGGATGGGACTTACCGTCTTTTGGCTGAAACCCAGCTGCTAAACTGATCATCTCAGCTCGGTCGATCAATTTGTTAATTGGTAAAATTTACGGATGGATTTTCAAATCGATGAATGTGACCCTGTTGAAACGATGATTGATATGTTGGTGCGGCTTTATGATTTGCCGGAAAGTCAGGCCCTTTATACAAAACTCATGGAAAATGGGGTGGTGTTGCGTCGGCCAGGTGCTTACGAACTTCACCTTGTTCAGGAATTTGTGCAGGCTCACTTCTCCCCGAAGTGGGTGAGTGAGGTAAAGGTCGCTTTTTCGCGACAGCCAGTGGCTTGTTTTATAGCGACTCAGGGTAAAGAGATCCTTGGTTTTTCCTGTTATGAAACAACGGCGAAGGGATATTTTGGACCAACAGGAGTGGCTGAGTCAGCGCGAGGACTTGGGTTAGGGAAGGCCTTGTTGTTTAAAGCTCTCGAAGCCCAACGAGAAGCGGGCTACGCTTATGCCTTTATCGGTGGCGTGGGTCCTAAAGAATTTTATGCTAAAACAGTAGGGGCGATTGAGATTCCGGGTAGCGATCCTGGGATTTACGTCGATGTTCTTCCCGAGCCACCGGCTTAAGATTATTCATGAGCGGACAAGACCCTAAATTCGTCAAAGGAGCGTTTGCTAAGATTGCAGACCGCTATGTCCTTACTAACCATGTTCTTAGTATGGGCACGGATATCCTTTGGCGGAGGAAAGTGGGGCGGATCGTGAGTCGCTGGAAACCGGAGCATGTGCTTGATGTCGCGACAGGAACTGGAGACCTTGCTCTTGAAATTCAGAAAAGATGTCCCGGGGCCCAAGTTTTGGGGACGGACTTTTGTCCTGAAATGTTGGCTCATGCGACGGAAGGAGGTGTGCAAGAGACCCAAGTTGAGGATGCTATGAATCTTTCCTTTAAGGATGGCACTTTCGATGTCGTAACGGCAGCTTTCGGTCTTCGTAATATGGAGAATTGGCAGAAGGCTCTTCGGGAAATGGGGCGGGTGATTAAGCCGGGTGGGCACCTACTAGTTCTCGATTTCTCACAACCGAGGGGAATTCTTAAGAAACCCTACGGGCTCTATTTAAACAAAATTCTTCCGAAGGTGGCTGGGTTGCTGACTGGTCAAGGAGGCGCCTACCAATATCTTGCAGGTTCGATTGGAGAATTCCCCTATGGTGATAAAATGATTGAGCTCTTTAAAGATGCTGATTTTCAGGATTGCGAGTGTCAGCTTCTGAGTGGTGGGATTGCTTCAATTTACACGGGGGTGAAGACTTAACTCGGCTTGTTTTCAATCGGACTTGCGGTGAAGAGGAAGTCCGCTAGTTTCGCGCCATGAGCATTACGGGTTATGGGAATCAGTGGGTATGCGATTTGGTCCCTTACGAGCCGGGGAAGCCGATCGAGGAGACGGCGCGTGAGTTGGGCTTGGAACCTGATGAGATTGTAAAGCTTGCCAGTAACGAGAATCCCTTGGGGCCTTCTCCTAAGGCGAAACTTGCGATGGCTGAGGCAATCGAAAATGCCCATATTTATCCTGATGGCGGGGGGTATCGCTTGAGAACCGCGCTTGCAGAGAAGCACGGAGTTGCTTTCGAGAATATCGTTCTTGGTAATGGTTCTAATGAAATCATCGAGTTGCTGTGCCATTCCTTTTTGAAACCAGGAGCTGGGCTGATCGCGGCAGAGCACGCCTTTGTGGTTTACAAATTAATGGCGACGCTTTTCGGGGCTGATTATATTGAGGTTCCGGACCCTGGCTTTGTCCACGATCTTGATGCAATGCTCAATGCAATTACCCCGGAGACGCGGCTCGTTTTTATTGCTAATCCGAATAACCCGACAGGAACCTTAGTGGGGCAGGAGGAAATTGATCGTTTCATGGCTGGATTGCCCGACCACGTAATCGCTGTTTTTGATGAAGCATACCACGAGTTTCTCGAAGACGCCCCAGATGTGATCCGTTATGTCAAAGAAGGTCGTAACGTCTGCGTGATGAGAACTTTTTCGAAAGCACAAGGGCTATCGGCTTTGAGGATTGGCTACGGGATAACAAATTCAGAAGTAGCTGGTTTGCTTAACCGGTCACGCCAACCTTTCAATGCTAATGCGATTGCTCAGGCTGCTGCTCTTGCTTCGATTCAGGATGAGGAGCACATATCTGCGACGGTAAGTAATAATGCAATTGGTCGGAGTTATTTTGAGTCTTCCTTTGTGGAGCGAGATTGGGAATTTGTCCCAAGTCATGCAAACTTCGTACTTGTAAACGTGGGTGACGGAGATCGTGTTTTCGCTGCGCTTCTAAGAAAGGGGGTGATCGTTCGAGCTATGCGTGGCTACAAGCTGCCCGAGTGGGTTCGGATTTCGATCGGAACACCGGAGCAAAACAAACGGTGCCTTGAAGAGTTGGATAAGGTTCTTTTAGTCTGATTGTAATGTCTGAAACAATAGTCGCTATCGCAAGCCCTCCCGGAATGGGTGCGGTCTCGGTGGTCCGCCTTTCTGGGTCGCGCGCCTTTGAAATCGCGACCTCGGTCATGAAGGGTAAACGTTTGCCCGAGCAAAGGAGGGTGGGTTTGCGTTCGATTCACGATAACGCCGGTCGGGTGATCGATGAGGGATTACTAATCAAATTTGAGGGGCCGGGGAGTTACACTGGTGAGAATGTCGTTGAGTTCACAGGGCACGGTGGAATCATGGTGACACGGCGTGTTTTAGAGCGGTTTGTGGAGGCAGGAGCGGCCCCGGCTGGACCGGGGGAATTTACTGAGAGGGCCTTTATGAATGGGCGGATGGATTTGACTCAAGCCGAGGCAGTCATGGATCTGATTTCGGCCCAGACTTCGTTGGCTTTGCGTTCTGCAAATGAACAATTAGATGGTCGGCTCGGGAGAACTTGTGAGGAAATTCGCGCAAAGTTGCTTGGGGCGACGGCCCATGTGGAGGCTTTTATTGATTTTCCCGAAGAGGATATCGACCCGGAAGTTGGAGAGGTGCTTTGCAAGGCACTGCGAGAACAGTCAACTTTGATTGCTGGTTTGCTGGCGACTGCTGATCAGGGTCGGATCTTACGAGAAGGTGTTCGGACGGTGATTTTTGGTAAACCTAATGTTGGTAAGTCTAGCTTACTGAATCGCTTGTTGGGATATCAGCGTGCGATTGTGAGTTCCCGGGAAGGGACGACTCGAGACACGATTGAGGAAGTGGTGAATTTACAGGGTATTCCCCTCCGATTGATCGATACGGCGGGAGTGAGGGAATCTAGTGACGAAATCGAACAAGAGGGAATAGCGATGGCGCATGGTCAGGTGGCCCGTGCTGATCTGGTTTTGGTGATCCGGGACCTCAGTGAATCTTTGGTAGAGTCAGCTGAGGTCAATATTCCTGACGGAGCCCGAAGGCTTGATATTCTAAATAAATCAGATCTTGAGGATGCTAGTTGGGCTGAGGTGAAAGGCTTAAGGATTTCGTGTGAATCGGGTGATGGATTTGAAGATCTAGAGATTGCGATTGCTGAATTGCTATCGCTTGATGAAGCCCATTGGGGGGATCATTCAGTTGCGGTTAATGCAAGGCATCAGGCATGCTTGACCCGTGCCCAATCTTCCTTGAGTAGGGCAATTGCCTCGTTGCATGCAAGTGATGAGCCTGAATTGACGGCTCTCGATTTAAGGGAAGCTCTTACCGCAGTTGGTGAAATTGCTGGTATCGTTGATACTGAGGAGATTTTGGGTGAGATTTTTAATAATTTTTGTATTGGAAAATGAAAAAGCGTCAATTGTCAGCAACTTGGGGCCTTTTGGCATCTGCCGGTATTTTCTTCATCTTTGGAAGGTTCATTGCTCCCGAATATGAGGCCAAGTTGTTGGAGTTTGGGGTTTTTGATGAGGTTTTTCCTGTTTCGAAGTATTCCCTAATGTTGTCTGGTGTTCTGATGGGAATTCTAGTGATTTTTATTCTGATTCGGCTGATTCGTGGTCGTGGTTAGCGCCACCACCAACAGTGGATGAACTTCTTGGATGATTTCTTGCGTGGTTGAGAAAAAATAGCACCTTTGTAATATCCAAATAACATGACTAAGGTTTTGCTGCTTCTAGAGATTCTTTTTACGCTGAGCTTTTCTGCGTCGGCTGCGGGGATCACTCCCGATCAGAAGAAAAGGTGGCGAGAGGCACTTGGCTCACAAGACTACGGAGTTCGAGTGGAGGCAATGAACGAGATCTGGGAGACTGGGGAAGAGGCTCTTTCTTTGCTAGAAGAGCTTTCTGAAAACGAAGATCCAGAAATTGCGGCCAGAGCATCCGTGTTGACTCAGAAGCTCCTTCTCGGAATTACGCCGGACACTTCAGGAAAGGTTTTAGTATTAATAGATCAGTATTTGGAGTCTGCACCGCGTGGTCGGGTTGCGGT
The DNA here is from genome assembly GCA_000383735.1 of Verrucomicrobia bacterium SCGC AAA164-M04. The sequence goes on from KB912070.1 coordinate 144,263, forward strand.
TCTGGAGCAGTTACGCTCCCTCGAGGAATTTGACTTAATTTTAAGACTCCGCCGTGTCGAGAAGAGTGACCGAGTGGTCTCGAGAATGGATGCTATGATCTCTCAATATATGCCTCGAATTGTTCGGGGGTATTTGAATGATGAGAAATATGATGAGGCCAAGGAAATTTTGGGCCTGAGCGATAAGTATGACCATATCATTCGTCTCGGGCATCTCCTCGATGTGACCGGGGGGCTAGATCAGGAGTTGGAGCGGCTTCGGCAGGGCGATTCAGTAGGAAATTCTCGGCGTTATTTAGGATATCTCCGGGTTAAAGGTGATGCTGGATTACTTCGGAAAGAAGCGAGGCGGTTGGGTGATCGTTCAGCAGAGGTAATCGCGGCGCTGGTTGAAGGTGATTTCGAGCCTTACTTCAAATATCTTCTTGAAATCGGGAAGCTCGGATTGCCGGTTCAGAACTACATCAAGTGGACTCTCGCTGATCATAAAGGGGATACTGAGGCTAAGAAAAAGGCCTATGAGTCTATTCTTTATCTCAGCAAACAGGAGGGCGAGGAGCGCGATGCCCGAATGAATTTGTTTCGTATGGGGCGAGGTAAGGAGGTTGTTGAGCGGCTGGGAGATGGATATTTGGCAGCAAAAATCAGTTATTTTTTGATGCAAGAGGAATATCTTAACGCCCAAAACCTGATTGAGGTGCCGGAAGCATTGGAGCTGGAAGGTTGGATTGCCTCACTTTCTTTAAAGGTTGAAGAGGAGTTGCAGAATGAGGGGCGTGGGGTTGAGACCGATCGCATGATTTCTGCAGTTGAGTTTTTAGAAGGGCGCGGCAGGCTTGATGATGCGAAAGATGTAGCCTTAGCTTTGTTTGACGCTGCTCGAGAGAAGCCCGAAATTAGTCATTCAGCCTTAGCTCGTGAAATCTATTTCTCAGCGCCCCTCTCGGTCGTGACTGCCGTTGCGCGCGAAATCGAGGGGCATGATGCAACCGCCTCGGTTTTTTTAGGTGAGATGCTTTACAGTGATCAAGAGCATATTTGGGTCTTTAATCTTCTTGGAGAAATGATGCCGAAAATATCGATGGACGAGCGACTGGCTTTGACATGTTCGTTTTCGAACCGTCATTTGCTGGTTTCCCCAGAGAAGTATGACGAAGTTTTTGAAAGGGTGGTTTTGACTGTCCTGAAGTCCGAAGAGGCTCTGGATGGTTTGAAGAAATTATTTCAGATTCTTCAATACCGTAATCGGGAGAGCGAGTTGGTTCGTATTTGTGAGGAACAGTCAAAGTTAGGATTTGACAGTAATTTTCTTCGCTACCTTATCGCGCTTGATGGGGGCCGAATTGATGATGCCATCGACAATCTCGAAAGGGTCGAATTTCAAGCTGAGACTGTAAGTTCAGTTTTCATGATGCAGAAAGGGTTGGCTTTCAAATTGGCAGGTAAAAAGGGGTGGAAGGAAATGATCGAACGTGCGCGAGTTCTCTCATCGGGAACCGTGAAAGATCTCGAGGCGATCGCCGCCCAGCAACTTCAAGTGGGATTCATTGGGGAGAGTCATCAAAGTTTGCGAGAGGCGCTTTTGAGGAGTGAGGTTGTTCCTCTCCCTGGAGATTATAGTGGGATTGACGACGTCATCGCAGGTCTCTCGGCTGGTGCTGCGACTCTTCGTCATTGGAGAGAAGCACTGGCTTACCGTGAAGTGGCAGCTGTGACCTCAAGTTACGCCGGAGTAACTGGTGGGATTTTCCTGATGAGAGACCGGTTTCAAGTCTTGGTAGCCCAAGGTGCGGTCGCAATGGAGGAGGGGGATATTGCTGGGGCGGTCACAGCATTTTCAGAAGCCCACCGTATTCTTCCCCGCGATGGCTATCTCGCGAATGAACTTTTTCCAGTTCTTCGAGAGGTTGGATTAATCGAGTTGCACGACCAGCTCTTCGCCCAATCAGCAGAGTATGCCCGGGAGGTAATCCGAAGGTTTCCGAAGGATGACAATGCCTACAATAATTTCGCGTGGTTAGCTTCCCGTGCTAATCGTTGTCTGGAAGAGGCTGAGGCGTATTTAATGAAGGCATTAGAAATGAAACCTCAATCGGCAGCCTACCTTGATACCATGGGTGAGATTCATTTTGCGAGGAAAGATCGGGGGAAAGCACTGAAGTGGAGTGCTCTTGCTCTTAAAAATGAGGTTTTGGGCCGCGCCACGAGTAGGTGGGAGCTCCACCAACAGCGCCGTCGATTCCAATCGGGCGGTTTTCCGGTTCGTTAGCGGAACTAGGCCCGGGTAACGAAAAACCCGCTCCGGTAAGAGCGGGTTTTAGGATTACTGCCTAACCGTCCGTGGCACATGAGCCGCATTCCCGAAGCCCAGTAGGTTGGGGGTTTCCATCAAATCGCAGTCTTCCAACGAAGGCATGACATTGATTATCTGGGGCAACCCCCATTTATAATAATATCGGGTCGGCCAATCAACCACTTCTGGCGTATCAGGCAGTGCTGAATCCTACTCTGAAGGAACTAATCGCGCAAATGAAAATCACTTTGCTTGCGAAAAGTTCGAATTCATCAACATTGGGGCAGACAGAACTTTCCACCGCGAGCGTTTTATCAATACTTAGACAACAAATGACCGAGCTCCTTCTCAAGCCCGCCCGCCAAACCGGTTGCTCCGACCTCACTGCTCTTCAAGAGGCCGTGGATGAGGCGAGCCATCGGCAAAGTTCGCCCCTCGACGATATTCTAGACAGCGGTCTGGTTGACGAGGAGCCTTACATGCAGCAGCTCTCACAGGATCTCCACATGGAGTGGCTGGCTGAGATTGAGACTTTCGAAAGTCCACTGCTTCTTCGTGCTGCTTGTGGACCGCAGGTTGCCCTCAAATATCGTGTTCTTCCGCTTGAGATTGAGGGCGAGGGAGAAAGCGTGCGTTTGCACATGGCAACTTACGATCCTCTTAATTTAATGGCGCGTCAGGCAGCAGCTCAGGCAATTGATATGCCAATCGTATGGCACATGGCTTCGCGTCGCCGGGTGCATGAGGCACTCCGGAAGCTTTACGGCGTTGGTGCTGATACGTTTGAGCAACTTCTCGAAGGGAGGGATCTCGATCTCGATAACCTCGAAATGAAGGATGAGGCTAGCGTCATTGACGAGGTTGAGGACGAAGAGGCTAGTGTCGTTAAATTCGTCAATCAAATCATTCGCGAAGCCCTCGATCAGAAGGCGACTGATATTCATGTTGAACCTTTAGCGGACAATCTTAGGATTCGTTATCGTGTTGATGGGGGCTTGATTGATATTGCCGTCCCTGATCAAATTAAATCACTGCAATCTTCGGTTATTGCTCGTTTAAAAATTATGTCGAATCTCGATATTGCTGAGCGGCGTCTTCCTCAGGATGGTCGAATCAATCTTCAATTTGAAGGGTCCTCAATCGATGTTCGTGTTGCTACCGTCCCAACGGTTGAGGGAGAGTCTGTGAGTTTGCGTCTTTTGAACCAAGAAAAGTTCAATGTGGAACTACTTGGTATGGAGGATTTTGTTCTCAAGAAGATTGAAAGTATTTTAAGTCTTCCTAACGGGATTATTCTAATCACGGGGCCGACTGGTTCTGGTAAATCGACAAGTCTCTATTCTTTTTTAAGCGAGTTAAATACTTCTGATACGCGGATTGTAACGATCGAGGATCCGGTAGAGAACAAGTTGGAGGGTGTGATGCAAATCGCGGTTAAAAGTGAGATTGGTCTGACTTTTGCAAGTGGGCTTCGTTCGATCCTGCGTGCCGACCCAAATATTGTTATGCTTGGTGAGATTCGCGATCTTGAGACTGCCGAGATTGCGATCCGAGCTTCCCTCACCGGGCACCTTGTGTTCTCGACCTTGCACACTAATGATGCTCTCGGAGGGATTAGCCGATTAGTCGATATGGGGGTTGAGCCTTTCTTGGTCGCCGCTTCAGTCCGGGCTTTTCTGGCCCAGCGATTGGTTCGGCGCTTATGCAGCCATTGTAAAACGCCGGTAGAAGTTCCACTTGATCAACGAGCGCGCCTTGGAATTCCAGATCATGTCACTGGGCAAGCCTATGAGCCAGGTAGTTGTGATAAGTGTCGAAATACCGGTTTCTCAGGGCGGTTAGCGATTTACGAAGTGATTCTCATTGGTAATGAAATGGAGGAACTCGTGGCAAAAAACTCAGATTCTCCTACTTTGAAGGCACAGGCGGTGAAAGATGGTTATATTCCAATGCGAGAATACGGCTGGTGTAAGGTAATGAAGGGCATGACTACTATTGAGGAAGTTGTCTCGGTAACTGCAACCGATTTAGCATCGGGCCACTAAGAACTTTAAGATTTAAAAAGGTGGCTAGTTTTACTTACAAAGCACTCAACGGAGGTGGTTCGGTGGTGTCAGGGTCTCTTGATGCGGTGGATCGGGGTGAAGCGCTTCGCCAGCTTGGCAGAAAGGGACTGCAACCGGTCTCGATGAGCGAGAATGCCGCTAGCGTGGTTTCACCTAAAAAGGTCAAGGGGAAGAGTGTTCCAGCAGCGGCTGGAGCGGCGAAGGAAGAGGAGGCTATCCCAGAGGGGCCAATAAAACTCAAACGCGGTGAAATTGTCCTCTTTACCGAAGAACTCTCGGATATGCTGGCTGCTGGATTACAGCTGGAGCCTGCTCTCAAAGCGATGGAAAACCGTCAAGAGCTGGGCAACCTCAAAGTAGTGTCCTGTAAGATTCGTCAGCTGGTCCGGGACGGTAACAGCTTTTCTTCGGCCTTGAAACGTGTCAGTCCAAGTTTTGGCTCTCTCTACTGTAATCTTGCCGCTGCAGGGGAGGCAAGCGGTGCGCTCGATACAATTCTGGAGCGCCAAGCCCATTACCTCAAAACCTTGCAAGAACTGCAGGGGAAGGTTGTTCTCGCCCTGATTTATCCCTGTTTTTTTGGTTTTGGCTGGAGTCGGAGTGGGAATTGTTTTCGTGACCCAGCTTATTCCTCAGCTAACTGGCCTGATCGAAAGTAGTGCCGGTGGTCAGATTCCACTCGGTGCTAAGCTCCTCATGGGGACTTCCGATTTCTTTATGAAATGGTGGATCGTCCTCCTTTTGGTGATCGCTGCGAGCTTAGTCCTCTTCAAGGCATGGAAAGAAAACGAAGCTAACCGGCCAACTTGGGACAGGGTGAAACTCAAACTTCCTCTTTTCGGGAGAGTCATTGAGCATCGTTTTTACGTTCAATTTTTGGAGACAATGGCAAACCTCGTAGGCAATGGGCTTCCGCTTTTAAGGGCTCTCGAGCTCACTAAGGAGGCGACTCCGAATCTCTATCTGCAGAAGCATCTGGGTGAAATGCTCGAATGGGTGGGTGATGGTCGATCGCTTTCGGCTTCGCTCAGTCGGACCGGTGCTTTTGCTCCGCTTCTGATCGATATGGTCTCGGTTGGTGAGCAAACTGGTAAAATCGATAAATCGCTTAGAAAGGCTGCGGATCGCTTTGATAAGGAGCTTAATAATTCCCTACAGGCAATTATGGCTTTGATTATGCCGGCCGTTTTATTGGTCATGGCGGTGCTGATTGGCTCGATGGCCTATCTCATGATTACCGCAATCTTCCAAACCATCGAGAGTATTGGTAGCCGATGATTGAGGCTGATCAGGTCTATCGTTCGTATACTCTGGCTAAGAAAAAGATTGAGGTTCTTCGGGGGGTCAATTTGAAGATTGAGTCTGGAGAAAAGGTTTTTCTGTGTGGTCCAAGTGGAGCTGGAAAGACAACTTTAATGTATACCTTAGCGGGGTTGGAGAATCCTCACAAGGGGCGCGTGCGCATTGATGGGACGGATTTTTATCAATTATCATCAAGCAATCAGGCAAGTCTACGGAACGAAAAAATTGGTTATGTTTTTCAGAATTACTTTCTATTGCCAGAGCTGACTGCAATTGAAAATGTAATGGTGCCTGGATTGATTGGGCTCAAAGCAGATCGTGAGTTGGCTAAGTCAGCCTTGTGTCGAGTTGGTCTTTCCGAGCGATTTGATCACTTGCCGGCGGAACTTTCGGGTGGTGAGCAACAGCGCGTTGCTATTGCTCGAGCGCTTGTTAATTCTCCTTCAATCATTTTTGCCGACGAACCGACCGGGAATCTCGATTCTGCGAATGGCGAAGAGATTATGAATATTTTGATGGAAGTCGTGGAAGAGCGAAAAGCTACTCTGGTTGTCGTCACTCATGATGCCAGTCTTTCAACCTTGGGGGATCGTGTTTTAACGATTAAGGATGGGATTGTGGTGGATCATTAAGCGATTGGGTCGCGGGTAAAATGTCGCGAGGTGTCGTTCTATGTGAATTGCGGGTCAGCAGTGTTCGGCTTTGGGGGTGCGAGGTAGGGAGATAGCAGGTGAACTTCTTGGTTCCAATCTGCAATTATGTTAGCTTCTGCTTCATGGACAAGTTGATAGATCATCTCAACCAAGGGGAGGAATTAACGCCTCGGGAAATCGCTGTCGCGGCCGATTTTCTTTTGGATGAATCAGGCGATGTTGCTAAGAAAGCCCGCTTTTTAAAAGCGATGGCAGAAAAGGGAGAGAGCGCTGCGGAAATTGCGGGGTTTGTTTCAGTCTTTCTTGAGAAAGCCGAAAGACCTTCTTTTTATGATCATTCGTTCAATGGTCCGACAATTGATGTTTGTGGCACTGGGGGAGATAAGCTTGATCTCTTTAATGTCTCAACGACGAGTATGTTTTTGGTTGCCGCTGCTGGGGGGGTGGTTGTTAAGCATGGGAACCGGGGTATCACATCGAAGAGCGGCGGTGCAGATGTTTTGGAAGCGTTGGGTGTTTCGATTGACCTGCCATCCGAGAAAGTCGGTATGTGTCTTGAAAAAGCGGGGGTGGGGTTTCTTTTTGCTCCAAAATATCATCCGGCCTTCAAGGCCGTCGTTCCAGTTCGGCAGATGCTTGCTAAGGAGGGGCGTAAAACCATCTTTAATCTTATAGGTCCTCTCCTGAATCCCGCGAATCCCGAGTGCCAGTTGGTTGGGGTTTTTGATCATAATCTTTGCCCGGTGTTTGCTGAGATTCTACAGCGATTGGGGCGCGATAGTGCTTGGGTGGTAAACGGGGCAACGATCGATGGTCGCGCGGTCGATGAAATGAGCCTGATGGGGCCAACTCGAATTTGTAAATCGGGGCGTAATCAGGAGAAGGACGACGATGAGGTCGATGGGAAAAGTATTCTTGGGCTGATGATGCTAGCTGCGGGGCATGGTTCAGTGATCTCCATAACCACTGAAGGTGGCCAAGAGGCCGAGGCTCTTACTGCTCTCGGGGATTTAATCGAAAGAGATTTTGAGGAAAACGCAACGGCTTAGAGTCAGCCTCCCTCCCGTTTGCTTGTGATTGACCGAACGAGTTGAACTCGTCAGGCTCCTCAGCAGTAAATGGCGGAAGAATCACCAAAAGAGAGAATATTTTGCGGCACCCCTGCGTCCCGTGGAATCGCTTTTGGTCCAGTTCATGTCTCCGCCCGAGGTTTTTCCGCCCCAAATGTTTACGAGATTCCGGAAGATGAGCTCCAACCCGAAAAGGAGCGGCTCGCAACGGCCTTTGATATCACGAGACAACAGCTGGCCAGCCTGAAAAATAAGATCGATGAGGTCGCTGGTGGTGATGAGGGATTGGTTTTCGAAGCGCACGGCATGGTTCTCGACGATCCAAGCCTGCAAAAGAAAGTTGAGCTCGCCATTGAAAATCGAAAGCAAAATGCCGAGTATTGTTTTTATGCAGTGATGCAGACAGTCCTTGAGGCTATGCGCCGCATCTCTGACCCCTACCTCCGCGAAAGAACAATCGACATCGAAGATGTCTCACAGCGAGTGCTTAGAAATTTCGAAGCCGCCACCAATGTCGTCGGCCTAGATCACCAGCACCTATTCGCCGCTTATGATTTAACCCCGTCGGACACTGCATCAATAGACCGCAGCAAATTGCTTGGTTTCGTAACGGAGGAAGGGAGCGCGAATTCGCACACTGCAATTCTTGCACGAGCCTTGGGCATTCCCGCGATTGTTGGACTAGGAAAGGTGATTGTTGAAATCACGGCTCTCGCCCCCGCCATTGTAGATGGATACAGCGGAAAGTTTATCGTGCATCCTTCGGAGGAAACCACCCGCCATTATCGTTCCCTCGCTAATCGAAAGCGGGAGCAACGCAAAGCACTCGAGGCGCTTCGCGATCAGGAAAGCACGACCAAGGACGGCCGACATATCACCCTTTCGGCAAATATCGAATTCACTCACGAACTCGATCTTGTTCAAGACAACCGAGCGGAAGGCGTCGGTCTGTTTCGAACTGAATTTTTCCTCCTCGAAACCGGATACTCCCCCACTGAAGAGGACCAAACGGAAATCTATATCGAGCTGGCAAAACGAACAGGGTCCCAGCCTGCAATCATTCGCACACTCGACTCCGGGGGAGACAAGCTCTCGACCGAACCTCTCATTGAACCCGAACCCAACCCATTCCTAGGTTGGCGGGGCATTCGGGTCTCACTGGATCGGCCTGACTTTTTCAAAGAGCAACTTCGAGCCATTCTTCGCGCGAGTGCTCACGGTAAAATCGGCATGATGTTCCCTTTTATTTCTGGCGTTAGCGAGACTCGACGTTGTCAGACCCTTGTCAAAGAGTGCATGGCCGAACTGGAGGCCGAAGGCAGCAAGTTCGATGCCAATCTCGAAATTGGAGCGATGATCGAAATTCCATCTGCTGTTCTCGTAGCAGATGAGATCGCCCAAGAGGTCGATTTTTTCTCGATTGGAACGAATGATTTGATCCAATACACCGTTGCGGTCGACCGTATCAACAATCGCGTTGCCAAGCTTTACCGCTCCACCCACCCCGCCGTCATTCGAATGATCAAGATGACCACTGACGCAGCTTCTCGTGCCGATATCTGGACTGGAATTTGCGGGGAAATGGCGGCAGATCTGAGTCTTATCCCTTTACTTGTGGGGCTTGGTATAGACGAGCTCTCGGTCGGACCTCATGAGATCGCTCCTGTCCGAAAGGCTCTCTTATCCCTAGATTTTGCTGAATGTAAGACACTCGCCGAGGAAGCCCTCGCAATGCCAACCAGTGCCGAGATTTACCACCTCAGTCACGAAGCTGCACGAGCCGCGTATCCTGACTTAATCGACGATAATGGGTGAAATTTTCTTACTAAATATAAAACATTGGCTCATCCTCCGCCGCCAACGTTTCGAGAGTATTCTCTGCTAAAATCTGCCGACTGCTTTCACGGACGCTCTCCCAAAGATTTTTCACAGCCACTCCGGACTCTCCGGTTGGTTCAGGGATCTGCCCGAGTGCTTCTGGTTCCAAAGCCTCCACAATTCTAAGAAGGCTGATATCCGCTGGAGGCTCAATGAGCTTCCACCCCCCGGTTTTACCACGCCGACTTGTGACCACTCCGGTTTTTTTTAGCTCATGAAGGATTTGAGCTAAAAAACTAGATGGTATCCCCTCACTCTCTGCAATATCGTCTGCCCGAGTAACCGATTGACCATCGTGCTTTTTTGCCAGATGAACAACTGCGCGACTTGCATAATCTAATTTCTGCGAAATCCTCACTGATGAAAGGAAACCACAAAGCTCCTCAAAACACCATCTCTAAGAGTAATCTCTTGTGTGCGGAGGGGAAACCAGACCTCGATCTAGTTTGGAAAACGATCCAAGACGAAGCTCGCCAGATCTCGAGCTCTGAGCACCGCCTTACCGCACTCATAGAAGACATTTTCATTTCGCGGAACTCCATCGCCTGCTCTGTTGCGGCCCGCCTTTCGCGTAAACTAGCGCGAGAAGACATGACACGTGATGAACTCCTTCCCTTATTGGAGGAGATTCTAGTAGACCACCCCGAGCTCGTATCAAGCATGGTGTCCGACTTGATTGCAATCAATGAACGTGACCCAGCTTGTCATTCTTTGACTCAGCCCCTCCTCTATTACAAAGGCTTCCTAGCACTAGCAACTTATCGCCTAGGACACCGAATGTGGAAAAATAACCGACACGATTTGGCCTACTACTTTCAAAGTCTCGCTTCTGAGGTTTTCGGAGTTGATATCCACCCGGCCGCTCAGTTGGGCTGCGGTATTTTCCTCGATCATGCCACTAGCGTTGTGATTGGAGAAACTTCCATTGTAGAGGATAATGTTTCAATTTTGCACGAAGTCACACTTGGCGGAACCGGAAAAACATCGGGGAATCGGCACCCACTTATCCGCTCGGGCGTGATGATTGGCTCTGGAGCCAAGATTCTTGGTCCCGTTGAAATTGGCAAAGGTGCCAAAATCGGGGCTGGAAGTGTGGTCCTCGATGACGTAGCTCCACATAAGACAGTCGCTGGAGTTCCGGCGGTTGTCGTTGGAACCAGCCCCTCTGAAAATCCTGCTGAAGCAATGGATCAAAGCCTTTCATGCTCAAGAATCTAGACTAGCGATCTTGGGTACTTGCCAAGTCATCCGTTTGTCGCTTGATTACTGAAAACCACCTACCCACACACCTACCCACACACCAAGATCATGTCAGAAACGAAAGAAATTCGAGAGATCACTGAGGGCGAATTGCCTGCCGCCCTCAAGGACCACTGGAAGAACGCTAAAGCCAGTGTTGAAAGAAACAACCACGGATACGCCATCAAATTCCTTCAGGCTATCCTCAAAGAAGAGCCTGGGTTTTTAAACGCCCGAAAACTAGTCCGCCAAGCCGAGATCATCGAATCAGGCGCAACTCCAGGCACGGCCAAAAAGGGTCTCTTTGGGACCAGTGGAGGCGGTGGCGGCTCCTTTATACGACAGGCCAGAAAAGATTCTGTGGGAGCGCTGATCGCAATCGAAAAGGAACTTGAAAAGGACCCTTTCAATTGTGGTATCAACGAAGCCTTCCACGAGATCGCTCTTAACATGAACCTTCTTGATACCGCAGCTTTCGCACTCGAAACTGCCAAAACAGGTAGCCCCGAGAATACCAAAGTTGCTCACAAATTGGCTCTATTTTATGTTAATCGCGAAATGCATCTCGATGCTTCCAGAGTCTACCGCGAAATCGTAAAGCAGGATCCCGGCGATGGCGAAGCGGTGCGCGGTGAGAAAGACTGCTCGGCAAAAGCCTCAATGCAACAAAACCGTATGTCTGAAAACTCTAGTTTCCAAGACATGGTGAAAACTGACGAGGCCGCAGAATTGGAGAAGGCCTCCCGAACCGCTCTCACTAAGGAACAGTTAAAAGAGCGGGCTGGCGAACTCGCCGCGCAATACGAAGCTGATCCCAATAATCTCGCGGTCGTGAAGCAGCTCGCCCAAACTTATGAGCAACTTGAAGACTGGAATACCTGTCACTCATTTTACAGTTGGGCCCATGAACTTTCTAACGGGGATGTCGCCCTACGCGCCAAGGCCAACGAAATTAAGGACAAGGCCGCTGACCAATACATCAAGGATGTTGAAGCAGCTGCCGCTGATGATCCAAACAACCAAGAACTGCAGGACCAGCTGAAAGAGATTCAGCAATCCCGCGTTGTTGAGCGCCTTGGAGAATGCCAGGAACGAGTGAAACAGAACCCAACCGACCCCAAAATGCGCTTCGATCTTGGTCAGGCTCTTTATGATGCCGGTGAATATAGTGATGCCATTCCACACCTCCAACAGGCCACTCGTAACCCCCACATTCGCACCAAAGTACTCCTTTTGCTTGGTCGGACATTCGACGCAAAGGGCATGAATGATCTTGCAATTAAGCAGCTTAAAGATGCCAACGACGAACTCACCCAAATGGACAACACCAAGAAAGAAATTCTCTACGAATTGGGCGTCATCTACACCAAGGCTGAGAAGAAGGAAGAGGCTCTTGGTTGCTTCAAGCAGATCTACGAAATCGATTACGGCTACCGGGACGTCGCTGCCCGTGTGGAAGGATCTTACGCAGGATAACTCGATCTCCTATCTATCAACAACGCCGCCGGAGAAATCCGTGCGGCGTTTTTCATTATTCCTTTCGAGCAATAACACCGTGGCAATCGAGAATTTCGCGACTAACCAATTGAGCGCAACCATTCCACGAACACTTCTTCATCTGGCGCCATCGGTATCGCAACCTTTTCTAGATTAGCGAGACAACCTAAGCGCTTGGGAATCGCCACCGCCCCTTCCCCAAGCTCCTCCTCCATGACATCAAGAAATTTTGCGGGGTGAGCTGTTTCCAAAACCACCGTCTGCGCTTCCGGATTTAATTTTCGCCACTCTTCCGCAGCTAGCCAACCGACAGCCCCGTGTGGCTCAAGAGTGTAGCCCGTTTCTACTTTAATTCGCCGAATCGCTTCACGCGTCATCTGGTCGTCATAAGAGAAGCCAGCAACCCGCGCCCTCATTGATTTCCACTCGTTACCAAAAATATCTTCCATCCTCGCGAAATTACTCGGAGCACCAACATCCATCGCATTGGAAATCGTTGCCACACTCGGCCTTGGGCGATATTCCCCTTCCTGCAAATAGGCGGGAATAACGTCATTACGGTTCGTAGCTGCCACAAAACGTTCAACCTCCAAACCGAGTTTTTCCGCAAGCAACCCCGCCGTAAGATTTCCAAAATTACCACTCGGAATGACAAAGGTTGGTTTCACACCATGAGGCAACTTTCTCGCAGCCTCGAAATAATAAAAACTCTGCGGAACCAATCGCGAAATGTTGATCGAATTCGCAGAAGTAAGATTCAAATCCTCTGCCATCTCACGCTTGAGAAAAGTCGACTTTACGAGCCTCTGACAATCATCAAAGGTTCCATCGACCTCTAGAGAAGTAATATTCCCTCCAAGAGTAGTCAGTTGCTTTTCCTGAAGATCACTCACCTTTCCTTTTGGATACAGAATAACAACCCGCGTCCCGGGCACATTGTGAAAAGCACTGGCCACGGCACCTCCGGTATCACCACTAGTTGCAACCAGGACCGTCAACAATTCTTCATCTTCGCGCGTCAACCACCCCATCAGGCGAGCCATGAAGCGGGCTCCAAAATCTTTAAAGGCAAGGGTTGGGCCGTGAAAGAGTTCAAGGACATGTTCCCTCTCCTTTAAGGTTACGAGAGGCGCAGGAAAGTTGGCTGATTGATGCACGATTTTCTCGAGCTGCTTCTCCGGGACACTGTCCCGAAAGATCATCTTTGCTACCTCAAAACCGATCTCAGGCAACGAAAGGTCCCTCCAATTCTCCCAGAAGTGAGCCGATAAAGGCTCAATATCTTCTGGCATGTAAAGTCCGTTGTCGGCAGGAAGAGAACGCAGCACGGCTTCCTTCAGGTCAACAAATTGCCCAGGACTTTTGGTGCTATAAAACTTTTGGGGCATTGTTCAATCTACCCAATTACCGTGACGCCGGTCTGATTCACTCTCGAGACATAAAGCTGATTCCCAAGGTCAACTTTCGAGAAAACCTCCGCAATTGCCTCGCCCACCTTCTGCGCAGATTCTTCACCCTCACAAAGACCAAAGACACTAGGACCAGCTCCGGAGATGCTAAAGCCAAGGGCACCTGCAGCCATTGCCGAACGTTTGGCCTGATAAAATTCCGGAATGAGTTTCTGCCGTCTAGGCTCGGCAATCACATCATGCACCGACCGGCTGATCATTCCATAATCTTCCTGAATTAATCCGCAGATCAGGCCTCCCAGATTTCCGATTTGCTGGGTGACATTTGCTAGCGGAACTTCAGCCGGAAGAATCCCCCGCGCGACTTTCGTTAGGATCTCGATATCTGGATGAACCACCGCCGCCCAAAGATCCTTAGGAACCGGGAGCTGTGCAATATCCAGCTCCTGGTTGTCACGGATAAATACAATTCCACCCAAAAGACAGGGGCCCACGTTATCTGCGTGCCAAGCACCGTCCGCACTCGCTTCCCCTGCCATCGCAAATGGAAGAAGCTGTTTCTTCGTCAGTGGTTCCCCAATCAGCTTATTGACCGCATATGCCCCCGCAACCGCACTCGCAGCACTGGATCCCAACCCGCTCCCGAAGGGCATCTTTTTATGAATTTCCAACTCAATTCCCAAGTCGAGCATACCAAGATGCTTCAACAAATCATAAGCAGCGACTCCAGCCGTGTTTTTTTCAGCCTCCAAAGGAAGTTTTCCACCATCTCCGGTAATTTTGGCAATGCGCAATCCAGGTTCATCCGTGTGGCGCGCCACTACTTCATCTCCCGGAGCATCGATCGCAAAGCCAAGAACATCGTACCCACATGCCACGTTTGCCACCGTCGCAGGGGCAAAAACGCGCACCTCCTTCAGCGTCTCCGTCGTCATTTAAGGAGGGTCCGTAGCAGATCCCGCGAAAGCGGGCAATCCTTACCTCATCAGAAGGTTCAATCTTCTTTTGGTTGCCGCCTTCTCCAAACGTCATAGAATTCGCCAGTGCTCGACTTCAAGCTTTTCAAGATTCCCGTTCGGATAGAACCATGGTTTTGGCTTATGGGGTTTTTTCTAGGAGGTGGTCTTGCGATCACTTCTCGTGAAGATTTCCTCATGATTCTCCTCTGGATTATTGTTCTCCTGGTTTCTATCCTAGTTCATGAACTTGGACATGCTCTTACGAGCAGGAAGATGACGGGAGTCACCCCTTCCATCAAGCTGTGGGGCATGGGTGGATTGGCTTATTCAAATACCCAGCTTACCCAAAAACAAAGCTTCTGGGTCACTTGGGCTGGGCCACTGGCGGGCCTCGGATTCTTTGGACTGATCGTGCTGACCTGCTGCACCGTCTATGGAATCGCTGTCGGGACCGACCTTACCATGTTTCTCCTTTTTCCGAGCACTGGAATCAATCGTGATGCCACCCTTCCAGTTTATGGCCCACTTAGAGTGAGAGGATTGATATCTCTGGATAAGCGTTTGAGGCCTGATGTCAACATGCTTCCGGAGTGAAGGCCGGAGGCCGTAACGCAGGGAGCAT
>KB912071.1 GCA_000383735.1 Verrucomicrobia bacterium SCGC AAA164-M04
TGTAAAAGCTGCCGAACAGCGGGCTCTTGAACTGGGAATCCCTTGGGTTTTCGCGCTCAGCACTCGGGCGATCGATTTTTTCCTGGGGCAGTTGGACTATGAGCCCTGTCCAATCGAAACAATACCAGCATCCCGGCAGGAAAGACTGAGATCGACAGATCGGGAATCTTTGGTAATTCGGAAGACTATATCCTCATAAACTATTTTTCGAGAAGCCCTGCAGACAATCGCTGAACAGTTTCGGAATCAATGAGGAAATAACTCGGATTTGTATCAGTCTTCCCGAAGAGAAGCCTGTTCGATTGACCCTCGATAATTTTTGAGATTTTGAGTTCGCGTTGCACTGTTCCAATCGGCTTTCCATTATCATCGATCTCCTCAACTAGAACGGCGATCTTAAGATCCGGTTCGATGAGTCGGCTCGCGGCATCTTCGACTACGGGGCCAATCCATTTCTTGACTTCAATGTCTGTCAGCTTCTTGAGAAGTTTCTCGGCTTTATTTATATTGAGAAGCGCGGTGACATTCTTATTTGATCGAGTGGCTGACCACTCGGAGGCATAGAAGTTATAGCTGAGATTTAGGGGAGGTTGGCCCTTTTTCTTAATGGAAAGACCATTAACCTCAAATCGATTAATATTCCAAAGGCGTTCGCCTCGCCATTGGTAGGCTTCAAGAGGCATCTGGCCGATATCTTCTGCGCCAATTTCAATCACGTGGGGAGTATGATTTCCTTGCTCGTCGAGCCGATTTACGAAGAAATGTCGCGCGCTTACTTTTCCTAGATGGAGTGTGACATCGTTGAAATCGATCACCTTGGGCCTGTCGAGCCCCAGCAACTCCAGTCCAGTTGCACGAGTATTTAAGTTATTACCCGGACGAGCCACGATTTGCAGTTCAGGATTTTTCTGACCTTGCAACCCTGCTTCGTAAGCCTCTTCAGAGATCTCTAGCGGACGTCCGTTGTTTGCGCGACGAGCGAAGTATTGAGGACGGAGCTTTTCACCCACAACGAAGTTTGCTGGTTTACTGTCTTTAAGATTGATTGAAATTTTTCGAATAGGTCGATCAAGACCGTATTCGGATGGATCGGTGGAGGCGTCGTTCGTGAAGCCCTTCACCTCCTTTTTGAAAAGGGCCTGAAAGAGCTCGTTAATTTGAAAAATATTGGCAGGTCCATCGTATTTAGGTCCTCCTGAGGATCCGAGATCTTCATGCGATACTTTGGCATACCACCGTCGTGCTCGTTCATGAGGATTCATCTCGAGGACAAGATCCACCTTACGACCCGTGAAGTCGCTAATCTTGAGCGATTCCACCTGTTTAACCTCAAGGGAAGTCATTGTGCGGCTACGAATTAAATTCACGCTGCGGGGAATGCTATCAAGGATAGTGCCTGGTCCTTTTGGGACCAGAAGAACGGCTGATCGTTTTTTATTGGGTGCTTCTGAGACGACCACCGGAATCGCCGAATCTTGATCACTTTCTGGCGGATAAAATATCGCCTTGATCGGGTTACTCAGAGACCCATCTGGGAGAATGTATCGAACACTAATGATGTAATCAATGTTGTCTGGGAGAGGGGCGGGAAGCGCGAGAGCTGATTCATCGAGAACCGCGTTTGCTTGAAGGGCCGCTAAGCCTCCAAGAATCTTCGCGATTATTGAGGGACTGCTTGCAAGTTCGTAGGGTTTCGTAATCTTCCACTCATCGTTTTTAGAAAGACCTTCCCGCTTTATCGTGATTTCGGAGTTCTTCTCTATAAAAGTGATTTCTCCAGCAAAGGCCGGGGAGTTATAAAAGACTCTATGATCTCGAAATAGCCGCAATTCCCCAGAGAAGAGGTCCCTCATTTTCACGGTTCTTAGCTTAGGATCCGCGAAGTCGGAGCAGACATAAAGGTAGCTTTCTTGATCTCCATCCGCCGGTTGTATGATGAGAGTTGGGAAGCTTGGAGGAGCTTTTGTTGGATCTTCGGATTTAAAGTTGGGGTCAAAGCCGCGCCAACTCGTATATCGACCCATCTTGAAGTGGCAAAGAGTTGCCCCCTTTTTATCAAATAATTCGACCTCGATTTTATCCTTACTGAGCCCAAATTCGGCTAGTTCTTCTACATCGTCACGTTCGATAATATCTTCAATTTGCAGGCGGGCCGCAAAATCAATGAGTGAACGAACAGTCCGGGCGTCGGCATAGTCATCCCACGGCTCTTTAATAAGCCAGATTCCGCCGGCCTTGATAATTTCACCCCGGGTGCCATCGCTATTGAGGATATGGATGCCCCCCACGCTAGCTGGATCGAATTGATAAACGTTTTCCCCAGGCTTCAGCGGGGGAGCCCCCATGATAAAGTCTAAATTACCATACCGTTGGTGCATCACCGCGAGGAACCCCAAACTAGCAGTGATAAGGCTTATTAAAAGGGTGGGGAGAACTCTCATGTGAAAGAAGTTTAGGCGCGGCGTATATTCCAAACAAACATCGCAGTCAGAAACAGACCGACTGGAATGAAAAAGAGGACGATATTAGCGAGGAACTTAACCTCATCTTTAATGAGGTTAAGTTTTCGTCGCTGCAGGGTTCTTGGTCCGATCCCTATCAATTCCTCACGTCCAAGAAGCCAATAGGTTGAGTTTTTCACGAAGTCGAGTTGCTCGTTACCAAGACGGGTTGGATCTAAGAAGTCAGAGGTCGAAAGCACGATCATTTTCGAGATATTGGGTGCTGTATTATCGGCATTGGCATTACCTCGGATAACAGCAGCACCTATGGAGAGGGGGCCGCTGTAGTCAGCATCGTCGTCATATTTAGGATTCCCTTCTTTATAGTTAGTTTCACCCCAGAAATCAGGCGCTGTCTCAATGAGACTGTACGCCTGGATTCGGTTGGTCACGAGGTCTTCAGCACCCTCCCTAACCTCAAGGCTGCCTACACGCCCTTCAAAGGGAACAGATTTCATTTCTAGACTTTGATTAATGCCAAGCCCGGCACCTGCTGTAAAGGTAGCGAGGACTTGATTCTCAGTCCGACCATTTCGGGTGCGGATAATCCGATCGTCGCGCGGAGTCACACCATTTTTACGCAGGAAGCCCCGCAAATTAACAGGGCGGGTAGTCGGGTTCAGGTATGCCATGATTGATGAGGCAGGACGCTTCCAGTAGTTCTCAAGGACATCAATTTCATTGGGCTCGAAATCATACTCGGGTGCCACGATCACAAGCCCCTCAGCATTGTCGGGAATCTTATCGACCTGAGAAATCCTCAGGGGAAGCAGAAGGACATTTTGCTTTTGCAAAGCTTCACTGATGACCTGCAGAGGTGATCCGGAAACAGTAACCTCCAGGTCGCTTTTATCTTCAACAAGATACATGATGCGAGGTTTCCCCTCGATCGCAGATTGCAGCATCGAACTAAGTAGGTCCTCATCTTGATAGCCAACTAACCGTCTTTGTTTGTTTGCATCCGTCCGATTGATCACCATTGAACTTGCAGGGAGATAACGCAAATGGCTAGTCACGTCTTCGGTCGCCTCGATTGAGCTGGCTGCTGCTCCCTGTCGGGCGTCGATAATGAAGATGTCATCCTCAAAAAGCCTATCCGCCAGCAGGTCGCCATAATTATTTTGAATCTCAAAGGCGCGATCTTTGTCTCGGATGGGATCGAGGTATTCTAGTTTAACTTTACCGTTAGAGAGCCGTTCATATTCTTGGACGACCGGTCGGAGACGGGAGTAATAAGGGGAGGTTTTCCGGAGCGCTGCAATAATCTTAATTGGCATTTCCCGTTCCTGCACACCCGAAGAGACGAGAAGTTTTCGGGTTGCGTCTGAAAGAGTAAAGTCGTTGTTCTGAGTTAGATCGAATCGCGTATGGTAAGTTAGCGTGAGATAGTAAATGAAGCCCAGCGAAAGGAGCGCGAAAACCACCTGGAGGATTGCACGCAACCCCAGCCCCAACCGCTTTACCGGTTGGGGCGGTGGCGCCATATCGAAATTGGAATCTGTATCAGCCATAGTTGCTAAAAATCAGGGTTTCCAACGTCGGAAATCCAAGAGGTGAAAGGTGAGAAATAGAAAGAAAACACTTGTTGATAAATAGAAGACAACTGTTCTGGTATCGATAAGGCCCCGAGAAAATTCACGGAGGTGGTTTTGGGAAGAGATGAACTCAAAGAAAGGAGCCGCAGGAATCTGATCCCCAAATAGTAGGGGAATAAACCCCAGAAAAATGTGGAAGATGAGAATCGCGGTGCAAACTACACCGGCGATAATCTGACTCGAGGTCAGGGCAGATGCTAGGCAACCGAAGGCGGTAAAGAGCATGCCCATCAAGGCAATTACAGTAATAGCACCTACCAATTCTCCATTGGTGAAAGGAGGCGGCACATCAGTTACGACGGTAAAAAGGTAAAAGTGAACTACCGCCACAATCCAGAGAGAAAGGAAGGTCGTGTAAGCAGCTGAAAACTTAGATAGAATTACCTGCCAAGTACGGACCGGAGCTGTGAGGAGTCCCTCAATGGTCCCTGAACGATTCTCTTCAGAAAACAGACGCATGGTAAGAACTGGGAACAAAAAGAGAAAATAAATTCCAAAAATTGGTGAAGTAAAGGTGACGAAAACGAGGCTCTCAGGAATAGCATTATCCGAAAATTGCTTAAAGGTAGCAGTGAGAGCGAAGCCTTGCATAAGAGCTGCAAAGCAAAGAATGAGCCAACCGAAGGGGCTGAGGAAATATGATTTTAATTCCTTAAAATAGAGAATCCGAAAAATACGCATGAGAATGATGACTTAATCTTTGCGGGTGAGTTCAATGAAAACCTCTTCGAGCGTGCCAATCCGGCGGCTCAGAGAACGGAGGGGCCACTTTTTCTCGGCAGCAAGATTTGCAATCTTTAAGCGGGTGTCGGTTTTTGGTGCCGCAAAAACAGTAAAACGATTCCAGCCCCCTTGAATTGATTCACCGACCACGCGGGTGATCTCTTCGAATTCTGACATAATTCCTTCGACTTCGCTTCTTGGAGCTTTGAGTTCGACGGTGACCCGCCCAGCCCTCCGCATCGAGCTGACAAGATTCTCTGGTGTATCGGCGGCCTTAATCTTACCTTCATCGATAATCACAACCTTGTTACAGGTCATTTCGACTTCGCTTAAAATGTGAGTTGAAATTAGGATGGTGTGCTTCTCACCAAGATTTTTAATTAGGCTACGAATTGCTCGGATTTGATTTGGGTCTAGGCCGTTCGTTGGCTCGTCCAATATCAGCAAATCAGGCTCGTGAATAAGTGCGTCCGCGAGCCCAACTCGCTGACGGTAGCCTTTAGAAAGAGTCTTGATCATTTTTCGGCGGACATGAGTGAGACCGCAGGTTTCCATGACCTCGGATAAGCGCTTGCGAAGTCGACTCCTCGATAGCCCTTTAAGCCCTCCACGGAATCGAAGGTATTCTTTTACCCTCATATCTGTGTAAAGGGGCACATTTTCAGGCATATAGCCAATTCGCTTCCGCACCTCGAGGGACTCACGGAAAATATCCTTCCCTGCAATCCGCGCTGCACCCGATGTCGGCGGCAGGAAGCCAGTTAACATTTTAAGAGTAGTTGACTTTCCTGCGCCGTTTGGGCCCAGAAAGCCGACTATTTCGCCCCGAGTGACCTCGAAAGAGATTTGATCGACGGCCTTGTGGCGTCCATAGCTTTTACTGAGATTTGAAATCTCGATCATGTTTTTTTTTAGAGAATCGGTGGTGTGGGTTGACTCGCTCTGGTGTGCGCATTACCTAACGGTATTGTTTAAGCTGTTCCAAGCATGAATGTCATTCTATCGCGATAAACGTTCTTTCCTAATAACACATGTCCTCACATATCTCGCCCCGGCTAAATGCCGAACTTTTGGAGCAAAAATATGCACAATGGAGCGCTGACCCGCGCTCTGTTGAAGAAAACTGGGCTGCGTTTTTCGAGGGATTTGAACTCGGGTCAACGGTTCCCAGGAAAGGGGGGCCTAAGGGAGAGCTTGTGGTGGGGGATGATTCAGCTCGACTTGACCAGCCTCTTTCCGAGGAACAACTTTCATTCCGAGGGAAAATTGTCAGTCTGATCTACAATTATCGGACACTTGGCCACACTCAGGCTCATATCAATCCGCTACAAGACTCTGGACCCGTAAACCCGCGTCTTGAGTTGAAGGCATTTGGCTTCACAACGGAAGACCTAGGTCGAGAAGCTGCTACCCAGTTTTTCAGGGAAGGGCAGACGATTAAGTTAAGCGATTTGGAAACCTCGCTCAAAGGGACCTATTCGGGAAAGACTGGCTTTGAATTCATGCACATCCATAATACGCAGGTCCGTGATTGGATTCGGCGACGGATCGAGGATAAAGTTCACGCGCCACCGATTAGCAACGACGATAGCAAGAAGGCCCTTCGATGGTTGATGGAATCCGAGCTTTTTGAAAGTTTTCTGGGTAAGAAATTCCTAGGGGAGAAAAGGTTCTCTTTAGAGGGGAGTGAAGGACTCCTGATCCTCTTAAACCGCATCCTGGAAGGTTGCCCTTCTTCCGGGATTAAGGAAATAGAAATGGGAATGGCCCACCGGGGACGGTTAAACGTCCTCGCTCACTTCGTAAAGAAGTCTATTTCTACGCTCCTTTATGAGTTCACACCAAATTATGTACCTGATCTCGTTGCGGGGGACGGGGATGTCAAATATCACCTAGGATACGAAAAAATACGAAAATTAGAAGATGGTGAGGTTCGCGTAAGTCTCGCTGCTAACCCCAGCCATCTTGAAGCAGTCAATCCAGTTGTCGAAGGTAAGGCCCGGGCCCGCCAGCGTATGATTGGAGATGATGGTGCGAAAACTGACCGGAAAGTAGTTCTTCCTCTTTTGATTCATGGGGATGCCGCTTTCGCGGGGCAGGGGCCAGTTGCTGAGGTTCTTAATCTTTCCCAACTTGGTGGCTACCGAACCGGCGGAACAATTCACTTGGTCGTAAACAATCAGATTGGATTCACAACCATGCCAGAGGATGCTCGTTCTTCTGCTTATGCGACCGACGTCGCCAAGATGATTGAAGCACCTATTTTGCATGTGAATGGTGAGCGCCCGGAAGAATTAATTTGGGCGGCGGAATTCGCTCTCGAATTCCGCCAAATTTGGGGCCGCGATGTTGTGATCGACATGTATTGCTACCGTCGTCAGGGCCATAACGAGACCGATCAAGCAGCATTCACTCAACCCCACATCTGTCGTAGGATTTCAGGGCGCAAGACCGTTGGCCAACTTTATCTCGACGAGTTGATTGCCTCCGCAGTTCTTACTGTTCAAGAAGGGCAGGAAATTCACGACGAAATCTGGGATGGGCTTGACGCTGGGCTCGAAGAGATGCGCAAGAACGAACAGGAAGGGAACCGTAATATTTACACTGGGTCCACTGCAGAGACACAGCCACCGTATTCCCATGATCCCATTGTGACTGGGATTCCGTTAGATCGTCTTCAGCATATCGGCAGAGTTCTTACAACGATTCCAGAAGGGTTTCAGCTTCATCCAACGCTTGCTAAACGCTTTGTGCCACGCCGCGGCGAGGCTTTGGTGAATGGAGGTCCGTTCGACTGGGCCTTTGCAGAGGCCCTCGCTTTTGGCGGCTTATTAACTGAAGGTTTTCCAGTAAGGCTCTCTGGCCAAGATTGCCGGCGAGGAACCTTTAGTCAGCGCCACGCGGTTTTGTATGATTACGAAACACGAGAGCGTTACGTCCCTCTGAGCAATCTAAGCGATGAGCAGGAGAAGTTCTGCGTTTATAATAGCCTCCTTTCTGAAGCTGCTGTGCTTGGATTCGATTATGGTTACACTCTAGGTTGCCCGAAAATGTTAATTATTTGGGAAGCGCAATTTGGTGACTTCGCGAATGGTGCCCAGGTATTAATCGATCAATTTATTTCTTCTGCAGAATCAAAATGGCAAACTCCAAGTTCGCTCGTAATGCTTCTTCCTCATGGGTATGAGGGTATGGGTCCAGAGCATTCCAGCGCCCGACTTGAGAGATTTCTGCAACTATGTGCCGAGAAAAACATGATCGTGGGTAATTTCACAACACCCGCTCAATATTTTCACGCCCTGCGCCGCCAGAAACATTCTCCGACACGAAAGCCCTTAATTGTGATGACTCCCAAGAGTCTATTGACTAATCCGCGAGCGGTCTCGCAGGTTGAGGACTTCCTTGATGACACTTCATTTCAGGAGGTGCTCCCCGACAATTATGGGTTCGAAAAGCCAGAGAACGTCTCCCGTGTCGTATTCTGCTCTGGTAAAGTCTACTACGACATCCTTGCCTATCGGGAAGAAAACGGAATCAAGAATGTTGCGATCGTTCGTATCGAGCAGTTATATCCACTCCATATCGAAGCGCTTAAGCAGGCAATCAGTCCATACAGTTCCGCGAAGAAGTTTGTCTGGTGCCAAGAAGAACCTCTCAATATGGGAGCTTGGAGTTACATCCAGCCCCGACTCAAGAAGGCAACTGGCCGAAGAGCTCGTTATGCGGGCCGCGATCGTGCTTCAAGTCCTTCTACCGGCTCCAAAGCCGTCCATAAACGCGAGCAAAAGATGCTCTGCGAAGAAGCCTTTTCAGTTTAACAGACCAATGTCTCACCAAATAAAAATCCCACCTGTCGGAGAATCAGTCGTTTCCGCGCTTGTTGCAAGATGGCATATCGCCGATGGGGCAAGTGTCGAAAAGGGGCAAGTTCTTGTCACAGTTGAGACCGACAAGATTTCGAATGAGCTGGAGGCAGAAGTTGCCGGAAAGATCTCGATCACTATTCCTGAAGGTGAAGAAGTCGAAATTGGGACAGTAATCGGTTTGATCGACCAAGCTGCTGTGAGGGAGGTCGTTCCTGCCTCAGAACTAGCCCCATCCCCACCGGAGAAATCAGCAGCAGAAACGCTAGGATCTGAGGGCGAAAAAGTTAATATTACCGTTCCCTCTGCAGGTGAGTCTATCACATCCGCCACCGTGGCAGTTTGGGCGGTATCCAATAACGATTACGTAGACAAAGGGCAGTCTCTTGTTTCGCTGGATACAGACAAAGTCTCTAGCGAGTTGGAAGCAGAAGTTTCTGGAATCATTACTATCGAAGTGGCCGAAGGCACTGAGGTCTCGATTGGCGAAAAATTGGGATCTATTGAGATTTCTACAGCCCCGATCTCATCGCCGCTTCAGGCTCCATCGCCCGGGTTGACCAGCGTTGAATCGCCGGTAACGCAAAACTCATTGCCTACTACATCGAACCCGAATTCGGACGTAGGCAGCGATGAATCGAGGGTGACTCGGAGAAAAATAACCCCTCTTCGTCGTAAGATTGCCCAGCATTTGGTTAATGCCCAGCAGACGGCTGCTATCCTTACGACTTTTAATGAGGTCGATATGACTGAAGTCATGAAGCTGAGAAAATCGCTTCAAGAGGAATTTGTTGCTAAGCATGGTGTAAAACTTGGTTTCATGTCTCTTTTTACGAAGGCTGTTGTTCAAGCCCTCAAGGATATTCCTGCCATTAATGCACGCATCGAAGACGACCAAATTATCGAGAATCATTTTTATGACATTGGGATCGCGATCGGAACCGAAAAGGGTTTAATCGTCCCTGTCGTTAGGGACTGCGACCAAAAATCTTTTGCAGAAATTGAGAAGGATATCATTGAATACTCTTTCCGATCAAAGGAGGGAAAGATTGAACTTTCAGATCTCTCCGGAGGCGTCTTCACAATTTCTAACGGCGGTGTTTACGGTTCGCTGTTAAGCACTCCGATCTTGAATCCCCCCCCAAAGTGGGATTCTTGGTATGCACACCATCCAGCAACGCCCGATGGCGGTGAACGGCAAAGTAGAGATTCGACCAATGATGTATCTAGCCATGAGTTATGACCATCGTCTTGTTGACGGAAAAGAGGCGGTGAGTTTCTTGATCCGGATAAAGGATTGCCTAGAAAATCCAACCCGGATGATGCTGGAGATGTAATTTCGATTCACCCATCGATATTGTGTTGAAAGCTTTATGCGGAGCTGGGGGCTACTCTCGATCTGGCCACAAGAGGTCGTCGTCGGTATAAGGGATTTTGTCTGGGCCAGCTGATCGGAGTTCCAAGAGTTTTCGGGAAATCGGGTGGGGGATTAGCGGCGAACCCCAGCGATCTACCAGCTGTCCTTTCCCGTTTAAAGCTGGCCCATTTTTGGCAAGAAAGGACAAATGGTGTGAATTACTCCCGTGAAGAAAAAGGACAAGATCTTCATTAGTGGAATAGTCCGCAGTATCCCGGTCTTTGACCAAGAGAAAAACACTATCGATATAACGGGCTATCATTTCGAGATCTTCAGCAGCCGAGGTGCTTTCCCCGGCATATCCCGCCAGCATGGTATCCGAGAGAACTGAATCAGGGGGCTCTTCTGAGAAGACGGGATAGTCACTTTTTTCCGGAGTAACACTCAGCGTTTCAGACTCAGATCCTCTTCGGCTAATCAATACGCCAAGAATGAGGAGGGTCACGCAAGCTCCGAAGATCCTTGCTTTCATTTAATAGGTATCTGGTTTCAAGAAGCCAATCGGTAAAGTCGAGGGATCGTGGGCTTCGGCATCCCTAACGTCATAAAAATTACTAAGATTCGGAAGAATTTGTTCAAAGTTAGTACGTCCCTTTAGCCCGAACCAGAGGAGGAGTTCGGCGACGAGTGCGTCGACCGAAGTTGTCGGAAGGATTCGTCCGCCACGGCCAACGTCATCAGCCGAATCAAAGGCGAGGCTGGGGTATCGCCCAAGGACTTGTCCACCCGCAACAGGACCACCCATAACAAATTGGTTGCCCCCCCAAGCGTGGTCCGACCCCGAGCCATTCGACCGAAGAGTACGAGCAAAATCAGACGCCGAAAATGTAATCACAGAATCAGCGAGCCCACAGTTTTCAAGTCCTTTTTGAAATGCAGTAAGGGCTGGAGTAAGCTCGGCGAGAAGGTTTTGCTGAGGTTGAATGAGCGAGCTGTGGTGATCCCAACCTCCTCGGGAAACGAAAATGGTCTGCCGTCTCAATCCAAGTTTAGCGCGGAGCGCGATGGTCTTGAGTGTGGCTAGAAGGTTACGTCCAATCCCGGAATCTGGAAAAACAACCCCAGAAAAATCTTCCCGAAGTGAGTCAAATTCACCTTGAATAAACTCTTGTTGACCGAGGCTCTGGTCCGTGAGTTCGGCAAAGGCTTTTTCCATCAGGTTAGCGTAACTCTGCTCCATCATCGACCGAAGCGCGAGATTTTTTAGGGCCGTGGGATGATTGGCTCCACTCTTTTGCGAGAAAGTCAAAGCGCCCCGGCTGGTCATTACGAATTGCTGGGTATCTCTACCCACCTGAAAAATATTATTACCAGCGAGCGAGATGCTCATTGAGGTTTTTGAGCCCCCATTGGATTGATCGTGTAGGATGTCAGCGACACGACCTGCCCATCCAGTCAAGTTGACATCCCCTTGTGGTAATGAAGTTTGCCACTGCTCGGCTTGGTCGCTATGGGAAAAGAGACCACGGGGCCGGGGCTTGACGCGGTCTTTGTATTCGCTCTTCGTCATCGGCTCAATGAGGGTTCCGATATTAGAGATGAAGGAAAGTCTTCGTGTCCCTTCTGGTGCCCCATTTCCATTAAAGAGCTCTTGCAACCCACCCATAGCAGGGTGAATCGCATATTCTTGCCCGTCACCGTTAGCGGCCTGGCTCAAAGGCAATAGGGACTGACGAGCGAGAGCGAGGTTGGTGCGAGTTGCTGCATACTCCGCATATCGTGAAGTGTCGTTAGGTATGAGAATGTTATATGAATCAATCCCACCGTGGAGATAGAGACAAACTAGCGTTTTGCGATCTTCTGAATCAGTTGGTAGATCCGCGGCAACCGCATTATTAGCCATCTTGAGACTCAGAAGAGTGGACATAATAGAGGTTGATCCCAGAGCTGCACAGGCACTTTCTCCTAGGAAGGAACGACGGGAGAGTTTTTCAAGAGAAGACATTTCGGTATCTATAAGTCTAGCGTTGCACAGCCCCCTCAGGCGACATCATGGCGAGGTAAAGTGCGAGACGAGCTTTTTCCACTGGGTCAGAGATCGCAGCGTTAGCGAGGTTGGATTTAATAATAGACCTAGTCTTGGCCTTCATACCTCCTGCACAAACAACAATATTGAGGTAGTCTAGAAGAGTGTCAGAGTCTTCAAGGTGAGGCATAAAATCTTCGTAACTAGGAGCGAAATGGAAGAGGCCATTGATTCGAAAGCCTCGGTCAGCTATCTCCCAAAACCGATTAGGGGTCGATATTAGAGTGTAGGAGTTAGCGATTTCGAAGGCCGGACCATCGAGGCCTGATTGGCCAAGGCTGCCGGGTGGCGAGTAATCTGGCCGGTAAAAATTAAATACGGTCGGCGAATTCATCGGCATTTGGAGGGTGTCTTCAAAAAAGTTTCCGTAATCCCACCAGACAAGATTACCAGATCGGTTCATTTTGGTAAGCTTTGCTAGGTGCATTGTGCGGATCACAGGCTCCCGAAAAAGTCCGAACCCAGGTGAAGTAGCAACAGCCGGATCACGAGCCTCTGCATCCATTAAAATCGCTTTTACTACCGAGGCAAGATCACCCCGCACGCCTTTTCCATTATCGGCAAAGATTGAAGAGATCCGTTCCACATAGGCTGGTGTTGGATTACTAGTCACAAGGAATTGGATCAGTGAGCGAGAAATGAAGGGAGCACAATTTGGATGCTCAAAAAGATTCCTGATAGCATCACGAATATCCTGTATGCCATTTTCTTTATTTGGAGTTCTCGCAGGAATGATGAAATCATTAAGTAGCCTCTTCTCGCCGAAGTCATGTTTGGCGGGGAAGAGCTCCATTGGTACAAGGTGTTCCTTATCCTGTTTAATTTGAATACCCCAGCCATTGTTGGCGAACCAGAGGCCTGTCATGACTCGAGCTAGCTCGGTGACAGCGTCGTTATCGTAAGTGGGGATCTGATCGCCTTTAGCATCAAGCTTGTATGTGCCATCTTGGTTAAGTTCCCAGAGGCCAATCGTGAAGAGTTGCATGACTTCTCTCGCGTAATTCTCGTCAGGATAACGATTAAGGGAAGGATCAGGTGGCAGATTGCCAACATGGGAAAGGTAACGCCCCATGTTGGCATCAAGGGTTACTCCCATCAAGAGGTCGTAGTAGTTGCCGAATGCATAGTCAATGAGCCTATCATAATAGCGGGAAAGACTGCGGACGTTTTGATCGATGCTTCCATCTTGGCGCGAGATCACAAGAATCTGAGATAAGGCGAAAGCAACCCTCTGCCGTAACTGATCAGATCCCGAGATTGCAGCACGAGCAAAAGCTGTTTGAAGGTTCTCATCCTCAATTCGTATATCATTATTAGTGCGGTATGTTTTATCGACCCGGGCGCCATTCAGGTCATTCTCGATCTCTCTAATGTAGCTTTCATGGTGGGTTTTTGGCTGGGTCTTGATTTGGTCGTCAATCCAGCCCTCAACACCTTGCCTCCGAACCTCTTCAATCTCAGGCATAGTTGGCCCGAATGAACCTTGAAGTAAAAGACGAGAAGCCTCAGTTCGTGTTGGGGTCGTGACGGCAAGACCCGTTGCAAAAGATGCTCGGTTGGCAAATCTTTCTAGAAAAACTGCATGGTCACCAGAGATTGTCCCATCTAGGTTGCCATCTCCGTTGTTATCGTAGGCTACCGCACGTCCTAGGGAGTTGGATGCTGAAGATTTAGACCCAAGAACATTTTCCTCCCAGTCACTCAAGCCGTCCGAATCGAGATCGCGATCCGAGACAGAAACACGAAAAAATTCGCGAGACAAACTCGAGGGGAAAGTGACGTTGAACTCATCTCCATCAATGGTGAGATCGGGGCGAGAGCGCACGAAGCTTTGGAGGCCATCGGATGAATATACTCGTTGTAATTTTAGGGGTAATCTTGGGAAGCGGATATTGATTGAGTTAGCTATTTCAGAATTTTCAGCGATGACCCGAAAGTTTGATTTAGAATCAAAAGGGTTGGTGCCAAGTTTAGCTTCATCTTTGTTAGTGAGTCCGTCTCCGTCTTCGTCGTCGGTCGGCTTTAGATCACCTGCTCCAAAACTTGCCTCCCAGAGATCTGACATACCATTCTTATTCAAGTCCGTAACTCCAATATCCTTCTGACGGTAAAGTGGCGGAATTGAATCAGCTGAGTTCGGATCCGTGAATTGGGCGGTTTCCTGGGAGTCACTGACACCGTCGCCATCACTATCTTCCTGAGAGGGATTGGTTCCCAAAATTGATTCGAGTAGGTTTGAAAGACCGTCCGAGTCTTCGTCCGCTGAAGCGTCAGAAGGGTCGTCTGGGGCAAGTCCATGCACGCGTTCAAATGAGTCATTCATCCCATCATTGTCCGCATCCGCGCAGTGAGAGAGTCCATTGAGGCGTTCGACTGGAGTTGATGAACGGTAGAGCTTTAATCCCTGACTGAGATCTATCTTTGAACTTCCTGAGTTATCACCGATTCCCCAAACCGCTGATTGATCATACACTGAAGCTACAGCCTCGCATCCAGTAAATTCATGCCAGGCTACCGTAGTGCCCAATTTTTGATTAATGATGGAAAAACTAACCTTCCAATCTGTAATTTCGCTTGTATCCCTTAGGGCTTGGAACCGGAAGGTGAGTGGATCAGAAGTGTCACAGGATCCAAATCCGGTAAAACCAAGGGCCTTGGTGAGATCTTTTTGGTAATCAGCGTATTGTAGGTTTTTTCCGTTTCGAAGGAAGCTTCCTTGGGCTTGCGTGTTCACATAAAAAACAATTTTCTCATCCTGCCGGAAAAGCCTCAATCTAAGTGCGCTGGTTACACCAGCTGTGAGATTATCGACCTTCCAGTCAATAAAGTCCCTATTTATTCCACCTCGATCGCTCCGAACTCCGCTACCGTGGTCATTGATAAACTGGAGGTCAGTCAGTTCCCATAAGATTTCGGTTGCGCTGACGAAGACGGGAACAGGCAGCGAAGAGAAGCTATTATTCCTTGGATCAGAAGAATTCAATCTTTCCTGAGCATCATCTATCCCATCGTTATCTGTATCGGAGAGAGTCGGGTCACTGCGTAGAGGGTGGGTGAGTTCATCAAAGTCAGAAAGCCCATCGTTATCAGTATCCCTTAAATTAGGATTACTTCCCGCCTCCGCTTCCTCTGCATCACCAAGCCCGTCGCCATCGGTATCAGCTTTCCACGGATGACTACGAGCCTCAAACTCTCCCAGCCAATCTAATGAATCCCCATCTGGATCGTCATTCGATGATACATCTGAATGGTGTAGAATCTCCCACCAATCGGGGAGACCATCGGAGTCAGCATCTCCACTCGTGTTAATGATCTGGATCCCTGCGATTCCGGAGTGATTGCCCGATGTTCGGAAGTTCTCAAATGAAACTGTCCGCCCAGTTAGACCTTCGTAACGAACAACATTGGCTAGAGGAGCCACAGGTCCGGAAGTTGGGTGATACATATTAAATTCTAATTCACCTCCCACCCCTAATGGTCTTATAAGGGCGCTTTGTTGAAAGAGTCCGTCCCGCCTCAGAGTGCTCACTGGCCCCAAATTGTAGGCTGAAAGATAGACGTAAACATCATAGGTGACAAAGAATGGAGGAATGTTCTTTATTTCCAGAATCGCGGGGGAATCTGAGCTGGCAGAAAGATAACCATTCAAAAGATTGGCTGCCGTCGTATCATTAGCTCTACTGGTTTTAGCCCCATTAAAACGAAAGGAAACAGTCGTCGAGGTCGCATTGCCGGCTGAATTTACGATAACACCTGCGGTGGGGCTAATGATTTGACTGGTGTCTCCTGCGCGCAGCGGATTGCCAAGGGCGACACCCGAGCTCTCAAGTAGTTCAGTTTGATTCCAATTGGTTTGGGGTATTAATCCGTTGGGGAAGGTCGTTGGCCAACTGCCCCAGGAAAAAATCGATCGCCCGAGTGCTGAGCGCGAAAACCCAAGGGATTCCCAGTTCAAGAGCCCGCTGTTCGGCAGCTTTTACAAGTAATTGGCCATACCCCTGCCCGCCGTGACTTTGTTTGACGTAGAGGCAGGCGATCTCAGCGCATTTGGGATCTTGCGAGCAATGCAAAGCCACACACCCCACCACATTGCCATCGACCGTCATCACAAGAAAGTCATTAAGCGAACTTTCAATTTCTTCGTAGGAGCGTGGAACAAGATGGGCATCCCTCATTGAACGTCCTACCATTGCAAGTAGCTCTGAAATATCGTCGGGAGCAATCGGCCGAATTGAAAGATAGTCGTCTGCGTAAACCATGACCCCGACACCTTCATTCGAGAAAAGCTCGTCCATCAGCACGCCCTGGTTGTTCTCGTTCAGGAGGTGGACACGGGGGACACCGAGAATACAAACTTCAGCAGCGCGATGCAAGATGGCCTGCCCCTCACCTTGCCATTTGCGGGCATCCTCGCTTGAAATGGCATTCCCGCCTGAAACCTGCTCCGAAAGAAACACGATCAATTTAAAGGCTCCTAGCGAGCTCGCAAACTCGACTAACTCATTTCCGAGGTTTTCCAGTTCAGGCTTCTCTATCAAAGCTAATTGGCCACGTTTCAAGATTGATATAACCTGATCTTTTTCGAACTCAGCCGACTGCCACTTAAGATCGCCATCGATCAAGAGGTGTTTAATCTGAGCTTTGCCGCTTCCTATAGAAACCACAACCAGCTTCACTCCAATTTGCTGGAGTGCAATCAGATCAAGAAGGGACTCTGCGAGAGCGAGTTCCGGCATCCTCGCAGCATCGATCACTAACACGAAGGTCTTTCCACGGAAGAACGGGACGTATTGGAGAACGGCGCGAAGGTCGCTTTGCACGAGGCAACCTTAGAAAATCGTGATCAAATTGGCAAGGCACTGCATCAATCTGTTAATCTTCTCCGAACCCTAACCTCGTTTTTCCTTTGCCTTGCTAGGACTTTCCCTAATCCTGCGCACGTAATGGCAAAGCCAAAAAATGCAATCACACCCACGCGCACAGAGAACTTTCCCGAGTGGTATCAACAAGTTGTCCGCGCTGCCGATCTTGCGGAAAATTCCGAAACCCGTGGATGTATGGTCATCAAGCCATGGGGCTTTGCGATTTGGGAAGCTATCCAGCGTGATCTCGATGGACGATTCAAAGCGACCGGACATCAAAATGCTTATTTTCCCCTTTTGATCCCGCTTTCCTATCTAGAGAAGGAAGCTGAGCATGCTGAGGGTTTTGCGACGGAATGTGCCGTAGTCACCCACCATCGACTTGAGACCGAAAAAGACCCTGAAACCGGTAAAACTAAGATGGTTCCGACCGGGAAACTTGCCGAGCCTTACGTCATTCGCCCTACTTCTGAGACCATTATCGGTGCCGCTTTTTC
This sequence comes from Verrucomicrobia bacterium SCGC AAA164-M04, assembly GCA_000383735.1. Next base: position 17,485 of record KB912071.1, read on the forward strand.
TCGTTGGACCAATTCCTACCGCGATCTTCCACTTTTGATCAATCAGTGGGCTAACGTAATGCGATGGGAAATGCGCCCACGTCTTTTTCTTCGAACTGCAGAATTCCTTTGGCAAGAAGGCCACACTGCACACGAGACCATGGCCGAGGCTTTAGAAGAAACCAAGATGATCCATCAACTCTATGCCGATGCCCTTCAAGACCTTCTAGCGATCCCAGTGATTATGGGGGAAAAAACTGAGGCTGAACGTTTCCCTGGCGCCGAGTCCACCCTAACCGTTGAAGCTATGGTGCAGGATAAAAAAGCGATTCAGGCCGGAACCTCCCACTATCTCGGGCAAAATTTCGCAAAGGCCCAAGACATCACCTTCGTGGATCGTGACAATAAGGAGCAACATGTTCACACAACTTCTTGGGGGGTCTCCACCCGTCTTGTTGGAACCCTCATCATGGCTCACTCTGATGATGATGGTCTAGTTCTCCCGCCAAGGATCGCACCTCAGCAAATTGTTATTGTTCCAGTCACACCAAAAGAGGATTCACGTGATGCGATTGTAGAAGCATGCGAAGCTCTTGCCACACAGCTCCGCGATCAATGTTACGGAAAGGAATCTCTTCGAGTCCATGTTGATAAGCGAGATCTGGGCGGAGGTGTAAAGAAATGGGAGTGGGTCAAGAAAGGTGTCCCGCTACGAGTTGAAATTGGACCTAGAGACCTTGAGGGGGGGGAAGTCTGTTTCCAGCGGCGCGATCAGACTCCCAACGAAAAGAGCTTCATCAGCCAAGAAGAATTCCTTCTCGGAGTAGTCGAAATTATAGAAGACATCCACACATCGCTGCTCGATCGAGCCCGCCGATTCCGGGATGAAAATATCACCGAGTGCACTGATCTTGCTAATTTTGAAAAACATTGGGAGGATTCTAATCCAAATCCCGGGTGGCTTATCACGCCATGGGCCGGGACGCGTGAGGAGGAAGAAGAGATTTCTAAACGGCTCAAGATTACGATTCGCTGCCTCCCCATTGATTGCCAAGATGAACCCGACACTCCTTGCTTTATGACTGGTAAACCGACCAAATCTCGTGCGATTTGGGGACGAAGCTACTAGTGGAGGAAATACCACTAACTTTAAAGTGAAGATCCCGCTTCGTTGAAGTGCCTCAATTTATGAAAAACCCTACAGGCGGGCGCCTGTTATTGGAGTCTTCAAAGGACAACCCCTTTTAAGGAGAAGCGAATTAATCAAAAATCCTAACATGGGATTTTTGCTCGATCATTTTCAGCGTCCATTCACACTTAACGAATAAGACACCATGGAACGCAGAGAATTAATGAAAATGATGGCCGCCTCGATGGGGGGAACCATCTCTCTTCCAGACAGCGCCTTCGCAAAAATGGGTGAACCCTTTGATCCCGCTGAGCTGACGTTCTTCCGGCCTGGGCAACGAGCTCAGGTTGCACTCATTGCCGAAGCCATTATCCCGCGAACTGACACTCCTGGTGCGATCGATGCCGGAGTCCCAGGATGGATCGAGATCATCGTTAAAGACTGCCTCGAAGAAGCGGATCAAGATGTGATTATTAAGGGGCTTTCGGATCTGATGAATCGTTGCCAAGAAGAGCACGGCAAAGATATTGGGCAACTCAATGGAGAAGAGCAGGTTAGATTCCTGACTAAGATGAATAAGGAAACAATTGCCGATAAACGGAAAGCCCAAAAGGAGGGCATGCAACCACGCCGAACATTTCTCGAGCAATTCAAGGACCTTACTAAATTCTGCTACTGCAGCTCGGAAGTCGGAGCCACCGAGGCTCTCGAGCTTGTTTTTGTTCCTGGTAAGTGGGTCGCTTCAATGCCCTTGAAACCCGATCAAAAGGCTTGGGCGATGTGATCTTAAGCGAAAGAAAAGTGTATGAATTTAAACACTAAAGGGAAAGCATCACACACTTTCGATGCCATTGTTGTCGGTTCCGGAATGTCTGGTGGTTGGGCTGCCAAAGAGCTCACCGAAAAAGGGTTAAATACCCTTGTCCTTGAACGCGGTCACGACATTCAGCACATCGCCGATTATAAGACTGCCAACTCAATGCCATGGCAATTGAATTGGATGAACAAACCGTCGCGCGACATGCTCAAGCAACAAAGTAAGCAGGCACGAACGGGCTATACTGTACGTCCTGAAGCTTCGTATCTTTTCGTAGACGATGAGGACCATCCCTACGAGGAAAATAAACGGTTTGACTGGATGCGAGGATACCACACGGGAGGGCGCTCGCTCATGTGGGGTAAACAATCTTACCGCCTTAGCCCCCTTGATATGGAGGCCAATGCAAAGGAGGGCATCTCTATCCCCTGGCCTATTTCCTACGAGGAACTCGCGCCTTGGTATTCTTACGTTGAAAAATTTGCGGGGATTAGTGGCTCTAAGGAAGGTCTCGCTCAACTCCCCGACGGTGAATTTCAGCCAGCGATGGACCTTACTCCTCCAGAGCTAGACCTTAAGGCCGCTATCGAAGCAAAATGGAAAGGTCGCACCCTCATTCCTGGACGAGTTGCTCACTTAACCGCGCCGACTAAAGAGCAAATCGCCCTAGGCCGGGCAAGCTGTCAGTATAGAAACCTTTGCCGCCGCGGTTGTCCGTTTGGAGCTTACTTCAGTAGTCAGGCCGCGACCTTGAAAGCTGCCGCTAATACCAATAAGATGACGCTCCGCCCCCATTCGATCGTTCACTCTGTGATCTACGATGACAAGGCCGAGAAAGCGATTGGGGTTAGGCTCATTGACGAGATTACCTTCGAAACAATCGAATACTATGCCAAGGTCATTTTCCTAAATGCTTCTACGGTGGCCTCAACTGCCATCTTGATGAATTCAAAATCGAAGCGGTTCCCAAATGGAATGGACGAGAGTGGCTCGCTCGGCCGATATCTCATGGATCACCACCTTGGGGCCGGGGCTAGCGCAAGCCTTGAAACTCATCAGGACAAGATCCACTACGGTCGTCGTCCTAACGGGTTTTACATCCCTCGCTTCCGTAACTTTAACGAGAAAGCTAAGGGGGATTACCTTCGTGGTTTCGGTTATCAAGGTGGCGGAATGCGAGCCAAGTGGAGTCGCTGGATCGATGGCTTCGGAGCAGATTTTAAGAAGGAACTTACTTCCTTCGGCCCCTGGGGACTTTTTGTTGGCGGCTTTGGAGAGTGCCTTCCTTACGAAAATAATCGCATTTCACTCAGTGAGGAGAAAACAGATAAATGGGGACTTCCGCTTGTCGTCGCTGATGCCGAATTTCAGCAGAATGAGATGAATATGCGTGAAGACATGATGACTGACGCCGGTGAAATGCTTGAAGCTGTGGGCGCAAAAAAAGTTCGGACCTTCAATCGCAAACCAAATATTGGTCTCGGTATTCACGAGATGGGAACAGCTCGTATGGGGAGCTCCGAAAAGGAATCCGTCCTCAACCAACACAATCAGGTTTGGGGAGCTAAGAACGTCTTTTGCACGGATGGCTCTGCTATGGTTTCCGCGGGTTGCCAAAACCCCTCGCTCACCTACATGGCTCTTACCGCACGTGCTGCGGATTACGCTGTCAAAGAGCTTAAAAAAGGAAATCTCTAGCGAGTTGATAGAAAACCATTGGCCAGCATCACCGAAATCACTCTGATTTCGCTCTTTCCAAAATGCCTGCTGTTGGAGCCAATCTGATTGGGTTTACCACTTTTTCGTAATCAGCTTCGTAAATTAGTAGCATTAAGTTATCTCTACCACCGACATGAATCGGTTTGCCCAAATCTTCTGCACGCTCTTAGTAATTGCTCCTCCCGCTCTCACTGCTGCTAAAAAACCGAATATCGTCTTTTTCTTCACTGATGATCAGACGATCTCGACCTTAGGTTGCTATGGAAACCCCGCCGTCAAAACGCCCAACATTGATGCGCTCGCGGCCCGAGGCACTCGCTTCCAACAGGCCTTTGTGAGCCATCCAATTTGCTGGGCCAGCCGGACCTCAATTCTTACCGGAATGACTGCCCGCAGTTATCGGACCACTGGAAACGGCGATCGTGTCGGAGCTAAAGCTCTTGAAGTTCTCTATTCTGACCTCCTCCGAGAAAACAACTACCGTACTGGTTATTTTGGGAAATGGCATGTCATGTCGTCGCGTAAGTTTGATCGAAAGGCACACTTTGATGAAATTGAAGTCATCGGGCGAAATCCATTCTTCAAAAAGCTTTCCGATGGAACTCTTCGCCACGAAACCGATCTCATCGTGGACAAGGGAATCGACTTCCTGAAACGACAACCAAAAGACAAACCCTTTGCCCTCAACATGTGGTTCAATGCATGTCATGCTGAAGATAGCGATCGTCGTCCCGGCATCGGGCATTTCACTTGGCCTCAATCCGCAAATGAACTTTACAAAGAAACCTACATTGGGCCTCCCAGGCTGAGTGACCCAGCCATTTTCGATAATCTTCCAGATTTTCTTCAAACCAGCATCACTCGTGAGCGGTTCTTTTGGCGCTGGAACACCCCTGAGAAATACCAAACCAATATGCGAGCCTACTACCGTATGGTCACTGGGATCGATAATGCGATTGGTCGTTTCCTTACAGCGCTCAAGGATGCCGGCCTCGCAGACAATACCATTGTCGTTTATTCGGCAGATAACGGATATCACATGGCAAATCGAGGGCTCGCCGGAAAATGGTCCCACTTTGAGGAATCTATCCAGGTGCCTATGATTATCGCTGATCCACGGGTTCCTAAAGACAAGCAGGGAAAAGTTTCTAGCCTTCCCGCTCTCAATATTGACCTCCCAGCTACCTTTGTAGACTGGGCTGGGCTGGTTTTACCAGAGCGTTTTGACGGCCGGAGTCTCAAGCCAATCGTCGATGGTGATGTGCCCAAAAACTGGCGCTCTGATACCTTTCATGAGCACTTTGCAGTTCGTCACCGAATCCCTGCTTACGAGGGAATTCGGACTTCGACCCACAAATATATTCGCTATATTGATCATGATACCGAATTTCTGCATGATCTTAAAAAAGACCCCGATGAATTGATCAATCACGCAAATGATCCCAAATATTCTAAAATCCTTGAGCAGCTTCGGAAACGGACCAATCAAAGGGTCAAGGAATTGGGTGGCCCCCTCGACCCGCCTAAACAAAAATTCACCACCTCAACCAGCCCTAATCCGGAAGCATCTGCTGCAGTGACATTTAAGACTGATAATGAGGGCTTTGTTTTTCCTTTTAACGGGAAAAACTTAAACGGCTGGGCCGGGGATGAAAAATATTGGTCAGTCAAACAAGGCGCCCTCACGGGGATCACCGATGGATCTTTGAAAAAGAACCGGTTCATCACTTGGAAAGCCTCAACAATTCGCAATTTTGAATTACAGGTTAAGGTGAAGTTTAGCGATCGGGCGAATAGCGGAATCCAGTATCGTAGCAAGATGCTCCCAGAGATTGGCCTAGATGTCGCTGGCGGTTATCAATGCGATATTATGGCCCGTGAGAATATGAATGGCATGGCCTACGAAGAGAGAGGCCGGCGAATTCTCTCCTACACCGGCCAAAAAGTGATCGTTGATCAAAAGGGTCAACCTTGGGTTATCGGTGAAATGCTCGTGAAGAAATTCCCCCCAAATGTTTGGCATCAATACAGCATTAGCATCCGAGGGAATCATCACCAACACTGGATCAATGGTCACAAAACTGCGGATTTCATTGACCTCGACGAAAATGGTCGCGCCCTTGATGGTATCCTTGGCTTTCAGGTTCATGTTGGGCCTGCGATGCAAATACAATTCAAGGATATCCGCATGAAGCATCTTCCCGATAATTTACCTCTCCGCACTTCAGCCGATACAAAGATCCCGCCTTCCGCTTACGGAGTGCGGCCTCAAGGGACTCCCAAAAATGGATGGACGGCTCCCTTTTATCGAGATCAAAATTAATCAGACGAGCTAGGATCAACCTTGGGTCCTGGCGTGCATTGACTAAGGGATGATGGCGTTTCTCCATCATCTCGTTCGGTTTTTTTCAGTTTTTGAAGAGCGTTTCGATAGATTCCGAAACTATATCTTTTCAGCGATTTCCGGAGTGCTTGTTTGAGAAGTCTGATTCTGTAGGGTAATCCGCGATGACATTCCGCTTACTCCTCATCGCGATACCGTTCATAATATTACGGATCGGCGCTCAAGAAACGAAAGAGCTTTATGGGGTTTACCCACCTGCTGAACCTCCTTATTTCAGGATCCGATATGAGGCTGGAACGACCGCTCAGGAACTTAGTTTTGCGGTCAAATACACGATATGGATCCCTCCGCATGTTAAAACGCTGCGCGGTATCGTTGTCCATCAACACGGGTGTGGGATTGGTTCGTGTAAATCAGGGCTAACAGGGGCCTATGACCTTCACTGGCAAGCTCTTGCTAGAAAGCACGATTGTGCCCTCATGGCTCCTTCTTACGAACAGCCAAAGGACGCAGATTGCCAGCTTTGGTGCGATCCACGAAATGGTTCCGGGGAAAGATTTCAGCAAGCTCTAATCGACCTAGGAAAAAAATCTGATCACCGTGAGCTATCAGAAATTCCGTGGGCTCTTTGGGGACACAGTGGCGGCGGACATTGGGCAGGAGGCATGCTAATGCTACACCCAGAGAAGGTCGCGGCAGTCTGGCTTCGCTCTGGCGTGCCTTATCTAAACCATAGGCCCGATCGGCCCTCTATCAAAGCTCACAAGCTCCCCCAAAAAGCTCTCACTGTTCCAATCATGTGCAACCTTGGAACAAAGGAAGGGGTCACCATCAAAACTGGTCGGTTTTCCAAAGTTTGGCCAGCCAACGAGGTCTTTTTCGACACCCTTAGTAAAGAAGATGGCCAAATTGCTTATGCCGTTGATCCGCTCACTTCGCACGAATGCGGAAACCAACGGTATCTTGCTATCCCGTGGTTCGATACTTGCCTTAAACTCCGCCTCCCAAAAACATCGGCCCCACAATTGGTCGAGATCAACTCTAAGAATTCGGCGTGTCTTCGATATCAGGTCGGCGACCGCAAGATCTGGCTCCCAAGTCCAGATATTAAAAAAAAGTGGCTGGCATATATCAAAAATACAGAGATCCCCGATAACTCTCCCCCACCTCAGCCCACAGACTTAAAAGTCGATGGGTCAACTTTAATTTGGAAGGCTACTGCTGATCTCGAAAGCGGCCTCGCCCACTTCATCATTTTGCGGGACGGTAAACCAATCGCCACCATTCCTGAAAAGCCGTTCAAACATTTCGGGAGGCCCCTTTTTCAAGGACTCCTATACAGTGACACTCCGATACAACCGCTAACCCAAATGACGTTTTCAGATCTCAATCCCGTCTTAGGTGTAAATCATAAATATCGTGTAATTGCAGTGAATACAGTCGGGTTGAAATCCGAAAAAAACTGACGCAGTCATTTTTTTGGATTTCTTGTATACGTCTGACTGAATCGCAACCCTAAAATTAGCGCTTTGATAAAAGGATTCTTTAATTCATGCCTCGAATAGGAGAGCTTCGATTACTCAAAATAAGACAAGTCATGCAAAATTCTTCTTCAAAGCTCCTCTATTGGGCAATCACCTGCGCCCTAGCCGGATTTATTTTTGGCTTTGATCTTATCGTTATCTCGGGAGCCGAACAAAAAATCCAATCTCTCTGGGGACTCAGTGGGCTAGAGCATGGTTTCGCCATGAGCGCTGCACTTTGGGGGACGGTTCTCGGCTCAATTTTTGGAGGTGGACCAACCGACAAGTTTGGCCGCAAAAGAGTCCTCCTCTGGATCGGTATTCTCTACTTTATCTCTGCGATTGGTTCGGCTTTAGCTCCCAATGTTAGCCTCTTTGCGATCTCACGTTTCATAGGGGGGATCGGAATTGGGGTTTCGACAGTCGCCGCACCCCTTTTCATCTCCGAAATATCGCCAACGGAACGTCGTGGGCGACTCACCGGCATGTTCCAATTTAACATTGTTTTCGGGCTCCTCATTGCAACCCTTTCCAATGCCATGATCCTTCAAATGATGGGTTCTGATAGCGAAACAGCTTGGCGCTGGATGCTTGGAATCGAAGCTATCCCAGCTTTGGTTTATTGTTTCATGTGCTTCACTCTTCCAGAGAGTCCCCGCTGGCTCATTAATAATCATCAGCGTGAGGAAGGGAAGAAGATCCTAGGTCAAATAAACCCTAGCTTTTCAGAGGTGAAACTTGAAGAGCTAGTAGCTGAAATTGAACAAGCCGGAGATCTTGAAGCAGGAAAATCCAGCGTTCTCTGGAAGCCCCTAAAGCTCGCACTGGTTCTCGCTTTCCTCATCGCTTTCTTTAATCAGCTTTCTGGAATCAATGCGATCCTTGGGTATGCTCCGCGCATTCTTGGAATGACTGGCTTCGATCCAGGGGAATCCCTTTTTAATGCCAGCCTCATCACTTCGGTGAATCTTATTTTCACTCTAGTTGGTCTGGCTCTCATCGATAAAATCGGTCGACGCTCACTGCTCTACATCGGTTCTTTAGGTTATATTATTTCACTCGGCGTATGTGCTTGGGCCTTTCATAACTATCGCGCCCCCTTCAGTGATGCTGCCGATGCGATTACCCTCAAAAATTCAGCACCAATCATCGCCGCCGACATTTCCCAACTCCCTGAAAAATACAGATCTCAAGTTAGCTCTGAAAACTTATCCGAATCCTTGGTCGAAGAAGTTGCTAGCAACTCCCTTAAGTCTGCAAAAGAAGAAACTGGGTTTGGTAGTAACCTAGTTCTGATCTGCATTCTGGCATTCATCGCGGCACATGCGATTGGTCAAGGCGCCGTCATCTGGGTCTTCATCTCGGAGATCTTCCCGTCAGTTGCGCGGGGCTTCGGACAATCACTTGGCTGTTCCACTCATTGGGTCTTCGCTGCTATTTTGACCCTGATCTTTCCCCTTGCTATGGAAGCCTTTTCGGCGACCCAGATCTTTGGCTTCTTTGCCTTCATGATGATCCTTCAACTTGTTTGGATACGCCTGATGGTCCCTGAGACCAAAGGCGTCTCGCTTGAGGATATGCAGGCTAATCTTGGCAAAGACTAGCCATGAATCCTCCTCTTCCCCGGTCGATGATATTTAGGGGTAAATAATATGAAATCACTTCTTATTCTTTTTCTCTCCGCTTTAGTTTCCTTTTGCAAAACACCTTCTGCAACTCGGCCTAACGTCATTGTCATTTTTATCGATGACATGGGATACTCGGATTTCTCATGCTTTGGAGGTCAGGTCGAAACTCAACACATCGACAGACTTGCGGCAGAAGGTATTAGGTTCACAAACTTCTACGTCAATTCGCCGATCTGTTCGCCATCGCGCGTTGCTCTTACCACTGGGCAATACCCACACCGATGGCGGATCACTTCTTACCTCAACAATCGTCGAGATAATAAACGAAGAGGAATGGCGCAATGGCTCGATCCTGATGCACCCACCCTCGCCCGACAACTTAAGGGCGCGGGTTATAGCACCGGGCATTTCGGAAAATGGCATATGGGAGGACAGCGAGATGTCGTAGAAGCTCCCACGATTTCAAATTACGGATTTGATCAAAGCTTAACAAATTTCGAAGGCATGGGCCCGAAACTGCTCCCTCTTACCCTTAAACCAAACCCCAATGGTGAGGAGCCCATTAAAGGACGGATTTGGGCCGACGCTGAACGCCTCGGAAAAGGTTTTAAATGGATGCAGCGATCGAAGATCACCACGGGCTTTATTGACGAAGCCCTCAAATTTATTGACTCATCAAAAGCAAACCAGAATCCTTTCTTCATCAACCTTTGGCCAGATGATGTTCACGGCCCGTGGTGGCCTCCTCTCGATAAATGGGGTGGTGACAGACGGGCACTCTACAATGGAGTTCTCGATTCTATGGACGAACAGCTCGCGCGTCTCTTTAACCGTGTTCGCAACGATCCTACATTACGGAACAACACTATTATTACGGTATGCTCAGATAACGGTCACGAACCAGGAGCTGGGACATCAAGACCGTTCCGCGGGGCCAAAACTTGGATGTATGAGGGAGGAATCCGATCACCTCTCATTGTGTGGGCCCCCGGACTCATCCCCGATGACAAAAAAGGGACAACCAATCAGTCCTCGGTCTTTTCGGCAATCGATCTCAACCGATCACTCTACTCACTCACCGGGACCAAGCCCTCCCGAAAACTTGATGGCGAAGATCTTGCCCAAACCCTCATCGGGAAATCATCTGACTCCCGTAAGGCTCCAATTTTTTGGCGTCGCCCTCCTGACCGCCCTGGTTTCGGTCATGGATTTGATGAAGACAATCCAGATCTCGCAGTGCGAGATGGCGACTGGAAATATCTTGTCAATATCGATGGTTCAGATCCGCAGCTTTACGATCTCCCCAAAGACCCCGGCGAGACAAAAAACCTCGCCAAAATGAACCCCGAAATTGTCAAGAAACTCCACAAAGCTCTCGTGAAGTGGAATTCTAAGATGCCTGTTGACGGGGCTGACCCAACCTTCAGTCGGACTGGTTCTCTTCCAGAAACTCACTTTGTGAATCCGATTGGAGTGGGTCAAGATCCGTGGATTGTGCGTGATGAAAAAAATCAACGCTATTTGTGGTGTTTCTCAGAAGGCGATCGGGCAATTACTATTTATTCTTCTAAGAACATCAGCTCTCTCGGCCAACGACATCTTGTCTGGAAATCGCCAGAGTCTGGCCCGTATTCAAAACAAGTTTGGGCACCAGAACTCCATCTCCTCAATGGAAAATGGCATATTTATTTCGCCGCTTCCGACGGGCAAAACGAGAATCACCGAGCATTCGTTCTTCAGTCCAAGACAGATGACCCATTGGGGGCATATCAACTACACGGTCCCTTCCAGACCGGTGAGTCCGCTAATGAAAACCTTTGGGCAATTGATATGACTCCTCTTAAGCTAGGGGATAAACTTTACGCAATATGGTCCGGTTGGGACCGCCCTAACACTGACCGCCAGTTTCTCTACATCGCAGAAATGGAGAGTCCACTCAAACTATCGACCAAGCGTGTCCGAATTTGTAACAACTCAGACTATAATTGGGAGCTTACGGAGCCGAAACCCCGGGGACGTGGCCTCAACGAAGGGCCTCAGGTTATTAAAAATGGCAAGCGAACCTTCGTCACTTACTCTTGCGGTGCCTCTTGGTTACCAACTTACAAGCTCGGACTCCTTGAACTCACTGGAGACGATCCGCTTGACCCTTCTGCTTGGAAAAAAAACAAGGGTTCGGTATTCCAATCCAACAAGGAGACCTTCGGGGTTGGGCATTCTTGCTTCGTGAGATCATCGAATGGATCCGAATGGTGGCATGTCTTCCATGCCAAGGAGACCCAAGCCCCCGGCTGGCAACGGAGCCTTCATATTCAACCCTTCAAATGGTCCCGCGACGGGCGCCCACTCTTCGGAAAGCCTCTGGCCCGAAACGAACCATTCCCCAGACCGGGCGGAGAACGAACAAATATTTTACGTTTGCCCTATTCTTCAGATCTCACCTTCGATCATTCCTACTATGGGCATGCCCAGTTTTACAATTCAAGTTCGAACGGGCTCAAACTTGGGACACCTCCAAAGAACCCCGTAAACACGTTTCGCTCTGGCGAAAAAATCATCCTCGACCGCAAGACACCCGACGACTTTACGGCATCTGTCACTCTCGATTTCCATGGAGTTCGCGAGGGCCGTGGTTCTGGGATTCTATTTCGCATCACGGCACCCTCCGTGGGGTTCGACGCCGCCCGAGGATATTTCCTTGGAATTAAACCGAGCCAAAATGGTGTCTTGCTCGGCAAGATGGACGGGAAGGCATGGAGGGAATTGAAACGGGTAACAACCCCCATCAATGTGTCAGAAAAGCAACACCTTACGATCACCGTAATCGGATCAAAATTCACCGTTTTTTTGAACGAAGAAGAGCTATTCACTCATCACGATCAAACTTACAAAGTTGGAACAGTCGGTCTTCGAGTCACGGATATACCGACAACATTCTCTGAATTGAAAATTCGCAAGCCCTAGTCTATATTAACTGGAGAACGAAACAGGGGGATCAAAATAAAAATCCCCGCAACAAGAAGCGGAATTCCCGGCAAATAATCCCCATAGATAGTTAGTCCTGTTCCAATAAGAACAGCAAGAATCCCTGCACTTCCAAAGAAAACTTTTAAGAGATCACTTCCCATCGATGGTTCATTCGCATCCCGTTCTTTCGTTCTAAAACGATCCCACCCGCTGCCTGGAGGAGACGTTTGATTTGCAAACCGAGTTAAGGTTTCCGATTCTTCAGGCTTTGTTAGAAAGGTAACCACTAGCCAAACAAAAGTCGTCAGGATAACTGGCCCGACATAATTCCACGGACCCATCGCAACCGCCCAGTCAAAAGGGTCAGCGAAGGGCAAGGTCGATTTGCTCGTGAAGAGATAGCTTGAAATAATTGCTGTCAAAGAAGCCGCGATTTCGCTCCACGCATTGATCCGCCACCACAGCCAGCGGAGCAGATACACCAACCCTGTCCCTGCGCCAACCATCAGTAGAACTTCAAACATCTGCGCCGCATTCGTAAAGGCAAGCGCTACAAGAGATCCTAATGTGAGCACCAAAACGCTGCTCAACCGACCAACCAAGATCTGCTCACCTTCACCGGAATTTTTATTACAGAACCTCTTCCAGAAATCATTGGTAAGATAGGACGCTGCCAAATTCACTTGGGTCGAAAGAGTAGAAATGTAAGCCGCGATTAACGAAGCTAATACAACCCCCTTTAATCCTGCTGGAAGCTGAGCGATCATCGCCGGATAAGCAACATCGTGGCCCAGCTTCCCATCGTCTAAATTTGGAAAGGCTTGCTTGATCGATTCCAAGTCTGGGAAAATCACTAGAGAAGCAAGAGCAACTAAAATCCATGGCCATGGTCTCAGGGCATAGTGAGCTACATTGAAAAAGAGATTGGCTTTCGTGGCATGCTTTTCATCCTTCGCCGCTAAGGTCCGTTGAGCAATATAACCCCCGCCCCCCGGTTCGCCCCCCGGATAATAACTAGTCCACCACATTAGGGCAATCGGTATGATGAAAAACTCAACCCAGTTTGAGTCTTTGGTTGGAACGATACTCATTTTGGCCTGCACTGCTTCATGAGCTAAAAGACCATCAAGGCCACCGATCGAATCCATGTTTAAAATGTAAATCGTCGCAGCTACTGACCCCACCATCGCTAAAGCGAATTGAAAAAAATCTACCAGCAAAACAGAACGCAATCCACCCACGACGCTGTAAAGCATGGTCACTCCAGCACCTAGCAGGATGGTCTGCCAGGCATCCAAGCCCATCAAAACACCAAGGATCTTGATCGCTGCCAAGGAGACCACTGCGATTATGAAAACATTAAAAAACAGGCCTAAATACAAGGCGCGATAAGCTCGTAAAATCTGCCCTCCCAAACCACTATACCTTAGCTCATAAAACTCAACATCCGTCATCACGCCGGATCGCCGCCAACGGCGAGCAAAAACATAAGTGGTGAGCATTCCCGAAAAGACAAGCGACCACCACAGCCAGTTCTTTGAAACTCCCTCGGTTCTCACCCAGTCAGTTATGAGGGTTGGAGTATCGGCCGCGAAGGTCGTGGCAACCATAGAAACTCCGAGCAACCACCACGGCATGGAACGTCCAGCTAGAAAGAAACTCTCAGTATCGCCACTATTTTTTCTGGCGGCCCACCAACCAATTCCCAAGCTAATCGCCAGTGATATTACGATTACAATCCAGTCCAGCCCTTCGATCATGGATTCCCTTATCAGCTTATGGCCCAAAGGTCGAAATCTACTTTGCAATAAACACTGGTCCATTGGAGGGTTGCCATGGTTGAAAAAATCCCCATTCTCTGAATGTGTTAAGAAAACGGTAAAAGTATGCTTCTCAAAGGCTATTTAAGCGCCCATTCTATTGCGGAAAATTTCGTATTTCCAATTTACTCAACCGATACCCCTTATGAATAAAAAGACCCTCACTCTCTGCGCATTCCTACCTCTTGCTGCCTCAGCAGCCAAATTCTCCGTCACCTCAAAACCATTTGGTGAGATCGACGGAAAACCAGTTGAGCTGTATACTCTCTCCAATGAATCAGGAGCGAAAGTTTCCATCACTAACTATGGTGGCACGGTAACATCTATTGTTGTTCCCGACAAAGATGGCAAGATGGATGACATCGTTCTCGGTTTTGATTCAGTCGCGGAATATGTCGAAAAGAGCCCCTACTTCGGTTGCATCACCGGGCGATATGCCAACAGAATCGCAAACGGTAAATTTTCTCTTGATGGTAAAGATTACTCGGTGGCTGCCAATAATGACCCAAACCACCTTCATGGGGGACTCAAAGGTTTTGATAAGAAGGTCTGGAAGGCTAGGGTTGGAAGTGTGGGCGATAGCCCGAGTTTAGTTCTGACATACACTAGCCCCGACGGCGAAGAAGGATATCCAGGCAACTTGAGTAATTCAGTCACTTACACTTGGACTCAAGACAATGCTCTCCGCATTCGTTATAAGTCCACTACCGACAAGCCAACTATTCTCAACCTAACGAATCACAGTTACTTTAACCTCGCTGGAGAAGGCAGCGAAAGCAATCTCCAGCATCGAATCAAAATCAACGCTGAGCACTACACCCCTATCGATGCGACTTCCATTCCAACCGGCATCGCTCCTGTTGATGGAACTCCATTTGACTTCAGAAAACCCGTAAGGATCGGCAAACGAATCGATGAGGAAAATGAGCAGCTCAAAAACGGAAAAGGCTATGACCACAATTTTGTCCTTAAGAAAAAAGACGATGGGAAATTAATAACTGCCGCCATTGTCACGGAACCAACCAGCGGCAGGGTTCTTACCGTTAGGACCACCGAGCCGGGTATTCAATTTTACACCGGGAATTTTCTAGATGACTTGAAAGGGAAAGGTGGGAAAAACTATGCGTATCGGTCGGCATTTTGCCTCGAGTCACAAACCTTTCCTGATTCGCCGAATCAAAAGGAATTCCCTTCTCCTGTCCTCCGCCCCGGCGAAACTTACAATCAAGTCACAATTTACCAGTTAGGTCTCAAGGATGTCAAAAAGAAGAAGGGCAAGACTAAAGCCGAGACTTCTCCCCGGTAGAATTAGCAGCATCTTGCCCATTTTTTTGGTTCAGCCTCTTTGTCATCATATTTGCTAAAACCAAATCGCCTGTGGCTTTTTATCTTATGCTCATACGCGTTTTTTTTCTTTCTCCTGCTTTCGCTTTTTGGCTTTGCTGAAGGAGACCGCTACAAAATTCAAGCGCGCGCCAGCAAGATTGAACCCAGGGTAAAGTCCTACCCTGAAATTGGTTTCGTTCTTAAAAGCACCTCGGGAAAAACACAAGATCTTCAAAATGCTAGCGTTGATACTCGTGTCACCCCAAGGGGACGGCTTGCAATCTGGCTCATGGCTCCGAACCAACCCCTTTTTGACCGCCTGAACTCTTATGGTATCCACGCAATTCAGGTTCACTACGCTCGGCAATGGTTTTCAAAATGTTGTCAACAACGACCAGTATCAGAAAATTGCCGAGGCAACATGAGGCTTGAAGCTGCAACCGGCGAAGATCATAGTGGAGAAGCCGATATAATGGTCAGAGACAGCATCAAGGGGCGTGCGTTGAGTTTTGTGAAATACCTCAATGAAGTGAACCCCGAAGGAAAGTGGGGGCAGTTTCTAACACCAAATAAAGACGATATTATCTGGGAGAGAGTCATTTTAACCGGGGCATCCCACGGATCAACGACCGCATCCCGTCTTGCCAAACACACAAAAGTTGCCCGGGTCGTCGCACTTTGTGGCCCTCGAGATCAATATCAAACATGGCAAGCACTCCCTTCAAAAACTCCAGAAAACCGTTTTTTTGGATTCAGTCATACTAAAGATATGGGTTGGGAAGAATTCCACTACCAACGCTCCTGGGAAATGCTTGGACTCCATAAGTTTGGGCCAATCATCGATGTCGACGAAAACAGGCCGCCGTATGCAAACACTCGCCGCCTCATCACCAACTTCGATGTGAAAAGCGATGCTAATCGCGCCCACAGTTCGGTGACCCCGGGGAGCCGATCGTTTAGAGGTGAGGACGGAAAACTCAGGCATGATCCGGTCTGGAAATACCTCTATACCCATCCTGTCGGAAAGATTGGTAAGTCGGTCCCTTCAACAAAGGCCCTCAAGAAGATCAAACCGCAAAAGGTGAAATAAACGATTGCACCGCCGGCGTGTTCAACGATTCTCCTCCACATACTATTATGCATGAAGAAGTCAGCCTTACCCGCGAAGTGGACGCGATTCAGATCCCGTCCGGAGACACCATCACTCTCCCAACCGGAACTCCAGTGGTCATCACCCAGACTTTGGGCGGCACTTACACCGTAGCAACCTCGGCAGGCTTGGCTCGAATTTCTTCGAGTGATGCCGACGCTCTAGGAGTAGATCCTGATCAAAAACAGGAAAAGCAAGCGGAAGCCGATCGCCTAGCCGACGCAACCCTTGAAGAGCAGGTTTGGCACCAGATGAAGCAGGTGTTTGATCCGGAAATACCTGTCGACATCGTGAATCTTGGTTTGGTTTACGATTGTAGTCTCTCTGAAGTAGATTCCGGAACTGACGTGGATGTCAAAATGACTCTGACCGCTCCCGGTTGTGGAATGGGCCCAGTCATCGCTGCCGATGCCCAAGCCCGGATCATGTCGCTCAGCGAAATAAACGACGCACGCGTCGAGCTCGTCTGGGATCCTCCTTGGAATCAGGACATGATTTCGGAAGAAGGTAAGATGAAACTTGGGATGATGTAATGTAATGTCGCTTCAACGATTCAGTGTTTCCTCCGATTGGAGAATGACATCAAGAGCGTAGCGACAAGACACATCCGTCACCTCTTCACGCGACATCAGGTCTCTGGCTTCGCGGGCAAGCAACACTAGGGTCCTCTCTTCCCTTGAATCGGAAGCTGCCCACCTCGCAAAACCGCCAAGAACAACTGCAGTTCTAAAACCTACAGTATTACTTTGCTGCGCGTGTCGCGGGCTGTGAATTGGAACATATCCACTTTCGCCTCGTTGAGTTGTGATTAAAACCCCTCCTAACTGATGCCCTTCCTTTTTGGTGTCCAATTCATACAAAAAGATCTGGGACGAATTGAATTCTTTTGATTTTAAGGGTCCTGTTTTTCGAGTTTCGCGACCACCGAGTAGTTGAGCACTCACTACGAGTTCGGGATCAAAGACTACTTTAGCAGCAGGCGAAATCATACGGCCATCCACTGGGCAAAAAATGACCATCCAGAGAGACTTCGTAGAATCCCACGGGCAGGGACCACCTTCACTGTAAGCCTCTAGGTCCGTCATTACTACACTGGGCTCAAATTTAACGACACCAAGATTCACCCAATCAGCTATTTTAAACTCTTCACGTTCAGGCAATTCACCATCTGCAAGTAGCGCTCTTTCAACAAAAGACGGATCCGCTTTAGAGATACCCAAAGGAATGGCTATCTCGTTAGTAGATGGTATCAAAACCTCACCAGGAAGATGTTCAGATCTACCTGCTGGGGTTGCTTTCCCGGCAACCTTAACACCACTACGATCACCCACGCTATTGGGTTGACCAACCTCAAATTGAGACAAAGCCACGAAACCGGCCAGAACCACCGCAGCGACTCCACCCATCGCAAAAAAAGACTGCCGGCGGGATCGTCTTCGATGTTCCAGCACGAGAACATTTGAATCCGGTAACTGTCCCGCTTTGTGGATTTCGGCAACTCGTTCCTCTCCGAGCGTATACGATCCAGCCCCGAGAAGATCAGATAGTAACCCTGTGAGAGCAGTGAGTGTTTCTTTTTCCTCAAGAAGATTTTTGTCACACTCAAGTGCGCGATTAGTATCAACCACTTCGTCTTCACTCAGTTCACCTAAAACGAAAGCTGTCAAAGCGGGGTCATCGGGAGTCATTTTCATATTTCAGGCGATCTGGGGGCTGAGATTTTGGACGAGATCATCGGGTAAAAAGGCGCGGAGACGTTTGAGTCCCGTGTGAAGAAGGAACCCTATATTACCAGAACTCAAGCCAGTCACCTGACTCATCTCCTCATAGGATAGCCCTTGCTCAAATTTCAGGAGGATGATCTCACGTTGATTCTCCGAAAGGCGATTCAAGGCCTCGTGGACTTGTCCGATACGCTCCTCAAGGTCCGCTCGCTCAGAAGGAGTCCTGCGCTCAGACGGCAGCCGAGCTATTTGCTCTTCTTCTAGCCCCGTGATTCGCCGCTCCTTTCGAATCACATCAAGAGCACGATTACGACAGACTGTGAACAACCATGCTTTCAAGCCTCCTTTAACTTTCTCAATATCCTGCTGATAGAGTCGAATGAAGGTTTCCTGAACGACATCCCGGGCCCGTTCTACATCGTGAAGAAAGGTCGTCGCATACCCTATTAGCGGTGATTCAAATTCAATGAGTGCCGCACTCACGAAATTTTCGCGAGTGCTAACAGAGTCTTCACTTTCTTCCGGCATTACTGAGATTGGTATAGGAATAACGCACAAGGCGCGACGTCTCTTAGGAAGAAAAGTGGAAAGATTTCAATATTCCCAAACATTATTATTTTCTAGCAAAGAATAACTACAATGTTTTTTCAAATACCCTCGATCTTATTAACAAATATTAAAAAGAAATTTGACCAATTTGTAAGGCTTTGTTAAAAATCAATCCGCCATGACGAGCTTCACCCTTACAACTTGGTTCATTGCAGCGCTCTCTCTGCCCTCATTGGGTCAGACTCAAGCTTCTCTCCATTCCCGGATCTCGAGCAAAGAAAGGCAACTCGCCGAGATTCAAAAAGAGTTGCACGAGCTAAGGAGTAGGCTCAGCTCTCCGACCGTCGGCAAATATAGCGTCAGGCAGGGAGAAACCCTTCACTCAATCGCTCGTCGCAACGGTGTTTCAGTTTCGAGCATTATCAAGTGGAACAAAATTACTGATCCCGCGAAATTGAAGGTTGGAGAAAAAATCATTATCTCAGAACTGCTGCATAGCCCTATCTCGGTGCCCTCTCCTAATAGGATCTCATCGGCAGGAAGCGCGGACTATGTCATTGCTAGCGGCGATACGTTTTATTCAATTGCACGTCGTCATAAAATGGATCTATCAGAATTGCGTGCTCTCAATCCAAATGTAAATATTCACCTGCTATCGCCAGGAAAAAAACTCAGGGTCTCTGGTGAGACTCCTCTTGATTCCCGCCCTGCAGAAAGGCAAGAAGTCTTAGTCGCTGA
Organism: Verrucomicrobia bacterium SCGC AAA164-M04; assembly: GCA_000383735.1. The sequence goes on from KB912071.1 coordinate 36,898, forward strand.
GAAGGATGTGAAATCAAAGATTGTTCAGCCAGCCCTAGAGTCACCAACTCGCGCTGAAGCCTTGAAGAGTATCGTTGCTTCCAAAAGTCTTCCGCAACCTCCCATGATTGAGGATCGCAACGTTTCCTCCACTACAACATCAATTATTCTTACCGATGTCATAACCTTTGAGGCTTTCGCTTCTAGACATAATACCAATACCAAGCTTCTGAATGCTTTGAATGGATGGAATCTTCCGAGGACTACGATCCTCGCTGGTGGCTCCGAAATCCTAGTGCCAAACTAGGATTTTTGTCCTATCACTTCTTCCAAGAAGCAACAACCTCCTGTTCATTACCATTACGGTCAGCGTATTTTACAATACCGTGCTCAAGTCCAAATTCATGGACCTCCTTGGTCACCTTGACATCGTAGCAACAATATTCGGCGATGTTTAAGACATGAGCCAGATCACCGGTTTTTTTATACGACTGCCACCATTTCAGGGCATCCAACCCATCAGCGGTTTTACTGGCATTCAGCGAAGCTTGCGCCACAGCATCAAGCTTGAGGCGGCGGCCAAGAATCTCCTCAATATCCAGCATCATATCGCAGTTTACGGTCTGGGTCGCCAAATCATAGATTGTGTAAGCTTGCAGCACCGGGTAGTCGAATTGGACGTGGTTATAGCCAACGACAAGGTCAGCTTTAATGAGCTGCTCTACCAAGTCGGCCACATTCTCTTCATTAAATATATGATACTGCTCGCTCTCAGTGGAATAAGTGACACCAACCGACATTCCCATTTTATCTTTGTGAGCTGAGCCTCCCACATCACCAAAACTCCGCTGAGTCTCAAGATCAAAATAAACAATACCAGGCACGATTCACTGATACGCAATTCCCCCTCTTCCGGCAAGAATCACTTCCAAGTTCTCACCCAAAAATCTTTATTCCTTTTGTAGCGGCTTCTCCTGCAGCGACTGTTCGACGACCGCAAGAATTTCAGGGAGATACAGAAGAGCGTTGATCGAAATAACGGCCACTAGAATGACCCAGAACCAGGCGATTCGCTTTGGAGTCAACTGCTCACCCTTAACTTGAAACCCACTCTGTAAATCCCAAAGCATCCCACCTTTTTTCTTACCAAACCACAAGCTCATGCAACATCCGATTATCATCATGAGGGGTAGAAACATCCCCATCCCGAGAACCCATACTCTCATTGATCGAACAAAAGCCTGACCTGTCGAAAGACGTTGTCCCCCAAGTGTCTCCACCTTCAATCCCAAAAGCCACTTTCCTGGAGTAAAGCCTAACGATCCAACCATTGCAGCTTCCATCAAAATGACCGGTAATACGATTCCGATCACCACCCATCCTGAAGACTCAACTCCCTTCCATAAGTTGACGCCGTAGGCAATCGAGAAGCAGTGTAGAATTAACTCATAAATCAAATAATCAACCATTCGCGCTCCAAGCCTAGGCCAAGCTCGGAAGGGAGCAGGGCGAACCTGAATCGCTTCCTGCTTTTCTTTCGGGACCTTGAACTCACTAGCTAAAACTCCCAGATCGGAAGCCGAAAGCCAGCCATCAGCCCCTTCGTGCCAGACTCTAGTGTCCCGGTCCACCTTCCCTTCACGAATCATCTCACGAACCTCGTAATCTTCTAGCGGTCCGGACTTTTCTCCGTCTTTAATAATCCAAAGAATCATGGCCCTTAGAGATTACGAAGTGATTTAGCAGGATCACGGAAGGCCGCCATTAACGCCGGAATTAAAGCTGCAAACAGACATAAAATCACTGCGACCACGCAAATCACTCCCAGTTGACTCCCTATGACTTCCGCCGGCAATTCGCTCATCCCATGGAACTCTGGTGGAAAGGGATCAATGCCAAACCCCCGAATAATCGCCATGATTCCTTCTCGGTAACGAATCGCTAATAAGCCCAATCCCAATCCAAAGATAGCTCCACCAATTCCGACAATAAGACCCTGATAAACAAACACCCTCACAATCTGAGAAGGACGCGCGCCGAGCGCTTTCATGACTCCGATTTCTTGGCGCTTCTGAACTGTTACGGTATACATCACGGCCATAATACTAAATGCCGAGAGTAGAGTAATGAAGGAAAGTGCAAAACTCATCATAATTTTCTCGGTTTTAACCAACTGAAAACGCTCGGCGTGGGTCCTCATCCAACTCCGAACCATCCAGTCACCCCCCAACTCTTTCTGTAAATTGATCGCAAATTCTTCGGCTTCGTAGGGATCCTCAATTCGCAAACCGATGGATTCAACCTCTCCTCGGAGCCCTTTCAACTCCATTCCAATCGTGATTGGAATAAAAAGATCGGGTCCTTTTGATCTCTCGCTATCCGAATAGACTCCTTGGATCTTCAGTTCTTTAGGTACAACAAACTTTTCAATTTTTCGGAAAGCCTCGTTGTCGGCACTCTCCAAATCAAGTTCGCGGAGTTCCATGAGTTTTTCTAAAATTTCACCCTTAGTTCCTGACTTGAAATAATCAAAACCTCCTTCTCTTCGGTCCACGAAGTCAAGACGATCCAAAATATTCTTCACAATTTCGCGTTCCGCGGGACGCATTTCTCGCCCTTCAGTCTCTATGTCACCCTGGGGGGTCGAAACAACCATTGGGAGTAGCTGCTGAAAAATCTGATAAGCATTTGTCACCTCAAGGCTTAATGACCTCTCCTCACCGCTCGACACCTCAAAAATCTTCTTAAGTCTCCCCTCAAATTTTTCAAAAACATCTGGATAAAGTTCCCAAGCTCTTTGCTTTGGAACATCATAAACAGCCATTACCTCGTCGAGATTGCTTGCTGCAATGATCCTTATATCATCGCCCACCTTTAACCCAATCGACTTAGCGAGTTGACTCGAAACAACGACGTGACGATTCCCATAAAGCTCATCATGATTACCTGGCGGTAAATCTGTAGTATCAACAGGAACAAGAGGCGTGGCATCAATATCTCCATTGTCTCGCTCTGGAGCTGGAGGAGCAAAACTGACTGAGTCACCCTGAGCTGGATTAAAATCTACCGTGCTGTTTGGAAAATTTTCTCTATCGAGCATCTCCTCCAATGCTCTTACCTGCCCCTCGTTCTCCGTATTAAAGGCTCTGAAATAAGAAGGTCGCTGCCAAGCACGTGAATCCAGAAGAACAAAACCTTCCACTAAAGCGAACGCTGACTCGACTTTATCTTCCTTAGCTAGCGAGACTTCCATTTCCTCCCAGTTGGAGATCGTCCCGTAACTCGATTGAATTGAAATGTGCGGAGAGTGCCCCAACAAGGTATCCTTTAAGTTCCTTTCGAATCCATTGTGAATTGAAAGAACCACGATCAAAACCATTACGCCAAAGGCCACACCGAGCAGGGATATCAGGGTGATAACCGACACAAAGGTCCGTAAGGGATTCAAATACCTAAGAGCAAGGGTCCAACTAAACGATCTCAAGACGGGGGATCTCTAACGCTTCCGCCGCTCTCCCGCAACTACACACTTCACACAGCACACACTTCTCGCCAGACTCCCCCGTATGATTAAGTTCCTTCACACACGCATTCGCGTCTCCAAACCAGCCAAATCCATCGAGTTTTACAAAAAAGTTGGCTTCGAACTTGGGCAACAAAAAAAATCACCCCAAGGCAATGAACTCGCCTTCATGCACCTTCCTGACAACGAACACTTCCTCGAGCTTACGTATTCGCCTGATTACAAGGTGACGGTCCCCGATGACTTGATGCATACCTGCGTTGGTGTTCTAGATATCGTTGAGTATTGCACAAAACTTGAGGATCAAAAAATCGAAATCTGGCCAGAGGGTTGGCGCGAAAAATTCTCAACAGGTAAGCGAAAAATGGCATTCATCACTGATCCTGATGGCTACGAAGTAGAAATACTAGAGATCCGATAACTTTAACGGCATCTCAAGTTCATTGCTAAAAACTTTGTCACTCCCTCTCTCGTGCACCTGCTCATCGACAACTCCAACACCCTGACCAAGTTCGCACTCGATTTCGGCGGTGAGCTCTCTGAGTGGCGCGGCGTTATACCAACTTCAGATCTTTCTAAAACCTCTATCCAAACCACGCTCCATGGTCAGACTTTTGAGAAGGTAACCCTATGCTCAGTTGTCCCTGACGCCTCAGTTTTAATGAAGGCTATTTTCGATCAACCCATTCATCACATCTCGCATCAGTCTAAGATGCCGATTACTATTGATTATCCGATTCCCTCCAAAATAGGCGCGGATCGTCTTGCTAACGCTTCTGCCGCAATCCTTGATCGTCAAGGCTCAGCAATTGTAATCGACTTTGGCACCGCCGTTACATTCGATGTCATTTCTAAGGCAGGATCCTATCTTGGAGGTGTGATAGCGCCCGGCACCGCCTCACTTCGGGATTATCTCCACCAGAAAACCGCGCTTCTCCCTGCTATCCAGCTTGAAGAGCCGAACTCCGCCATCGGGCGGAGTACCGAAGAAGCGATGCAGGTTGGAGCCGTCATCGGCTATCGTGGCCTGATTCGAGAGATCTTAAACGAAGTCCGGCGTGAACTTGGTGGTAAACCTAAAATTTTTGCCACCGGAGGAGATGCTGAGCTCATTGGCAAAGGAATTAACGACATAGACATCATCGACCAAGACTTGACGATGAAGGGAATTCAAGTCATCGGAACATCCAATCACTGAATTTCTCAAGAAAGAGCGTTCTTTGCTCTCTCATTTCTTTTAACCTTCCCCAAACTTATGAGCGATCTTCCTTTGGCTATCGGCATTGATTTCGGCGGAACTTCGGTAAAAACCGGAGTTCTCTATCGTGGTAATCTTATCGAAGAAGCCCCGCGTATCGAAACCCAGAACTTCGAAAGCGCCGCTCCCCTGATCGAATGTATTCACGAAACCATTAACGAGCTTCGGGCCAAGCACCCTCGCATTGAAGCCATCGGCGTCGGCATGCCCGGGTTTGTCGATTTCCCCACGGGAATGGTTCATAACCTTACCAATGTCAAAGGCTGGCAGCGAATCTATCTCAAGCGAGAGCTCAATCAGCTTTCTAATCTCCCTGTCACGGTTGAGAACGATGCGAATTGCATGGCATACGCCGAATGGAAACGTGGCTCTGGTCGGGGCATGAACCACCTTGTTGCCCTCACTCTCGGAACAGGAGTTGGTGGCGGTATCATTGTCGATGGGCGTATGGTCCGGGGTGCTGGGTTTGTAGCTGGCGAACTTGGACAAACCTCTATCGATTTCAAAGGACCAGACGGGGCCTATGGGAACCGTGGTTCGCTTGAAGACTATGTTGGAAATCAGCAAATTACCGATCTGGCCCATACGGCTTATTCTGAGGCTGGTATTTCTCGTGAGAAATCAGAGTGCGAACCAGCCCAGCTTTCTATCCTAGCGAAACAGGGCGATGAAATCGCTCTCGGTATTTGGGATCGAGTCGCCAAAATGCTCTCCACCTCTCTCATGAATTGCTGTTGGCTGCTTAATCCCGAGGCTATCATCATCGGCGGCGGTGTTGCCAAAGCTGGGAGCTTTCTCTTTGATCCACTCGAAAAGCATTTACGCGGCCAACTCAGCCCTGCCTTCAAAGAGAATCTTCGTCTTCTTCCCGCCCGTTTCGGTAATGAAGCCGGCATGGTCGGAGCTGCAACCCTCGCGCTCGAGGAAGCCGGCTTCAATGTCGACGAGTAGAGCTGGTGAGTGAGATGGGACCTGTTTTCTCGCCGAAAATTTATTTTCAAACATTGATCTCAACCCAACTTCGACATCCCCCGTGGGATTTTGCATAGGCGAACCGGAGTGGATCTTTCAGCTTTTCTATTTCCACATACGCTACGTGAATACTTCCCGAAGCCATTCCTTTCCCTTCCCAGAAAAATCGGTCCCGGATCGTTTCTTCAGTCCAAATGTGCTGATCAGCGAGTAACGCCACCTCATTCCAATCAGTCAGGGTCACTGCCCTTTTCACCATCACCTTTGACTCAATAACCACCTTGTCGCCGAGCTCCCATTCGGGCTTCGCTTCTACTCCAGGAATCTTTACATAGTCACCCTGAGCATGAAAACGCGTGGGAAAGAGAACAAATTCATCGTGCGCAAATGAAAAACCCTCTCGCCCCTCGTGGATCCCACCCTTCCGGAGGATCAGTGACTGACGCCCTTCCTCCAAGGCTTTACAGACAACATCCCATTCTTTGAAAGCGATCATACTGCAAGCAAATCGACTTTTCTCGCAATTGGAACCCTAAAGTAGAATAGCGTCGAAATCGTATATACGGTGGACCAACCTCCCGCGCTCAAACTCAAAACACTAGGTTCCTTTGGCCTATTAGGTAATGAATACAATTCCCCTTCGACAGCCTGGTTTGTAGCCCAAAAGCCCCAGAGAAGCACTTTTGGCAGCTGACTCCTGCTCCATTTTCGGGTTTAGGGTTTTAAAATCCATCATTTCAGTCTTTGTTTCAGCGTGCCCGACACCAAAAGCTCTCTCATTTCTCTTGGGGATCTCACCCTTCGTGACGGCGGACGCATTCCTTCGGCCCAACTTGCCTACGCAACTTGGGGAACTCTTAATGAGGACCGCTCCAATGCAGTGCTCATTTTCCACGCCTTGTCCGGAACCCATCATGTCAGCGGCAATCACCCCGAAGCACCAGAGGCCTGCAACCTTTGGACCGAGGAACTACACGATGGGTGGTGGAACAAAATGGTCGGCCCAGGTAAAGCAATCGATACAAACCATTTCTTCGTAATCTGTGCCAATTACTTGGGGGGGTGCTACGGCTCCACCGGACCATCAAGCATCAACCCCGAAACAGGGAAGATCTTTGGTTCAACTTTCCCGCACCTTAATATCGCTGATCTCGTGGATACTCAAATCCCACTTTTAAATCACCTGAAGATTAGCAAACTCCACTCGGTTGTTGGTCCATCGGTCGGCGGCCTTTGCACCCTCACTTTTGCGACACGTCATCCCGAAAAGGTGAACCGAGTCATTGCGATCGCCAGCGGATTTAAGACTACCGTCCTAAACCGACTCATTCTTTTTGAGCAAATTCTCGCCATCGAAAATGATAAGCATTTTAACGGTGGCGATTACTATGGATCTGAATACCCACGGATTGGTCTAGCGCTCGCGCGTATGATCTCGCATAAAACATTTGTCCATTTAGACACCTTCGAAAAACGCGCACGCCGCGACCTTCTTCACGAAGAAGAAATGCTCTCATGGTATCAGGTTCGCGACACCTTCCAAAGCTACATGCTTCACCAAGGAAAGAAATTCACAGAGCGCTTTGATGCAAATACCTATCTCCGGATCATAGACATGTGGTCGCGTTACAACGCCGTTCTCCAGGGAGATGCGTCCTCTCCCAAAGACCTCTTTACTCGTTGCAATGCCGCCGGACATAAGTTCCTTATTTTCTCGATCGACTCAGACTTCTGTTTCTATCCTGAGGAACAGGCCGAGGTCGTCAGACACCTAGAAGAGGCGTCAGTGGATAACATTCATATCACAGTCCATTCCGCGAAAGGACACGACTCCTTCCTGCTGGAACCTGAGCTCTACACACCATACATACGCGAACATCTCGCAGATTAATTCAAGGCTTTTGGCGCCCTAAAGCAATAGGAGTCCAATGAACCTTAGGTCAGCTCCCCCTTAAGTGGTCTAGGACTCACTACTTCTTACTTAATACCACTCATCAGGGGATTACGAAGGAAGCTCGATGGTTATGAAATTGCAAACTTTGCCGCCTTTACCATCATCCCATAAACTTCTTTACGAGAAATCTTCACCCTAGCCTCCCAGTCTTCCCAAGACGCCACTTCTAATCGACTCAAAGTTTTACGCCCAATCATAGCCGGTAAAACTGTTCCGAAGCGCATTCGCCTCCCATTTAACGATCTCGCGTATCGTTCCGCCTGATCTAACCCTTTGTGAGCCTCCTTGATCCACCGTTGTCGCTCCCGCAGCAACTGCTCCCTTGTCTCAGCCCCTGGCAGATAACATCTTCCATTCTTCCGATCCTCGGGCACATCTCGCAAAATATTTATCAACTGTAGGCTACGCCCATACGCTTGACCCCATCTCATCATTTCGTCATCTGAAGCCCGCGCGAAATCCCCTCCCCCCCCCTATTCCAATTTCTGTCCAAAACTCCCCAACACATCCAGCTACTTGATAGGTGTAGGTCCTCAGCTCATCATCAGAGTCCAAGCTTACCACCCCTTCACCTGCAAAGCGATCCAGATCCCAACATTGGCCCTCAGTGATGATTCCGACCACTTTGCGAACCGAAACTTGTTGCCAATCCGGTAGGTTTCCCAGCGCTGCCACACAATCGCCTAACTTCGACATCAACACCTTTTCTCCCTCTGCGAGCCCTTTAACTTCGGGCATTTGGAACATTTTGCCTTCTGTTACAAATTTCACGAATTGCACTAATAAATCACGACGCTCCATGATCCCGAGTTGCCCCGCATCAGCAATCGTGTCACTCGCTCGAGCGAGTAAATAACCAATACTCGTTGGTGCCCTAAACCCTTTTGGTAAAAACCGTAAGCTAAGGTAAAAAGAACGGGACACATCCTTCAAAACCTTACGACTTAAATTCCCGCTCATGGTGATGCAACACTTCTCCCAGTTCAGCGTTGAGAGTTCAATGTTCAATGTTCAATGTTCCGCAAGTGCACCTCTACCTCCACATCCCTTTTTGCCACCGCATCTGCCCCTACTGCTCATTTTATAAGCACACCCCCGGCAAAACTGACCTTGGAACCTTTGTCGAAGCCATTTTAGATGAAGCACGCTTCGCTGCCAAAAAAAACCTCCCACCTCTCAAAACTATCTACTTCGGTGGAGGGACACCCTCCATGCTCTCGCCTACCCACCTCCGGCGGCTTTTCGAAGGCCTCCGCACAATTCTTGATTTCTCCGCTGTTGGGGAAGTTACTCTTGAGGCAAATCCGGCTACTTTCACTTCCCGCACCGCTCACCTTTACGAGGACCTCGGCGTGACTCGGGTTTCCTTGGGTGTTCAATCCTTTCTTGGCAAGCACCTCGAAACTCTTGGTCGTGAGCACTCACCTATGCAGGCGATTTCCTCGGTCCACCTTCTACGCGAAGCCTCCAACCTCGAGGTCAACATTGACCTCATCTTCTCTGTTCCGGGCCAATCACTTCTCGATTGGGAAGACACTCTTACCCAAGCTCTCGCCCTCCAACCCGACCACCTTTCCGCCTATAATCTCACCTATGAAGAAGACACTGCTTTCTTCGAAAAATTTCAAAAAGGCACTTTCCAAGACGATTCGAATCTTAATGCTGAAATGTTCTCCTTGAGCGAGGAGATCCTAACCTCCGCCGGCTACGAGCATTATGAGACATCCAATTACGCGCTTCCCGGAAGACGTTCACGTCACAACGAAGGTTACTGGACCGGTAACGACTACCTCGGTCTCGGACCCTCCGCTGTTTCCACTCTAAACCGCACCCGACATCAGAACATCTGTGACACTCCCGATTATCTCAAGCGAATTGCATCGATTGGTCACGCCCAAGAAAAAATCGAAATTCTAGATGACGAGGCCTGGCGTCTTGAGCGTATCGCCCTTCAACTCCGCACCACTGAAGGGTTACCCCTCAAATACCTCTTACCAGACGCGAATCTAGGTTCGATCAACCATCTCGTAAGGAAAACAGCGACCCACCTCCAACTCATTAATGACGGCCCTCTCCTTGTGGACTCCATCGCGGCAGAATTAGCGTAATCAATGATCCCTAATTGGCACATCTTTACTTATCTTATCGTTCGCAATACCCAAACCCGCTGCAGGTCGATCTAAGGCAGCTACTTTTCGATCTCCCTCCGCACGTCCTCCGTAAGTCCGCTCCTTTGTAGCCACTGACGTCCCTCTTCAGCATTCTGCCTCATCAATGCTCGACCTGCACGAATCATTGCGGTCCTTCGGGATTCGCTATCTTGAATCTCGTCGGCCCAAGCAATCGCAGAATGTGGATCATCACCTGAAATTCGGGATGAAAATGCTTCAACTGCTGCATCCCTTTCACTTGTGTCGGACATACCGTTCAAAAACTCGTAAACTGAATCTGGATCCTGCCCGGTCCATTCTAAAACTACCTCTCCAATACTAGCGTTCTTCCCCGGTCCATCCGGAAGTCTTTGGGCCCATTCCAAACAACCTGCGGGATCCTCCTGCGCCCACTTTGCCGCTACAAGCTTTTTAATCTCTACCCCTTCCTCACCGTCCAAACCAGCCGCCCAATTGGCGGCTTCCTTTGGCTCTCGTTTAACAAATTCTCCTGTCACATCCCTTAATGTATCGTTCCTCACTTTTCCTTCCGGCAATTCAAGTGCCCATGCCGCCGCCCGCGGCAAAGTCTCTACCTCCAACATCTTATCTTTGACCAGTCCCAACATTTCCCCTGCACGCTGGTCCTCAGCCTCAAGCTTTCTTACCGCAAAATCGGTTGCAAAAGCCAGATCTGAACTCGCCAGTCCCTTTAGCATTCCAAAGGTAACATCACTACAATTACTTCGATCTTCCTCTAAGGAATCATACCAGGATAACGCGCCCACCGGATCTAAGCTTGCCCAACCCATCATTGTTGCGGCCATATCCTTCTCCTTAGTGTCTGCTCCGATTTCAACCGCTTCGACTCCTAACATGGCCCCCCAAGCGAAATGAAAATCCTGAAACTCATTACTTTCGGGCGAAAAATGCACAACTTGGTCTCTCACCAACATTGCATTTTCCTTGTTCATTCCTTCAAGAAGCCGACCCAAAGCTGCCCTTCTTCGCAATGGATTTAATTCCCAGCGCAAACTCTTTCCGACTTCGATGATTTCATTTCTACTCATCTTTCTTTTCCCCACTCCCGTCCCCAAAGCTCTATCTACAGTTCGACGATCTTTTCCCCCACGGTCTAAACCTCCAGCTAAAGTTTGTCCCTGCAGATCCTCAAATTCACCACCCCTTACATCCTCTCCGCGACCCCCCAGTGCCCAGATTGCAATCATTCCGATTCCAACTAAGCCCCCCCCGAATATGACCGACTTTTGCAACATTTAAGAAATACGAAGCAAAATCCCCTCGTTTATCATTTTAGAGACATTATTCAGACCGCGCCGCGGTAAAAACCACCTAGAAGGGCGACCTGAAAGAGAAGGGCAAAACTTGTGGTATCCACAAAGCAACACTTGATGAGACTTCGAACCTTCCAATTGCTATTTGTTCTTCTGTTCATAATGCCTTCCCCGGGATTGGTAGCGATTAACTTTGAGGAACAGGTCAAACCTATCCTTCAAGAGCACTGCTTTAAATGCCACGGCGAAAAAAAACAAAAAGGCGATTTGCGGCTTGATACTCTCTCGCAAGATCTTCTTAAGAACCGCGTTGCCGCAGAAACTTGGCATGATGTCCGAGACACTCTCAATCTTTCGGAAATGCCACCGAAGAAAGAGGACCCGCTGTCCCCAGACGAACTCAAAATACTCACTTCCTGGATTGCGCAAGAAATCGACGCTCTCGTAGCAGCCAGAACAAATACTGACGGTCGCGTTGTTTTACGGCGCCTCAACAAAACCGATTACCAGAATACGATGCGAGACCTCCTCGGTATTGAGATGGATTATGCCAAGAATCTTCCACCAGAAACTCTTTCGGAAGATGGCTTTCGCAATAATGGGGAAACACTCCAAATGTCGGACCTGCAGCTGGAGTATTATCTAGAATCAGCCCGCGAGGGACTCACTAAAGCGATCGTTACTGGTTCACGCCCCAATTTCTTTGAGAAAGAATTCACCACGAGCGTAAATGATAAAAACCGGGGCAGCAACATCCTCGACAAAGATCAGCAATTTATCGCCAAACTTATCGATTACCCTGAAGAGGGTGAGATTCTGATCCGTGCTAAGGTAAGAGCAGAATTTGCGGAGGGCCGTGGTTACCCCCAACTCCGCGCCGCTATAGGCTACCGCGCTGATGTCCAAGCCCCTCGCGAATTTATTAAATCGGTCGACATTACCTCGGAAGATTGGCAGGTCATTGAGTTCCGGGCACGAATTGAAAACTTCCCCCTCCCCAGTAAAACTCAAAGCAAATTCCCTGGCCTCCTCCTATGGCTCGATAATGCTTATGCCGAAGGCCGTGATAAGCCAATCAAGGCCCGGGGTAAGAGAAAGAAAAGAAACGCTCGCGAAGACCCGCTGACCTATCCCCAAATTGAGGTTGCTTCAATGGAATTCACAGGACCCAATTTAGACAGTTGGCCACCAGAACACCATCAAGCAATCCTATTTTCGTCCAACCAGCGCTCAAATGAGGAAGCCTACTCAATAGATGTGCTCCGTCACTTCATGAGCAGGGCCTTTCGTCGACCTATCAGCGACGAGGAAATCGCTCCTTACCATCGATTCTTTAGATCAGCCCGTCCAAAGATGGGAACCTTTGAAGAAGCTATTCGCGAGACGCTAGCGATGGTTCTGATCTCACCCGACTTCCTTTTTCTCGTAGAACCTTCCGGATCTTCAAAACGCTCCATTAGCGATTGGGAACTGGCTTCCCGCCTCTCCTATTTTCTATGGAGCACCATGCCCGATGCTCGCCTTTTCAATCTTGCCAAAAAAGGGGATCTGAGAAAACCAGACGTTTTAGAAAAAGAGATTTCACGGATGATTTCAGATGAACGTTCGTGGCAATTTGTAGAACAGTTCGCCGAACAATGGCTCGATGTGGGGGCTCTCCAGCGTGTCGCTATCGACCCTAATTCTTATCCAAAATTCGACTCAGCCCTCAAAGCTTCAATGCGAGGCGAAACGATTCACTTCTTTGGTGAACTATTTAGAAAAAACCTGAGCGCTCTCAATATCCTCGATTCCAATTTCACCATGTTGGATGAACCACTTGCCAAGCACTACGGCCTCACGGGACCCAAAGGCAGCCGCTTTGAACGAGTCTCCATTAAACCCAGTGACCATCGCGGAGGCATCCTCGCCCACGGCAGTGTCCTTCTAGGCAATTCCTCTGGTGAAGATTCACACCCTATCAAACGAGCAGTTTGGATCCGCGAACGTCTCCTCGATGATCCTCCGGCTCCGCCACCGCCGGATGTTCCAGCTCTCGATCCATCCGATCCAGATTTTGCCTCCCTCTCAGTTCGCGATCAACTTGCCGAGCATCGCAAGCAGGTCTCCTGTAACGAGTGCCATCGTAATATCGATCCCTGGGGAATCTCTCTCGAAAACTTTGGTGCTGACGGACTCTGGCGAGAGGAGATCCTCCGCAAAAAGGTCAAAGGAAAAGGCATGATCAAGCTTCCCGTTCTCTCCAAAGCAACCCTCCCGAACGGCAAGAAGGTCGAGGGGCTAGCCGGCCTCAAAAAACATCTCCTCGAGGATCGTCGCGAGCAATTCGCCCGTGCCTTCACCACGAAACTTCTCACCTATGCCCTAGGACGTCGCCTCGAATTAATCGATGAAAAGTCAATAAATAATCTCACCTCAAAGTTCATTGAATCTGATTACCGAATCAAAAATTTGATTCATCTGGTGGTGACCAGTAAAAGATTCCAGAGTAAGTAAATTATGAACCGCAAATCTTGGCACCTTCCCCGCCGCACCTTCTTGCGCGGCGTCGGGGCCTCCCTTTCCTTACCATTTCTCGAATGCATGGGAGCTGACCTCAAAAAAGCCCCGCAGCCAAAACGCTTCTGTGCGATCTACTTTCCCTATGGCGTAAGCCTGCCAAGGAATAATAAAGGGAAGAACAACCCCGAATCGAAATGGCGATGGTTCCCCGATACTGAAGGTAATGATTATCAATTTAATGAAAGCCTTAGATGCCTTGAGCCTCTCCGCAAACACCTTTCAATTCTCGGTGGCCTCTCTCATCCGAATGGCCGCAAAATCGGTGGACACGACACCGCCGACATCTTCCTAACTGCGGCCAAACTCAAAGGTGGACAGCTCAAAAATTCTATTTCTCTCGATCAACTACTTGCCGCAAAACTTGGCGATGAGACCCGCTTTCGCTCGCTGAGCCTTTCGGTCGATGGTGGAGTTGGCGAAGCGACTCGCTCCAGCACTCTTTCATTCAACCGTAACGGATCACCTGTCCCAGCTCTTCACCATCCTCGCCTTGTCTACAATCGACTATTCGGAAAGGAGGACAAGAGTATCGACTCGAAGCGCCAGGAAATCAAAAACTCCGGCCATATGCTTGATCTTGTTCTCGAGCATTCAAAGTCCGTTCGCCGGAAACTCGGGAAACACGATCAGGAGAAGTTTGACGAGTATCTTCAATCGGTTCGCCAAATCGAACAAAGGGTCGAACGTTCAGAAAAATGGCTCGATATCCCAAAGCCGCAGATCAACCTCTCTGGATTACATCTTGACGCCGATGATAAGACTCCTGGAGAATTGATTAAAACGATGCTCGACCTTATGTTCCTTGCGATCCAAACCGATTCGACTCGCTTTCTCACTTATCAAATGGGGAATATGAACGGCGCTACTTCAATCGCGACAAAGTTTCCATCTCTCCTCGGTTTCGGGAAAAATCAGCACAGCCTTGCTCATGGATGGAACAAGCCTAGCGGAGCTGAAGCACTTGGAAAATGGGACCGTTTTCGTGCTGAACAGCTGACTTATTTCCTTCACCGCCTGCGGAATACCCCAGAAAATGAAGGCACTCTTCTGGATCAGACCATGGTTCTTTATGGAAGCAGCAATAGTACTACTCACAACAATACCAACTACCCTCTAGTCCTAGCCGGTGGTGACAAACTTGGGCTCAAACACGGGGCCTATCATCGCTTTGGGCCAGAAGTCCCACTCTCAAATCTCTTTGTCACCATGGCGAATCGTCTCGGTATGTCCGAATCTAAATTTGTCGACAGCACCGATGAAATGTCTGAGATCATTAGTTAATCGTTAAGCTGTATTAGACTAACACGAACAAACCGAAGAGCTCAAGGTATCTAAAAACCAGGCGACAAATCCCGGTAATCAACGATGTTTAATGGTGACTATTCACCAAGCAGCTTACCATGGTTCACTGATCGCCGACGCGTTCGCAATGCCGGTCCACTGGTACTACGATCGGGGCGCTATGGACCAAGATTATCCAGAGCTCGATCGCTACCTCCCACCACGCTCTCATCATCCCGACAGTATTTTGTGGCGGTCCGAATACACGCCACTTAACGAGAAAGGAGAAATTCTACATGATCAGGCGCGCTTCTGGGGACAGCGTGGCATTCACTACCACCAAAACCTGCGTGCAGGAGAAAATACGGTTAATTTCAAGCTTGCCCAAGCTCTTCATCATCAAGTTTCACTCAGAGGCAGGTATGATCCTGTCGACTGGATTGAAAAATACATCGAATTTATGCGCACTCCTAACTGGCATAACGATACCTATCTTGAGGAATACCATAGGGCTTTCTTTACCCGTTATGCCCAGGGCAAAAGCATCCTGAAATGTGGAATTTCCGACGAACACATTGGCGGCCTCGCCACGGTTCCCTCGCTTTTGGCAGCGTTACCCGCGGGCGACCATCGCAAGACCATCAAAGCCCACATTTCTCTCACACATCGCCACTCCAACGTTCTGCGCGCCGCTGATTGCCTCGTTCGCGTCCTTCAATTTATTGCTAATGGCACCCCGCTACGAGAGGCCCTCATGACGCAGGCCGGTGATTGGTTCTCCACTCGCAAGGCTACAAAATGGGCGAACCAAGACGATCGCGTCATAGTAGGGCAACGGTTAAGTCCGGCCTGCTATATTGATCAATCCTTCCCCGCCTCACTCTATCTTGCTTGGAAATACCACGAAAATTTAGCCGAAGCTGTCATTGCTAATGCGAAAGTCGGTGGTGACAGTTGCCACCGAGGCGCAGTTGTCGGCTCACTTGTGGCTGCGGAGATCAAAAGATTAACCGGAGAATTTGACCTCATTCACTTTCCTGCTGATTGAGAAGATCTCGCCCTGAAACTCTTTTCATCTGAAGACGGCTTTCACGAAATCTCCCCGCGTGTTTTGTGATTCGACCATTGACCCGCTTACGCCACATCCTAAAGCTGCTCGGCTTAAGGTTTGTTCGCATCACTTTGATTACCGCAGCCTCAACCAAGCCAGTTTTTTTATGAATTTCATCAAATGTCGTCCGGTCCTCCCATGCCATTCGGATCACTCTATTCTTGAGTTCGTCATTCATTGTAAATCAATCAACCTCTTCCCCAAAAACGCAAGTCGCGATGATTCCTAATAAAATTTGCCAAACCTGCGGACGAACGATCCAATGGCGCAAGAAGTGGAAAAACTGTTGGCATGAGATCCGTTACTGCTCCATTCAGTGCCGCAGGTCTAAGCCTAACGACCTCGACCGTAAGCTCGAAACAGCAATCCTTGAAATCCTCAATCACAAGTCAATCAATGCCACAATTTGCCCAAGCGAAGCCACACGATTGATCTTCAAAGAAGAAGGATGGCAAAAACATATGGAGCGGACGCGCCAAGCTGCCCGGCGGCTCCTTGAAACTGGTGAAATTGAAATTCTTCAAAAGGGAGGAGTTGTCGATCCGTCAACCTTCAAAGGCCCGATCCGGTTACGGAAACGGGTTCATTAAATGTTGATTTTGATGACTCCTCTCAATTCAAAGAATTCCAAAACTTGCCTAACTCACCGATCTCCGGCACAAATTCCCTGTGCTCAATCTTCTTTATCCTGCTGCACGTGCCATCCTCTTCCGTCTTGATGCTGAGCGCGCCCATCACTTTTCGATGGCGGGCCTTCGTGCGAGCAAAAATCTCGGAATTTTGCAGGCCTTAACTGCTAAGCCAGAATCAAAGCCGATTTCTTTTGCTGGCTTAACGTTCCCCAATCCAGTTGGCCTCGCAGCTGGCCTCGATAAAGAAGCGAACACCATTGATGCCCTCGGTCTTCTTGGCTTCGGACATATTGAAGTTGGCACTCTCACCCCGAAGCCTCAAGAAGGAAACGAAGCTCCACGCCTATTCCGACTACCTCAACATAATGCGCTCATTAATCGCATGGGTTTCAATAATCCCGGTATTAACCAAGGCCTTGCCAATGCACGATCCTCTTCCTCTTTCAAGGGAGTCGTCGGCATTAATATTGGAAAAAACAAAGTCACTCCTAACGAACGGGCTAATGAGGATTATGCGATCGCCTTCGAAAAGGCCTATCCTTGGGCAGACTATATAACGGCTAACTTTTCTTCTCCCAACACGCCAGGTCTGCGTGACCTTCAATCAGAGGAGGCCTCAGGGAAACTTCTTGAAAGACTCAAAAAGCTGCAGGAAACCCTTCATAAGAAAACCGGACGATACGTCCCCTTCGCGCTTAAAGTCGCACCGGATCTCGATGAAAACCAGATCGATGGGCTCGCAAAAATCTTCCGTAATGGCGGGCTCGATTTCCTCATCGCTACCAACACGACCCTAGATCGCGCGGCTGTCAAAAATCACCCAAATGCCAAGGAGGCTGGCGGACTTTCTGGGGCTCCATTGACCAGTCATTCAACTGAGGTAATCGCCCGTTTTAGTGCTGGACTTGGCAAAGATGTTCCAATCATAGGGGCCGGCGGAATCTTCTCAGCCGACGACGCCCTCGCCAAAAAAGCAGCTGGAGCATCACTTGTGCAAATCTACACCGGTTTCGTTTATAAAGGTCCTGCGTTGATCCACGACATCATACGCGCCTGGTAATTTCACGGGCTATTTTCCGAGCCTCGAGGTCGGCATTGACCACGACATCTAATTCCTGCGAATCAATGTGCTCGACTTGATTCATCGTTTCTTCCACGACCTGCCAAATTCCAGGGAAACTGAGGCCGCTCTGCCGAAATGCTTCGTTGGCAACCTCATTGGCGGCATTCAAGACCGCAGGTAGAGTTCCACCCCGCTCTCCGGCTTCCCGTGCCAAATTGAGGGCCGGGAAATCGTTTTCACGAGGTGCTTCAAACTCAAGCTTGGCGAGAGTCGGGAAATCTAGGGGTTTCAATTTGTTCCTCAGACGCTCAGGCCAGACCACGGCATACTGAATCGGAAAACACATATCCGTTGTGCTTAGTTGGGCTAACACACTCCCGTCGACAAACTCGACCATTGAGTGGACAATACTCTGAGGGTGTACCACCACCTCAACTTTAGACATTGGAATATCAAAAAGCCAGCGAGCTTCAATCATCTCAAGTCCTTTGTTAAAAAGGGTCGCTGAATCAATTGTAATTTTTTGCCCCATCTCCCAAGTCGGATGCCTGAGAGCATCCTCCAGCTTCACCTCAGAAAGTTTTTCAGCTGGCAATGTCCGAAATGGTCCTCCTGAGGCAGTAACAATGAGACGGCGAACTTCATCTAAGCCCCCTTCATGACCTTCGAGACATTGAAAAATCGCATTGTGTTCACTATCAACGGGGAGAATATTAACCCCCTTCCTTCGGGCAGCATTCATAACAACCTCCCCGGCCATCACCAAAATTTCCTTACTCGCAACCGCGACATCACAACCCAATGCGATGGCCGCTAATGTGGGGCGCAATCCCTCAACGCCCACAATTGCCACTAACACCAAATCGGGCTTAGTTGCCTCCACAATTTCCACGAGTCCTTCCGCTCCGGCGTAAATGGAACGTCCAGGTTTCTCAAGTTGCTTACAGCGTGAGTCATCGGCCAAACAAAGATGATTTACTCCAAATTCCTTTGCTTGCTCTTCTAGATCCTCAACGCGCGTGCCAGCAGCGAGCCCGACAACCGACATTCGATCGGGAATCTGCCGCGCCACAATAAGCGCACTTGTCCCAATTGACCCAGTGGAACCTAAAATTAAAACACGCTTTTTCATTGAATGAGACCTGTCTTAAGAAGGTAAAAATACGTCACGGGAGCAGCAAAACAAAGGCTATCAATTAAATCGAGAACCCCTCCAATTCCGGGCATCAAACTCCCAGAATCCTTCACCTCGAGGCTTCGTTTCAAAATAGATTCAGCAAGATCACCCGCGACGGCCACCAAACCAATCAGAAGGGCTAGAACGCCAACATGCAGTGGTGGGATCCAAGACAAGATATCGCCGGACAATATCCATACTCCCCATGCCGCTAGTTGAGCAAAAACAAGCGCTCCCAAAAAACCTTCCCAGGTTTTCGCAGGACTTAGATGAGGAGCCATTTTGTTTTTCCCGATCAAGGACCCTGTAATGTAGGCACCCATATCGGTGAATTTGGCCGCAGCAATCATGAACAAAAGCAACCAAGCTCCGGGGACCTCACCCCCCCCTCCACCCCCAGGCAGGAAAATAAGGCGATAAACAAAACATCCGAAGAGGATAGGCACATAAACAAATGCAAGTAATCCATCCCCCACCGCATCCACACTTTGACGTTCTTCGATGCCATGTTTAAATCTGACAAAAAAACAAAAGATCGTAACCGTAGTCAGTCCTGCTAATTCGCTAAAATAATTATCGTGCCCTTGATACCCTACGACAAGAAAGAATCCGGTGGAAAGAGCAACTGCTAGACCGACTAATAAACCGACGGCCCGACAAACATCGCCGGGGAACTTCGAAAACAAATTCCGAAACTCCCAAGTACCAGCTACCGTTAAAAAGGAAACGAGTCCAAAAAAAGCCCATTTATTTTGAGAAACAAAAACACCCGTCACAAGAGCCCATAAAATGATGGTGCTTGTAAGACGGGCCCGAAAGACCTCGGCCTTACTTGGTTTGTTAACCCCTTCCTGCATTCAGGGATCTTTGGGATATGCACTCGAACCGGCAATGACAATTCATTAAAAAATTTACACCCCATTCGCAACTCTTCTCCAACGAACGGTTATATCACCTGAATCTGGGACTATCTTAAAATCCCGAGAAATTAGAAAACCACTATGAAAACAAAACTAACATCAGTAATCGTCGCGATCGTCACCTGTGCCGTCGCAACTGCAGAGCCTCCGAAGGGTGAAGGTAAAAAGGGAGCCCGCGGCCCCGGGAAACGCCCCGTTCCTCAAGGTGACGGTAAACTTAGCCAAGAAGACCGCAAGGCCGCTATGGCAGCTCGTCGCGCTGAAATGATGAAGAAATTCGATAAGGACGGTGATGGAAAGCTCAGCGAAGCCGAGCGTAAAGTCGCCATGGCAGCTCGAAAGGCTGATTTTCTCAAGAAGCATGACAAAGACGGTGATGGAAAACTTAGCGATGAAGAAAAGGCCGCAGCTCGCAAGTCAATGGGAGCGCGCCGCGGTGGCCCACGAGGAGCTGGCAAGGGCGAAGATGGTCGCAAAAAGGGCAATGGCGCTCCCAAAAAGGGCAAAAAACCAGCCGCTAAATAGAGTTTAGCATTCCCGAAAATTCCCCCATACCCAAAACTTAAAAGAGGCTCGATCATTAATGATCGGGCTTCTTTGCCTTTAAATTGGAATTCAGATGATTAAACCGCAGTAGACTATCTACAGAATTCCTTCACCACTAGCCTCTTTCTATCCTCTTCCTTCTCTAGGGGCTGATGAAACCTCAGGTGATCAATCTTAAAATATTCAGGGTTAACTTTCCCTCATTGCCAGCGGCAAACCACTACGATATACGCAGCCAATGAAACAGATAGTCGCTTTCTCCCTCTTTGTAGCTGGCTTCGCCTCTGGTCAAACTTCACCCTTCCCAGACCTGAAATGGAAGGAGAAGGACCTTGATCATTTCACGATCCGAACCAAGAGCACCGGGACCGATCCAGCCCGGAAATATTCTGAAAAAACCTATGAGGTAATGCTTGAGATTCTTCCTGGATTAGAGGGGGATTTCGAGAAGAACGAATTCCGAACACCCGGCGGACAGGAAGCGGGGAAAGAAGATCGGTTCCGCTTTACCACCTATTTAGTCGAAACCGGTCATGATTTTCATAGTTGCGTCATGACCGATGCCAACCGCCACAATTGGGCTAACGGCAATGTTCAGATCACGAAACAGGTTGGAAATTACCTCGACCCAATGAACCGTTATCTTGTCATCTGCAAAAGCGATTCTGAGCAATCAGGCGGGGGACGTGAAAAAGATCGTAAGGAGATCCTAGTGCACAGCCTCGGAACGGCCTTAATGAAAGGTCGCGCCCGCCAGGCAGATCTCCCCTTTTGGATGACAGCAGGGATGGGATACTATGCTGAGCACATGGTCTTTGATCGTTGTTCGATTTATTATCTCGATTTCGAAGCCTACTACCGGCAAAACCCTGACGCAAAAGTAGATGCCCGCAAGGGTGGGACACTAGGGCCTCAAGAATCATGGCCGAGAATCCTAAGGAAACTTTGTAAAGGAGAGAAACGGGTAAGTCTTGAGAAGACACTCGGCGCCCAGATCGTCACTCTTTCGCCGAACGAATCCGGATACATCTTTGCTCTGAACTATTTCATGGTCAGCACCAATGAACGCACGAAAAAATATCAGGGATTAATTACTTCAATTCGCGCGGGTGCAAAGCCGACAAAAGATCTTCTTTTGAAAACCATGGGTTACGGAGATGACGCTTCATTTGAGAAAGACTGGTATGAATGGATGATGAGTTCAAAATTCAAATAGGGCTTGATGAATAAGCCACGATTCATTCTTTTTATTGCTCTTCTCGGTGGCTCGGGTTTAGCAGCCTATCTTGCTTCTTCTCGTGAGCCAGTGAAGCAGAATGGAGCTCTTCAAAATCCCTCTGCCGTGAAGACGTCCCAAGAGCAAAAATCTTCGAAGCGGAGCGAAATTTCAGCGCCACTCCCTCTGGATAACCGGAAGGTCGAAGAAATGGATTCGACAAACTACGAGGTCACAGTTTCCAACATTAACTTGGAAGAAGTTGGGCGGCGTATTGAGCGAGAATCTCAAGAACAACTTCGCAAACTCACCGACCGTTATCAACTCACCGCAAACCAGCGGCGAGAAGCATTTCCACTCTTAGTCAGTTATCACGCTGATTATACAGACGGACTTATTGTGAACGGATTTAAAGCGCAACCTCCGCGCAGCAATAGCCTCTCGTCTGAACTTTATTTGATTTTCGATCTTACCCAGCAAGAGATTTACCAAGAGGATGTCGAGGCCGATAATAAATGGTGGGGAGAGATTCTCGGACAACTCCGCTCCGATCTTGACCGCTCGCTCTACTCAACCAATCCCGAGGACACGTCGAGAAAAAGCGGAGAGAAAACTGAAAAGCAAAGTCGAGAACGCGTCAAACCTCGGACGATCCCACTCGACGACCTCTTTAGAAACTGACGATTCAGCTCCCGGGATCTTCTCTAAAAACATCTTTAGGAGACTCCCTATTTTCTCCGACGACGGGCATTCTTACTTACTGACTTGCGAACAGTCTTTCTGCGCGCTGATTCCCCTTTTTTTCCTGCTGGCTTCTTTTTTGCGAAATTGCGAACTCCCCTTTTTTGGGACGCTCCTCCAATCACCTCTATGATTTTGAAATCCACCTTCATTCCAATTCGATCAATCTCGTCTACTACCACTTTCATACGAGTTCCAGATTGAAGGATTTGGCCACGACTATTTGCGAAGCGGTCAGCATTATTTTCAAAAAACCAGCGTCCCTCTGGGAAGCCAGCTCTCTTAACAAGCCCGCGTTGAAGAATATCAGTGCATTCCATAAAAAGGCCCATTGCCCGGACTTCAGTGATAATTGCATCAAATACCGGCGGCTCTTCCTTGCGCGACGACAACTCAAGCCACTCCAACATTTTCATACGCCTGCTCTCGGTTTCTGCATCCGAACTCGTTCGCTCAGTTCCAGAAATGTGCTCGGCAATTTCAATGCAGCGCTTCGAATCCGGTGTTCGGTCGATTTCTTTTGGCCTGTTTTTAAGCAAAGCTTGCAAGGACCGGTGCATTACAAGATCAGCGTAACGTCGGATGGGACTGGTGAAGTGACAGTAATCGGTCTTGGCGAGGCCATAATGACCATCAGGAGTCGCCATATAACATGCTCTTTTAAGACTTTTTAGAAGCCCTACCTTTATTGCTGGCTCCTCAAGCGAACCTTTCGCCGAATTAATTAGATTTTGAATATGGCGACGATTAGTGAGGTCACCTGGTTCATATCCGTGGGAACGGGCAAGCTCCGCAAATTCCTTTAACTTGTCTGGATCAGGATCTTCATGAACCCGGTAAATCGTCGGCCGATTTGAATTCTTAACCATACGGGCTACCGCTTCATTTGCCACAAGCATGAATTCTTCAATTAATTGATGGCTCTCGTTGTATTCTTCACGCTGATATCCAGTCGGCACACCTTTATCGTCCAGAACTATGCTGACTTCAGGCATATCCAAATCGAGCCCACCATTATCGAAGCGGCGCTTCCGAAGGAGCGAAGCTAAATCCCAAGCCTCACGAATCCTATTCCCAAGTCTCCCCCCCTTGCCTAGATCTTCTAAAATCTCTTGAGCCTCCTCATAAGCATATTTCCGCGGGGTGCAAATCACAGCATCACAAAAGTAGGTTTCCACGATCCGTCCCTTGACATCAAAATCAATAACCACGCACTTAGTAAGCCTATCCTCTTGGGGGACTAAGGAACAAATGCCGTTACTTAATTCCTCGGGCAACATTGGAATGACACGGTCGACAAGATAGGTCGAGTTGCCACGTTCACGCGCTTCAAGATCCATAACGCTCTCAGGTTTAACGTAGTAGGAAACATCAGCGATATGGACCGCCAATCGCCAACCATTTTCAGCTTTTTCAACCAATATAGCATCGTCGAAATCCTTCGCTGTTTTTGGATCAATTGTTATGACATCGCGCTCCCGCCAATCTTCACGGCGAGCAATTTCGTCCTCTGGTATCACCATCGGAATCTTCTTTGCGGCTTCAACAACATGACTCGGGAATGTTGCATTAATCCCGTGTTGATGGACGATTGCTTCGACATCGACCCCGGGATCCCCGGGCCAGCCTAGGACCTCGATAAGTTGCCCTTTAGGTATGGCCTTGGCGTGTTCCCATTCGGTGATCTCTGCGACCACGAGCTGCCCAGATCTCGCATCCAGAGTATCCCCGATCTGGATCGATGGTGGTAAGCGTTCGTCATTGGTTTGCACCGACGAAGACTTGCCCTTTTTAACAAAAATCCCTGTCACCCTACTCGAGCGTCGTTCAACGATCTCTATCACCCGCGCGCGTAAATCATTATGTTCCCTAGACGCCGAATTGTTTTTCACCAATTTCGCTCGAACGATATCACCATCGAGGGCAATTCCCATTGAGCGAGGCGAAATGTAAAAACGATCCTGCTCGTCGAAGTCAATTCCTGTGGCAAGATTCTCCTCGTCTGCTTTGTCAGGAAAAAACCACCCATGCCCTCCCGGTGCCGCTTTCAGCTTTCCAACCAATCCCCCGCGACTCCGACCCGCACCACTGACGCTAAAACGCCCCTTCTTTCCCTGAACAATTTCTCCGGCCTCAACTAACTCTGTAAGATTTTCACGAAGCTTCCTGCGCATACTTCCGGACAATTCAAGAGCCCGAGCAAGCTCGCTCTTGTTACACGGTCGGCCACCCTCATTACCTAAAAGCGCAATAATACGCTTTTTCATCTCCTCTGGTCTCGCCATGGGGATACTTTGGACTACTTCAACGATCTTAACAACTACCGTATCAGAACTTCCAAAATCATATTTTGCCCTCTCAACCCAGGAAATTCACACAGATGAGAACCAAAATCCTTCCAAGGATTGTCCCCCAAGCGCACTTATCGATCATCGCAGGGTAGAAGCAGAAAGGCTTTGGTTGCCAAGTCCCTAAAAATCAATTAATCCTTTTTCACCAGTCAATATTATCACCAAAACATCATGAAACACACACCCTCATCTTCGTTTATGCGGCGCGGATTCACGCTCGTTGAACTACTTGTCGTTATTGCAATTATCGCCGTTCTAGCCTCTCTGGGGTTTGGAATGTATAATAAGGCCCTAGAGACCACAAAAAAGACCGAAGCAACCCAATGTCTTGGCAAATTAGTCATGGCCTGTGATGCTTTCTTTGAGGAATATCAAGCTCTTCCAATGGCCACCACTTCGGCCATCGATTCTGAGCAAGTCACCGATAATCGATTGATGGGACCACTTCTTGGCCAACAAGGTGCCCAGAACGAGAATCCGAAATTTCAAACCTTCTTCACCTGGAAACAGGCCAAGGGAAAGGGTGATTCTGCATATGGTGGGCTCGAACGCACTGAAAACCGTGCCGAGCTTCTTGGGCCGTGGTTTAACCCTAGCAAGGCAGATCGCTACTATCGAATCATGTTTAACTATGATTACGATAACCAGCTGCGTGAGCCACAAGCCCTTGGAAACGAAATTATCTGGGACCGCCGCGTCATAGCTTACCACATGGGTAAGGATGGAAAAATTGGTGGCAAGAACGATTCCGACAATGTTTACAGCTGGAACAAGAGCAGGTAGTCCTATTTCATAAAGCCCTTCAACATCCGGTCGTTCCCCGTGAACGTCCGGATGTTTTTACATACAAGGAACCAGTATTCCGTCACGCATTCCGTGTATCTTTTTTTTATCTGCCGGAACAATCGTGGCTAGACAACCACCCAAGGAATTCTGCCCGTTCTGGCTTACGAAATAGTAAGGGCAAAGACGGACCCGCCCCACCATCATACGGATTTCGCCCGTCTCGGGGTTAAAGTAAGGGTGCTCAACCAGTTTTGTATCCTGAAATTCCTGCATCACCCTAGGATGTGAAGTAAAGTCAGTCTGAGCTTCCCTCACTGCTGTTCTCCATCTCTCCAGGGGTTCGTCATGCCCAATCGTTACACCACGCGAGCCCCACGCGAGATCGCTGAACCCGCTGACTTTCAGAACGAGGCGCCGATCTTTCTGGCTGAACTCCCCAACTTCGTCCCACGAGCTTACTTCAAGCCTAGGAATTGCTGCGTGAGGAGGAATCTCCGATGGATCAACAGGCCAGCCATAAGGAATAAGTTTCTTCAATATATGCAAGTGACTTCCTCGCAGTTCTTTTTTCCAAATCTTCCGGAGCGATGGGGCCCAGAAAAGAGCAAGCCATAATTTCTCCTCAAAGTGGGGTTTCAAAGGAGGGGTAATCTTACCACCTTGCGCCAAGTCTCGAATCGCAGGAATCGATTCCCAGTCGAATAACTCGAAAAAGCGATAGCTCTCACGCTTACCAGCCTCCCACTTTTCAGCCTGATGGACCATGAATTTCTCACCCAGCTCCTCTGCCAGCCAATCCATTTCCGGCCGATAATCTTTTGATTCTTCGGAAACCAGAATATCAGCACCGTCCTCAAAAAGGGAAGCAAAGCCATCTA
The DNA here is from genome assembly GCA_000383735.1 of Verrucomicrobia bacterium SCGC AAA164-M04. Next base: position 63,293 of record KB912071.1, read on the forward strand.
GCATTCCCCTTGGCCCACCAAAAATCTCAAAACCCGCCTTAGCATAAGTTTGACTCAACCACGCCAAGGTTCCGATGCCCCCAGGAACTCCGTCCAATTCCGAAGCGCTAAAACCATCCTCAGTCAAAAGCAAATCGGGGCGAATCACCTTTGGGATTACATTGCGTTGCTCGCTTGACCGCTGATGATTGATCATCCAGTTAGGTTTCCCGGCATCAAGTAACTTAGCGATCCACTCCGGACGTCTTCCTTCAGAACTTAACCGATAAAGCTCATCACTCACGCATTGAAAACGATGCAGAGGGCGGCCTAGACGATTGAGCGTTTTCTTTTGGTTCTTACTCAGCTGAAATGGTTCGGGCGACCAAATCCATTCACGATTTGCGAAAAAACCCGCTTTTGGGGCGGAATTTTCCAGATCAGCAAGAGTCAAAGTGGGCATCTGAGCGAAAATCTATCAAGTCATAGCAAGGAGGCAACCCCTTGAAAGTTCATCCTTTTCTCGTCGTAGTTCAGTGGCAGGAAAATTTTCCATTGTCCTTAGGGAAATCCCGCGTATGCAAATCCCCGTCGCATGTTCATTCTCAATAAAATTTTCAAACTTCGGGATAAAGCTAATCCGGAGGAGGAAAAACCCTTTCTCGATCATCTCGAGGATTTGAGGATTATGGTCACGAGAGTTGTTCTCACGCTTCTCATATCGACCTTGGCCTGTTTCGTTTATAAGGATGAACTCATGTCGGTGATTCGGCGCCCAGTAGAGCAGGTCTGGGTAGAACGACATGAAGCCACCCTTCCCGAAAACGAAGAGATTTCTCTCGATGATTGGGAAAATGCTCTCACCTTCGCAGAGGTTTCAGCCCCCCTTGGCCAGTATGATTCAGGACTTGCCGATCGTTGGTGGGAAAGGGCGACAGACAAGCGGACTCGCCGGCTTACTGAAGCCGCTATTCTTTACCGAGCATCCCTTAAGCTCCCAGACGATGCTAGGGAAGATTTCATCAGTTCAATCTCGGATGATAAAAGCGAGGCACGAGAGCTTGCCCTTAAGCTCCTAGTCAGCAAGCCCGCGGACAATTTGAACGCCGAGGGGAATCTTCGGCTCATGAGCTCGCTCAAGCCGACCGAAACCTTCATGCTTACGATGAAACTCGCTTTCTTCGCTGGCATTATCGTCTCCTTTCCCTTTCTCCTCTATTTCCTGCTCCAATTTATCGTCCCGGGCCTAAAGGACGAGGAACGTAAGGCTCTTTGGCCAGCTCTCCTCATCGGCTTTGGGCTATTTCTTGGCGGAGTTCTTTTCGCCTACTTTTTTGTTTTACCAAATGTTCTTACCTTCTTTTACGAATGGGGTAAGAGCATGGGGATCTCCAATGATTGGCGCATCGGCTACTACATATCTTTTGCAACCACTTTCGTCCTAATCTTTGGCCTCGCATTTGAACTCCCGGTGGTCGTTATGACCTTGGTCAAGATCGGCCTGCTCAGCCACAGCATGATGCGCGAAACCCGATCGTATGCGATCCTCGCCATCTTTGTGATCGCGGCTTTGATCACTCCAACCCCAGACATGATGACCCTGTCGCTCCTAGCGGTCCCAATGGTCATCCTATACGAAATTTGCATTTGGCTTTCTTACTTCCATGAGAAAAAGGTTAAAAAGCTTGAAGAAGAGGAAGAAAAAGAGCGAATGGCGCGCCTTCTTTCCTCTTCGGATGATGATCCTGATTTAGACCCTGACCCGGGTCACGATCCATATCATCATGACGATCACGATCCATATCATCATGACGAATACCATGATGATCATGATCCACACTACCATCCTGACCACGAAAACATGGATCTTGCTGGAGAAGGGGAGGATAAAGACGTTAGTGACAACTATATGGATTACCCGGGCGAGCATCAGACTCCGGAAGAAGACCCTAACCACGAGTCTCTGCCTGAGGACGATCCTGATTACGACCCGCTCCTTCCTGATGAGGATCTTCCGGATGAGGAAAAAGACCGCAAGTGATTCTGGTAAAGCTATCGATGATCGTCTAGTTATAGGACCATGCAATCAATGACCGGATTCGGTCGGGGTGAACACGCGGATGATGGACTCATCGCACGGGTTGAAATCGCGACTGTAAACCGCAAGCAGGCTGACATCCATTTCAACCTGCCACGCGAACTCACAGGCCTAGAGGCGGATCTTCGCAAATTGGTCCTGCGATTTATTTCCCGTGGCAGAGCGAATGTTTCAATTCATCTCGAGCGGACCTCTGGCTCCGACGATTCGTTCAGCGTCGATTCTGATCGAGTTCGAGCTCTCGAGACGGCTTTCAATGAAATCTCGAACCTCATTGGTCGCCAAGTCCAGCTGGGAGCGGCCGACTTCATAAAAGCTCCGGGGGTCCTAACTTTCGCCCACTCCGGCTGGGATGTTATAGAGGTCGAAAAAGCAATCCGCCCGGCCCTTCAGGCCTCTTTGGAAAATTTGGTTAAGATGCGAAAGGCTGAAGGAGCTGATCTTGAGTCAGATTTTCTCCAACGGCTCACCTCTCTCGAGAAGCACGCCGAAATTATCGGCAAGGCCACGCCTAAGGTCGTTGAACGCCAACGTGAGCTCCTGCACAATCGCTTGCGGGAAGCTGAGATTGAAGTCGATCTCAATGACGAACGTCTCCTAAAGGAAGTCGCCCTCTTTGCTGACCGATCTGATATTTCTGAGGAAACAACTAGGCTCTCATCTCACATCAATCGTTTCCGCGAGTATCTCAATTCCGACGAACCTGTTGGTCGGTCACTTGACTTCCTGTGCCAAGAAATTAACCGGGAGTTCAACACGATCGGGTCAAAAGCAAATGATGCTGGCATTGGCCAGAGTGTTGTTGGGGCAAAAACTGAACTCGAAAAAATACGGGAACAGGTTCAGAATATCGAATGATAAAATGGCGCCGCCAGATTCTTCGTTATCTCCTTTTCTGAAAATAGCTGACCAACCTTCTCATATTCGGAAAAAAGTCTACCCAAAGTGCGGCGCCTCGTGGCCTAAGATAGGAAACTTCTCCAAGGTATCGTGAACTAGGTCTCGATCGTTATATATTTGTATTTGCTGCGGTGAACCCAAACACTTTGGACTAAACCTAGTAAGAACATACAGATTACTACAAAGGTGCCGGAGTAACTCACTAAAGGCAGAGGAATCCCCGTAATAGGTGTAAGCAAGACACACATTCCAATGCTTTCAAACATGTGAGCAAAAAAGAGACCTACAACCCCGCCTACAATAATCCTCCCCGCCAAATCACGACTGTAAAAAGCAATGAAGAGACATTGAATAAGAAGGAGGGCAAATGATGTGACCAACAACAGAGCTCCCCGAAACCCCTGCTCCTCAGCAATAACAGCAAAAATAAAATCGTTATGAGCCGTTGTCCAAGGAATCAGCTTTTTAGCGTGAAGTGATTGCTGCTCCTCCGTGGCTCCAAACCCCGTCCCTTTCCATCCAGCTTTACCTACCGCAGTCGAGACCCAGTAAGCGGCATAAGTTTTATCAGTGTTTTCCACCACTCCTGTTTCGAGCGATTCCAGATAGGTTTCCACTCGCTCCGTTCCCCGCTCTGACGCGGTCGGCATGACAGCATAGTAGGCGATAGGAGCCATCCCAATTGCAATAGCAGCCAGGAAGATCAAATACCGCCATGGAATCCCACTGACGAGCATTATGACTACTGCAACCGGAAGCCATACGAGAGCAGACCCCATATCACCCAATTTCACGACAAGGAGGAAAGGGATACCAGTGAGGCTACCAATGAGAAGAACCCTAAAAAAAGGTTCACCAAAAAATCGATGTATTTTGGGCAAATCCTGAGCAAGTGTCGCAATTACCAAGATTCCGGCTGCGATCGCACTTTGGGCAGGCTGAAAGGTTATTGGCCCCATACTCAAGCGGTGAGAAACATCATTGGCGTCCATCGCTTTAACCGTAAGCGCCAGCCCGACTACATAAATCGGAACCCCCAACCAGCGAACCCAGCGATAGTCGACTAGGGAGACACCGAAATAAACGAGTGTCCCCAGACCAATCCAAATTTTCTGACGTCCTGCGAAAAACTCGCCACCCGATATACCGCTAGGTCCAGGCAAGTGACGTGCAGCGCTCTCTATGGCAAAGATTCCAAAGACCAAGAGCCCGTACATTGTAAGCACGAGGACCCAGTTCATTCCAAGAATTTTCCGGAAAAGAGGCGTCATAGTGAGTTCAAAAGGGAACTTACGCAGTTCCCCATTGCGATAACACTCAAAAACATCGCCCTCTAAAGATTGTGGCTAAAATCGCCCCTAAAAATTGGATCAACCAATAATCTGAATCGACATGAATCGAATCAGAACCCAAATCGCAACGACAATTAGGGCCCTAAATAAACAAAAAGCCAAACTTTAGAAAAAGATCTTCAAATCTTTTGAAGATAGTCGGGAACGTCCTGTTTCTGGCTTGATGGGGGTGCTGTTGCAGAAACAAAAGAAAGGACTCCTCCTACTCCGGCACCATGGGGAGCGTCCAACAATCCCGAACCCTCGGCAATCGGAAAGACGTAAGTTTTACCTCTGCTCGTGATCCGATAGACTCTAAGCCCAATGAGACAAGCGGGAATTAAGATAGAAAATCCAATCAGAGTATTCGAAACCCAAATCTTTGAGACAAGTTTATCCCAAAGATTTGACTTATTAGGTAGTGGGCTATTTTCTTCGTCCATAACGAAGGTTTGCCCCCCTAAAAGCGATCCGCCCTCCTTGCTCACAATTCCCTCAAGCCTCTCGAGACCCAACGAAAGCTGAATCGAAAAACTCTCCAGCTGTGAAGCCGGATCAGATTTTTCGAGAGCATCTTCAATCGCGAGGCGAAGGACCTTTTCTCGTTCCTCCAATCTCACGACATCTACTACCTTATTCGAGAAAACAAGCTGAGAACGCCCTGAATTCCCCATGAAATAGAAAACAACTGCTAACGGATCATCCCCCTCGAAATGAGATTCCACGAGCGCCTCAAGACTCTCTCCTTGCGGGATTTCTTGCAAACCATCAAAGAGATAAATGTGACAATCAATAATGAAGTCTCTTGCATGGCGATTAAGCAAAGTCTCCCTATCTCGAAATTCCTGGGTTGGGAGAAGCTCTTGAGGATCGACCAAATACCCAACTTCTACACCCCTAAAATAAGCCGGGAAATATTCCTCTCCGATTGCCTTTGACCATTCCGAGGACCTTGGAGCTTCCTCTGGGAGCTCTCGAATCTCCGGATCTAAAACAATTACTTCCTGAATTTCTGAATCGAGAATCTCACGCGCCAATTTTCCCATCAAACTTGAGCCAGGAATATATTCTCCTGACTCCAATGCTTCTAGCTCTTGATCATCCCACTCTGGAAGTCCGTCGGAGCCATCCTCTTTTACGAGAGAATTCTTTGATAAGGTTTGAGCACAAAGCAAGTGAAGCATACCCGCTAAAACAAAAGCGAACACCCTGCTCATCCTGCAACCTCCCCTTTCTTCCCGCCAAGAAGCTCGGAGGTCTCGGCTCCTTCTTGTTCAGAACCACTCGCCTTCAGAGTCTGCCCCCCCCCTACCCAACACCTGAATGGGGTTCTTTCTGACCCGCCTCCACCCCTTAATCAGAGGAGTTTCCAGCTTTTCAATTACCGCTTTAAGGGCCTTTAAATAATCCCCTTGCAGAAAAAAAGGATGTCCTGCAGAAAGGGCCTCGAAGGTCGAATTTTCATCGAGGTAAGGCATTAGGGCATACCCAAACGTGATTGATGCACTCTTGGCATTTACGTCTACCAGAATCAAAATTCCGGTTGAATTAGGACGTTTAGGATCAACATCAACGTAGTGAGTCCGATTCAGCATCCAAAAACCATACTGCCGCAGACTATTTAAGTCCTCAAAAGCTCCCAAATAAACTGAAACAAAAAGCTGGGGGAATTTTGTTTCAAAGTCCTCTAACACCTTCCGCATCGGCTCGCGGTCCTTCATCCGGAAAACTCCAGCGACATCAGAAAACTTCCTAAGCTTTATATCTTGAGCACCAAAAACCTCATCCGCGTGCACCATCGCAAAACCACAATGAGGACATGAGGATGCCTCTAAGTGAATCTTCTGAACACAGCGTGGACACTTCATAAAACCTGACTGAAATCAGGTAAAAGGAAACGAATCACTACACCAAGCATAATTAGAAGATTTAGTAAGTTTGCTAGTGGATTTTATTCACCAAGTCCTTTAGCTCCTCCAATTCAGTCATATCCATCTCAATTAGATGATTTGAGTGGGGAAAGGAGCCACTACCCACATCAGCGATATATTCCTGAAAGGCCGTAATTCGCTCTACCTGTAAGCGACGAAACTCCGCTGAGAAATCTCGATACACTTTGGCGTGCCTTGGGGCTCGCTCATCATAATCCCCAAGAATATCGTCCGAAAACAAGAACTGAGTATCACAACCCGAACCAGAACCGAGTGACATTAGAAGAAGCGAAGTTTGACCACACAACCAACTCGCAAGCTGGTGGGGAACACACTCAATTTCAGCAGCATAAGCACCGGCAGACTCGAGCTCATTCATTTTTTCATAAAGCATCTTCCCCTCCTCCGCAGTTTTTCCAATTGCTCGGTAATTCGTCCACGTAAAATGCCGGGGAACGAGACCAAGATGTCCGACTACGGGAATCCCCTCCCTTGCCATCGCCTCAATCATCCATGGACTAGCTGAGCAATAGACCGAGCTCGCTCCCATCTCAAGTGCCTTAAAGCCAATCCGGATAGCCTCCTCCTGAGACGTCAAGCCATGCGGAGTTGCGCCCGAAAAAAAACTA
>KB912072.1 GCA_000383735.1 Verrucomicrobia bacterium SCGC AAA164-M04
TTCGGCCTTTTGGGATATTTCTCCAACGGTACGCGAGTTGTCAGGCGCCGAGAAGCAGACGGATACCGACGGACATTCCTTGGTTCCGACTCTCCTCGGGAAAGGCGAGCAAAAGAAGCATGAGCAACTCTACTGGGAGTTCTTCGAAGGCGGAGGAAAGCGCGCTATTCTCAAGGGCAACTGGAAGTTGATTCTCTACAATACCAACAAGGATGCAAATCCACGTGCCGAGCTTTTTAATATTAAAAATGATAAATCGGAAAAGATCGATCTTTCGAAAAAAAATTCAGGAAAGGTGGCTGAGTTGACGACGCTCATGGATCAGGTTCGCACTCCTTCCGAGCATCCAGGATTCAAGTTGAAGAGCGAACGCTAATCATCGTTTGTTATGCGTGTTCGAGTTTTCATCGTTCTTGCTTGCTCCGCTTTACTCTCATTGGCGGAGCGGCCCATGCTTCCCAAGAAGATTGTCCTGATCATGGCGGACGACATTGGTCTCGAGGGACTGGGCTGTTATGGTGGTTCGGATTACAAGACTCCGCGGCTCGATCAACTTGCGGCCGAGGGGCTTCGTTTCACTCACGCCTATTCGCAGCCTCTGTGTTCTCCAACTCGTCTAGAGATCATGACGGGCCGGGAGAATCACAGGAACTGGACTTGTTTTGGCATCCTTCCACCGGAAGAGAGGACCTTTGGCCACTTGATGCAATCGTTCGGATATCGCACCTGCATTTCCGGGAAGTGGCAGTTGCAATCTTATGACCCGCCCGACTTCCCGAACGCCGATAAGCGCCGGGGCACCGGAATGCACCCAAAGAATGCGGGCTTCCACGAGTACTCCCTTTATCATTCCCTCCATACCGAGGACAAGGGGTCGAGGTATGCCAATCCCACTTACCTTCAAAACGGAACGCTTAAGAGGGAAGTAGAGGGCAAATATGGCGAAGACCTGTCGGTCGAATTCCTCCTCGAGTTCCTTAAAAAGAACAAAGACGAGAAAGCTTTTGTCTACTACCCGATGGCCCTCCCTCACTGGCCGGTGAATCCCACCCCTAATTCCAAGATTTGGAACAAGGACCCCTCAAGGAGGCTTGAGAAAGATGACAAATACTTTCCAGATATGGTGGCTTATATGGATACGATTGTGGGGAGGGTCGTTGATGGGATTGAGGAACTTGGTCTCACCAATGAAACCCTCATTTTGTTTTACTCCGATAATGGCACCAACAAGTCGGTGACTTCTCGCCTCAATGGGAAGCTTGTCAAAGGCGGAAAGGCCGAACCCATTCAAAGTGGAATTCGGGTCCCTTTAATCGCGAGTTGGCCGGGGCAGATTCAGCCCGAAGTCACATCGCAGATTGTAGAGCCCTCGGATTTTCTTCCAACTCTTGCTGAGCTGGCTGGGGAAAAGGTGCCCCTAAACTGGCAGCACGATGGTGTTTCATTCGCTCCAGCGATTCATAAGCACCCCGGTGCCCGTCCCCGTGACTGGGCTTTCTTTTGGTATGACCCAAGACCAGGTTGGGATAAGATGGCTTTCTCCCGCGCGATTTTTGCCCTCGACCATAAGTATAAGCTCTTCTCAGATGGGCGTCTCTTCGCGATCGATGGGGTAGATTATAAGGAAGAGCTTCTTGATCCCGCTCAATTCACTGCCGAAGCGAAAACTGCCAAAGCGAAGCTCGAAAAAGTCATCGCCAAAATGATGCAGCCTCCCGTCTCCAAAGGAGCACAAATCGAGGTC
>KB912073.1 GCA_000383735.1 Verrucomicrobia bacterium SCGC AAA164-M04
GAGGACTGCAGCGAAACAAAATCCGTAAGGTCCTGCCTCTTTTCCCTGTGATTCACAGCATTTCATCAATGAAACTAGCTCGTTTTACTGATCGGTGTGGAATCGGTGGTGATCACCTCCTCAATGGCTGATTCCTCGATACGCTGGTGTCCAAGTTCACCAATGACAGCATGAGTCACCGCCGCAAAAATCCGTTTTGCACCCTGTGCTTTCAAGATATCAGCAGCAGCACAGAGCGTCCCAGCAGTCTCGGTCATGTCATCAACGAGAACAACATCGCGCCCTTCGACGTCTCCAATGACCTGCATAGCTTCGACCTCAGTGGCAGAAACACGGTGTTTTGCCACGATTGCGAGCCTTGCGCCGAGGGCATCAGAGTAAGCTCGGGCCATCTTTACCCCACCGACATCAGGCGAAACCACAGTGAGGTTCTCACAATTATCGCCAAATCGCGCTCGAAGCTCGCGAATAACGATCGGCTTTCCGTATAGATGATCGACCGGGATATTAAAAAAACCCTGAATCTGGGCAGCGTGGAGATCAAGGGTGACGACGCGATCGACTCCAGCAGCGGAAAGAAGATCGGCCACTAACTTAGCGGTAATGGGCACGCGGGGCTGATCCTTTCGATCTTGACGAGCATATCCGAAGAACGGGATCACTGCGTTGATACGACCAGCACTAGCCCGCTTCGCGGCATCCACCATAATCATGAGCTCCATGAGGTTATGATTGGTAGGCGGACAAGTCGGCTGGATAATGTAAACGTCTTCTCCACGGATGTTTTCGTTAATCTTTACGAAAGTCTCACCATCCGGAAATGCAGTGACACTCACGTCGGCGAGAGGGCAGTCGAGACAAGTTGCAATGTCGACAGCGAGTGCATGGTGAGCTGTACCGGAGAAGAGTTTCATGCCGAAATTAGAAGTCATCTGTGAAAAGACTTAACGGGTCGTCGAATCGGAATCAAGGACCGCTTCCTGCTCGATGGCATTCCGAATCTGTTCCTCGGATAGCTTTACAGGCTGATATTGCCCAGCTTCAAGGGTTTCAACGCTGAATTTGAGCTGCTTCGCTTCCTTTTCCCAGCGCGGATCTTTTCCTTTTACAAGCTTCTCCGAAAGTTGATATCGAGTCTGAGCCTCCAAAAGCAAAGCTAGGGCCAGTTCGGGATTGCGGGGCTTGGCATTGATCCAAATGTCATTCCCTCGCTGGAAAATCGCCCTACCTTCATAATAATTAAGCCAGGCTTGGATGATCCCCCGGATCTCTTTCTCTTCATCTAACTCCCGTCTCGGCTCTAAGATTTTCCGCCTTTTCAGAATACGTGATTTTGCTTCACGCAGCAAGTTCAGGGCACTCGCATCGTTATCGGATTTTAAGGCCTGCAAAAATGAACTTCTGGCAGCGTGAAAATAAGGACGCAATTTAATTTCTCTAGCCCAGATCAACTTCATCGCTTTCTGATGGCCTTCCTCCGCTGCTACGTGATTGCCAAGGGCATCTTCAACTCTCGGAAGACCAGCCAAAGCCGCAGAAAAATTTGGATTAAGTTCAAGTGCACGCTCAAAGGCCGCTTTCGCCCGAAGGTTAAATTTCTGAGCAATGGCAGGATCTTTTCTCTGCAGCGCGTCATTGGCTTCCGACATCGCACGCCGAGCAACAATTTCAAAAGACTTTGGATCCCACGAACGATCCCCAGCTTCTTCCAATGTTTCGAG
>KB912074.1 GCA_000383735.1 Verrucomicrobia bacterium SCGC AAA164-M04
GATTGCCTCATTAGGATTGCCTGAGATGCTGGCGAGAGAGGGGCCGATTTCATTACCCTCGTCGTCGAGCTTATGGCAGATGAGACAATTTTTTGCGTAAATAGTTTTACCATTTGCTCCGTCTCCTTTGGCGGTGAGGGCTTTCTGATAGCGGGCCATACGTTTTGGCAGGTCAACGTTGCTACTGACAGCTGCGAAGAGCCTTTTTGCGCGATTGGTATGGTTGCTTTGGATGAGCTTTTCGCGCTGAATAGCAGAAAGGTCGCCAACCTGAATAGTCTTGTTTTCCAAGGCGTTAAGGAGTGCTGGGAGACGGTTTTCTTGGGAAAGAAGAGTTTCTAGCACGGCTGTGCGAGACTTTGGAGTAAGGCTTGGCCAGACCTTGATCAATTCTCTCGCGACACGAATATCATGAGATTTTCCAAGGGAGATAATGGAAGCTTGCTGCAGAGAAGGAGGCTGTTTTGGATCAAGGAGTTTGATCGCGATGGGAGCAAGGGTTTCATAAGGAGCGATTGAGAGCATTTCCATTGCGGAGACGCGTTGTTTGAGTTGAGTTTGTTCATCGAGGGCCTGTTTTTTTGCTGAGTTTAGGAATTTCCGAACATGCCTGGAAGAATCGATGGGGAGTCTTGCCGCAAATCCAGATGCAAGTTTTCGGACCTCAGCATTGCTACTGGTCATCATGATCGCGAGTTGGGTTGCAATTGTGTCCCAGCCATTCGTTGGTTCTGGCCATGGGGTATCGCCTTGAGCGGCACCGGTGATAAGGCCTTGAAGAAAAGGAATGCTGGTTTCAGGGCTCAAATGATTGAGATGCAAAAGCTGGTTCATGACAGCATTCGAATCTCTCCTTCCGGCCATTGTAGTCCCGAGAGGCGGGGTCCCTTTCCATCGTGATAGCCACGATCCGTTCTGGCCATTAGCAGAGCTAAGGATCGCTGATTCCATCCAGCGGTCGCTCCCATGTTTTTGAGCTAAGAATGCGAGCCGGGTGGCGGATGCTTCAGTCTGAAGGGCACCAAGAGTGAGCGCGATCTGAAGTCGAACGCTTGGGTCGGGGTCGAGGGTATCGACCATCGAGAAGACATGTGCACTAATCGCTTTGTCTTTTTTCAGAAGGGGTTCGGCGATGCGCAAGGCGTGGATGCGAACCCCAAAGTGTTTGTGACGAAGTGCAGTCAAAACGTGTGAAGATTTAAGAGCGCCGATACTGGCTAAGGTGTTTATTGCGCGAATTGCGCCGCGCCAGTTTCCATCTAGGCGTTTCGCAAGCACTTTCGCGGGATTCTTGTCTGCTCTTTCGATTAGCAGACGTTGTGCTGTTTCTCTTCGCCAGGGATTATTGCTTCCGATTTCCCGAGCTAATTCGATTCCGCTGAGCTTGGAAAAATTTGGGGTTTTTTGGACTTTGGTATTTTTTGGGACAAGTCGCCAGATGCGACCGTGTGCTCTCCCTTGGTCGAGACCGTATTGTTGCTGGAGAAATCTCGGAATTGCAGAGTAGTCCTCGATAATTTCGCGATACATATCGACGATGTAGAGCGCGCCATCAGGGCCGATGCGAAGGTTCACGGGGCGGAACCATTGATCGGTCGAGGCGAGGAATTCTGACTCTATTTCTTCTGGGGCACGGCTTGCTTTATAGCCTGCGCCGTCGCGGTTCAGAACGGCGCGGTGGATGATATTAAGGGATGGCTCGCAGTAG
>KB912075.1 GCA_000383735.1 Verrucomicrobia bacterium SCGC AAA164-M04
CAGCGCTTGATCCCCCCACTTGCGGCGCTAGCTCACCCCACTTAACTTTGTGAATCGACACGCTCTACAATGAAGAAATTTCTGTCTCTTTTCTTATGCAGCCTAATACCTGTAAGTGCGGATCTCGTGGCGCACTATGCTCTCGACGAAACCGACGCATCCACAAGGGTCATCCAGGATTCACTACAGCTGAACAATGGCCTCCTCATTGGAAACAGTAATCCCACCAAGAATTTTAGAGCTCTTCATGGAACTGGTTATGACTTCCCTCTTCGCTCTGGCTTTCGCGTCAACCCTGCTCCCGAAGTCCAGCCAACAGATCAATTTACAATCACTTGGTGGTTTCGTCCGACGACTCTCAATGCCTTCGATCGCTTTTACGAGACCCTCTCAGGAACCGGCAAAAACGGTTCAGGGATTAGGATTGATCTCGGAGGAAACGGACGCCAAGTCCGCGCTCTTCTTCGCGATGGCAACGGCTCTACCGACACCTCGGTCACCAGTCCCCTCAACCTCACGGCCGGAGCCTGGTATTTCTTTGCACTCCGCTATGACTCGCTAAATAATTTCTGCAAAGTCACTGTTCTTCGCGATACCGGTGGTAACATTACCGCTTCAAACATCAGCTCTTCAACAACCACCAAGACTTCCCTTGGCACGAATACAATCACCCACAACACTGGCGTTTTTTTCGCTGCAGACGACGCCAGTGCAGCAGGTTCAAACGATTTTGGAGGTGCGATGGATGACATCGCGATCTTTCAAACTAAAGACGACTTTGGAGTCCTTTCTGATACTGATCTTGCCAGGATTTTCAACAACGGAGCCCTCGCCTTTGATCCGCCGGCCCCGCGTCCTACCATCAATTCCTTTACCGCAAACCTAAGCGATTTTGACTCCGGCGACTCCGTCGTTCTTAGATGGGACGTCTCTGATGCCGACTCAGTTAAAATCACGCCTAACATTGGAGCTGTCAGCGCGACTGGCTCAGTCAATTTCACCGCGACACTCACCGAAATCTACACACTCACTGCGACCAATGCAGAGGGTCCAACAAGCGCCACCGTGCAAATTACGGTCGATGGCTTGGCTCTCGCACCACAAATTAGTGAATTCGTTGCAAGTAATTCCTCCTTCGATGATGGAGATGGCAACGCCAACGACTGGATAGAGATCAACAACCGAAATACCACACCATTTGACATCTCCGGCTATTACCTTACCGACGACGAGACCAATCTGACCAAGTGGTCCTTTCCCAATAACACTATTTTGGATGGTAATGAATACTTCGTAGTCTTTGCTTCAGGCTCCGATACGCCGGATTCAGCCGGAAATCTCCATACTAACTTTAACCTGAGCGCCAATGGCGAATATCTCGCCTTAATTTCACCTGATGGCGCTACTATTGTGCAGGAATTTTCGCCAACTTACCCTCCTCAAAAAACCGACGCCAGCTACACCTCACAAGGCTTTCTTCCCCTTCCAACTCCAGGATCTGAAAATACCGGGATCGCCCGACAAGGATTTGTCCGGGACACCACTTTCGACGTCGACCGTGGCCACTATCAGGCTCCTTTTGAGGTTACCATTCAAACTGCGACTGCGAACTCACAAAT
>KB912076.1 GCA_000383735.1 Verrucomicrobia bacterium SCGC AAA164-M04
CAACCTCTCCTTCCACAAAAGTATTCGCAGCTTGGTCCGGGAGCCGCGTGGGGTGATGTTGATGGTGATGGCGATGATGATGTGTTCATTGGGCAGGGTCGTGGTTTTGCGGGGCGGCTGTATTATAACGAAAACGGAGAATTTGAGGGTCGTTCTTTAGATTGCTTCAAAATCGACAAGGACTGCGAGGATATGGCGCCACTATTTTTTGATGCAGACGGCGATGGAGACCGCGATCTTTATGTGGTGAGCGGGGGTGTGGAGTGTGAGCCGGGGGCAGCAGTGCTGTTGGATCGTCTTTATCTGAACGATGGGAAGGGGAATTTTTCGAAANCCCCTGCTTCAGCCCTTCCAATGGTGACAGAGAGCGGAAGTGTGGTGTGTGCTGCGGATTTTGATCACGATGGGGATACTGATCTCTTTGTGGGTGGCCGGGTCATTCCTGGCCGATACCCGGAGGTCCCTGCGAGTCAGCTCCTGGTCAATGATGGAAAGGGGGGATTCTCGAACGTGGCTCCCGACTCATTGGTTAAAACCGGATTGGTTACAAGTGCGCTCTGGTCAGATGTCAATGCAGACGGCTGGGTCGATCTTTTGGTGACTCATGAATGGGGCCCGGTGAAGGTTTTCTGCAACCAGGAGGGGCAATTGGTCGATGAAACCAAGGAGAGTGGGGTTGGAGAACTCCTTGGCTGGTGGAATAGTATTGCGGCAGGGGATATCGATGCTGATGGCGATCTTGACTATGCGGTTGGAAACGTGGGCCTTAATTCCAAGTATCATGCCTCCGACGATCATCCAGTCCTCCTCTATTACGGGGATATGGATGATGCCGGGCGCCCCAAGATTGTGGAAGCTGAGTATGAAGGTAAGACCCTCTATCCAGTTCGTGGCCGGAGCTGTTCCAGCAATGCGATGCCTGGCTTAAAACGGAAATTTCCAACCTTTAAATCTTTTGCAGTGGCTCCTTTAGATGACATCTACGGGAAAGACAAGCTGAAAGAATCTAAGAAGTTGAGCGCCAACATTCTAAAGTCTGGAATCTTGATCAACATGACGGAGGAAGGTGGGCTGCCCAAATTTAAATTTCAGCCTCTTCCCCGGCTTGCACAAATTTCTCCCATATTTGGACTCGCCTTCACTTCGATTGATGGTGATGCCTACCCTGAGCTCTATGTGGTTCAGAATTTCTTTGGCCCCCAACGTGAAACTGGAAGAATGGATGGCGGAGTGAGTCTACTTTTGAAGAACAACAAAGGTCAGTTCAGTCCAATATGGCCTGATAAAAGCCACTTACTTGTTTCTGGTGATGCGAAAGCCCTCACGATTTCAGATCTTAATAATGATGGATTACCGGATTTTCACGTTTCTGTGAATGCGGGTAGAGCGATGGCTTTCGAAGCGAATCCCGAGCAAACGAACGCCGATCAATTTCTTTGTCTCCAGCTAAAAGGCAGTGAAGGAAACATTGATGCTTCTGGTGCTCGGGTCTCTTTGCGAGGAGAATCAATTCCAACTTTTACTCAGCAAGTCAGTAGCGGGGGAGGCTATCTCTCCCAGAGTTCTCCACGGCTTTTCTTTCC
>KB912077.1 GCA_000383735.1 Verrucomicrobia bacterium SCGC AAA164-M04
AACCCGTCCGTTATCGAACACCCAATTCCAAACCAAAACAAAACACTTGAACCAAAAACTAACCAAATCAAAAAATGAGACGACTAGATGATGCCAATACTGTAATCGATCAGATTACCGCTGAACTAACTGATGAAAACTTCTTAGTCTGCACTGAAGGCAAGGAGCGTTATTGGACTGCTGATGGTCAAAATAATGACATGAGCAATCAACGAGTTATAGCCTTCTTGGAAGACAAGATCAAAGAGCGATATCAACTGAAGACAAAAACGCTGAATCCTCCCTTGCCCCCACTACAACAAGATCGAGTTATGGAACTGGCCAAATACATCCGGAAAAAAGTTCTTTCCCGCAACGTCATCAAAGAAGCCCTTGAATACATGCCTGGCTGGCCAACAGGGATCACGAAATGGGATGGCGAAAGCTTCCTCGTTCGGCGGGGACTAGCTCCAGTGACTCCTAAAGAAGGTAAGTGGAAGGAGCTTAAGACCATGATCGAAACCTTCTTTGGAAGGCACGCTGGAGACCCTCACTACGAGACCCAAATCCATGCCTTCTATTGCCTTATGAGAGCGAAGCTTCTTCAGATGATTTCAACAGATAATCAGAGAGGATCATGCCCGATGCTTGTCGTGTTGAGTGAGCCTGATACTGGAAAATCATTCACACTGCGGCTCTTAGCTTCGCTACTCGGCGGGACGGAAAGGACGGTCGATCCTTCCAAGGAGAAAAATGGTTGGTCTGATTCTTGCCTATCTTCACCTGTCATGTTTTATGACGAAGCTTCTCGAGAAGAATTCGATTTCTCAGGTGGGATGAATCGAGAAAAATTTGCGGAGTTCTTCAAAGGAATGGAGTATTCAAGCCATGCTGAAATTGCGAGACGCGGTTACACAGCAAGGAGCTGGCCTGCTGTTTGGCTTTGGGCTAGAGCCTTGAACACAAACTCCAGAGCCGCAATTCTCCAGACCCCAATTCCTTCCGAAAACGCGATGGACGACAAGCTGATCTTAGCTCGGGTTTATCGGGCTGAAATGCCTTTCCCCGACAAAGAAGATCCAGAGACGAGAGCCAAACGCTTGAACCTATTGAAAGGCCAACTTCCTGCATTTTCACACTGGCTTCTGAACGAATTTCCTAAAGAGATGAATGATGATTTTCTAAAGGCACCGAATGGGAAACCCTATCGGAACGAAACTCACCCATCAATTCACCCTTATGTTCTTGAGGTTCTGACAAACAGTGAGAACGATTCAGCAAAGGCGATTATCTTAGCGGATTTCCTCGGGGATGAACTAACGACGTTGAAACAGCAATTCACTGCGGGTGAAATTCTTGCGGATGCTAGTCGCGCCGGAACTGGCGGCCTTGGGCTTTCGGAGGCCCAAGCCGTCTTACGCACATTCAAAAGCGCTGAGGCGATTGGAAGAACCCTATCCAAAATGAGTAGTGATCCCGATTCCGGTATCACGAGACATGCTTCGGGAAACACGAATCGGTATGAGTATGAGCCTTCGGTGAAAGAGGATTCAGCAGTAGCCTAGAAGACAACCTGTCGAACCCTTC
>KB912078.1 GCA_000383735.1 Verrucomicrobia bacterium SCGC AAA164-M04
ATTCCAATCTTGGAGAAAGGTCCAGCCTCCTTGGGGTAGAAGGTATCTTTGGTGAATCCGAAACCTCCCCCAAGAAAGATCATGCGTTTTGGAGGTGCTGCAGCGGCTACCTTTGCCCTGGCGAAGGTCTCCAAGAATGGTAGTGCCAAAACAGAGCCGCCGATTCTCAGGAAGGAACGGCGGGTTGTGGAATTGGTTTTAAACATCATATGCTGAGCAAGCAAAATACATTAGAGAACAAGGGGTTCTATCGCCTTGAACTACTTTTGAGTTAATAACTGCGCTTGAAGAAGAGATGTGAGCGCAAGGTGATTATTTGACCTAAATCAAAAGAGTCCGATCGCTGATGAGAGAGAGAAAAAAGTGGGCTCACTCCGACCAATGAGGGTTTTCCCGATGTCTGACCCCGGGAATCTTGCGATTAAAGTCCTTACACCAGCTGATTTAGTATCTGAAATATGAATCCTCCCTGAGAGACTTTTGCCACCCCAGGGCTCATGATAAGTGACCTTAAAGGACTTCGTTTCTTTAGGCAGTTTTTCAGGAAGACCAGTGAGGACGACGAAGTGGGCCTTGACTGTTAGCCAATTTTTGGTGCTTGATCCTCTTAGGGTTCGCCATGCTACACGTCGTATTCTTAGGATTGGGGGTAGTCCTTTTTTGAGAGAATTTGAGAGTTTGTCATGGACCCTGGCTAGAAGCGCGGTTTCTTTTTCCTGCGAATTCTTAAAAAAGATCTCCTGCTTCACAGAGCTCATCCACCTCTCACTGCGTAGCTCGTTGGCCATCGCTACGAGATCCGGACTTGCAATTCCGTAGCGCCCATTCCATCGCGCCTTTTTGGGGTCAAGGGTGGAAGGGCGCCTAGCGTAGGCAGAAATTATTTTTCGGATCTTCTCCGAATCCGAATTCCCTTCGATTTTGGAGATTGAAGCGCGCCATTTTTCGCTGCCGGAACGAAAAGCACTTAGTAGGCAGGTAGGGCCGCAAGCATTTCCATCAACGAGGAGTTGATTCGCAGGCAAAGCGTCGGCAAAGGGAGCGGAAATCCATCCCGGAGTAGCGGCCGCTGCGAGGGATGAGATGAAAAACATCAAATATTTATTAGCGATCATCCGTGGGAATCGTAACGATTTCCTTTCTCTGGTCATTTCCAGGTTTTGCATCGCTTTGTCCATTTGGCAGATGGATCTGTGCTGAAACTTCTAGTTGCGCATCAGCCCTGAGTTGGCTGAGACCTGATGGAATGGTAACCACGGTGCGCTCGTTCGGATTAAGCTTTTGAATAGTATAGGGGAAGTAGTCTTTTCCAATTTGAATATCGACGGTGGATTGGAAGACGGTTTCTGTGCCGCGATTCTCCACGCTAACCTGAAGTCCAGAGGCAGAGCTATCAGCAGTAGGGAGGAGGTAGGTTTGTGAGGCGACTGCGACATCCACGATACCGCTTGTGTTCCTGTTGATGGCGCGCCCGACGTCAATGATACCAATCCCAAATTGATTATCGGCTCCCGGAAAGCCGGCCTCATTACTATGGTTTTGGAGGATCAAAACAGCTTGT
>KB912079.1 GCA_000383735.1 Verrucomicrobia bacterium SCGC AAA164-M04
TCGAGGTAGTTGGTATCAGGTAAGTGTTCAGACATTCGTCAGAGGGCAGCTCTAATCTCAAAAACTTAGATCTCTATAGACCTAGCTCGACTGCTTCTTGAGCAGCTTCTCATCTGAGGGCACTTCCTCGATGAGCTTCGCTATAAGAGTGTCAGAAGTTTCCCCTTCCGAGCGGGCTGCGAAGTTCGGGATGATTCGGTGACGAAGGATCGGCAAACTTAGCGCCTGGATATCTTCAATCGAAACATGGCAACGCCCACGCAATGCGGCACGCGCTTTACCAGCAATGATCAAATTCAACGAAGCACGCGGTCCTGCCCCCCAAGCCATTAGCTTCTTCACAAAGTCCGGCGCATCCTTTTCGTTTGGACGGGTTGCTCGCACAAGGGCCGCCGCATATTCAAACACATGCTCTGACACTGGGATCCGTCGCACCACGTGCTGAAACTCGATGATCGTTGCCGCGTCCACCACCTTCTTAACCTCAGGCACATCGTCAGTTGTAACGCTGCGCATAATATCCAATTCCTCCGAGTGGCTCGGATACTTCACCATGATGTTGAACAAGAATCGGTCAAGCTGTGCTTCGGGCAAGGGGTAGGTGCCTTCCTGCTCAATCGGGTTCTGCGTCGCTAACACGAAAAAGGGTTCGTCGAGTTTGTATTCCTCTCCGCCAGAGGACACTCGCTTCTCTTGCATCGCCTCCAACAGCGCAGCCTGAGTCTTAGGCGGGGTCCGGTTAATCTCATCGGCCAACAACAAGTTTGTAAACACAGGACCCTTCTGAAACTTGAAACGTCGCTCGTGTGTCTCAGGATCTTCCTGCAACAACTCGGTTCCAGTAATATCAGATGGCATCAGATCCGGGGTGAACTGAATACGCTTGAAACCAAGCGACATCGTCTCCGCCAAAGAGCTCACTAAAAGGGTCTTCGCCAAGCCTGGAACACCCACCAGAAGGCTGTGACCGCGCGAGAAAATTGCGATCATCATCTCGTCAATCACATCGTCCATCCCAACGATCGTCTTACGCAGTTCTGTGATGATCGCATCACGGGCTTCGCCGAGATTCTCCACGGCTTGAATGTCATCTGATTTGTCAGTCATAAAGGTGTTTGTTAGGAAAAGCGATAAGTTGCTTTGATCGAGCTAGGCTTACCTCTTAAACCATGACGTTTTTGCATTCTAAACAGCTTCTTGTGTTTTTTTCAAAAATACCCAAATCTCCACCTCGAAAGAAGATCTCTACTCTACCTGAACCAGTGAGCGCAGCCTATTCTTCTCTTCTCGGGACAGTTGATCAGGCCGAACGATCAACCTTTTCAGTTGTGGAAACATGCTTAGATCCCCCATCAGGCTGATTTGGCTGCCCCGCAGGTCCGCCACTTCAAGCATCATCAGGTCGGCGATCTCCGAACTGTTCAAAATCATTGTATCAACAAGAATCAGGCGTTTGATTGAGAGAAATCGCAGCGGATTCTGCCCCTCTTTCGTTCTCAGAGAGAAAGACTTGCCGCCTCCATTGATCGTCAGGGTCTGGG
>KB912080.1 GCA_000383735.1 Verrucomicrobia bacterium SCGC AAA164-M04
CCTATAAAAACCTCGTCCGCTGATTCTGCCGCCGTGAGTTGTCCAACGGCCTCCTTGGAAAGCACATATCCTTTAAAGAAACTTACTCCAAGGAATACCAAAGCAGCCGCAACCCCCAATCCGCCAATCCCAATCACGAGTTCGGTGAACCGGAAGACTGGCCGGCGCTTGGACTTCTCTTCGGATCGACTTGCAAGAATTGCGAGTTGGAAGGCGCAAAGAACCACGCAGGCCGGAAAGTGAAAGATAAAGCTGAAGTAGGACTGGCAAAGCATCGCCACCAACCCGCCAGCAGCTCCCAGCTGCCAAATAGAAAGTCCGGAATCACGATCATCCTCGTTCACCAGATTTATGACTCCAACAATTCCGTGGATAAACAACAGAATGAGAATGAGGGCAAACCCCACGAGGCCGTAATCGGAGAGGAGTTGAACAAATTCATTATGGGCAAATTCCGGATCTCCCATCCAAAGCTCGAGAGTATCCGGATCCCATTTTTCGAGCGCGCGGTATGAAAAGGCACGAGCGCCTCCACCTACAATCGGAGAATCAAGAAAGATTTCAAATCCCATTTGCTGGAATGCCACTCGCCCACCATCACTCACCTTAGCTTCAACTTTTCGCCCCGTAGCCTCCTCATACTTCTCCACACGATTCTCGGTAATTCTCTGAACCATCCAAACCGAGCTCACAATCCCTCCAATTCCGAGGGCAACAACCGCAATAGATACGATGCCCAAGAACTTACTGCGCCGTTGCTTCAAGAACAAAATTAGAAGAACCATCCACAACGAACCGCCCACCACAAACGAAAGCCATCCCCCCCGTGATTGACTCATCACAAGACAAACGATCAAGCCTAGGCTTAGCAGAGCACAGGCCCAACGAGCTGCGACATTCCTCCCAAAAAAAACATAGGAGAGGAAAAAGAAGACAGTTCCATTTAAGAAGGAAGCAAAAGCGTTATAATGGGCGAACAGCCCTATGGCATGACCTTCATCGGCACCTCCTGATTGCCAAAAGTAAAAGGAGTTCTCCAAAGCTGATTGAGAAATTGCGAGTCCCACATTTGCTATCCCCACGATTGCTAAAAGCATGATCCAGAGACTCCTTGCGCCCTTCCCAGTTGAGCTAACTGAGAGATAAACTCCAATTGCCGATAAAACGAGAGTAACATCGTGAACGGCCAAACCCTCGGGTCCTCCCATGAGGGCCCGCCCCACTAAATATCCTGCCCCTAAAAGCGAAAAAATGGTGAGCCAGGGACGACTGCTCTGCGGTGGGTTAAGGACTCTCAAAATTGAGATAACGCACAATGTGACGCCTAAGCCAGCCAGTCCGACCCCGATGCGACTCGTAATTAAGTCAATTCCAGTGGCGGCAATAATGGCAAAAAATACGGCGCACAATCCGAGAGCCAAGTTAGATAATTTATTCATTTTGCTCCTTTGCTAAACAGAACCGCAGGGACGGTCTTAATCAAAATTAGAAAATCCTCCCACAAAGACCACCGATCGATATACGCAAC
>KB912081.1 GCA_000383735.1 Verrucomicrobia bacterium SCGC AAA164-M04
ATACTATTGAGGAGATACTTTCCTTTGGGTTGGAGAATCCCGTTTTGTGAATCCAAGGTAAGAGAGTTTAGTGGGTTGATTTTAAGAGGATCTTCCAAGAGTGGTCCATTGTGCTCCACAAGGTGAGTCCGGTTCCACTCGATAAGCGGAGGCATCAGCTCTGCAACATCAACTGTCGCAGGGCTCCCTATCAGCTCCAAAGTTCGCTTCAAGGTGAAGCCCAAGCCAAGCCCACCAATCAAAATTTTAGGATGAGAGGGCCTCGATCCCTTCCCTTCTTTCAAAGCCTGGCATCCGTAATCAGCCAGCATTTGTTCAGAGTAAGTGAGTGCAGTACTCATCAACTCGAACCCGTTATACTTAAGATAAATTTTCCCGTCGTGCTTGTGGAGCGAATAGATCGTGCCGTCCGGCATGGTGGACTCGGCAAGCTTCACGTAGGGTTTCATTACAAAGACCTTGTCCACTGACGCCAGATGAGCAAGGCAAACCCTAGCGATTCAGCGCTCTGATCATCTCGCGCCCTAAGGCATCACCAATCAAAAAATAACTCTCAGCATTCCCATACCAGTGGTGGCCATGGCCAATATTCGGCGAAAGCTCCGGTGGACGCGCAAACTCCTTCGTGCTTACAAACCACGTCTTCTCAATTTTTTTTACCCCTTCATTTTGCGCCTCGCGAAATTTTGCCATACCAGAATTAGGTTTAGCTTCTCCTCCATTTCCAAGTTCACCGACAACGAAAGGTAAATTTTTGAGTGAAAATTCCTTCCTTAGATCTGCGACAAAGTTAACGAGATTTTTGGAATACTCTGCTGTTGCCTCTTGTGAGACCATATCGTTCCAACCCTGCATCCAGACAAATCCTCCAAGCTCATAGGCACCGGGCCCAAAATCAGCCAGACCAGCTCGAATCTCATCAACCATCTTGGTGTAATACTTACCGGTCTCACCCTTCGAACTTGGTGGCCGAAAATCCTTGAACAGACTCTTACCTCCCCACGCGGTTTTGATGAGATGAACTTCACGATCTTTAAAATATTCCCCAACCACATGGCCAAATTGTAACTCGGGCCCTATATGACTAGAGCCACCGTAACCTGTGTATCCGACTGTTAACGGGCCACTCCGGATCTGGTCTTTCTGCTTATATCTGATTCTTACGTTCCGGGGGCCAATCCAATTACCTTGATCATCGCGAAGGTGCTTCATCTTGTTCTTACTCTGCGAATGTTCCATCGACCACACCAAGTTACCCTTTCCGGCATTGTAATGCTTCTCATGGTCCATTGAAACTACCCCCTGGCCCTGCATGTTTGATTGACCTGCAAGAACAAAGACCACGGCCTTTTTTTTCTGAAGCTCTTGTGACAACCAAGGCTCCACTTTATTAGCCCAAGCCCTACCGTGAGCTCGTAAACCCTTGCCACTGAAATGCACTCCGTTCCCATCGTGATCGCGATTCTCTCCCGTCAACGCATCAGTATCTGGACCCTCCAAGGCGAGTCCTGATTTCCAAAG
>KB912082.1 GCA_000383735.1 Verrucomicrobia bacterium SCGC AAA164-M04
GTGAACTGACGAGCCATATTGACCTTGAAGGGAGAACTTTCCTTGTCTCCCATGACTATCGAAAGGACCCAACCGAAGCGTCTCTTGAAGGGATCCTAGCGGCACCCGTTGTCGTAGGACAATGGATCAACTGCGAACATTACTTCTCCGCGACCGACCCCGAAGTTTATGGAAGTGGTAGTAAGATCTATCATAACGTGGTTGGCCGTATGGGGATCATGTCGGGTCCTCAGGGCGATTTGCGCACGGGGCTAGCCCGACAATCAGTGATGAATGGAGATCAGCCTTATCACGAGCCCCTAAGAGCTCTCGTAATTGTCGATGCACCTCGAGACCGCATAAGCCGTATCCTAGAGAAGCATATCAACGTGAGTCAGTTATTTGATAATGAATGGGCGCACCTCGTAGCGGTAGATCGCGAGAGTGATGAAGTCTTCTACAAATACATCCCAAAGAAAGGCTGGGAGAGCATGGCCATTGGTAAAATGCAGTCGTCAGGATAGCCTTTTGATGGAAGCGTTATCTTTTTCAAAAATAGAAGGATAATCGCAGCTATCGAAAACGATAACTCAAAATTATATAGCAAGAGCTCCTGAATTTTATTGGGTTGGATTTTATCTTCCTCCGGTGATCCGTTGGATTGAGTCCTCCGTTAGATTAGATGTGGCGAGCCATTCCTGAGCAGCTTCGCGGTCCCTGCGATAAAAGACACGGCCGGTATCGACCATTGCATTTGTTCGGGCTTCAGGGTCTTTGATATTGGCTGCCCATTGCACCCCAGCAGCAGGCTCCTTGTGGACGACGCTTGTGGCGTAACCATAAGTTGCAGAATCTTGCTGATCGAATGGGAGTGTGGAGATTGCATTAGCGGCCTCTTTAGGGTCTCGGTTAGCCCATTGGTGAAACGAGGATCCTACGGCATGATTCTTGCCTTCGCCTTCGGGAAGATTGCTAGCCCATTCCACAGCTTTGGCGGGATCTTCTTTGGCATAATCTCCGGCGATTCTTTCAAAGGCGGTGTTTTGCAAGTCTCCCTCAGGAATATTACTTGCCCATTGGGTAACCTCTTCTTGGTCTCCAGATTTCAAGGCCGCAGCAGCAGCAATGTGGATCATTTTATCAGCATCCTTATCTCCACTTTGTGAGCGTTCGACTGCAAACTCGGCAGCAAGTTGTGGATCGGCATCAGCGAGTCCGAAGGCCGCTCCCCATTTCATGTGAGTCCCATCACTTTGTTCCTCGGCGGAAAGATTATCAAAGTAAGCCATGGCAGATTGTGGGTCTTCGGACGCCCATCCTGCCAGCGAGGCAGCCATATCACGTTTTGGAGTGTCTTTACCATGCAGGATTGCCTCATCTCCCGCGATAGCCCCCCAAGCGTAGTGAAACTCGCGAAATTCGTCAGAGTCTTGCGACATGTGGGCGATCTGCTCACGCAATTGGCGAGCATTATCAGGAGTGAGTTGTTTAAGCATCTCGGCGAAAGCGAGCCGCCGCTCAATAAGGTTACCGTCTTTAAAGATCGCTCCAAGTTCTGCAATGCCTTCTTCAGTGAGAGTGGAACTTTCTTTTGTTTCTGATCCACTTTTTGATTTGGAGCGAGTTGATTTAACACGAAAATTTAAATCATTCTCGGCTGAGGTTACGACTCTACGACTACTGGAACTGTTTTGTAATCCACGTTTTGATTCGGCGGATTGTTCCGGGTTGGAAGAATTCATTTTTGAGCCGACCACAAATGTGGTGATTGCCACGAGTGCCCAAATGAGGTGATGAAGAATATTTTTTTTCACGGTGCCGAAACGATGGTATTTTTTTATCAGAAATTAGGAGAAATATTTAGCTGAAAAACAGCAGGCTATTTCAGAGCATGTTTACGAAGCTGCATGACCATATCTTTACGTTGCTCGTGCAATTTCTCTAAATTGGTTTTGTGGGCGACAACGGTATTTAGATAGCGGTAAAGGTCACCGAGAGATTTACTCCAATCGCCTGAGACAACGTCGATTGATGATTCCCGACGATGGTTTCGAATAGTGGTCGAAGCTCCATTTTTGAGGAGAGCGCTCACGATTTCGCTGCGACACATGAAGGCGGCATTGTGGAGAGCCGTATTGCCATCACGGTTGGATTTTTTGACGTCTGCTTTATGCTCGAGGAGAAGTTCAATAATTTCAAGATGCCCATGCAGAGCGGCGCTCGCGAGCGGAGTCATGCCATTTTCTTGGTGAAGGCGATTCACACGAGCCCCGAGCTTAAGATGGCGCTTAACCCTTGCAACACTTCCGCTAGCGATCGCTCTTTCGAGAAGATTACGGAGTTGATCAGGATCATTCCGAGGAGAACCTTCAACATCTTCCTCTTTATCCGCGACGTGAAAAATAAAATCGTTGCTGAAGAGCCCCTGGGAGTTTTGGATCTGAAGGAAGTGCAAACCGTTGGGGGGAAGCGAGTCGATAGTAATCGCGATGGTCTCAGCAGTTCCTTTCTTCACGGTAGCCTGAACACGGCGACCATCGACGATGACGTGAGCATCTTCAGTGACGTGACGAGCATTCATAGTCATGGTTTGATTCCCTCCAGCAAGAATTGGAAATTGCTGGCGGCCGCTTTGCTCTTGAATAGAGCTGAGGGTCCAGAGAGCAGGTTGTGGGATAAAAAACCCAGATTGAGCTCCGTGACGGGCCGTGAAGGAGCCTAAAAATTTCCCTTCTTTGGCGTAACCAATGAGTTGTTCGCGGGTGAAGCTCTGGCGGTTTTTATCAACTTGGATATAGTGACCTCTTTGAAATTGCAGAGTCATGTCTTTTCCATCAAGGAGGGCCTCAACTTTCAGGACGATAGCCTCTTCGGCTGCCGAAGCTTCGAGAGCCGGAAGGAGCTCGAGAGTGAGTCTCTGGTTAGCGGTTTTTTGATTTAGCGTGAGCTGGCGGGCAAAGGTGCCGGAGTAGCCAGTACTGCCTTCAAGGACCATTTCCCAAATGGGGTCAAACCGTGGTTTGCTTCGCCACGACAGACGCCAGAGATCTTTCTCGGGAATCCCTTTCTCGGCGATATTACGATAAAAATCAAAGTCGATGATATTGAGCCGGCCTTGCGGCAGGATGAGGAATCGATCATACGCTCCGCGCCAAGTTGGGGCATCCATCCCGGATCCGGGGGTGTTGGTTGAGACGAGAAAGGGCATACGATGGCAGTCACCACAAACATTCGGTTGTGGTTTCCCTTCGTGGTTGCCTTTGATGTGGAAGAGTTCAAATCCGTCGACCGCTCTCTTTGACAGGACGTTGGTGAAAGCGCGTTTCTGGGCAGGTGGATACGGTATAGCGAGAAGAAAGCGCGACATATAATAGCGCTCGTTCCGATCGAGCAAGTCGCCATTGCCGGTGGCGCTGTCTCCAAGCGCCATCGTAGATTTCAAAGCGCCATCAACGACATTACGAATGGCATTGTCAGGGCTGGAGCCGTCAACATTTGGAGGGCTATGCCCGCGTACATTTGCGCTATTATTTCCGCCATAGGGATCACCGGGAATACCGTCCCAGTGGAAGGGAGCAGTATCACGGAGTCCGCGAAGCGGCATGGTAGACCGAGGCTGAATTTGGCTTCCTCCGGAGACGACAGGAGTCTTAAGAACCCAGAGGAGCTGGTCGGTATGCCCGTCGGGATGGCAACTGGCACAAGAGAAAGTTTTGGTGCTGGAGGCACTGGCATTATTGAAGGCGATACGACCGCGCTTAAATGGCGCGGGGGTGGGGTCGTCGAGTTTAATGGTAGATGTAACGACCGGTTTTTCCGGATCCGAAAGATTGATGTGAGAGATGGAATTCTCAACAGCATTGAGGATCCAAGCTTGGACTGGAGCTCCCTTGTCATTTGACCGGAGCGCAATGCCTCGAGGAACAGACCCCACTTTGACATGTCCCATGACTTTGCCGCTGGAGGTGTCTACGGTGAAGACTTTGTCTGATCCCGCGGCCGTAGCAATCAGAGTTTGATCATTGGAGCTAATCTCAATCGCGAAGGGAGTCGCGAAAGCATCCTGCGGGGTAATTTTGACCGAGGGTAAGGGCTCAAGATTAATGAAGCTTGGTTTTTTGGCGGCATTCTTTTGAAAATCAACCCGAGTGATTTGATTTAAAAAAGCACGATTTTGGAGTTGGGCCAGTCCATGTTTTTTAGTGCCTGAACGACCATTGATATGATTCCGGGCATCGGTTTGGGCTAAGAAGACCGAACCTTTAGAATCAATCGTAAGACCATAAAGAAGAGTCCCGAGAGTATCGACTGTCTCGATCAATTTGTCGGTTTCAGTATCGAAGACGAAGAGATCTTTATCGGGCACATTGGGATGTTTGACGATATCAAGAACGTGACCCAGAGAGAGGACGTTATTATTGGCGATTGAGTGCTCGTGAGCATTAAAAGTAACAAGGTCTCCATCAATTTTGTAGCCTCCGGAGAGTTGGGTTTTGTTATTAGATTCGAACGGGAGAACATAGAGCTTACCGTTTCTGACACTGATCGCGCGGGGGTCTTGGGCCGGGATGTTAAGGTGCTTGGAGACCTTGCGGGAAGCAACGTCAATGACAGCTATCTTGTTTTCGGACGAGAGCGCAACGTAGGCTTTTTGATTGCTGGCAAAGGCGATTCCAACGGGCTCATCAAAATTAGTGGCGCGCTTCTCGAGATCAATATCTTGCACGGTGTCGATGACGCGGAGATGCGTCGAGCTCTTGCGATTGGTGTCGATGACGCTTATAGAATCGGAAATGTGATTGCTAACCCAGACTTCAAGCCCATCGGGTCGGATTGCAATGCTGACGGGATCGATACCCACAGGAATACGAGCGAGAAGGTCGTTTGTAGAGGTCTCAAATACGTCGACCGTGTCGGCCGGGGTATTGGCGACGAAGAGGCGATCCTGATGAACGACAATAGGCTTAAAGTGCGGACTCAGAAAGGAAGGGTGGCCAACTTTAGCAGGCGAAGGAGTCGGCCGATCATCGGAAACATTTTTCTGGTCGCGGGCTGGAAGAAGCCAAACGCCGAGAAAAGAAAAGACGATAAGGGTGAATCCTGCGAGAAGCCGTTTCATAAAGTAAAGAGGGTCTAATTATCGGGAGAAAATTGGTGATCGTTTGCCCATTGCTGGGCTATTTTGGGGTCACTACGACTCCAAGCTTTGAAGGTATGCTGGCTGAGGTCGTTGCGTAAGGAAGGAGTTGTTATTTTAAGCGACCATTCAAGGGCGCTGCGAGGATCAAATTCAACGGCGGCAACGGCGAGACCTGCAATGGCTTGGTCTCGCGAATTGCCTGCTGGAAGGGCTTCAATCCAGGCGGTGGCGGCTTTGGGTGTTTGCGTGGTCCAGTGCCAGAGAGTATCCGCTAGGGCAGAGTCCCGCTGAGGAGATTCCGGTTTTGAGGCAATCCAGTTGGCCGTATCTTCGGGATCTCGCTTAGACCACTGATTGGCGATTATCTTTAAATATTTGGGGTTCGGGTTCTCGTCGAGGTATTGCGCTGCTTTTTCAGGATGGTTTTTGGACCACGACTCGAGGGCCCGAGAGGTCGCGTGCCCCCTAGCTTCGGATACAAGCGTTGAGGTCCAGGCAAGTGCTTTTAGGGGAGATTGGCGCGCCCAAGATTGCGCGATTTTTGCGAGGATATCATTACGGGCATTGCCTGCCTTGAGGCCAAGGGCAAGAGTTGCAGCTTTTTGAGGATCAGTGGCGGCAATCGTTTCCAGAACTCCGGAGTAAGCTCCGGCTTGTTGCTGATCTGCAAGAGTTTGAGCCCACGCCAAGGCAGCCCGGGGATCTTGGCGAGCCCATTCCTTGGCAATGGTCCCCGAAAGAATGTGGCCGACAATCGGATAATAGGCGCGGGTGTTTACGGGAGAAGTGAGCCAGTTAGCGGTTCGCTTAGGATCAAGGGCTGCAAGAGCGGAAAGGATACTGAGAAAGTGTCCACGCTCGAGGGAGAAGTTTGCCGTATCCAAGGAACCAAAAGCGGCTTCGGGGTCTGCCTTAGCCCAGCGAGTGAGCAGTAAATGAGTCAGGATTTTTGATTCTGAATCCCATTCGGGAGTTTTACTCCGCAGGAGTTCAAGCGCTTCCGAAATATGTTTAGTGGAAACCTGCAATGAGTAATCGTGAAGAAGCCACAGTCGTTCGGCAGGGTCTGGATTAGCAAAAATAGCGAGAAGATCTTGCTCACTAAAAACAGCGGCCTTCGGGATTTTAGAGATAGCGAAACTTCGGGTAGATCTCTGACTTTGCGCTACTGGCGAAGCCCTCACCCTCTGGGTTTCCTTAAGTTGGTTAATTTTTATTTGCTGGGTCGTCACAGCTGCGATCCCGATGGAGAGTGAACCCAAGACAAGCAGGTGACTTTTGACAAAAGCGAGAGCTCCGCTAGTCACGCACGTCGATTGAACAGAGCTAGTAATAGAGTTGGCTAAGCTGGCGGGAGCCGAAGAGACCGCGTTGGTCGGCAGGGTCGAAGCGAGTAACGCGGTGGTTGTGGTAATCCCGCGTTTGGCAAGAATGACGCGGAGTTTTTCGAGCGCGCGATTGGTGCGCATGCGAGCCGTGTCATCATTGATACTGAGTTCGTGCGCGATTTCTGGGAAAGTCTTATTGTTATAGAAACGCAAAAGAACGAGAGCTCGGTCACTTTCGGAAAGTTCATCAATAGCTCCGTCTACTTCGGGAGTAAGTTGATTCCAGGATTCGGAAGAGGTCTTCATTGCATCAAGGTCGGCTGCTGTTTTTTCGCGTTTTTGGCGTCGAACCTCGGAACGAACATAATCGACCGAAGCGCTGTGAGTTTCACGGTGACACCAAGCAGTTAAGGGAAGGGATTTAGGGAGCTTCGAAGCCTTTTTGACGAGGCGAAGAAAGACAATTTGGGAGATGTCACGGGCCGCTTCGTCATTCGTGGTAATTCGCCGCGCGACAGAGTAGATGAGTGGGAGGTGTCGGTCCACGAGCTCCGCTAGCGCTGGCCCCGAGGGGTTGCGCAAGTGCTTTTGAAGGAGTTGATGGTCGCTGATATCCACGGTTTTAAGGAAATCGTCGCTTTATAAGAAAAGCGAACAAGAAAATGGAGCATAAAGAGAGAATCAACCTTCCATCGCGAGCACTTTTGGATAGATCGATAAGCTTTAAAGTGTATACCCCTGCTGATGGAAAAGATATTGCGATGGGGAATTCTGGGGTCGGCAAATATTGCGCGTAAGAATTGGGATGCGATTCGCAATTCCGGTAATGGAGTGATCGTGGCAGTTGCAAGTCGAGATGAAGCTAGGGCGCAAAGATTTATCGACGAATGTCAAAGCGAGGCTCCTTTTGAAGAGGCTCCGAGAGCGATTGGCGGGTATGATGAAATGATTGCAGCCGATGATCTCGACGCGATCTATATTCCGCTCCCAACCGGAATGCGTAAAGACTGGGTCGTAAAGGCTGCGAATGCTGGAAAACATGTGATGTGTGAAAAGCCATGTGCGATTGATAGCGAAGAATTGGAAACGATGACTTCCACTTGTGCCGCAAACAAAGTGCAATTCATGGATGGTGTGATGTACATGCATAGCGATCGAATGCCAAAGCTACGTGAGGCACTTGATGACCCTAAGAATGTTGGTGAGATTCGGAGAATCGCTTCGGCCTTCTCCTTTTGTGCCCCTCCTGAGTTTTTTGGCGAAAACATTCGAGGAAACAGCGAGTTGGAGCCGGCGGGAGCGCTTGGCGATCTTGGGTGGTATACGATCAGGGCCACCCTCTTCGTGATGAATTACGAAATGCCAGTTTCCCTTCGTGCAACAATGCTTTCATCTACGGATAGCAATAAAACCTCGGATGGTGTGCCCACCGAGTTGAGTGCCGAGCTCATCTTTGCAAATGGAACTTCAGCAACATTCTACAACTCTTTCCTGACTGAGAATCAGCAATGGCTTCATGTGAGTGGTTCTAAAGGACATCTCAAAGTTGACGATTTTGTCCTACCCCATCCTGGTGGAAATTTAGGCTTCAAGATCGCAAACCCCAACTTTGTTCAGCAAGACTGTAAATTTTTCATGGAGCGTAACGAGAGAGAGTATTCGGTCGAGGAAGAAGCGAACAATCATCCGACGGCACAGGAAACAAAACTATTCCGTAAATTTTCGGAACTCGCTCTGAGCGGGGCACCGGATCCGTTTTGGCCAGATATCTCGATCAAGACTCAGAAAATTCTCGATGCCTGCTTGGTCTCAGCCCGAAATGACGGGCAACAAATTGAGTTCTAATCTGGGTTTTCCGCCGACTGAATATTCGCTGCACCCGGGTCGGACGTCATAGCCGGTTTTATCTCAGGGACACCCAGAGGATCGGCTGTTGGGGGTATTGGGCTGACAGGAGCGGGGACCGGCTTTGATGACGATTCCTGGCTACCCGAAATTGACGCCAGTTCCTTTTCAAGGCCAGAGATAAGTTTAAGCATAGTTTGACGTCTGGATTGCAACTGGCCCTTCACTTGTTGAGATAGGCTACTTAGGTTGCCGATTACCTTATCAACTTCTTCTGCGTTCTTTTCAGTCTTTGTTGCCGCGGTGGCTTGAGCGCGAACGCCGATCGTTTGGTCGACGACAGAGAGCCGATCCATTTCACGCTTGAGGAAGTCATACTGCACGTATGAAGTACTGAAACGCTGGACCGTATGGTTGAGTTGATCGACCTTGTCGGTGAGTTCGGCGAGCGGCTCCTGTATCGAGGAGGTATCCACGTTGATCTCCGGCGAATTAGATCCCTTTTGGGTTAGCTTTTGTTGGCCGGTAACCACCAAATAGCCAAGCCCTCCAGTGATTAGGATATTCAAGGCGAGAAAAGCGGCGATCGCGTTACTATTCATAATTCTTCTTCGTGCTAAATGATTAAGCTTTTAGTGACAAGAGGAAAGGGTTTGTTGCTATTACCAATCGTGAAAATCGTGGAGCTCAATCATTCGAAAAGCATTGATCCTTAAGTCGCCTCTTGACCCGCCGCCTGCTCTCCCTTACTCCAATGTCCATCATGGCAATCGTCGCAACAAACCTCAAACGCGGGCAGTGTATCCAATACGAAGGAGAACGCGGGGTCGTTCTCGGGCTCGAGCACCGTACCCCCGGAAAAGGAAACGCCCTCATTGCGGCGACCATTCGGTCTTTCAAGACCGGAAAAACCAAAACGATCCGTTTCGCTTCCAGTGAAAAAGTCGACATTGTGGAGACTGACCGCCAGAAGCTTGAATTTTCATATTCTGAGCCAGGCACCTACCATTTCATGGATCCTACCACTTACGACACCATCGGGATCGACGAAGATTTCGTGGGGGACGCCAAAAACTTCATCAAAGAAGGTCAGGTCATCGAAATTCTCTTTATCGAAGGAAATCCTGTTTCTATCGATCTTCCGGACACCGTTGAACTTGAAATTACCGAGTCTTCCGAGGGTATCAAAGGCGACACCGCCAATAACCCAACCAAGCCAGCCGTCCTCGAAACTGGTCTGACTGTTCAGGTGCCGCTTTTCGTCAAGCAGGGTGACATCATCAAGGTCAGCACTAAGGACAATGGCTACCTTGGCCGAGCCAACTAGAAGTTTAACTACTCTTTAAAGCCTCGTCGTAAAACCCAGCGACGGGGCTTTTTTGTTTTGCATCCGAATAAGCACCGTTAAGGTCTACGGAGATGAAGAATTTCCTGCTCCTCCTTTTTGCCCTCGCGATCGTCGTGGTCTTTGGAGGCACGGCTTTCTTTTTCTGGGAAAACTCCAAGGGCGCGAGGTTTGAGAGACTCGATAACCCCTCTCAAGAGGCCTCTTCTGAATCGTCGCAAGAGGAGCAACCGTCAACTAGGCAAGCACCAGCGCCCGAACGGAGATTCCCGAAATGAGCGCCGATCAGGAAAAGTCCACCAAAGGTTGTAATAATAGCGGCCGGTGGGACATGGAGCGAGGTTTCTCCGGACTCTGAAACCTGAATACTCGGGCAACAATCATCCACGCAAGTTTCTGTGTCCGCGATCTCACCTGTATTCTCGCTGTCGCATTCCCCGCAACTATCTTCGCCAGAATGATCAGAAGACGCTTCACAGGTTCCGATCGCTGCTGGCTCAGGATCGCTCGCAAGCCCCGCAAAAGAATCATCAGTCTTGGCGAATGCCGGAAGGGCAGCCCCAAAGAGAACTAAGAAAATTCCAGCCATCGCAGAAACTGCGATCCAGCGCTTACCATGTTTCCGGTATCCCTTCAAGAGGGTGAAAGCGGCGAGAGGAACAATAAAAATCGCGACAAGAGCATGAGAAGCTGGGTGGGCCCAGATTTTTCCAAAGGTCGGAAGAAAAATGAGTAAAATCGGAGCAAGAGCGCAGTGAATCGCGCATAATACTGATGCGGCAACACCGAATCGATCGGCATTTTTTTCATTAAATCGGACACGATTCGGGCTGGCGATGGTAGCTGTATTCATAGCAAAGTGACTAGTGATTTTGAGATAGTTTTTTAGGTCGGAAAAGCTTATTAGGAGTCTCGCGAAAAGAGGTGAGCCAACGAAGAGCAGCCTCGGGGCGAAGCCAGGAAGTCGCTTTGGGCACTTGATCATAACGGTAATAATTTTCCTCCCGATACTCGTTGCCGAATCGATCTAGAATGGCTCCTTCATAGTCGATCAGCCAATCGAGGAATGGAAGCGATGCCATATAAAGCTCCTCCTTTTTGACGCGCCTCTTGATGAACTCAGGCTGCCACACCCCAGGTATGGGTGTCGGTCCTCCAGTCCAGATGGCAATCCGTTTTCGGGGTCGGATGAAGACAAAACCTCCATCAGGACCATACCAGCCAGCGCAGGAGCCATAGAGTTCGATATGTCCATTCTGCCATTCGCGACGGTAGCGACTGGTTCCTTTCAGGCCTTCTGAGAGAAGTCGCTGAAAATTATTTTGGACGAGCTGGTTCCCTCTAGGATGAATGACATCCTGGCCCCAGAAAAACATCTGCTGCTGCAGGCCCTCGGCTAAGTCCCTAAAATGGCAAGAGGCCAACCCGGAGAAAGATACACAGTTCATCGCGACGGACTCTCCCAATAACGCAATTTACTTGCAATAAAAAAGTGAGGGTATCTGGGGGGTGTTTGGCTGCCCCCGCAGATTTTGAGATGAGCCTCTTAAAACACCCACTTCACTTCAGTACTCAAACCGAACCCAGCGAGAGGATTTGAATCTTTACGAAACGAAGTGTGATTCCGAGCTTCCACATCGAGCAAATTATTTAGCTTCAATGACCAGCTCAAATTTTCCCAATCCTCAACCGGTAACCATGTCACCGCAGCATTTACCATAAGGTAATCATCCGTAGGCAATTCTGCAGTTGGGAACGGCGCTGTTCGTTCCTGTGCGAACACATAACGTGTTTCCAGTGACCCCGTCCAACGTTCACTTTGCCAAGTCAGCTCAAAACCCAGACGCGCGGCCGGCATACGCGGCAACGGTTCAGATCCTACATCCAAATTTCGCCCTCGAATGACATCACCTACTAATTCTAAATCAAGCGTTCCCAACCCATTTGGATCCTCATAAAGCAACCAAGATGCCGATCCCTCCAATCCATAAAAATCCGCCCCAGTTTGAACATATTGTGCCGTCGGCACAAAGCTCACCCCACGCTGGTCTTCGAGGTAGATGAAATTTTCGATGTTATAATAAAAAAGCGAGAGCTGAGTTGAAAAAATTCCCCGGGAACCACGTGCCGAAAATTCCAGTCCCTCCGAAATTTCTCGGTCTAATTCTTCCCCGTCCAGATCCCCTCCAATCAAAAACCTTCCCAGCGCTGCACTGTTATAAAAGGCATATCGTTCGATCGCAGTAGGGAGTCGCTGAGTATTGGAANCACTTAAACTAGTTTCCAAGAGATCCCATCCTCCGACTTCACCCCAATCGAAAGTTAAGNTCAAGGATTGGGAGAACGATTGATCATTCGCCCTCACGTCCGATCCAAACTCATCCGAATATCTCGCTTCCCGGGCATCATACCGCAGCCCAGCTTTTAAGCGNCATTGCTCGTGTTCCCAGTGATTCAATGAAAATAGCCCGAGATTCTCGGACTCAATCCGGGATTGTTCAGTGAACAGCGTAGGGGGTGGGACAACCACTCTTTCAATCGCTAAATCGTCGTCATTGAACTGAGCTCCAAAAACCCCAGACCATTCTGAATCCTCCCCAAAGTAAAATTCAAGGCGCCCTTCCAGGGCATGCTTATCAAATGCAGTCTCATTAAAGCGCTTTCCATCATCCTTCGACTTTCCGTCGAAAATCTCCCGGTGCTGATATCGTCCCATTCCAAGCCGGAACTTAACCTCATCGAACCAAGCGTCCGGACCAAAACGGTTGCTCATCTCCAAATCTCCTCGCTCTAGGCCTCCGTCAATCGAGAGATCTCCAAAGAGATCGGTCGCATCACCGGCAAAATAGTAGGGAATTCCATAGTTCTGTTCCACCTCTTGAAAAGAAGCACCAAGCGAAAAACCCTCTTCTGAACCAACCCTTCCTCCTAAAGACCAACTTGAACGCTCATGAAAAGAATTTGCCAATTCCCCGTCAGGGTTTTCCAAATCCACGATGCCCACACCAGGAATAAAAGATCGAGGATTCTCCAATTCATCATAAGCCTTCGTCCAAGCCTTTCCAGGAATTGAGATATCGCTAGCATTTCTCTGACTTGCCGAAAAACCAAGAGCCCAAAAGTCTCCACGTATTTCAGCTGCAGTTCCCCAATGATATCCCGATCCTTGCGTATCATATCCACTCGCGAGCATCGCAGCGAAACGCTCGCCCAGATCTACTGATGGAATATATCTTGTCCGTGTGTTGATTGCTCCCCCAATCGCCGAATTTCCAAATAATAAAGAAGCTGGCCCACGGTGAATTTCAACCTCCTCGGTCATCAAGAGGTCAATAAAAACACCATGGTCCGGACTGTCCTCACTCAGGTCCATCGTTCCCAAACCATCTCGAAGTGTTCTTACCCTGACGCCATCGAAACCTCTTATAACGGGGCGCGAAATTCCGGGTGAATAGGAACTCGCAGAGACACCGGGTTGCGAGGCTAAAGTCTCGCCCAAGGTTCCCCCCAACTTCAGCCGTAATTCTTCACCACCCAACACCGATGTTCCTTCTGATCCAAATTTCAGCAAAGGATTTTCTCGCAATGGAGCTCCAAAAACAGCCACCTCACCACCTATCGCATTCTCTTCGACGACTACTTCCGGTAGTACTTCAAAGCCTTCAGCTTCCAGCAAGATTTCCTCATTTATCGCCAGAGGAATTTCATCTCCCGGCCAATCTTCAATGAGCCCAATCCCCTCTTGGTTCGAAGATCGTCTCTCTCCCAAATTTGCCTCACCTATTATTGCATCTTCTTTCAGGACAGGCTCAAGCACCGGATTGCCCCCCCCCTCTTGGTCCTTCCGATTCATCAGCCATCATTAAGCCTATCGGGAATAACCAGATGTAGGGTATTTTACTTTTCCTCTTGCTCTCCACCGAGCGGACGTTTACGAGATGCTCCATCTTAATGCAAGCAATATGCAATAGCAAAACAGTAATTCTAAGCCTTTTGGCCTTGGTTTCCTTGCAATCAACAGCCAGAGAATTTGATCTGCTCTATGGTCATCATGAAATTCAGACTGATTACGACCCTGTGGATGGATGGTCTCTAGTGGTTTCTTATAACCTCAATGATGATTTTAACGATCGAACTCAAATCAGGCGGCTCAAAGCTGACCAAACCACTCTCATTGCCCCTCCTCTTTCAAAAGGTATTCTTCCAAATGGTTTCTCCTTTCTCGCAGATCCCGGTGAGACAGTCTGGGTTCTTCCCCAAGGATTTGATACTGCAAACCACTTTCTTGGTATGCGCGTG
Organism: Verrucomicrobia bacterium SCGC AAA164-M04; assembly: GCA_000383735.1. Next base: position 13,937 of record KB912082.1, read on the forward strand.
ATCGCTGACGCTGGCATTTTTCAAACCCGCGTCGGTAATAATTATAGTAACATCGGCCGGGGTACGATTAGCTTTGCCCTCAAAGGTGCCACTGGCTCTGGACCTGATCGTGGCGGTCATTTTGCTCATTGGGAATCTCTCTCTCTCGGAGGTAGCGAAGTCTACCTTTCCTCCCGTGATGGGATCGATGAAAGCGATGAGATTCCAACCCTTCCCGCCGGAGCTCATAGCCATTTTAATTGGGCATTTTCCAAACCTGGAAACTATTTTCTGGAGTTCGAAGTTGCCGGCCGGCTCCGAGCAGGTGGGCAGGAAACCAGCCATCGCGAAACCTTTCATTTCCAGGTTCCCCATTCTGGAGAACTCGCTGAAATCAATGCCTCCCTCTGCTTTCACAATAAAGACTGGACGCTCAACCTCCGTGATCCTGAGAATGGGGTCCTTTATGGGCCACGCCGTGCCCTTGTTGTCATTCCTGATTCGAACGCGGGGGGAGGCTTCTCTTGCCCGTGCAGTTTTGATGCCATCGGTAGCAACCTTCCTGACCGTGTCGGCTTACCTGAGATCCTTGCCCAATCTGGTGCGGCAAGCGTCCTCACTGGCCCTGTTTCCCTTCGTCTCATCGAACATATCGGCCCTGGAGAAGTGTCCTTTGGCTCACATTTTCAAAGCACAGATGGACTCACCACCGCGGATTTAATCGATCTCACAAGCCCCACTACCGCGACCCTTAATTTTACTGAACCTGGGATCCACACTCTTGCTTTCCAACCCATTCATTCAACCGCATCCAAAGTATGTCCCCTTATTATCCGATGCCTTGCAGGGCTCGGTTTGCAACACAGCTTTACTGATTGGGCTGACAGCTACGAGCGCGCTTACGATCTTCCCGCCGGTAGTCTCACCGATCCCTCAGGCGACTGGAACAGGGATGGCAATGACCACCAAATGGAATTCCTACTTGATGCTGCTGGGGCCGATCCTATCCGCGGCAATCCAGACTTGTCTCACTTCCTCCCGAGATACGACACTAACTCTCAGCGCTTTACCTTCTTTCGGGATCTTACCAAAGACCCTCTTGATAACGCACCGCCAAATCTCCTTTTGAGCTACAGTTCAGACCTAGTCAACTGGCGGAACCTTGGCCCTAGAAACCGTGGCCGCCCGCTTCAATACGCCGAAAGTGGAGCCGAGGAAGGTAACGCGGTCTCGCCATTCATACGGCGGTCTCTTTTTCTTTCTCCAATACCCACCAAATCATTCTTTCGTCTAATCGCTGAATAAAAGTGCCAAAAAAATAAAAATCTTTATTGCAAATTACTTGCGTTAGCAATAATTCGTCCTCGCATGAAAATTAAAACATCGCTGCTCGCTCTTGGGTCTCTCATCAGCCCATCATTTGCTGCTCTCTATTCTGCCGATCACGGCGACATTGGAATTGCCTACGAAGATGAAGGGGATGGTCCGGAATTCTTCCTTCACTATCACCTCGGTGGGAATGCCATCCTTGATGGTTCTCCCGTCGGTGGGGGCGAAGAGGGCGAGGAATTCGAACCATCCGCGATCACCACTCTTGTTCCAGACTCAACGCGAGCCACTATGGGCAGCGTTGCAGTGTTGAACAGTGGAACTGGCGTTTCAGACGGTTCTCCGATCTGGATTATTCCGCAAGGAGAAGCCGAGGGTGTTCCATTTATGGGTATTGCTACTGAAGAATTAGATGGAGATCTTTTCCCCGGTGGTGCCACCTTCAAATTAATCAGCGTCACTTCTCCATCAGGAAATGGTGACTTTAGTGTTTGGCAACAATCTGGTATCAACCAACCTGAATTTTTCTTTTCGACTAACTCTGCTGGTGACACCGTTGACAACAACCAGCTTAGCATGAGCTCTGGTGGTCACGATCACTTCAATCTCGGTTTTTCGGAGCAAGGAATGTGGGAAGTTGAGCTAAGCGTCAGCGGAATGCTGAACGGCACCGACCTTCTTACCGATACTGAGACTTTTTCATTCCAAGTTGGTTCGGTTCCCGAGCCAAGCACGGCTCTTTTGGGTCTCCTTGGAGCACTCAGTCTCTTGCGCCGTCGCCGCTAGAGAATATCTTAGAAAACTTTTCAGGGTCGGCCCGTGCTTTGCGGGGTCGACCCTTCTTTTTTTTAGGATTCAGCTCACTGAAATTCTACACGGGGTAGACCCATCTCGGAAAAGCCGTCCTTATTCCCCTAGCGAAAGAAAAAAACCAGCCAAACCGTTTAGAAGAATGCTTCGTAGATCTTCTGTATGAAAAAATCTCACCTCGTTCATCTCTTCTGGGCTCTTGTTGCCGTTGCTGCTTTTGCCATCGGCTCCAATAACCCTACCTCATATGCTAGTGGCGGATCCACAAATGCAGAAAAACCAAACCCTTCCACTAGCGGCCTTTCTAACCGGTCAGAACGCCCCAAGCCTAGCCGTTCCGGAAAAACACGTTCCCTCACCAAAAATCGTGAAACCACCATGGCAGGAGAAAATAAATTTTCGAACCTCTCAGAAGGCGAAATTCACCAAATTGGAATCGATCTCAAAGCAACTAAGACTCCGCTAGAACGCCGTGAGCTTTTCTCCCAAATTCTGGCCAACCTCACCCCCGAAAACGCCAAGCTGATGCGCGAGCAGATCGTTCATCTTGATTCCAATAGCTCAGAATTCCGCGACTTTCATTATCAATGGGGTGCCATCGCTGGTGAGGAAGCAGTCGTCAACGGAGCAGAAACTCCGCAACGCGATATGGCCACCACACTCGCAGGTTGGGCTGCCTCAGATCCCGATGCTGCTTTAACCTATTTCAATAGCCTCGAACCCGGTGCTCAAAACGGCAGCGGTATGAAATGGGGCGCCGTTTACGGATTGATTGCTGCCGATCCGAATCTCGCCGTTCGCTTCACCATGGACCGTCAGCAGGCAGGCGACAAAGAAGCCTCCCGCCTCATGGATCTCGTCACCCGCGAGGTCATTAAAAGTGGAAATCCTGCTGAAGCCGCAAACTGGGCCACTGCCCTGCCCTCCGGAGAAATGCAAGATGCTGCGATCCGACGTGTCGCCGAAGAGTATGCCGAAGATGACCCAGTTGCCGCACTTGATTGGGCTAACACTCTCCCCGAAGGAAATGGCAAAAACCGGGCCATGCGCGAGTCCTTTTCCGAATGGGCTCGCGAAAATCCACAGGCCGCTGCCGACCGCCTTGGCTCTATGAGCGCATCACCCGAACGAGATTCAGCCACCTATGGTTACGCCACCCGTGTTGCATGGGAAAACCCAACGGCCGCTATCGAATGGGCTAATACTATCTCCAATGAAGGAACTCGTGCGGACGCACTCATGGAAACTGGTCGCGCCTACCTCCGTAAAGATCCTGAAGGAGCTAAACAATGGCTCTCCAAAAGTGGCCTAAACGAAGAGCAACAAAAGCGTGTTACCTCCTCTCGCCGGAGGTAACTCACGAAGTATCTGAAGACGCTCTTACGAGTTATGTCAAAAGTTAGGCGACCCTATGAGTTTCTTCGCTTGTAAAACTTTACGCGTAATCCGACTCCAGAAATCCCCTCTTCGAAGAACGCTAAACTACGTCTCCAGAATTATTGGAGTAAAGATCGTCATTCCAAAAATCGTCTCGCTCTCTAATTTCGAGGTCGTGGTCAAAAAAGCTCTCGATGTTACTTTGCTTCCATGGCGAGCCGAGCATTATCGCCGCTGATTGATTTTTAAATCTCATGAGTCACGCTCGCACGCGACTCAAACCTCTTTCATATCATGCTCACTAACTTCGGAACACCTGCCTCGCTCTTTGGCGCCATCTTTGCCGCTTTAGCTTGTATTCTCCTTCTCCGTATACACCGTAAAATAGGGCGAAGGAGCGGGAATTCGGACGAAAAGATCACCTCGTTTTTTGAGTCTATGCGTGACGAGTTTGCTCGTAATCGAAAAGAGACTGGGGAGCAAGGACAAGCGCAACGAGAAGAACAGCGACGGCTCCAAGAAGCATTTGAGAAAAAAATAGAAGAAAACTCTAAAGGTCAAAACGAGGTTTTACGCCAAAAATTTGAGGATTTGGTAAAACAGCTCGGAACTCAAAACAAGCAGTCGCTTGAAGCACTTAAGGACGTTCGCGGCGCGGTCGAAAAACAATTAAAAGACATTAGAGAAGATAATGGGAGGCGTCTTGAAGAGATGCGCAAGACCGTAAACGAAAAGCTCCAAGACACCCTCGAAAAGCGCCTTGGTGAAAGCTTCAAGATTGTGAGTGATCGGTTGGAGCAAGTCCACAAAGGTCTTGGTGAAATGCAAACCCTAGCCAGCGGTGTAGGTGATTTAAAGAAGGTACTGAGTAACGTTAAGACCAAAGGGATCTTGGGAGAGTACCAATTGGCCAATATCCTTGAGCAATTGCTTCCCAGGGAACAATACGAAGAAAATATTGCAACTCGGCCCGAAAGTAGCGAGCGGGTTGAGTTCGCGATACGGATGCCAGGTAATTCTGAAGATGACGAAGTATACTTACCCATCGACTCCAAGTTCCCCTTGCAAGATTATGAGAATTTATTGAATTCTGTTGAAACAGGAGATTTAAAAAGCATTTCAGCGGCGGAAAAAGCTTTGATCTCAACCATTAAAAAATTCGCCAAGGACATTGCTGAGAAATATTTGGAAGCGCCACATACCACAGACTTTGGCATCATGTTCTTACCAATCGAGAGTCTATATGCAGAGGTTCTACGCCATCCCGGTTTGTTTGAAACCCTTCAGCGAAGATATCACATCACAATCACGGGACCCACGACTATGTCTGCCTTGCTCAACAGCCTCCAGATGGGATTCCGGACTTTGGCCGTCACTAAGCGCAGCAGCGAGGTTTGGAAGATTCTAGAGGCAGTTAAAACAGAATTTGGAAAGTTTTCAACCAAGTTGGAACTTGTGGATAAGCAACTCTCAACCGCCAAACGTTCACTCGAAGATTTGCGGAATACCCGTACTAATATGATGCAAAGCAAATTGCGCAAGGTAGGAACACTCGACCGAGAGGAGAGCGATTGTTTGCTCGATTTCCGGCAAGTTGATGAGGAACAAGAACAGCCGTCAGACTAAACCAGATTTTCTGAAGCTACTATTTTTTCGTCAGAGTGTTATTTAATGCTTCGAGATTTCGCCAGCAATCTTCGTCAAGTAACCACACTACGCTAACGTATTTGATCTCAGCCTTTCGAAGTTGGAAGATTTTTTGGCGTGCCTTAATATCTCCTTGAGTCTGAAGTGGTAGATCGTCAGTCGATCCTTCCAAAAGTTCGGCCTGCTCTTGAGTTTCTTTCATGTTCCGCCAGCTCTGAATAAGCGTACGCACTTCTTGACGGACAGAGTCGGTTTTCCGAACGATTGTTGATTCAGAGTTCTGATTGACCATTTGTTTTAACGATTTAGCGACAAAGGCAGTCCCAGGAAGGGTGGGCTTACTCTCCTTATGGCTCAGAGTAAGCTTGCCAATTAACTCCTTGGAACGGCGCAAATGGCACCATCGCCGCCATTTCCCAAGATCAGGATTTGCCGCATCGCGATAAGTAGGTAACCCGGAATCATCTGGAATAAAGTGCACGTCATGATACTCAGCGTCGAAGAGATTTCGAACTTCCGTCAACCAAGTAGAGCGTTCGTTTTTCAAAGAGGCTCGCCAAGCCGCAAGCGCCCCAATAAACTTTGGATCAGGATTTTTCTCAGAATCTGGATCCAGTTTGGGAGTGCGCAAAGCGATTGCTCTTTCCCTATCAATTAGCTTACCAGTCCTCATCAGCCGATGCAGCTGAACCTCGACCTTTCGCATCTCCAACTCAGCGTCCACTGATTTTCCAACATCTTCCCATGCCCCTTGTTTCACTTCGTGAGAAACGTCCTTGAGCCTACTTATGGAGGCAAGCCGTTTCGGAATTTCAATACTAGGCGCCTTTAGTGAGGATAGCAAGGTGTCGATATCTAACATCGAACTAACAGATTCTGTGACCGTATTTTTCACCTCACGAGTCAGTTCGCTAACCAGTGGCTTTCCTACGAGAGCCTCTGAGAAGTCTCTGCTAGCCGCTACGAAAGAAGGATTGCGCTCCTTAATTAGCTCTCCGGCTTCAATCCACGGCATCTCGACTGTTTCGAAGGGAGATTGGGCATCGACCTCTTTGGCATAGCGGCGACCTTCAACACTTGCAGTTTGGACCATTGAACTTGTGATCTGCCGATCTACGCATCCAATTAGGACCAGCATGCAACTTGCCAAAAGCATTTGCCACACCTTCACCTCCTTTGATACGACCAATATCTCGAATATCTTTCAGTTATCTTAATAATCAAGATTTCCTTCTAGATTTATTGCTTCCAACCTAAGCAACAGAGGGCAGGACTGGCAAAACCTTACCTAGTCAATTAACGTCAATTCCTAACAATCCCCCAAAAATTCCTCACTGTCTTCTCGCGTTCCACCACCGAACTCCAGTCCCCGGGTTAGTTTTGACCTGCTGGATTGATAAAGCATCAAATTCAGCCCTTGGACCACCCTTTCGAAAGATCCCACCGGTTTCCGGAATGGAAAAGGGAAGGAGTTTATCTTGGGATGGACTGCCATCAAGACAAAGCCATTCGTTGTCAATGAAGCGAAAGGTCTGCGGTTCAGTCGAAGGGCCGATATTCAACGGCATTGCGAGATTACTGGAGCGGAAGGCAACGAAATTACGTTGAAAGTATCCTTCACGGCAGCGGGCAAGGTGAGGCGCCATATTCTCCTGTAGAATACGAACAATCCATCGCCGAGGCTCCAAAATCGTATTATTCCGAACCATCGCTCCATCCACCCCAACAAAGGCAAGTGGGGCAAGAGATCCTTCGAACAAACAATCCTCGACCTGAAGACTAGAAGCCTCTGCTCTGGCATCATTGGGGCGGAAGTAGTCGGCTCCAGTGCTCCCCCCCAAGTTAATAGCACGGCCACCAGCATTTTTAAACCGGCAACGACGAACACTAACGCCACGGCTCCCTCCCTTAACTTGAAGCCCATTAGCTCCCTTGCTGTCGGCATCATGTTCGAAAAAGCAGCGAGAAATAAGCCCATTGTGACAGCCTACCATATCAATACCTGAGCCCCCCTTACCCCAATGTTCAATCCGACAACTTTCGACCCTAAAATCTTGGAGACCAGAAAGTTTAATGCCATCGCAATTACCCCGTCCCCGATGATCCCTTACCGTCAAGCGGCTCAACGTGATATGGTGGGCTGGCAAATTAGTCGCGCCGCCATCATCAATATTAATACCATTAGTTTCGATATTACTAACGATGAGATTCCGCAGGGTCAGATAATGAGGAGCAATAAAGTGAAGGCCGGATCTCCCACTCTCAAAAACTGGTGGATTATTATGGTCAGCACCTGCAATTGTAATCGGCTGCGCTTGAGTTCCCCGTAAATTGCGAGCGGTCAAATCTCCTTGATAATTTCCGGGCGCGAGCAAGATGGTAGTGCCCGGTTGGGCCACCCGAATCGCGCTTTCAAGCTCTTCGCGATTAGCAACGCGAACGGCTGGGATATCCTGCTTCCGCCACCCCTCGATCTGGTTATCGTCAGTCATGACAACGTGTGACCCTGCCAAGGCCCACACTGCGAATTGCGGCGGACCACCTTGGCGGGGAGCCGGACAGTGGAATTGGTTATCACCGACCAAGATTTCTCCTTGGCATCGAATAGCAGCCACTCCACTTCCCGTTAGGGTATTACCAAGAAAATCAGCCCTCGCCCCTTTAAAAACCATAACCAAAGGAGGCAAGCCGCCCTGGCGCCGAATCCGGTTGTCTTCGATACGTGCTGTCCATCCAGCTTGAATCCCGATGCCAACCAACTTTTTAGCAGTTATATCATTCTTAAGGATTAGAGCTTCTCCAGAAGCGCAAGCCTCTAGCCCAATCGCAGCCGCCTCGTTGTCATAAAGCTTGTTTGCGACAATGGTTGGACGAGCATCACTCATCGCACCTATTCCAGCGAGTCTGTTCCGGTAGCAGTCATTTTCAAAGATCACTGGAGCGGCTTGGTCACGACAGCCAATACCGGCCATACCATTATCGTAACAATGATTCCTGAAGAGTCGGGGTTCGGTTCCTGACATCCTCACACCGATACCCGCGCGGCGATTTTGGTAGCAACGATTGTCGTAGACCTCGGGGCTCGCACCTTCGCGGATCCCGATGCCGGCGCGAACATTTTGGTAGCAATGGTTCTTAAAAATTCTAGGCGACGCATTACGGCATCCGATCCCAGCCCGAAGATTGTTCCAACAGTGATTACCAGAAACTTGCACCTGAGCTTTATTAGCAATCCCAATCCCCCCACCCATGTTTCGGTAGACAAAATTATTTTGAATGATCGCCTCACTGGGTCCAACAACTCCAATTCCAGGGCCGCCATTTCCAAAGACTATACAATTACGAACCGTCGCAGTAACTCCGCTAATCGAAAGCGCTGGGTGATTTCTCTCTATTCCGACGGCTCCTTCATCATCAGCAAGATTTTCGCCTCGTTCCTCGTGGTGCCGGTCAAATTCAGACTGGTTGAATTTCCCAGCTCCCGTGATTGCGAGACCGTTGAGGACGGAACCTTCAAGCAAGGTAATTACCGGCACCTTACCAGTCCCGTCGATCACAGTGGCCTCTGCCCGGGCCAGTCCGATTTCTCCACCTTCAGAATTCCCTCTGCTTTGAAGGGTAACCCCGGCTGGAATCGTCAATTGAGTCCGATACCTACCTGACTCAAGCAGAACAATGTCACCTGGTTTAGCCGAATCAAGCGCGGCCTGCAGGTTCTGATACTTCCCGGGAGCCACGATCTCTGAACTGATCAAAGGAAGGGTGAGAAGGACAAGCAGGGTTAATGGAGACAAAAAAGCAAAAGAAAGTATTGGCCCGAGATTATTTTTCATGAGGCTTAGATCATTTTCAATTTAATTTACCCCACGAAAGACAAAGTAAAGTTTAAATGGATGAGGCTAGTCCGCTTTCAACTTAAAAGCAAAGCTGCCTGCATGCATTGCCCAATCGTGATCTAAAAATCAAACCATTAGATCGGATTGGGCATTTGAATGCCTTTAAAATCGTGCCCGGTCGGTTCTTGGAAGACATTGAGTTCAAATTCTGGAGCAATCGCGAAGAGATGGTCAAAGATGTCAGCTTGAATAGTTTCATAGCCAGCCCACTCTTTGACGGAGCTAAAGCAATAAATTTCTATAGGAATACCACGCCCTTCAGTTGCCAGCTGCCGGACAATAAGGGTCATCTCCTGATTAATGTTTGGGTGTGCTTTTAAATAGCACTCAATATAAGCGCGAAAAATCCCCAGATTGGTGAGACGCCTGCCATTGACTTGATTACTCAGGCTGCCTTCTCTGAGCTTTGAATTAGATTTTTCTATCTCTTCCTCCTTAGAGTCGAGGTACTGTGCGAGATGTCCGATCTCGCGAAGCTTCTTGAGTATTTTTTCGTCACAAAATTTGATACAGCTAGTATCAATAAACAAGCTACGCTTAATACGTCGACCAGTGCTCTCTGACATACCCCGCCAATTTTTAAAGGAACTACTAATCAAGGCATAAGTTGGAATAGTGGTGATCGTTTCATCCCAGTTACGAACCTTAACGGTGGTGAGGCCGATAAGTTCGACACTACCGTCTGCTTGATAACTAGTCATTTCTAGCCAATCGCCTTGCGAGAGCATCCGATTAGAGGCGAGTTGGATGCCTGCGATGAATCCAAGGATAACATCTTTGAAAACGAGCATCAGAACCGAAGCAAAAACTCCAAGTCCACCGAGAAGAACGACGGGGGATTTGCCAAGGATAATAGCCAGAGAAAGGATGATAGCGATTAAGGCCGCGAGGAGTTTCGCAACTTGGGCAAAAGTAGTAAGATTAATTCTACCTCCCGATGGAGATTTTTCATAAATTGCTTGGGTGGCATTGATGACTGAATCAAAGATGAGATAGCAAGAAATGATGATATAGAGTGATGACGCTCCCCGCAAAATGTTGGCAAGGGAGGGTTCCGATTTGAAGAGCCCTGGAACCAAAAGAAAAATGAAGATACCGGGGAGGAGATGAGTGAGCCATCTAAAGACGCCATGACCCACCAATTCATTATCCCAAATAATATCAGTTTTCCCAACGTAGTGAGCGACCCCACGAAGAATCAAGGGCCGAAAAACAAAATAGATGATTGCTGCTAGCGCAAGCATCCCGACAAAAAGAAGAAGTGTGGCAAGAGATTCAGGAACCCAACTCTGCCTGCCTAGCCATTCAGAAAAATCCTGAGCAACGTTCGATACTTTCGAATCAATCGCGGCTGCTTGGTTTGCGAGCATTTGCGTTGGGAGCTTTAAAGCGGCAGAGGTTTCTGACATGGAAAGGAGAGGTAACACCGTTTGATTTTGACTCAAGGATTCGTTTGATTACCGATCCAAACGTCAAGAAGGGATGAGAAACATGATCGAATGAGAGCTCAACAGAAAAATTCACACATCCTCAAAACCCGTAACCATAAAAAGCGCCCGACCTTCTCAGGACGGGCGCTTGGTTAATTTTTAATATCCTCTGGACTAGCCAAAAGTCACAACTTCCTCCTCGCTGGGAGGAACTTCGTCGTCACCAGAAGGAACATCACCCGCAGGCGCAGATTCGCCGCCGCCATTTCCTTCGCGGAGAGCGGCTTTGCGGGACATCTTCACGCGGCCTTTGTCATCGATCCCAATGCACTTGGCGGTGATGACATCGCCCTTCTTGCAGACATCTTCGACCTGATTCACACGACTTTCTTCAAGTTCGGAAATATGAACGAGTCCGTCCTTACCGGGGAGAACTTCCATGAAGGCACCGAAGGTGGTCACGTTCATGACTTTGCCAGTGTAGGTCTTACCGATCTCAACTTCCGCGAACATCATATCGATCATGTTCTTGGCAGCCTCGAGGCCTTCCTGCTTCGAAGCGTAGATGTGAACGGTCCCATCGTCTTCGATGTTCAGCTCAGCACCAGACTCCGCCTGGATGGCTTTGATGTTCTTTCCGCCAGGTCCGATAAGCTCGCCGATGCGATCTTGCGGGATAGTAACAGTCTCGATACGTGGAGCGTATGGGCTCAACTCACCAGGCTCGGTGATGGATTCAGCCATCTTGGCGAGGACGTCGCCACGGCCTTCGAGAGCAAGATCAATACCTTCTTCGAGGATGGCGAGAGGAATACCGGGAAGCTTAAGGTCAAGCTGGTAACCGGTGACACCTTCGCTGGTCCCACAGAGTTTGAAGTCCATGTCACCGTAGAAATCCTCGGAACCAATAATGTCGAGAATGACAACGTGCTTGGTCATGTTACCATCGGCATCCTGCTCGGTCACAAGACCGGTCGAGATACCCGCAACAGGGCGGATCATAGGGACACCGGCGTCAAGAAGAGCCATCGTTCCTGCACAAACGGTGGCCATTGAAGTGGAACCGTTTGACTCCATCACCTCGGAGGAAATCCGCATGGAGTATGGGAAGTCTTCGGTCGAAGGAAGCATGGGAGCGATGGAACGCTCGGCCAAGGCACCATGACCAATCTCACGACGGTTCATGCCGCCAAAGCGACCGGTTTCGCCAACAGAGAATGGCGGGAAGTTGTAGTGAAGGAAGAAGTTCTTGGAATCCTCACCACCGGCATAGTTGTCGACGTAGAGTTTCTCATCGGCAGGTGCGAGGGTGCAAATCCCAAGAGCCTGGGTCTCACCACGGGAGAAGATTGCAGAACCGTGCACGCGAGGCAGGGTGCCAATTTCTCCATAAAGGGTGCGGAGATCACGAAGCTTGCGACCGTCAGCGCGGACTCCTTTTTCCATGATGGAAACACGGAAGGCTTTTTTCTGAATGTATTCAAAGACCTGCTCGATTTCGAACTCAGTGGTCTCAGGGAACTTTTCTTTAATCGCAGCTTCAACTTCGTCGCGAAGAGCGCCCACTTTTTTACCACGCTCTACTTTGGAAGCAGCATAGATAGCGTCCTCAATCCGGTCACCAGCGACAGCATATCCGATTTCAAGAAGATCTTCCTTGGCAACGGTCACAGTGTAATCGCGCTTCTCTTTACCGGCCATCTTCACGAGCTCTTCCTGAGCTTCGACGATCTTGGCAACGGCTTCCTGAGCAAAATAGAGGGACTTTTTGAACTCAGCGTCGGGGATCTCATCGGCAGCACCTTCGATCATGATAACGTCGGTCTTGTTCCCCACATAAATGAGGTCGAGATCAGAGTCTTCGCGTTGTTCAAAGGTCGGGTTAATGACGAATTCACCGTCGATGCGTCCCACGCGAACGGCACCAATAGGGCCGGCAAAGGGAATGTCGGAAATTGCAAGGGCAGCCGAGGCTCCGTTCATGGCGAGAACGTCGGCATCATTTTCCTGATCAGCACTCAGAAGGAGAGCGATGATCTGGGTGTCGTAGAGATAACCCTTCGGGAAGAGCGGACGCAACGGGCGGTCCGTCATACGGCAGGTCAGGATCTCTTTTTCGGTCGGACGACCTTCGCGCTTGAAGTAGCCACCGGGAAAAGTTCCGGCAGCGGAGGCGCGTTCTTTATATTCCACCGAAAGGGGGAACCAAGTCTGGCCCTCACGAATTTTTGTTTGTGAAACAGCCGAAACCATCACGATGGTCTCTCCCATCTGAACGGTGACTGCTCCGTCGGCCAACTTGGCCAATTTTCCGGTCTCGATGACCAGAGGACTCGGCCCAACATTGGCCGTTACATTTTGTATACTCATTGTCTTTGTTTTTTGAATCACGTCGGGACCCTCCCGTGCGATTTTTTGGTTAGATACGGAGTGGTTTTCCCGGTCTTAATTTTGGGTGGGAACCCCGCTCCGCTGAAGGCGCCGCTATCAAATCGCGACTGCTCTCGAAAGCAAAAGGGCCACAGCGAACATCACCGTGGCCTTTTGCAGATCATTTTACTTGCGCAAGTCGAGTGCTTTCAACACCGACTCATAACGTTCGCCTGACTTATCCTTGAGGTAATCAAGGAGTTTGCGGCGGCGCGCCACAAGGCGGAGAAGTCCGCGTCGTGAGGCAAAATCTTTATTGTGCTCATTCATGTGCTCGGTCAAGTGCTTGATCCGCTGCGTCATGAGGGCAATTTGGAAGTCGGCGCTTCCGGTGTCATTGTCACTTTGCTTGAAGTCAGCAAGGTTGATTCCGTAATCGTTAGTCATTTTGGTGATAATCGGGATGAGTCGAGCCACTTGATTGCAGCCAAACTGTCCTTCGACGCGCGGGGAATAAGTCAGGATTGGGAATAACTCAACCTTTTTCGGAGAAATTTGGCTCTGTTTACTCGACCACTACCTTGCTCGGATCCCAAGTCACCTTGGGATATTCCAGATTCATCCTGTCCATGGCATGGGTCACGATCTGAGCCACAGCGATGTCACGATACCATTTGTAGTCCGCCGGGATAATAAACCAAGGGGCTTGGTCGGTGCTCGTTCGCTCGAAAACATCTTCATATGCAACTTGGAAATCATCCCACTTCGCACGGTCCTTAAGGTCCTCAGGGAGGAACTTCCAGTGCTTCTCCGGCCGATCAAGCCGCGATTGCAAACGCCGTTTCTGCTCGTCTTTGGAAATATGCAGAAAGAACTTTAAAACCGTAGTGCCTTCATCGACGAGCATTTGCTCAAAATCCACAATATGCTTGTAGCGCTTCTGCCAAACCTCCTCGGGAGCAAGGTTTTTAACCCTCACTGCAATAATATCTTCGTAGTGGCTTCGATTAAACACCGCAATCTCTCCCTTTGCCGGAACGACCTTGTGAACCCGCCATAAGAAATCATGCGACAACTCCCGGGTCGACGGAGCCTTGAACGGAGTCACCCAGACCCCCTGAGGATCGACACGCGAAAATAATTTCCTGACGCATCCGTCTTTGCCCCCGGTGTCCATAGCCTGCATCACAATGAGCAACCTTTTCTTCCCCTCAGCATAAAGGACCCTTTGCTGGTTCGCCACCTTACTTCGGAGTTCTTGAAAAATCGGCAGCACTTCCTCCTTCGGACGACCAAGGATCCCCAAAGTTGTTGTGGTAATATCGTCCAATCTTACCTGTTTCCCAGGCTTCACGATGCACTTATTTGTGAATTCCTCACCAAGCATGCCCAATCAATCCTTGCACCCGCTGCTCATGCAAGAAAAAGGTCAGGAAATCGAAAATACCAAGCTTCCCGCAAACGTCACGATTTCACTATTGCCGAAGACCACTCCTTTCGAGTCTATTACTTTCGTCACTATGCCCGAACCTTCCTCCGAAAAGCTCCGCGCCGCCGTCCACATCGGAGCCAGCCACGCTTCTATGATCATCCTTCGTATTGGCGAGGATGGGTCCGAGGAACGGGCCGACTTCCTCGAAAAGAATATCCCACTGGGCCGCGACATCTTCGGCTACGGAAAAGTTCTCGCCTCTACGATCGAACAAGCCGTGAGTGTCATCCGCGGTTTTCAGGAATCCCTCGCCGAACTGGGCCTCGAGGATATCCCCGTGCGCGCTGTCACTACCAACACACTTGATGAAGCCGCGAATGCTGAAGTCTTCCTCAATCGCCTCCACATCGCCTGCAAATGGCAATTTAAATCACTCGATGACGGCGAAATGACCCGACTCGTTTTCCTTAAGACCCGCCGTCGGCTCAAAGACACCCCATCCATGCAGCGCCGCAACACGATCGTTGCACACGTAGGCCCCGGCAACGCCCGCCTCATTCTTTCCAAAAGAGGCCGCATTGTCCGCTACCAATCTTATCGCCTAGGCACTCATCGTTGCTGGGAGCGCCTGCAATCCCCCGACCTAACTGGCGAACCCATCATTCGTCTCATACGCGAACAAATCTCCGGACTCATTGCCCAAATTCTCTACGACTTCGGTGAGGAAGATATCGAAGATCTGGTCATGATCGGTACAGAGATTCAAATGCTGGCTCCCTATCTTTCCAAACCGCACAAGACTAAATCGCGCTACCGCATCCTGCGACAACTCACCTCAGACATTGCTTCCCTCACCGAGCCGGAGCGCGTGAAAAACTATAATCTCGATTACCAAACCGCCGGCACCGTTCTTCCTGCTCTCGTTATCAATGCCGCCATTGCCGAATCCTTCGGCCTCAAATCCCTTCGCGTCTCACGTTCCGATTACGAAGAAGGGCTTCTAACCGACCTCGCCCACCCTGACGCGGCACACGAAGAGCTCAAATCTCAGCTACTCCACTCCTCAAAACTGACTGCCAAAAAATTCGGCTGCGACATGCGACATGCCCGCCATGTCGCCCACCTCAGCGGACGCCTTTTCGAAGAAACCCGCGACCTTCACGGCCTTAGCGACCACGACGCTCTCCTCCTAGAGGTCGCTGCCATTCTTCACGAAGTGGGAAATCACATCTCACCAAAATCCCACGAGCTCCATGGTCTCTATATTATCCAACACTCCGAAATTTTTGGCCTCAGCGATCCAGATCGGCTTCTGGTCGCTCTGATCACCCGCTACCATCGTAAGGCGGCCCCCCAACTTTCGCACCTTCACTACGACAAGCTTGCTCAGGCCGATCGTATCCGGGTCGCCAAGCTTTCCTCCATATTGCGAGTCGCGGACGCCTTGGAGCGAACCCACTCCCAGCGAATCAAAGACTTTACGGTTTCTCTTAGCGAAGGCAAAGCCACCCTCAACCTTGAAGGTATTCTTGACGCTTCAGCCGAACGCCTTGCCCTCCCCTCCAAAGCGGATCTCTTCCAAAACCTCTTCGGACTCAAACTGGTTCTCAACGAAAACGCGTAAGCCTACTCTCAACTTTTAATCTCTCCTGCCCAGCTCTCGAATCTCATGAAGCCTCCTTACATCAACCGCGAACTTTCCTGGCTTGAATTCAACCAACGCGTCCTTAATGAAGCCTTACGCCCGGACCTCCCCATTCTCGACCGCGTAAAATTCCTCGCAATCACCGGGTCAAATCTCGACGAATTCTTCCAAGTTCGTACCGGAGGACTTCATACTCTTCACGCATCCGCACCCACCGTTCGTGACATCTCCGGTATGGATGTAGGCACCCAGCTGAGTGCAATCGAAAAACGTGTTCGCCGTTTTAAAAAAGATCAGGAAAGACTTTTTCAAAAAGAACTCCTCCCTTCCCTCGCCAATGCGGGCCTCCCTCTGCACATCATGGCCGATCTAACCCCCGAGCAAGTCGAAAATCTTTCGCGCTACTATGAATCCAGCATCGAGCCTTTACTTTCCCCTCTCATCCTAACCGCTGAAAACTCTCGTGAAATTATCCCCTCTCTCAGCATTTGTCTCGCCCTCTCGATCCACGACCCAAAAACATCGGAATCCCGGATTGTCATCGTCCCTCTTCCACCCGCAGTCCCCAGAACCGCACTTGTCAACGAAGGCGGCTTCGTTCTTCTCGAAAACCTCGTGGCTCACTTCTGCTCCTCTCTTTTCCCCGGTGAAGAAATCAAAGCCCACACTGCTTTTCGCCTCACCCGTAATACCGACATTCCAGCGAACGAAGACGAGGCCTACGACTTCGCAGAAGAAATTCATCAGGTCATCACCGCCCGCAGCCAATCCTTTCCGGTTCGCCTTCAAACTTCACAAGATAACGAGCTCACAAAACAGCTCATCAAACTCCTCGACCTAGATCCCCAAAAAGTTTTCCTCACTAAAAACGCACCTCTTGCTCTTGCCGATCTCTTTTCAATTGCGATGGCTGATGGTTACAACCACCTCCGCACTGCTCCTATCTTAGGCGCTGAATCACCACAAATCGACCCTACCCAAAGCATTTTTGAAATACTCGACCAAGAACAAGACATCACCCTCGTTCATCCCTACCAGAGCTATCGCCCAGTTGTGCGCTTTATCGAAGAAGCGGCCCGAGATCCTCATGTTCTTGCGATTAAACAAACACTCTATCGCACCGCCAACAATTCCCAGATTGTCGACGCCCTCATTCACGCCGCTAAATCCGGCAAGCAGGTCACTGCGCTTGTTGAACTCAAAGCACGCTTCGACGAGGCTCACAACTTAGACCGTGCCGAAGAGCTTCGGCGCGCCGGAGCTCAGGTTATTTACGGTGTCAAAGGCCTCAAAACCCACGCCAAAGTAACCCTCGTCATTCGTAATGAAGATGGGAAACTCAAACGCTATGTCCATCTCGGCACCGGAAACTACAACGAAATGACGGCCCGATTTTACACTGACATCTCTTATCTCACCTGCCGCCCCGAATACGGAACAGATGCCTCTATCTTCTTTAACGCCGTCACCGGCCGCACCAAACTAGAGAATTTCCGCGTCCTCATTCCCGCTCCCACGCAAATCAAGCGCACACTCATCAGCCTTATCGAAGAAGAAACGTCGCGCGCCCTCGAAGGCGAAGAAGCCCGCATCATGGCCAAAATGAATTCCCTGCAAGACAAGGAAATGATCGATGCTCTTTATGCCGCATCCAAAGCCGGAGTCGAAATCAAACTCAACATCCGGGGAATTTGTTGCCTCAAACCCGGCGAACGAAAAGAAGCCAAGAATATCAAGATCGTCTCCATCGTTGACCAACAACTTGAGCACATGCGCATCTTTCACTTTCATCAAGGTGGCGATAATGAAGTCTATATTTCCTCGGCCGACTGGATGACGCGTAACCTTGAAAAGCGCGTCGAGCTCATGACTCCTATTGTGGATCGGGCCTCTAAAAAACTGCTCATCAGCATCCTCAAAAGTTGCTTCCGAGATAATCAAAATGGCTATCTTATCCAGCCCGACGGCACCTCAAAACGCATCGAACGCGAAAAAGGTGAAGGTCGCTTCCGCATGCAAGATCATCTGACCCAGCTATTCGCCCGACAAGCTGCCGCCGCCCAACAAGCTCGCTCCAGCTCTCTCGAACCGCACCTCCCTAAAAACTAAAATCGTCAATAGCTGAAATTTACAGCTATTCCCTTCCTTAACTTTAACCGCGGCAATCTCACCCGCACTATCAAAAACTCCGCGCTTCGAAGAGGAGGTCTGAACTAGCTAGAATCAAGAGAAAGCCTGCTTGATGACCTTCCCGCGATCGCCCACGAAGTAGGGGCGGCCACCGCCGGGATGAACGCGCTTTTCGATGGGCAGGCCAAGGGCGTGAGCGATGGTGGTATGAAGATCTTTTGGTCCGTATCCTTCGCCCTTGATACTGCTGGCGCGTTCGTCGGTTTCACCAATATATTGTCCGCCATTCACACCGCCACCAGCCAGCATAACAGAGAAGGCTTTCGGAAAATGATCGCGCCCTCCGCGCTGGTTAATCTTCGGAGTACGTCCGAACTCGGTGGTGAGAACGATCATCGTTTCATCGAGGAGCCCACGATTACTGAGATCCTGAAGTAGGGCCGCGACGGGCCCGTCCATTTCGCCGGCACGGTTGGAGCCGGCGTTGTAGTTTCCGTGCTGACCATCCCAGCCGCCAAGCTGGACTTCAACATAGCGGACCTTGTTTTCGACGAGACGACGGGCAAGCAGTAAGCCACGACCGAATCGGGAATTTCCATAAAGGCCCCGTATTTCGGCGGGTTCTTTGTTGATGTCGAAGAGCTCGGTAGTCTTGTCGTCGAAGAGCTTGACTGTTTCTTCGTAAAAATCCGCGTAAGCGCGCACATCCTCGTGAGGGAAGCCCTCTTCAAAAGTCTCGCTAAATGCCTTGGCGTATTTCATGCGACGTTCAAAGCGCTTCTTCTCGATCTTCGGAACAAGATCTTTGAGACCACGGCTGGGATCACCGACGGGAAGCGGGCTATGATCGGGACGAAAAAAACCAGGCCCGGGATTGCCGCCACCAATCACGATGCTGTCGGGAATAAGCTTGTTGCGGCGCCCGAGGAAATACTGGGCCCACGACCCCATCTGCGGGTGATTGATTCCCGGCTGACGGCTGAAGCCAGTATGCATGAGATAGTTACCGCCAGCATGGTCGCCGGTCTTGGTGGTCATAGAACGAACCACTGCAAACTTATCGGCCTGCTTGGCCATCTGAGGGAGATGGTTGGAGATCTGAAGCCCGTTTGCACTCGTTGATATCGGCGAAGATCCGCCGGCGATCTCACTGGGAATTTTCGGGTCAAAGGTGTCCACATGCGGCATCCCACCCGCCATGTAGAGAAAGATGACATTCTTGGCAGTGGCATGGGAGGCAGGCTTGATGATTTCACTCTCTTCTCCGACAGCAAAATCGGGGAGAATAGTCACCCCGAGGGCAGCGGCAGCGGTTCCGGTGAGAAAACCCCGGCGATCAATGTCATCGAATTTACGAAAAGTGTCTTTCATGGCAGGTGAGGTGGAATTGGAGGATTACTTGACGAAGAGAAACTCGGGAGTGTTAAGGAGCGCCCAGATGAGGTCGGCAAAGACCTCCTCGCCTCCGGAGCTCAGCTCCTTGTCAATGAGATGGTGCTCGTTGCCAATCGCACGGCGGCTAAGAATGCTCATGAAGACGACATTTGCCTTCTCGAAATTCGAACGAAGGTTCTTCATATCGAGGAAGATCTTGGAACCCGGTTGAGTGAGAATCTCCGTGGTGTATCCATTCATGAGCTCCATCACCTGGGGCACCGATCCTTCTAGCGAGCTAGCACGAATCACGAAAGTGCGCTGGGATTGGCCGAATTGGCTGAGGAAGTGGGCTGGATCAGAGGGTTGGGGCAACTCGGAAGCACGAGCCAGGAGAATCTTCTTTTTCTTGGCCACATTCATGAGTTCCATCATCGCCACCTCATCAGACATGCCGTCCTTTTTGAACGGGGGCCTTGTTAGGTTGGTGCCGAAAGCTCCCGATTTTTTTGGAGTCAGTTTAGCATTGAGAATGGAAATGCCCTCTTCGTTCACAAGAAGGTGCTCGGGGCGGAACTTGTCATACCTCTCAATGCGGCTGAGGAATTCCTCAACCGACGGGGAACTCTGTCCAGCTAGATCAATGAGCTCGTTGAATTCTTCACCGGACTCAAGTTGGAACTGATTGGGGTCCCCGAGCATAAGGGTCATCATGGAATCCCAAACCTGCTCAGCAGTCATGCGGCGCAGAATCGGTCCCGGGAAATGATAGGGCTCAGCTTCCGCAGATTTGGTGCGACTTGCGAGGCGGTTGTAGGCCTTGGTATTGACGATGACCCAGGAAAAGGCCTTGAGATCAAAGTCCAGCACAAGCATTTCCTCCGCAAGGACTTTGAGGAGTTCTGGATTGTAGGCTTTGCGCGGATCGATGTTGTAAAGGGGTTCGGAAACTCCGCGACCCATGTATTTAGCCCACATCCGGTTGGCGATATTCATCGCGAAGCGTTTGTTATTACGAGAGGTCAACCAGGCCGCGAGACGTTCACGAGAAGTGAGGGCGGCAACCGCAGCCCCTTGTTCCTTCCCAAAAAGAACCCGCGGAGGAACTACTTCATTCGGCACGGCATCGTCATACTCGTAGGTGGCCGGAAGGCGCATCGGACGATCCGAGACAGCGCGGACCATAAACTCGCCAGCACGGTTAATATCCCGCAAAGGACGATCGTAGCGACGAACCAAATTACGGAGCTTTTCTTTATCCCCTGCGTTCTTGGGATCGAGGCCGTTCTTTTGAACGAGATGCTGTTCGATCTGCTTGCGATTCGGGATCGCCTTGTTCTTGGGCTTGGGTCCCTTAGTGTCGAGATTAGAGAGGTAAGCTGAAAGTTCGTAGTATTCGTACTGCGTCCAATTACTGAAGGGATCGTCGTGGCATTGCGCACAAGTGATATCGGTGCCTAGGAAGACCTTTCCCATGAAAGCGACATGATCGAGTTTCATATCCTTGTCACGAAAGTGATAACCCACCGCGGGGTTGTCCCAGATATGGCCTTCGGCGGTGATCAATTCGCGCACTAATTCGTCATAGGGCCGGTTGGTCTGGATCTGCTTTTTCAGCCAAAAAATAAAGGCATCGTTACGCAAGACCGTGCCAGGGAAACGCGACTGGATTCGTAATTGCTCCGCAAAATAATTATAGTTGTGACTCGTGTAGTCGACGGAGTTGAGAAGCTTGGTGAGCAGCTCCTGACGCTTCATGGGCTTCCGCGAGGCAAGAAAGTCTCTCGCTTCTTGGTAACTGGGAATCCGGCCGGCAAGATCAAGATAGATCCGACGGAGAAACATGTGATCGTTGAGACCTTCATTGTATTGGAGTTTTTTCTCGTCTAGGCCTTTCTCGACGGCTGCGTCAATGCGCTTTGCCGCGAGGGCAACCAACTCAGCCTTGGCAGCAAAGCTGTGCTTGAGGACATATTCCTGATCTACTTTTGAAAGCGCCTTCAGCGGCATTTCGACCGCCTTTCCATCCTCCAAGCGAAGGGCCACCTTGCTGGCCTTCAGCCCTATGAAGTCGGCCTCTATCGGGTTGCCGGTTGAGTCCACCCAAGTGCGGCCTTCAGCGAGATTGGTAAGAAAAACAGCCACGAATGCCGCTACCACCAACCCCCTGTGTATCCAATTCAATGAATGGGACAACGAAAGTGAACTCGCAGATTGCAGGTTCGAATGCTTAGGAGATTTGGAAGGAAAACGAAACATGTTTGAACAAGATAAAACCGTCTACTCCCCTACACCTTAACAATCTCTAACACCTTTCCAAATTATTTCTGAGTGGACCAAAAGAAAAGTTTCGCCAAAAACCACCCTCCGAAGAAATCAGTCGCAACCTGACCAGCACCGAATCGGGATGAATTGAGGGATTTTCTATCTCTCGGATTTCAGATCAATTAAGCTTAGGAACTCGATTCAATTTCGGGCTAGGCCTTCACTGCCTCAATCTCACCAGAGCTATCGGCGAAACGTCTCATCTTCACACCCATCATCCGGGCCTGGGTTAGCCATAAGTTCGCAAGCGGTGTTCCTTCTGGCATATTGATGTGTTGCCCGGTTTTCACTTGATTGCCACCACCCGCCATAATGATCGGCAGATCATTGTATTGATGGGTCGAACCATCGCCAAGGCCCGAACCATAGGTGAAGAGCGTGTTATCAAGCAAGGTGCTACCGTCGGCCTCCATGACTCCCTCCATCTTCTTGAGCAAGTAAGCGTACTGCTCCATGTGGAAGCGGTCCACTTTCAGAAGCTGCTCGATCATTTTCGTCTGATTGTGCGACATCCCATGGTGGCTCATTGGCTTGTCAAAAAGCCCATCGAAAAGATAGGGTGTATCCCAACGCTCTGGACCCACCATAAATGTTGCCACATTGGTGAGCCCCGATTGCAGTGCAACTACCATCAAATCACCCATCAGGCGGATATACTCGCCTCTCGGCAAGTAAGCCTCCGCAGGCTCGTCGAACGAAACCTTGGCCAACTCGCCTTTCATCGACTCCAAGCGATCCATCTGCGTTTCGATCGATCGGATGGAATCAAAATACTCGGCAAATTTCTGCCCATCGGCATATCCCAAATCTTTTTTCATCGATCGAGCATCTTCTAAAACCAAATCAGTCACGTCCCGATAGCGCTCAATCTCCTTGGTCGAAAATAAGCGGCGATACATCTTTCTCGGGTCGCGAACCGACGGAGCCAAATGCCCTGTGCCATACCACGAAATGTTATCAAAGTAGATCGACTCCTTATTATCTTTATGGCTGTTACAGCTAAACTCTAAGGTCGAAAATGGTGTTTCTTTTCCAGCTACATCTGCCACCAAATGATCCAGCGTTCGATCAAGTGGCCAGGCCGTTCCTTTAATTGTGTAAGGGGGAGCGCTACTTAGATAACAGGATGCACACTGCGCGTGTACATCAGTTCCTTGTTGGAAGGTTCGATCCATCCCCGTGATCAGATTGATCTTATTCTTTAATCCCGAAAGTGGCGTCATCGTGGGAGTCAACTGATCTAAACTCCTAACGTTGAAATTCGGATCTTGCTTGTCGAGGGAACGTCTAAGACTTCCCAAATTTCCTTTAGGAATCGTCGCGTCTTCCTCACCTGGAAAGAAACCGCGCCTCACCACCCCGATAGGCACATAAAAGTGAGCCATCCGCTTGGCCACTCCACTGGTCAAAGTCTTCGCCCCATAACTTTCCATCCATGGCAAAGCCAGCGCAGCTCCACCCAATCCTCGTAAAAATCCTCGTCGCGTCGTCATCGTATCACATTCTATTTGTTTGCTTGGCTTGCCTTGGCCCGGAAGGGTTTACTGAAAACTACCTCACGTAAAAGTGACTTCATTCGATATCCCTCAATAGCAGATTTTTCAACAATCTCATCGAGCGCAATCTGATCGGCTGGGCTTAATTTCCGTCCCAATGAAAAAGTCAATAAGTGCCCTGCTAATCCCCGAACAAATCTCTCCTTCTCAAGAAGGAGAACGTCCTTAAACTCAATCACATTGGTGAATTTATGCTTTCGGAAAAGCACGCCTTCCATATTGACCTTGCGACCATTGTCATATTTTTCACGCCACTTACCGATTGCATTAAAATTCTCTAGCGCAAACCCGAGCGGGTCAATCTGCTCATGACATCCACGACAATCAGACCGCTCCCGATGCATCGATAATCTCTCACGCAAGGTTAGATGTTCTTCACCCTCTTTAGGCTTCTCACCAAGAGTTGGAACATCCGCCGGCGGGGGCTCAGGTGGGTTATTAAAAATGACTCCCGCCAACCAGGCACCACGGGTAATTGGTTGAGTTCGCTCAGGCCCAGAAGTCATGGTCATCACCGCGGCATTCGTGATAACTCCGCCTATGCGTCGATCCTCCACCGGCACGCGATGAAAATCGAGTGCGACCACCTGCCCACGTCGTTTCTGAGCCGGATTCCCCAGCTTCCCATAAGACTCTTCCAAATGACCTGAACGATAAGTAAAACTAGAATCAATAAATTCTGTCACTGGAAGATTTTCAATGAGGACGGTCTCAAAGAGCAGCAAAGGCTCCATCATCATGTGCATACTATCGCGATAAGCCAAGAAGTAGAACTCAGGAAATTTCTCGGGATCTGGAACCGACGAAATGATCCGATCCAACTGTAACCACTGGGCCGGAAATGTGTCACAGAAGCGCTTTAACTTCGGATCCTTCAGCATCCGGCTGAACTGCTTTTGGACACCTTCTTCTTTTAACAACTCACCCGACTCAGCCGCTTTTAAAAGCTCCTCGTCCGGTAGACTCCCCCAGAGAAAAAACGACAAACGGGAGGCCAACTCAAATCCATCACCATCACTTCCGGAGCCATCATAGAGATAAAGGAACCTTGGTGAAGAAATGATGGCCGCAGCTACCAACTTCATTGCTTCTGAAAATTCAACTCCTCGTGCAAGTTGAACGTCAACGAAGCCCACATAGCGCTCCACCACTTCCCTCTTAACCCAGCCCCGGAAAGCTTTTCGCAAAAATTTCTGTAGCCGCTCACGCACCACCACTTTCACCTCCCTCTTGTCACGAGGATCGAGTATGAAAAACTCTTTCCAAATCCCAACCCGCCGCGGGCCAAAATCCTGGCTCCCTGTGATTGACTGCCCCAGCTTCAGGAACGATTCCATCAGCAGAGGTGACATGGAAAGGTGATCAGCCTGAGTGTCAAAGCCATGCTCCGCCCGGAGATCCTGTGGAAAAGCGGCGACACCCGCTAACCTAGGCTCGATCAACTGAGACTTCCCAAGCGGACGACTCCCCACCTTAACTAAATGGTCCATCTTTCCGGAAGCTGGTTTGAAATATCCCCCGTGATCGCGGATCATTCTCTCTGGGAGACTGTAAACGGTGCATTTTAGTCCAAAAAGATCCTGCACGGCATTGTGATACTGAAAACGATTCATCCGCCGAATCGGAGTCGGCACAAAGGCCTTCTGCTCAGAAACCGCCTCAAATCTTAAAGCCTCTAAACCAGCTAGCAGTTGCTTCCTCTCACCCAATTCAAGCGGTGGTTCATCCTCTGGAGGCATCTCTTCAAAATCGATGACATCGATAATTTCCTGCAATAGCTCGGGATCGCCTTTGAGGTGGTCTAAGTCAGCGATCTCCAAAAGGTTTACCTTCCCCTTCACTTTCCCACCCTTCCCATGGCACTGAGCGCAATTTTCGTGGAGTATCTCAAGAACCTCGGCACCATTCAGGGCGCTAAGGAAGATTAGAAACGCCAGCCCAAGAATTCGCACTTTAAGAATACTTTTCCCGAAACCTTCATCTTACGAGCTTTCTCTTGTCAAAACATCAATCTAATCAGAAAATCTGAAGATGAACTTCGTTCGAATTTTCATCTTTTTAACTATCTCACTCCACGCAGAAACGGTTCGCAATCTCAAGTATGATTCGAAGCACGAGCGAAACACTCTCGATTTCTATCCCTCGCTCAAAAAGGGAGAAAAACCCGCGCCCGTCTTCGTTTGGTTCCACGGCGGGGGATTCCGTAATGGGGATAAAAACCAGATTGAAAAATATGGCCGTCCCACTTTAGAAAAATACCAGAAGGCCGGTTATGCCGTCGTGAGTTGCAACTATCCATTCCTCGGTAAAGACATGGAATATCGCGATATCGTGGATCACTGCGGAAGAGCCGTAAAATTTGTGCGCTCTCAATCAAAGAATTGGAATATCGATCCAAACCAACTTGCCTGTGGAGGTGTCTCAGCCGGAGCTCTCATCAGCCAATTCCTCGGTTATCACGACGACCTCGCAGACCCGGAAGCAAAAGACCCCATCAACAAACTGAGCTCTCGTCCCGGCGTCGTCGTTGGCGTGATGCAACCAATTGGGACGAAAGACTTCGCGCTAGGTTTTATGGACAAAGGTGAAGCTCCACTTTTCCTCTACTCGAACGCGAGACCCAGCGACTTCATTCATCCACCCAAGCAACTTGAACTCATTCGGGACAAAGCAAAATCGCTGGACATTCCGGTGGAAGCCTATGGCGGCCCGCGCAACAAACTTCCCCAAGTGAAAAAAGGGGAGAACTGGATCGACCTTCAACTGAAATTCTGCAACGAGCACCTTAAGGTAGGTTCTTAGCTCTTCGCCCATTACCGACGCCACACATCGTGTGTGAGAATGACCGATGGCCTTTTTTCGAGAATCGCAGGAAAACGAAAGGCCAACTCCTCAGCCGCGTATGCTTGTTCTATGAGATATTTCCTCTATTTACTTTTTACTTTCACGGCCTTTGGCAGCGATTCATTATTCAATGGCAAGGACCTCACTGGCTGGAAATCAGATGCCAAGGGCGACTTTGCTTACTGGACCGCCAAAGATGGCGTTCTTCACTGTCAGTCTGGCCCCAAGAAAAAAGGCTCCGTTCTTTGGACCACTAAAGAATTCCAAGACTTCACTCTCACTCTGGAATACAAACTCGGTCATGGTACCATCGACTCAGGTGTGATGTTGAAAAAAAACCACGATCAAATTCAGATCGGCATCTCCGGCTCACTAAAGCGTGACCTAACCGCTTCTCCCTACATTCCAGGAAAAGGCTACCCCGTCGAAGGCAAGGAAGCGATTGCCACTGTGAAACCCGAGGATTGGAACATTCTTAAGATTGTAGTAAAGGGAAGCACCTATAACACTTGGCTCAACGGGGTTAAAGGGGTCACCTATGATTCAAAAACCGCGATCGAAAAAGGCCCCCTCGGCCTCCAACTTCACGGGGGTCGCGATATGTCGATCTCTTTTCGAAAGATTGAGATCATCGAGCAGAAATAAAGAAGTCATCCTCTAGCTATCCAAATCAGCTCTAGGAAAATCGATCGCCTGCCTCAGGGGCATCACTCCACAAAAAAAGCCCCTGGAAATTTATTCCAGAGACTTTTTCTGATTCTAGATTCCCTAAACCGTACAGATATCGATTGCCTGTTTAAGAGAGGTCAAAGGGTCATTTTTCGGTCTGAATTCCTGACCGAGATATCCTTTGTAACCCAGCTTCGCTAGGGCTTTGCAGATGCCCACATAATTTAATTCCTGGGTATCATCAATCTCGTTACGCCCCGGAACACCTGCGGTGTGGAAGTGTGAAATGGCATCAATGTGCTTACTGAAAGTTGCAATGCAATCGCCCTCCATAATCTGCATGTGGTAGATATCATACAAGAGCTTGAAGCGCTCGGAGCCGACTTCCTTGACGAGATCAGCGCCCCACTGGGTGCGATCGCAAAGGTAATCCCTATGATCCTTCTTCGAGTTCAAGAGCTCCATCGAAATTGTAATGTTGTGCTTCTCGGCAATCGGCATGATTCGCTTCACCCCCTCGGCACAGTTTTTCAAACCCTCTTCGTCGGTGAGACCGCGACGATTTCCAGAGAAAGCGATCACCTGAGGAACATTCCCGGCTTTAGCTGCGAGAGGAATGATCTCTTCATAAATTTTCACGAGCGTATCGTGATTTTCCTTTTTCTCAAAAGAGGTTCCAATCCCACCAATTCCTTTGATAGGACGAGGACGGCCCATCGCGCATTCAAGTCCGTGCTTGGCAACAGTTTCCCACTGATTAGGAAAAAGAATCTCGATCGACTCAATCCCCATCTTCTTTACCTCCACACAGAACTGATCAAGCGGAATGTTTCCAAAGCACCAATGACAAACTGAGTGCTTAAACTCGGCCCCGGCTTTCGCCGCATCTTCTTCAGCAGCTTTAACTTGTGCTCCCAGAGCAGAAAAAACGGCGGCAGTAGCAGCGCCACCCGAAAGGGCAGTAAGTGATTTTCTTCGATTCATAACTAAGTTTAATACAGGACAAGAAGCGGTTCTTTGTCGAGAAATGAAACTATTCATTTTGCGAAGGCCATCAAAGACCCTAAGCGAGGATTTCTTGGATCACCTTGCCATGAACGTCGGTCAAACGGCGATCAATACTGTCCTTACGGAATACCAATTTCTCGTGATCAATCCCAAGTAAATGAAGAATGGTGGCATGAATATCATACACTTGCGTGGGATTTTTCCGGTCCGCTGGTTTGTAACCCCATTCATCACTCTCGCCATGAGTGACACCGCCGCGCACCCCACCCCCAGCAAGCCAGTTGGTGAATACGTGAGGATTATGATCACGCCCTTTGCTTCCTTGCGTTGAAGGCATACGCCCAAATTCAGTAGTCCAAAGAATCACGGTATCTTCGAGCATTCCACGTTGTCTTAAATCCTTGATGAGGGCAGCTGTCCCAATTGCCATGCCCCGCGAAAGAGGTCCATGTTCACGTTCGATATCTTCGTGACTATCCCAATTACGCCGGGGAAAGCCGTTGTCATTGCCCGACCAGATCTGCACAAACTTTACTCCTCGCTCCAAAAGGCGGCGCGCAGAAAGACATTTCCGGCCAAAGGCATCCGCCTCTTCCTTCCAATTAATTTCCTTTGGCCACTTTGTGCCATCAGGGGAAAGGCCATACATTGACTTGACATAATCTGGCTCCCTGGAGAGGTCGAGTGCTTCGGGCGCGGCCAGTTGCATTCGCGCCGCCAGTTCGTAGCTTTGGATCCTAGCCTCGAGACGCGAATCGCCGGAACGTTGTTCCGCATATTCTCGATTCAATTTCCCAAGCAAGCTTCCGGCATCTTTCTCAGCCTGTGGCGTAAGATATTTTGCACCCTTGTAAGGGAAAAGGTGGGTGATGGGCTCGCTCGTTCCCGGGCGAATGATCGTTCCCTGATGAACAGTCGGCAAAAAAGCCGAAGCCCAATTCTTAGGTCCATTTGAAGCATATCCCCGATGGTCAGGAAGGACCACAAAAGTTGGCAAATTATCGTTTAGGCTTCCTAGCCCATAACTGACCCACGACCCCATTCCCGGAAATCCAGGACGATCAAAACCCGTGGCTTGTAGGTAGGTTGCCTGGCTATGAACTCCAGTCTTACCCGTCATATTATGAATAAAGGCCATCTCATCCACCACCTCGCCCAGGGGTGAAACAGTCTCTCCCAGCAACTTACCGCAAGCCCCATGCGGCGCGAAGTCCCACACCGGTTTTTTCCAAGGACCTAGACCATTTTGAAAGGCTTCCACATGCTCTCCAAAATCCGATTTTTCACCGTGTCGCTTAACCAACTCTGGCTTGTAATCAAAGAGATCAAGATGGCTCGCAGCACCAGCCATGAAGAGCTGAATCACTCTTTTCGCCTTGGGCCGATGGTGGGCTTCTTGCAAAACTCCGCCACCCCGGGCATCACCTCCAAGAAGAGAGGACAAGGCGATCCCTCCGAGGCCGCCGCCGGATTGCCACAAGAAATCACGCCGGTTTGTCATCGCTTCAGTCCACGTAGGAAAACTCACTCATATTAAAAACTAATCTCACCAAGGCCGCCATACCATGGGAGTTGGCATAGTCCTCTAAAAGGCCTCGTTCTTCTAGTCTTACGGGCCTCCCAAGGGAACGTGCAATCAACTCACCCACCGGGTCATCCTTACCTTTCAAATCAACCGCAACATGCTCTGCCATGCGAAGAATAAAACGGTTGTTCAACATCGCAAGAGCTTGCAAAGAGGTCGTCGTTTCACTCCTCTTATCAACCAACAAGGAAGGGTCAGCACAATCTAGAGCATCCATAAATGGCTGGGGTTGAGAGCGAACCAGAAAACGATAGACAGACCGACGGTGGGTCGCCGGATCATCAGGATCCGCTTTGTGATATTGGTAATGCGGAGAGTGCTGAGGCTTCTCAATAATAAAATCCTGAAAAGACGGGCCTCCCATTTTTAGGTTCATTTTCCCGGCCACCGAAAGGACGGTGTCCCGGACCACTTCTGCCTCAAGCCGTCTGCGATTTTGCCTCCAGAGAAATCGATTAGAGCCATCTACTGAAGCATTTTCAGGACGCCCCGAGCTTTTTTGACGATAGGTTTCGCTTAGGAGAATCATGCGATGAAGTCTTTTCAATGACCCACCACCATCACGAAATTCAACTGCTAACCAGTCGAGTAATTTGGGATGTGTCGG
This sequence comes from Verrucomicrobia bacterium SCGC AAA164-M04, assembly GCA_000383735.1. Next base: position 43,950 of record KB912082.1, read on the forward strand.
TTCTTCACCGATCTGGCCAAAATCGTTGGCAGTCTCAACCAACCCGACTCCAAAGTGCTGTTGCCAAACCCGGTTAACAATACTTCGCCAAGTGAGCTTATTTTCGGGATGCACCACCCAGTTGGCCAACGCAACCCTGCGATCTCCTTCCAAGTGATTCGCTGGGAGATCAAAGGAATTTAAGCCCTCCACAATTCCGGGAACCGGAGCAGGCCCTACTACATCAAGCGGACTAGTCACATCACCACGACTCAGGATACGGATCTCTCGTGGCTTTCCGTTCACATGCCCACGGCCCATGAAATTTCCATTTCCGTGATGGACCTTGGCCACGTAGACCCGTTTAAGTTTAGGGAGAGCCGAGACTTTTCTCTCCAATGCCTTCACCTCGTCAGCAATTTGCTTTTCCTTTTTTAATAGGCTTCCTGCATGCTGCTGCAGAAGGCGGTCATACCGCCCCCTCACTTTGGGATCAATTTTCGTAACCCCAGTGCCCGTTATGCCATCAATCAGATTAGCACGACCCCACCGTGGCATGGCCTGAATAGAATCGAGCGCTTCCACTTTTTTCGGAATCAAAATTTTGTCCTTTGAAGTCACCTTCACCTCACTCAAAGCGAAGATCCAATCATTGCTCAAAGGTCCTCCGGTATGACGGCGACTCCACAACTTGGTCGCGACTACCCGAACAAAGCGAGCCCTCTTTCCCTGCCCCTTGATTACGATAGGCCCTGCTCCTGGGCGGGGGAAGTCGGCCCCGGTTTGATCCGCTAAAATTGATTTAGCACCAAATTCCTGGTCATCAGAAACTTCGACGCGGAAACGATGGGGAAATCCAAAATTTGGAAATCCATACTCATCAGCAGGAAAAATCTCTACTTTCCCCAATGGCAATGAACTTCCCAAATCGACCTGCACCCACTTCACCGTATCCTGTTTGGCTGAAACCTGACTGTGGTATCCATATCGATCTGATCGTTTGCCCTCAGATCCAGTGACCAATTTCTCGAGCTCTTTCAGCTCAGGGGTTTTAGCCACTTCAATATTAGCTCGAACTTTTGTTAACTTAGATTGCTTCGCTGAGATCTGCGCTACCAGGTTCGCTCGCTTTTGCATGACCGCCGGATCCACGTCATACTCACGGTCGGATCGGTCAAGAGCCGCGAAAATCGATTGTAAGGAATAGTAGTCCTTCATCGTCACCGGATCCGCCTTGTGGTCGTGACACTGGGCGCATTGCACCGTGAACGAACAGAAAGTCGTCATGACTGCGGTCACCATATCGTCACGGTCCAGATGACGCGCTACCTTCCCATCGATTTTGCTCTCGGGAACCTCGGCATGTCCAATGAGATCCCACGGCCCCGCAGCCAGAAATCCAGTGGCCTCAATCCCATCGCGGTGATGAGGCAAAAGCCTATCTCCGGCGATCTGCTCCCTTACAAATTGCGCGTAGGGCTTATCCTCGTTGAGTGCGCGGATGACGTAATCTCGATAAGGCCAAGCATGGTTTCGGGGCTGGTCTTTATCATATCCGTGAGTCTCTCCGAAATGGACCACATCCAACCAGTGACGCGCCCAGCGTTCACCATATCGAGGTGAAGCCAAAAGCTCATCCACCAGCTCTGGGTAGGCCTCGGGGCTTTCGTCTCTTACAAAGGTATCCATCCTTTTTGGCGAAAGAGGCATTCCCCAAAGATCGAATGCCAAACGACGCGCCAACACCCGCTTTTCTGCAGCACCTGAAGAAACGATCCCAAGCCGCTTCTGCTGCGCCCGAATAAACCGATCAATAATCACTTTATCAGCCCCGAGCGGGACCTCGGGACGCTCAAGAGGCCGCATTGACCACCAGACCTCTTGGCCATTCAGGCCAATCAAAGTCATGAGGAGAACAAAGGCAAAACGCATTTCGCCAAACAATAAGCAGCAAAAGCAATCAGTATGAAATAAAAAAACGTAAGACCTTAGGGCCTCACGTTTTGAAAATTCTGTGCGAAAAAAAAGCGCTTACTTCCGACGCCGGAAGCAAAGCAGACCCAGCCCTGTAAGCCCAAGAAGAGCCGAAGAAGGCTCCGGGATGGTAGCGGTGGTCAAACCACCAAAGTCAGCGATAACATCGATAGTGAGCGCCAGTCCAGCAGCAGTCTGCGCAGTGAACTCTCCAGTTGGACGAGGATCATCGTCAAGATTGAGAAGGAGCCGGGGAGCTGGAAAAGTATCAACTCCGGCAGAAGCCGGATCTCCTGGTGCAGCACCAGTTTCCCAGTAAGCCGCTAGGATATCCCCACCGATCGTGGCGAGGACATTTCCTCCACCAACACTGGCAGTTCCTGTGCCGAGACCATTGAAGTCCCCACCCGCGTTGGTGTCAAAAAAATCATAGGCTCCGGCTGGGATTCCTAGAACAACCGAGCCGGCCGGCGTAATAGTGGTCTCATTCCCAGCAACAGACTTATTATTAGTCGCCGATCCAGTGTGCCATCCCATGCGATTCCCTGCATTTCGAGCTGTATAACTGGTGAAATTCAGCACCGGAATGTTAAGACCGTTATAACCATCAGCATTTCCACTGGCATAAGCAGTACTCGAAAGAGAGCGTCCGATGATGACAAGATCTACGCCATTAAGGGCCGATTGAGTGCCCGGAGCGTTGAAATTTGAGAAATCTCCAGCTGCGGTGACATTAGCATCCGAGTAATTCGCGGCTAAAAAGGCTTCAATTTCGGAGGTGTCCGATGCCGAAACCAGGATATTCGCAGCAGACGCGCAACCGGTAGTGGCTGCGAATGCAACGAGTAAGAATGATCTAGAGTTTTTCATTTTCGATATTGATTAAGGGGGAGATATAGCAGCCAGCTGATAATCATCAATAACAAAAGTATTTCATTTTATTCCACGACTAATACCAGAGATTGGCTCTTCTGGATCAATGGTTTTTATGTTACACTTATCGACCGGGGTGGTTCGTACAATTCCTCGGTGCGCTTTGCACACACACTATGAAATCCAAGACTATAAACGCTCTTAAGTTAGTTTTCACATCCTCATTTTGCGCTATCTCAGGCATCATTCCAGCCGCGGCAGAGCAGATCATTTTTACCGAAATCCAATACAACGCTAAAGCTGGTGATCCAGATTTTGTGGAAGTCACGAACAATACCGGAACTCCGTTTGATATGGGTAAATGGTATTTTTCAGACGGGATCGACTACACTTTCCCAGATTTTTCCGCAGGAGACACGGATGCTCACATCTTTAAACAGTTTGAGACTATTTTGGTTTCGCCAGTCGACGAGGTAACCTTGAGAGCCGCTTACCCTAGCATTCCTGAAGATACGCGCATCTTCGGGCCATACACCGGCGCGTTATCGAACTCTGGGGAAAGGCTTACCCTGAAAAATAAGAACGGTGTCGTTATGACCACGATCCGATACAACGATGGTGGAAAATGGCCTGCCGCGGCCGATGGGACCGGTCACACCCTCACTCGAACCAACCCTAATCTCTCCAATGGCGAGTGGCGTAATTGGGCAGCCAGCGCCCAACCAGGCGGAACTCCAGGCAGAGGGCCAGCTAACGAGGGAGATCTCCCAACTTTTACTACCGAAATAGCGCAAACCACCTCTACCTGGAAATATGATCAAAACGTAGCAAATCTCGACCGCGGCACCCAATGGCGCGAGTCGGATTTTGACGACAGCAACTGGACTGAAGGCGCGGGTGTTTTTGGGAGAAATTCGGCTGATCCATTTGGAACACCATGGACCACCGGCGGTAGATTCACCTACTATTTACGTTCTGAATTTCAATTCAACGGACTCTTTTCCAACGCAATGATCGACATCGAATCCCACTTGGACGATGGCGTTATTTTCTATCTTAACGGGAAAGAGATCACTCGCTTCAACATGCCCTCAGGCGCAGTCAATTTCGAAACCCCAGCTAGCTCGGGTCGCGAATGGCAGGAGTTAGTCGAGATTGCTTCCGGCACAGACATTAGCTCTGCGCTTCGAACGGGACGAAATGTCCTAGCGGTCGAAGTTCACAATCGAGCAGCTGGTAGCTCTGACATCGCCTTCGGGGCAAATATCAGCATCACAGCAACGGAATCACTCAGCTCCCCTTTGTCGAATCTTGTCATCAGTGAGATTCACTTTGGCGAAGACGACCAGATCGACTGGGTCGAACTTCATGCCCCCGGAAATTCCACAGTTTCCTTATCAGGCATGGCCCTTGCCTCTGCACGGTCCTTTACAAATGCAGTCGATTTGAATGGCAGCATCTCCGCCGGAGGCTACCTCAGCATTCCTCTAACCCTCGAGATCGATGAAAATGGTGACCTCGACCTTTTCCTAATTCAGGGCAACTCCGTCATAGATGCCGTGCGTCTTGACCGAGACAACAGCGAAGAAACCTTCCAATCCTTTCCAGTTGGCGAGGAATGGTTTGGCGGACCCGGAGACACTCGTGACGCACCGAACGATCCAGTATCACGCCAAAACTCCATCGTCATCAATGAAATTATGTACGATTCTCCCTCCGATCATGGCAATGCTGAGTATATCGAGCTCTTCAACCGTGGAGCCCAAACAGTCAATTTAAGCGGATGGAAAATTAGCGATGGAGTCGGATTTGATTTCCCGGATAATACTAATATCGGACCCGGTGGATATCTGGTCATCGCCGCTGACAAAGAGTGTCTCACAGCCGCCCATGGTAATATTCCAATTGTTGGAAATTGGCGGGGTGGTTTAAGAGATGGTGGCGAGCTCATCAGGATCGAAGATGAAAACGGAAACCTTGTTGATGAAGTCGACTACCTTCCAGAAGGAGATTGGCCAAATCTGGCCGATGGCGACGGCAGCAGTATGGAACTTCGTCACCCTAGCATGAATAATAACATCAGTAGCGCCTGGGCTGACAGCGACGAGAGCAATAAGTCCACCATGCAAAAATTCACTTACACAGGCAACTTCGAGCGATCCTATTGGTTACCACTCAGAAGCGGCCAGGAGCTCCACACTCACCTAGTCGGAGATTCCCACGTTATCCTTGAAAATATCTCGGTCACTCTCAACAACTCGGGTTCTAACCTGCTCAGAAATCCCGCAGTCATGTCGCCAACTGCTGCCAGTAGCCAAGGGTGGGTCTGTCAGGGAACACACTGGCAAAGCTTTTTTGACGGAAGGAAACTAAATCTGATTTCAACGGGCCATGGTGATAATAAAGGCAATCGCGCAGAAGTCGATTTCGCAACATCCCCGGTCTTCGACCAAAGCTACACTCTATCCTTCGACGCTCGTTGGGTAAGCGGAAAATCACGGATTATTTTCCAAACTCTCGATCACGGATTTGGCACAACGTTCCTTCTTCCAGTTCCTGATAACTTGGGGACTCCAGGTGCTGCCAATTCCACTCTATTGACTGCTCCCGCGCCGACCGTCACTGGGGTCATCCACAGCCCCGCTGTTCCAAAACCAGGCAACCCAGTTACAGTGACATCGAGAGTCGAATCTGCCGGAGCACTCACCTCAGTTACTCTCGTTCATCGGCTCGATAGTAATTCTGGGGACGGAACTTGGAGACGCACCGCTATGACCAATCAGGGAGAGGGGGTCTACAGTGCCACCGTTAGTCAGAACACCTCCAACAATCAAATCACTCAATTCTATGTGGAAGCGATCTCCGGCGCTACAACCACTACCCAACCTAAATTTGGTGGTGATCGTCCTGCGATGTGGATCGTAGACAGCCGTGAGATGCCGAACGTCCTTCTGCAGGAAAGGTTCATCGTCTCAAACTACGATCGCCAAGCTCTTAACTCCAATATTGGTGGAGGGCCAACTTTCGACTACAACTTCCCGCGTCCTTCTAACCAATTCTTTAATGCGACTTTTATCGCGAATGAAAGCGAGATTTACTACAACGCTGAAATTCGGAAAAGCGGTAGCCCTTTCACCAGAGCGACTGACGCCAACATCGACCACGGGAAATGGAAACTTCCTGGAGACCGCCTCTTCCGAGGGAGGCGGCGTAGCGTCATTGACGCCTCAGGAACGGCCCAGGGGAGCGGCACCCCGCGCTTTTACGACGATCGCATCGCTCGCTATTTTCTCTACCAACTTGGGCACCCGGTAAATGAGATGGAATACACTCACACCGTTATTAATAACGGCCGATTCAACCTTCGTGAAGATCACGAACCCATCTCAAACGATTTCCTAAAGCGTAATTTTAAGAACGGCAGTAAAGGCACCCTACTTCGAATCGACGACGAATGGCGCTTCACTAGTGATGATGGAAATGCACGACAGAGCCGAAACGCCGACTGGGCTTACAAAGATAGCGGAAACCCAATCGCCTATCACAGCGAATGGCTAATGCGCAGCCGGGAGTCGGACTACGACTACGGTAACTTTATCGAGCTCACACGCATGCTTGATGAAAACAAGACGGATGAAGCAACTCTAAATCGAATTACCAACCCCGACATGTTAGCTTTGAATGCGGTGGTTCGGGGATATGATGCAGACTGGGATACCATCACGGTAGACCGAGGCAAGAACGCCTACTTTTACCGGCCAAAAGACGGAGATGGTTGGATGCTTCTCCACTGGGATGGAGACCGGGTCTTCGATCGTAGTAACCAAGCCATCCTCGGGGGAAGAAGAGGAGTGAATACGTATTTTAACCGCCCCTTCATTCGCCGCCGAATGAATTACTACATGACCAAATTGCTAGACGAGCACACCAAAGGCTCTGCTAGGACTCTTGCCTGGATGGATGCGGAAACTGCTTCGGTTGCAGGCTCAGGCATCAACATGACAAAATCCCACTATACGAACTGGTTCAACAGACGCGAAGGCATCGCACGGAACTTTATCACTTCAAATGTCGCCAATACTTCCTTTGCTATCACAACTCCCCGAACTCCAACCTCGGCAGATGTCATCACCTTGCAAGGAACTTCACCTCCAACGGCCTTTTTTATTCGAGCCGTCGGTCAAGATGAAACCTCATTCTCGTGGACTAGCACAACTGCTTGGGAACTTGCTGGTGTCGTTCTTCAACAAGGGACAAATAGCCTGACCATTGAAGGCGTCGATCACGAGGGAAACGTTGTTGCACAAACCCAATTTACTATCACCAAAACCGGCAATGCACCTCCCGTGATCGCTCTAAGCTCGTCTCCAAAATCACAACGCATCGCCCTAGAAGAAACCATCACGCTGGACACCACAGGAACTTTTGATCCGGAAGGAGATACGGTCACAATCAACTGGACCGTGCTCCCTAATACTGGCGTTAACCTCGCCACCAATGGGAATATTCTGACTGCCGATTTTTCGCAACCAGGTTTCTATGTCTTCACCGCAGAAGCCAGTGACGGCAGCGGAAATTTGGCCACGAAATCGGCAGCCGTCTCCGTTCACCTTGATGAAGGTTTCTCAAACTTTGGAGACCCCATACTGGGGAACTTCTGGAGCACTTCTAATGCTCCCA
>KB912083.1 GCA_000383735.1 Verrucomicrobia bacterium SCGC AAA164-M04
CGGGGATGCTCCGGCCGCGGGTCAACGAAGTCCTTAAGAGTGAAGGGTTGCGGGTCAATCGTTTCGATGGTTCTTTTCCTCCGCTGACTGGGGTGAAGGGAGAAGTAAATCGGGGTCAAAATGGTTTTGTGTTTGCCTTAGAGCAGCTCCTCGAGGAGGGGGGGCTTGGAGCAGTTACTCATGCTAAATTTAAGGTCAGCCATGTCGAGTTGACAGATAAAAGGGCTTCGACCCGTGTGCTTGTGCAACTGGATGGTCCATCGGCTTCTCCTTCCGGTATTACCCAAGTCAATACCACCTGGAATTGTTCCTGGAATAGTAAAGATGCCGATCAACCTCTTTTGAGTTCCGTTCAGGTGCTTGCCTACGAGGAAGTTGTCAAGGATGGGAGGACCCTTTTTTCGGAAATGACGAATGCTGTTGTTGGGGGGCTTGACTCATTTCGCAAGCAGTTTTCTTATGGCGTTGATCACTGGCGATTGAGAATCCCGGCGCATCTCGGAGTTGCTGTGACAGGGCACCATGGCCTCGCCGTTGGAGATGTGAATGGCGATGGATTGGAGGATGTTTATCTTTGCGCAGAGGCCGGGTTACCCAACCGACTTTTGATTCAGGAAAAGAATGGTCAATTTAGTGATGCCACTAAGCAAAGTGGGGCGGACTGGCTGGATACTAGTGCTAGTGCCCTCATTTTGGATCTGGATAATGATGGCGATCAAGATCTGGTGGTTGGCTTGGCTTGGTTTGTCGTATTGATGGAAAATGACGGGAGTGGGCGATTTACGGAAAGATCGATTAGTGAATCTAAGGGCCAGATCTTGTCGATGGCTGCGGCTGACTATGACCAAGATGGTGATCTTGATATTTTCACCTGCGGATACCAGGGCGATGGAAAGGATCTCCGGCAGGGAGCACTAGCTATGCCGATTCCTTTTCACGATGCAAACAATGGTGGAGCAAATACTCTCCTAAGGAACCAAGGAGGTTGGAAGTTTGAAGATCAAACTGAGAGAAGTGGATTAGGCGAGAATAATCAGCGTTTTAGCTTCTCAGCTGTTTGGGAAGATTACGACAATGATGGCGATTCCGATTTATACGTCGCTAACGATTTTGGCCGGAATAATTTATATCAAAATAATAATGGAATCTTTACTGACGTTGCCGCACTTGCGGGAGTCGAAGATAAGGCTGCGGGCATGTCGGTGGCCTGGTCTGATGTCAATCAAGACGGATACATGGATCTCTACATCAGCAATATGTTTTCCAATGCCGGTAACCGGGTCACCTATCAGAATCAATTTAAGATCGGTGATCAACCTGGAGACACAGCAGCTTTTCAAAGGTTCGCTCGGGGAAATACCATGTTTCAAAATCTTGGGAATGGTCAATTCGTAGATATAAGCGAGCCTGCGGGTGTGACGATGGCGCGCTGGGCGTGGGGTTCAGTTTTCGCGGACTTCAATAATGATTCGCTTGATGACATTATCGTGG
>KB912084.1 GCA_000383735.1 Verrucomicrobia bacterium SCGC AAA164-M04
TTTTTCTAGATCGTATTTTTCTTTGGCGATGACACGGATGAGTTTCGTGAGTGTGACATCCCAATTCTCAAGAAGCTCTTTGGCTCGTGCCGAATCGGTTTTTTCGTAGTGCTCTTTGATTAGTGATTTCACCTCTTTGATATCGGGTGCGCGTTTGACGGGTCGAGCGACGACCATTTCAGGATTGAGGCGACTTTGGAACATGCCATCGATGTCGTAGATGTAAGCTATTCCTCCAGACATTCCGGCGCCAAAATTCTTTCCAGTAAGTCCGAGAATAACGGTCGCACCGTTGGTCATGTATTCGCAGCCGTGATCGCCGACACCTTCAACGACCGAGGTTGATCCAGAGTTTCGAACGCAAAAACGCTCGCCGGCTCTTCCGTTGACAAAGAGTTTTCCACCGGTGGCGCCATAGAGGCAAGTGTTCCCAACAATAGAGTTCTTGGCGGCAATAAAGTCTTCATTCATAACGGCTGGTGGCCGGACGATTAACTCACCATTGCTCATGCCCTTGCCGACGTAATCATTTCCTTCACCGATTAAGGTGAGCTTAATGCCCCCGCAGAGAAAAGTTCCAAATGATTGGCCAGCGGAACCGCGGAAGGTCAGGTCAATGCTCTCTGATGGAAGCCCATGGTTTTCATATATTTCAGCGACACGCCCAGCGGTGCGGGTCCCGATATTACGATCGGTATTTACGACTTCGTATTCCTTGGTGAAAGGCCCGCGATCCATGAGACCAGCAGTTGGATTTTCTTCCTCGGTCGTGCCGGTATGGGTGGCAAGATCTTTGAGGATCTGAAGGTCAAGAGCCGGTTTGTGAATTCCATCGTTGCGGTCTTGAGTGCAGATGCGAACCGCGTTTTCGTCGCCCTTGTCGGAAAGAACTTTTTTCAGGTCGAGAGTGTTGGCTTTCGGATGATCGGGCACATCGCGTTGAGCGAGAAATTTCTGGGGACGACCGATCAATTCGTTCATTGAGCGGACACCGAGGGATGCCATGATTTCGCGTGCCTCTTCCGCCACTCCCATCATGAAGTTGACGACGTGATCGGGTGAACCTTTGAATTTAGCTCGCCACTTTGGGTTAGTTGTGGCGACTCCGACGGGGCAGTTGTTGAGGTGGCATTTGCGAACGTAAACACAACCCATGGCAATCATAGCGATGGTTCCGAAATTCATCTGTTCTGCTCCCAAAATGGCAGCGATGACAACATCGCGGCCCGTGCGCAGACCCCCATCAGTACGAAGAGTGATGTTGTTGCGGAGCTTATTCATCATGAGAACTTGATGAGCTTCGGAGATTCCAAGTTCCCATGGAAGTCCGGCGTGCTTTGTGCTCGAAAGCGGTGAGGCTGCGGTTCCACCATCATGACCTGAGATGAGAACGTTATCAGCGCTGGCTTTGGCGCAACCTGCGGCTACGGTGCCAACACCAGACTCGGCGACTAGCTTGACGGTGACTTTGGCGCGCGGGTTC
>KB912085.1 GCA_000383735.1 Verrucomicrobia bacterium SCGC AAA164-M04
GTCTAAACCCGGTCGATTGGTGTCGCCGTCTGACTTCTCCTGCGCGTCGGCAGTAACGACGACCCGCATACCGTAGTTGTAGCGGACCTGCTTGGGACCTACCCACCTGGCGCGTTGTGAGGAGCGGGACACGGCGGGAACGCTGTGAAACGACCCGCTACGCAGACAGCGCAGATCGGTTTCCGTGGTATTCTCCGGATCAACACTCGGTGACCTGCTGTAGAAGTCCTTGTCATACCAGTCACTACAGAATTCCCAGACGTTACCGTGCATGTCATACAAGCCCCAGGGGTTGGGCTTCAGCTGGCCGACCCGGTGGGCGTAGTCTTCCTTTTGACCCGCGCCTAACCCTCCGTACCAGCCGTAGTCGATGAGTTTCGACAGGTCATCTCCGAAGGAAAAGGTCGTGGTGCTTCCGGCGCGACAGGCATACTCCCATTGCGCTTCGGTCGGCAGGGTGACGCTCATGCCGGTCTTCTTCGAGAGCTTGCGGCAAAACTCAATGGCATCATAAGAGTTCATCCAGACAGCGGGATAGTCGTCAAAGCCTTCTGGTCTCGGTTGCGCTCCAGCGATCGCCAGAGCCGACTTTGTCAGCCATGGTTCCGTGCCCATCACGGCCTTCCACTGAGCCTGCGTCAGCTCGTAGATCCCCATGTAGAAGGGCTTGCTGATCGTCACCTCATGGGCAGGATACTCATCTGACACGTGCTCCTCCTCGCCCCCGACCTTCTTGATCGTTTCCGCCGGGGTGTCGTGGTTGCCCATCTTAAACTTGCCGGCTGGAATGTGCACGAGCTTCATCGAGACACCCTTACCAAGGTCCAGGCTGAGTTCTTTGCTCAAGGTATCGCCCCCAGAGTTTCCCGCTTGGCCGAACGCTACCGGCACAAAAGCCACCAGCGCAACCGTCAGGATGGCTGCATTCAGGGAGAGGGAAAGAGTTCGAATTCTCATAGTATGTTTCTTTGTGTTGGGAGATAGTAGTCTACCTGATTATCATTCCCACTGGCAGAAAATCTGGACAGATTTTTTGACCTTATTTGCTATTAAAATTCCCGTTGCGAACATTTCCGCCGATGAAGATCGTAGTCGTTCAGTAATTCTCACGCCATCAGAGGATGGGACAGTTAACCTTAAACTAGAAATCGAAGAATCATCTGATCTTTCAGTCTGGGAAAACAATGGAAAATCCGTAGAGGTGGAACTACCTCTCACCGAAGGTAAGAAGTTTCTGCGCTTTGCTTTGAAATAGCGGCAGGGAATTGAATAGGATCAACATAGTTGAGTGCATTACCCCCCATTCTAGAAGACCTACTCAATCGCAAAGACTCTCAAGGTATCAAAGATTACCTAGAGGGGCATGTAAGGGACGATTACTCTTCACCCAGTTCCCTCACCTTGGGTCTAAACAGTTCTTCAATGCTTTTCCCAAATGTATCGGCGAGGGCAAAAGCAAGGGTTAAAG
>KB912086.1 GCA_000383735.1 Verrucomicrobia bacterium SCGC AAA164-M04
CTTCACGATTCTGTTTCACGTTCCGAATCATTCGAACCAGATTACGTTAGGCAAGTTATCGAGAGATTCCTCCCGCGTGCTTGGAGACGTCCAGTCACAAATGATGAGGTGATTCGCTTTACGGAATTCTTCAAAGTCGTTCGGAAGGAAATGCCCACCTTTGAGGAAGCGATGAAAGAAACTTTAGCAATGGCGCTGGTCTCACCTCATTTCCTTTACATTCTTGAGCCATTCTCGGCGGAGCAAAGGCCTTTGACACAACATGAGCTAGCTGCGCGACTCTCTTACTTTTTATGGAGTACCATGCCTGATCAGAAATTGTTGTCCTCTGCAGATTCAGGCGAGCTAAGCAAGCCCGATGTGCTTACCCACCAGGTCGAGCGAATGCTGAAGCATCCTCGTTCGCAGCAATTTGTGGAAAACTTTGTTTCCCAATGGTTAGACCTCGACGCGTTAGATCGTGTTGTCATCGACCAGAAAATCCATCCTGGATTTAAGCCCGAATTAAAGGGTGACATGCGCCGCGAAACTTTCGCTTTCTTCTCCGAAGTCCTTCACCGTAATCTTTCTGCCGAAAACTTTATCGATTCGGATTTCGTGACCGTAAACAGCCGAATGGCGAGACATTATGGGATCGATGGGGTAATGGCAGGAGAATTCCAACGGATCAAATTAACAGCCAAAAACGCATCGCACAGGGGTGGACTTTTAGGACAATCGTCTATCCTCACCGCCAATTCGACAGGTCGGGATTCGAATCTCATTAAACGCGCGGTGTTTTTACGTAAGCGTTTGCTCAATGATCCACCAGCTCCTCCCCCTCCAAACGTTCCCGAACTTAAGACCGCCGACCCAAATTTTGCGCAGCTCTCGATTCGTAAACAGCTTGAAATTCATCTCCATGATCCCGCGTGTGCCGATTGCCATCGCAATCTCGACCCTTGGGGTCAGGCTCTTGAACAATTTAATGCTATCGGACTTTGGCGAGAGAAAATCATAAGACCAATCCATGGTAAAAAAACGATTGAATTGGAAGTTGATGCGAATGCCAAACTTCCGGACGGGCATAAGATTCAAGGGATCCGTGGACTAAAAAATTACCTCAAAGAACATCGGCGTAAACAATTCGCAAGGGCCTTCGTGTCAAAGATCCTGACCTACGCGCTAGGGCGGAGTCTGGAATTCTCCGATGAAACCCTAATATCCGATCTCACAAATCAGTTCTTGAAGAATAACCTGCGCGTGAGAGATTTATTGGTCGCGGTCGTGCAGCGGCCCGACTTCCAAACCAAATAAGTTACGAATATGGATTCTAGGAAACCTTGGCACTTAAATCGTCGAACTTTTCTACGTGGAATTGGAGCGACCCTTGCTCTCCCGTCTCTGGAATGCATGGGAAGTGAGGCCTTGAATCCCTCCCCAAAGAGATTGGCAGCAATCTATTT
>KB912087.1 GCA_000383735.1 Verrucomicrobia bacterium SCGC AAA164-M04
ATTCGATGACAGCTGAAGTAAAGCTGTTGGCAAAGTCATCCCTTTGGCTGGCGATATGATCACGCAAATCAAAGTAATTTGAGAAAATCGGACCTTTGTGAATTTGACCGCTTGAATCAATCTTCCAAGTTTTCTTTTCTTGGTCTTTACCTGGATTTTCGTAGCTGTTTTCGGTTCTCCATAAACCAACCGCGTCAAAATTCTCCAAACCAAAACCAATTGGATCAATTTTGCGATGACAGCTGGCGCATTGCGGGAGTTCTTGATGAGCCTTTAAGCGGTCACGTGTCGTGAGAACTTTATCTGAAAGTCTGGCTAAATTGGGAACATTGGCGGGGGCAGGGGGAGGTGGTTGGTGGAGGAGTTTTCGGAGGACCCAGGCCCCGCGTTCAACTGGACTTGATTCGTCGCCATTTCCACCCATCAGATGGATTGCGGCCATCCCTAGTAAGCCGCCGCGTGGGGAGTTATTAGGAAGGGCCACCTTTCGAAAGTGGTCGCCTTCGACGTCAGGGATCCCGTAGAATTGTGCCAAAAGGCTGTTGATCACCACATAGTCAGCCGACAACAATTCCGTAATACTTCGATTTTCTTTGAGAAGAAACAATGAGGTTTCGTACACTTCGTCACGAACTGCCATCTTTACGCTATTATCGTAGGTTCGATGCTTGATCAGATTTACATTAAAGAAATCGAGACGCTCCATATCTAGCCACTGATGAACAAGACCGTGGATCATTGCAGTAGACCGTGGGTCATCAAGGAGTCGGTTGGTTTGTTGGCGGAGAACTTTGGAGTCGGATAGTTTGCCGGCGGTTGCCAGCTTGATGAGGGTGGCGTCGGCTGGGGCACTCCATAGAAAATAAGAGAGTCGCTGGGCGAGTTCTTGCTGGTTGATTATTTGTTGGTCCTGCAAAGAGGACTCGGACTTGTAGAGAAACATTGGGGAGCTCAAGACGATCGCCAAGGTGCTGGCGAGGGCCTCTCGATGTTTGAGTCCATCGACTTTTCGTTTGTTGTGGTAATATTTTAAAAGGCGATCGATAAAGCTTTGGTCTACCGCTTGTCCCCTAAATGCTTGGGTTAAGAATTTTTGGAAGCAATCAACAAGCTCTGTGGTTCTTGGATAGTTTTCTCCTTGAGGATTTCCTTTCGAGTCTAAGATTTCTAAGATGTAATTCTTCAGGCGAGATTCCGTCGTTGGGCTATCGTTTCGGTTGTAAATTCGGACTTCATCGATCAAAACTTCGCGTCCAAGGTCTACTTCCCACCATTCTCCGGATTCAGCCATGTTTGATGTATGATTGATACTTGTCATGTCTCCATCGATGGCACTTTTTGCGCCCCGTTCATTTTCATTACCGTGGGTGGAGCTCTGAGAGGCAGTCCCCCGGAGGGCGATATTCTTGCCCCCACTCATTA
>KB912088.1 GCA_000383735.1 Verrucomicrobia bacterium SCGC AAA164-M04
CTTGGTATACAGACTCTGGCACAGCGATTTGGGGGAAGCTCTTTACCTTCGGTACTAATAATGCAGGACAGGAAATTGCTTGGACTAACGAGCGAGGGGGTAATGATCAAGCTCCCGGCCTCGATAGAAACGGCGCCAAAGAAATTTCATCAATCCCTTTTGGCACTGGTGATCGCCTTTCTCTCGATGAAGAACACCACCTCGTTGTCAGTGTTGAACCCGACGGCACAACTAATCTTTGGATCGACGGCACCAAAGAGATTAGCGAACTGCCAACCAACCCAGTGAGTAATATCGTCACTAATACGGAATCGATCGGTTCAACCGCTTGGGGTGATCCCGGCCACTTCGGCAGCGTCAATGAATTTCGAATTTGGGAAGGCACTCTGACCGAGGATGATGTTACGGTTAACTTAGCCGCTGGTCCTGACTTCCTGCCGGGTGAAAAGGAATTCGCGATCACGAGCATCACGAGGAATCCAAGCAATAATTCCGTGATCATTACCTTCAATTCTATAGTCGGCCGGAGATACCGTATTGACCGTTCCCCCGAACTCCTTTCTGCCGACTCGCCTCTTTGGCTAGATATTGACGATGAATTCGTTGCGACCTCCGAGCTCTCAACCTTTACCGATCCTACAGCCCTTGGAAAGCGACTTTTCTACCGTATCAAGGATATCACAAATCAATAGGGCATTGATCTTACCCGATCATCACCATCACTATTTATAGATCCCAGAAGTTTTCTAGGTTCTGTAGTATTCTTTGAATATGAAGTCGCTTTTTTTCTTTTTCTCCCTTCTTTCGCTATCCCAGGCTGCCACCCTTGCTCATCGCTATTCGTTCGATACTGATGCGACTGACTCGGCCGGCGGCAACACCGGCATTCTCGAAGGCGGAGCGACCATTTCCTCGGGAAAACTAACTCTCAGAGGTCTTGGTTCTAGCACCGCAGCCAACCGAATGACCTTCACCAACCCCGTCGATATTGGCGGAAACTTCGGGGCGACCGGCGTAACCATCGAGACCTGGTATACCGATACTGGTACCGGCACCTGGGGTAAGCTCTTCCAATTTGGCAATAACGCCGCCGGGCAAGAACTCGCCTTCACACATACCCGAGGGAATGGACAACAAACCGGAGTCGACCGCGATGGAGCAAAGCTCCTAGGAGAACAAGTCAATCAAAACGAAGAGCACCACCTCATAATAACTGTCTCACCTGACGGCAATCTCAACACCTGGATAGACGGCGTCCAAAAACTCAGCGATATAAACACCAACGACCTCGCCAACGTTAACACCAACTTCGAAGCCATCGGTGCCACTAGCTGGGGTGACCC
>KB912089.1 GCA_000383735.1 Verrucomicrobia bacterium SCGC AAA164-M04
GGGGGAAGTTGAAAAAGGTTCCATTGTCTTCTGAGCTAATAAGCATTTCGACTCGTTCGGTTCCTGGGAAAGATGAGGCTCTGGTGACAAAAGTACGGGGAGTATCACTTTCTGCTGAATTCACCAAAGCTGTCCATATTCGGGTGCCAACTTTGATTTCGAAAGTTAGCTCAATCTCTGTGAGGTATTCCGTTTCGATTCGACCAACGATATTCGTGAAGATATCGGGTGTGGATTGGTCATTGTAGGTGATGCGGATCTCAACTTCTGTGCCCGATTCAATTGCGGCATCTTGGAAAGTGCCGGTCGCACTTGTGATGGCCCCGTTAGCTTTCCATAGAACCGTTTCCGCCTCTAGCGAAAGACACGAGGTGAAAAGGCCGACAGCGCTAATTAAAGCGCGAAGTTTGGGCACTGTGAGAGGAAGGTTTTTGGATTTTCAAAGATGACCTTATCGACGACCTCAGCAGAATGATGCCGCTTTTTCATTTCAAGGGCACACTTAATCACGGCGAGAGGATCCGAGATCCCCCAGTCGCAAGCGGAGTTCATCCAGATGTTTTCCATTCCAAAGGTTTCGAGGATGTCGATCGCCCGGGCAGGAGAGCACTTCGATTCCGGGTAAAGGGTCATCCCAGCCCAATAGCCCTGATCAAGGACGAGGGGGGCCGTATGCTCTTCAACGTGGTCAATGATGACGCGGCTACGATCTACGTTGGCGTTGTTGAGAGCGTCGATAATAAGGCGCGTGCCTTTAAGTTTGTCCTCAAGATGGGGGGTATGAATGAGAATGGCCTGATCGAATTTTTTGGCAATTTCCACGTGCTCTTCAAAGATGGCAAGCTCGTTCTTGGTGTTTTTATTGAGCCCAATTTCACCAATCCCAAGAACTGTAGGCTTGTCGATAAAATCAGGAATAAGGGCCATTACCTCACGTGCAAAAACCGGGTCCTCGGCTTCCTTTGGGTTGATGCAGAGCCAGCAGAAATGCTTGATGCCGAATTTAGCGGCGCGGGCCGGTTCGTATTCGGTAAGTTGTCGATAGTAATCGTAAAACCCTTGGGCAGAGGCACGGTCGTATCCGGCCCAGAAGGCAGGTTCGCAAAGGGCTTCGCAGCCAACTTGAGCGATTGCTTGGTAGTCCGCAGTTGTGCGGCTGACCATGTGGGCGTGGGGCTCAATATATCTCATGATTTCACCCCCTCATTATGTGCACCATACGCGAATTGAATTCCTGCAGATTGGGCGGGCTCGGTAGAATGATCTGAGAAGGCGAGATGAACTGCTTGCGCACGTGTCGTGCCTTCTGGTGGGTTTTGCATGGCGGCTAGCGCCG
>KB912090.1 GCA_000383735.1 Verrucomicrobia bacterium SCGC AAA164-M04
TTCGATCTTCTTTAGGGCCCGTGCAAAACGCGTTGGCTTCGAGGGACCATCGCGGTGGCCCATACTGTAAGAGGCGTCGAGCGCGATGATGACACCGGCCCGGCGTTCACCAATTCCTTCTGGCAAGGTATCCGCCTCTTCCATGAACGGCTTCGCCAGGGCCACAACCAACAACAAGATCGCAAGACAGCGCAGGCAGAGTAATAAGATGTCACGTAAGCGAAGCTGACGTGATCGCACTCTCACGTTCCGATTGAGGAACTGCATTGCAGCCCAGTCCGTGCGCTTCACCTTATGCCGGTTCAGCATGTGCGCGAGGATTGGCAGCGCCACCCCAAGTGCTGCGAACAATAGCAATGGATTGAAGAAGCTCATGATCGGGCGGCAGGAGCTCCTCCCCCAAGGGTCGTTTGACGTTCGTTAATAAACTCGCTCAGGAAGACATCCAGCGGTCTTGAGGTATCAACCACCGCATAGTCGATTTGGGCAGCCACACAACCGGCTCGCAGTGACTCCATGTATTCTCCCATACTAGCGAGATAGTCATCACGGATTCGCTGCGGCTGAGTCGTCAAAGGCTCCTCTCCTTCTAGCCCTTCAAAGCGCCAAGTCCCATCGAAGGGAAACTCGAGCTCATACGGATCAAGCGTGTGTAGGACAATCACGTTGTGTCCATCAAAGCGAAGGTGATCAAGACCTCCCAGGATATCCTCAACGTCGGACAGAAAATCGGATATCACCACCACCACCGAACGGCGCTTCATCATAAGAGCAACGTCGTGCAACTGCTTGGCAAGGCTGGTCTTCGGGGTCGTCTTAACTCCCTTAAGCAAGCGGTCAATCTCTAGGATGATCCCCATCGCAGAACGCGGTGGTAGGTAGGCTCGCACTTCAGAATCAAAGACCGATAGGCCCACTGAGTCGCGTTGTTTGAGCACAAGGTAAGCCAACGAGGCCGAGAGATATTTTGCGTATTCCAGTTTGCTGACTTTACCCGAACCGTAATTCATCGAGGCACTGGCATCCACGAGCAGGTGGCAATCAAAATTAGTCTCCGCTTCGTAGAGCTTGGTGTAGTAGCGGTCGGTCCGCCCGAACACCCGCCAATCGATGGTGCGTAAAGCATCGCCCGGAGAATATTGCCGGTGGTGGGCAAACTCCGTACTAAAACCTTTTAAATTACTCCGGTGGCTCCCCACGCGCAGACCTTCCACCACCTCGCGCGCGATCAGCTCGAGATCACCCAGACGCTGGAGCAT
>KB912091.1 GCA_000383735.1 Verrucomicrobia bacterium SCGC AAA164-M04
GGAAGGTACAGACATTAGTTGGTTCAGGGAAAAAATTATTCGGCACTGACGGCAAGGAATGATCCTTAACGAGAAAAGCCTACTTAAAACAGAAACAAAATGAAAACAAAAAGCCGACCCTCGTAAAAGAGGACCGGCTTATAAACACCTGCATTGAGCAGGGTTGAATCTTGTCTAGCGACGACGACGAAGCAGACCGAGGCCAGCGAGGGCCAAAAGTCCGAGCGAAGAAGGCTCTGGCACTGCGCCGCCCTGAGAAGCAGCAAGCACGCCAGCTGCGTCAAGAGCGGTACTAAAGACCTTAACGTCATCGATGAGGCCGTTGAAGCTTTGTCCAGCAGGATCAGCAGCATCACGTCCGTGACCGCCAACAATCACTGGGAGAGCGTGTCCTCCCATCGTGCCACCGTTTTGGCGGGCAGTTTCGACTCCGTTGACAAAGACAACCTTATCGGTGCCATCGTATGACCATGCAAGGTGAGTCCACTCACCAGGAGTTGCAGTTCCGGCATCGTTGAGGTCATTACCCCAACCACCATAGTGAACATTAGCATCACTATCAGCACGGATACCGTGGTGAAGTTGGCTAGCGTTTCCAGCGCCGTCTTCTTGACCGAAGACCATGTGGTCGACTGAGCCTTCCGCACCGGTCCAGTTTACCCAAGCCATAGCGGTGTAGACGGAGTCTGGACCGAAGCCGAGATCAGTTCCACTGTAACCAGTTTGGATGTAGGCATCATTCGCACCAGTGCGATTTCCTTGGAATGCAAGTCCCGAGCGTCCATCGACAAAGGTAGTGCCTCCAACCACGGTTCCGTCATTCAACGAACCGCCGTTAGCCGCATCACCGCCATCGAACGAATAGTGCACCAATAGTGAACCATTCGCGACTGCAGCACCCAAAACGGAGGCTGCGAGCATTGTAATGTGTTGTTTTTTCATAATACTAGTATTGCGTGTCAGCTCCCGCCACACATCCATGGGATATGCGGTAAAAACCTTTAGCCCTGAAGAAAAAACAAATAAGTAACTCTCAGTCAACCATTAAAGACATGAAACTGTTAGAGTAATGAACCCCAAGAGCTTAACTTAAATAGCCTAATCCTGAGTAAATCCATCAATTCCCAACGATCCCCCCCTTTTTTCCTCCCAATTTGATCTAACCTTCCTCACAAACCACCCCCCTCACCCAAAAGACAATTTCTACCCTCTTAAATTTAAGAAAAAAAGTATATGCGATTTAGTTGCATTTAAGAA
>KB912092.1 GCA_000383735.1 Verrucomicrobia bacterium SCGC AAA164-M04
ATCGTCCGTGAGGGAGCTAAGCGGGAAGAGCCGACTTCTTATCATGACTATCCGAATCCGGCAGCGCGGCCTGTCGAGTTTTTCCTAAGTCAGGGTGCGCCGGAGAAAGGGGGAATGAATATTCAAAAAGGAGAGAAACCGGGAAATGAGACCTTGGTGGATAACTTTTCCTTTGATGGCATCTCGTTGGCAAAAGCGGAATGGACCAAGCATCGCTTGATTTATACAACTCCTATTCTAAAGCAAGCTGTCCATCTTTCGGGGACCTCAACGATTAAAATTCGTTTAGCGAGTAGCAAGCCTGCTGCAAACCTTTCGGTGTGGATGGTTTCTCTTCCTTGGAATGATAAGAAGAAGGCTCTGATCACGGATAATATTATCACGCGTGGTTGGGCCGACCCGCAGAACTATCGTTCTATCCGGAAGGGTGAGCGACTGAAGCCGGGCAAATTTTACGATATGACTTTTGACCTGCAGCCGGATGATCAGGTGATCCCGGCTGGGCAGCAAATTGGGTTGATGATTTTCTCAAGCGATCGTGAGTTTACTTTGTGGCCTGACCCTGGAACCGAATTGACGGTCGATTTGGGAGCCACTTCCATTACCTTGCCGATTGTTGGTGGGCGTGATGGATGGAAGAAAAGCCAGACCGATAAAGTCGAGGAAGCTGAGGAGGAGAAGGCCGAGGAGAAAAAGCCGTCTAATCCAACTGGCGGTCCCAATTCCGGGAGGATGTGGTTCAACTCAGATGATGAAGTCTTGCCACTCCGCTTTGATCATTGACCTTTATCAAGATTGCGAATCCACGATTCGTGGAGTGCAATGAGCTCTTGGACTCGTGCTGGTTTCTCTTCCGCATAGTCTGTTACTTCCGGGTTTTCGTCGGTGAGATGATGGAGTGTATACCGCATTTCATTCTTCGGTTTGCCCTGCTTATTTCCGATCAATTTCCAATCACCTTTCCTTACCGCCCAGCTATTCCTCCATTGAAAATGAAGGACTTCGTGAGCGGCGGGCGCCTCTGCCGAATGAATGACAGGTTGGAGGCTGTGGCCATCTAGGACAACATCTGGCTTTTTAATTCCACACCATTCCAGCAAGCTTGGATACCAGTCCATGATCGTAATGATCTGATCTCTAACGATGCCTTTCGGTAGTTTGGCAGGCCAGCTGACAACGGCGGGAACGCGGATACCACCTTCGAGGAAAGTTCC
>KB912093.1 GCA_000383735.1 Verrucomicrobia bacterium SCGC AAA164-M04
CTTTGTTCCGGGCTTCACCGATCATGGGTGACTTGGGGAGATTTTTCATGGTTGTTTTGGCCGGTAACCAAAGTCACCGTAGAAAAGCTTTTCCAAATGTATGTGCAATTGTCCATAGTTTCTCTATGAAACCACTGATTTTGATACTCGGATTGCTCACTGTGGCTGCCCCGGCGCATGCTCAGGCGGTAAATGGCGCCCAAACTCCGGGGAAATTGCGGGAGGTTTATAATAACTGGCGTGCCTCCATGGTGCGCAAAGATGCTGGCTTATGGAAGCGCTACACTTCGACGACGAAGCAGATTAAGGTGCGCAACCGGATCTGGAGCGAACGCCGTCCGTTTCCTCAGACAGTTTTCGCCTCGCCGATTGCGCCCCCGGACATTGGGAAGCTCCAAGCGATGAGAGTGCGGGCGCAAGGTCGCACCGCCAAGTCCACTTACTTTGGTAAGGTCGATTTTGGAATTGGAGGGGAACCCACCGACAATCTTTTTGTTATTTCGTACGTTCGCGAAGGAGACGGGTGGAAATACCATGGTGGCGAGTTTGTGAACCTGGGAGCGCTCCCGACAGTTCGGCAACAACTTGCGGCGGGTAATAAGGAGTTCCTTGATGGGGAAGATTTCTTTCCAAACGGAGTTCCAGAGGCTACGCCGTTTGCGATTCGAGGACCTGTTAAATATATCGCCAAGGCCTATGTCTTTTGTCCCGGCCGCGAGGTGAAACTTTTGATCAACAGGAAGTCGAGGCACATCTTCCAAAATACCAAGAGGGCGGATGTCGTTGTTGGTGGAGCGATTGATGGAATGAACGAGTTGCAGTTCTCCATTAAAGACCTTCCGGGCGGGAACGCGAAGGCTCCCATTTCAATTCGTGTTTATCTGATGTCGGAAGTAAATGGTGTGAAACCATTGAAGCCTCTTGAATATCAAATTGACGAGGAGCAAGCTGAAGGGGAAGAAAGACCAAAAGAGTCCGGCACTCTAAACTTTAATCTTAGCCCTGAAATGGTTAAGAAGCTGAAAGGCCGCTAGGTTGAAAAAAGTATCGTTGTGGATTTGATAGGAATTATAATGGAGAACTGGCGTGCTGGGGTGGAGGTCCTAGTGCTCTGGATTCTTATCTATCAAACATACCGTGTTTTCCGGGCTACTCGCGGCGCGCGAATCCTGGTTGGTCTGACCGTGGTGATTATTTTGATGACGCTAGCTTCTCAGATCCTTGATCTAAAGGTGATCGAATGGATTATCAAAAGCGCTGCCGCAGTTTTGGCTTTTGCCCTTTTAATTATTTTTCAACCCGAACTTAGAAACGGCCTCGCTAGATTGGGAAGCACGAATCTGTTTTCGTTTTCGACGAGCCAGCAGAAAATCTTTTTGGATGCTCTCACCGAGGCCGTGATGAAGCTTTCCAAAAAGCGTTTTGGAGCTCTTTTTGCGATCGAGAGAGGGATTGAACTCAGCGAATATGAGAGAACGGGAGTTGTGATTGATAGTGCCATCTCAGTGGAGTTAGTGGCTACTGTTTTTCATCCTAAGACCGCACTGCACGACGGTGGAATGATTTTAAAGAAAGAAAGGATCGCTTCAGCAGCGTGTATCTTTCCGGTGAGTCAGAAGCAGCTTTCTGATCGTTCGCTAGGGCTTCGTCATCGTGCCGGATTTGGCATCACCGAAGAGACCGATGCGGTCGCGGTGATTGTGAGTGAAGAGACAGGCGCGATTTCGATTGTAGTGGAAGAGAAAATCTACCGAAACCTTTCCGAAGACGAATTCCGCGAAAAACTAGAAGAAATTTTTCTAATCCATGGAGAAGTACATAAAGAAATGGCTGCTGAGGAATTGGACGGTGAAGATCGCCGCTCTGACTCTGGCGATCGCGATCAGATATCTGATTGATCTCCACCTCCAGAGTAACATAGACGCCTTTAATAAAACCAGCACCGAGCAATCAGCCCGATGAAGCTGGAGCAGTGGAGTGGGCTACTTGTGACAGGAACTGACACCGGAATTGGTAAGACTTGGGTGTCGGCTCTCATTATTGAAGAGTTGCGAAAGAAAGGAGTGGAGGCAGTTGGCTTGAAGCCGGTGCTGAGCGGGTCACGTGAGGACGCTGAGCGACTTTGGGAAGCGAGCGGGGGGACGCTGGATCTCGATGTTATTAATCCTTGGTGGTATCAAACACCGGCAGCCCCTCTCGTGGCTTCTAGGATCGAAGGTTCGCCTTTGGAAGTTGAGCCCATGGTGGAATACATTCACAAAATACAAGGCGCCCACGATTTCACTCTCGTTGAAGGGGTGGGTGGATGGGAGGTTCCGATGGGCGAAGGGTTCTCTTTTGAGGACTATGCAAGGGCTTTGGGCTTTCCTGTAATGGTGGTTGCCGCTAACTGGCTGGGAACGATCAATCACACTCTTTTGACGGTAAAAGCGATACAAGCCGCTGGCTTGGACTGCATTGGTGTTATTTTAAATCACCTTGAAGCTGAGCGCGATGTCGCGGCGACAACAAATCGGACGATACTAGAAGAATTGTGTCCGGTGCCTATTATTGGAGAGGTGCTTACCGATGCCGATTGGATTGACTGGATTGATTCATAAAGTGAGAAAAACTGAAAAAAGAAAGCTCACTCCAACTACTAAGGAAGAGCCTGTCTTGGCTTGATGCGAAGGATAGCTCAAAAAGGTCGCACTTCAGTCACTTCTTCGATGCGAAAGAAGACGCGGGTTCTACCGGAAATTTCAGGAAAGTCAGTCAGATCAAACTGAGTCGTGGTGGTCTCGCCGTCGTCGCCTACGACCCCATCATCAAGATCAAAGTCCCAATCTTTCAAATCAGGGGAGAAGCGGACTGCATAAAGCCGTCCAGGGCGAGAGTTCCACGTTAAGCTAAGCGTTGTGCCTTCAGCATTGGTCGCATAGTCAACTGCGGTGATCGTTAGTTCGGCCGACGGAGCCCCAACAGTCACCGTTCCTTCACCGATGATCCATGCTTCATTATTGTCATAAGTTCCGATAGGAACTTCGGAAAAAATTCCTGTTCCCTCTAAGTCGGTGAATAGCAAGCCTTCGCCAATCGCCTCGTTGACGCCGCGATCTAGACTTAGAACACCCTTGGCTCCAATAAAGACGGTCGTGGCATTATCGTCGATCGCACCTTCTCCAAAAGCAGCGTTCCCGGTGATCCGAAGCGACGCGATTCCTCCTCCTGCGCCGGCTCGTCCCTCAAGTGTCAGCATTGAAGCTTGTCCGAACGCTCCTTCTTTATCCGCAACCCAGTAACTCGGCTGTGGTTCGTCAGCTTTGTTATTTTGATTAAAGAGACGGATTTTTCCAGTGATTGTGTTGGGAGTGTCCCCGGTAATAGTAATGAGCTCGTCCTCGTCTACACCGTCGGAGAAGCCACCACTTCGTGACAATAAAAGGCTCCCAGGGCCGCTGATTACGCCGCTGATGGTGATTGAGCGATCTCTTTCGGCTCGAATATGAAAGGGCTCGGGTGATTCAAGGCATTCCACTTCGCCGAAGGTGAACGCTCTCATTTTTAGAACAATATCTTGGTTGCCAGTTCCCGTTCCAATAACCTTCCCAACTGAAACGAGGGAGGCTGGAGAACTTTCCTCGGTGAGGCGAGTGGAGTTATTGGCCAAAGCGGAACGATTGATGATGGCTGTGTCTGCCCCATCGGGATAGCCGTTATTGCCATCGTCTTCTCCACTTACCAATTTCCAGTTTGCTGCCGTGCCCCATTGTTGTTGGAAGGTCTGTCCATCGTCGGTAGGCTTACCTACGCTTTCGCCGGCGTTGGCTATGTTAAATTCAAAAATTGCGGCTGGAGCATACTGAGAAAAGAGACTGAGGGATGATAATGCGACGGCAAAGCTGATCCCGTTTTTTGGAAATTTAGTGGTCATGTTCTATGAGCTATTTTGAAAACCGAACATCTTGGTGATATCGAATCAGTTTTCTTTGGCAAGTCTGGTAATAAGATCAATTAGGACTGGGCCCTAGAACTTTTAAAATTCACCCAAGATAGCTTCAAGGGTTGGTGAATTAGCCCTTGTGGGGGGGGATTACGATATTCCCTAGAGAACTTTCTCTTTAACCAAAATGCTTCTTGATGAAATCTTCAGCATTTTCGCGATGAGTTGCTCTTTTTTCATCAGGCATTTTATCGAGGAGGCGCACCATCATAGATAGTCGATACTGAGAGGCGAAAAATTCGCGGTGGTCTTCGATGAAGGTCCAGTAGAGACCATCCCATGTCTTACACCAATCTCCCTTGGGGAAGTCAGACATCTTTCGGATGTAGTTGGAGCCGGAGAGATAGGGTTTGGTTGAAAAGATACCGCCGTCTGCGAATTGTGACATCCCGTAAACATTTGGAACCATGACCCAATCGTAGGCATCGATGAAGAGCTCCATGAACCATTTGTAAACAGCGTCCGGGTGGATCCGGCAAAGAAGCATGAAATTCCCAAGCACCATAAGGCGCTCAATGTGGTGGGTGTAGCCATCTTCGAGTAGGGTCTGAATCGTGTGGTCAATTGGTTCAATTCCGGTGGTGCCATCGTAAAAGGCAGGTGGCATTTCTCGGGTAAAATTCCAGAAGTTTTCTTTCCGTTCCATGACACCGTGATGGAGGTAAATGATGCGCATAAATTCCCGCCACCCGATGATTTGTCGGATGAACCCTTCAAGTGAATTCAAAGGGATTTCAGGGTTTTTTTCAGCAGCATCGAGGGCGGCATCGATGATTTCCTGAGGAGTGATAAGACCTATGTTAAGTGGCGGCGTGAGCACCGAGTGGAATATGACACGAACCCGGGTCGAAATTGCATCCTCATAGTCGCCGAAGAGCTCGAAGCGGTTCTCAAAAAATAAGGACATCGCGTGGAGTGCTTCTTGACGAGTAGAGGGGTAATTGAAATTTTCTCGTATTCCGGGGGCATCAGGAAATCGTTCCTTGATCCACTTTTGAGCGGCAGATACCACCTGATCTAGTGGGGCTGAATAAGGTTCAGGAACGGGTTGTTTTTTGGGAAGTTTTTTGCGGTTTTCGGTATCAAAAGACCACTTGCCTCCAACGGGTTTTCCATCCTTTTCAAGAAGTATATTCATGCGTTTTCGCTGGGCTTCGTAAAAGGTCTTCATGAAGGGCTTCTTCATGCCGCCCATGACATCTTCTATCCAATCATCGGGGGAGAGGAACATCGGAGAAGGGAGTTTTTCTAAGGTAAGGCCCCTTTTGTCAGCAAAGCGTTTTAGGCGCCGCTCAATTAGGAAGTCGACGGTGTCCACGTAAACTAGGGTTTCGGTTTCCCGTGGGGTATGTTCCTCGAGAAGAAGGTCGGTTCTGGTTTTCACCTCGGGAAGTTCAAGATAGGTGAGGTCCTCCTTGCCTTGAGCCCAGTGCCGCATGCTGGCGCGATGGAGGATCAGCTTTTTCGCGTGAAATTTAAGAGGTTGTTCCGAGTCGGTGCCGAAAAAAAGAGGATCTTCGATAAGCAGAATTGGTCGATCTTGTTCAAGAGCGGGATGGTCTTGGAAAAGTTGGTGGGGGAAAACAAGAGCGATTGATTGTGACATGCGCGACCATCGTGCAAGCGGGGTGATACGCAACCACCATCACGCCTTCCATCAGGCACACTTCACCATTTCAGATGGAACTCATTCCAAATAAGTGTCCCTTTATGGTAGACTCACCAGACTTCGTTTGCGTTTCTTGAAACGGCAAAGATGGGTAAATCCGGCTTCTTTGATTAACCGAAGACCTTTGTCAAAATCACGGGCTACTTCAGACGGGTGGTGAGCGTCTGAAGAGAGAGTGATGGGCACCTTCGCCTCGGCAGCCAACAAAAGAAATTCCTCCGAAGGGTACTGCTCTGCGCAGGGTTTGTGGAACCCGGCGGTATTGAGTTCAATGGCAATTTTTTCATCGGAAAGGGCTTCGATCACCGGGTCGTAAAATCGGCGAAGATCTCCACCGGGCCGATAAGAGAATTTTTTAATGAGATCAGGGTGGCCGAGAAAGTCGAAGAGTCCAGAGCGAGCCATTTTGGTGTATTCGTCCCAGTAGCTTGTCCAGACCTCATCAACATCGGTTTCGGCCCAACGACCTAGCCATTTAGGATTATCAAAGTCCCACTTTGCTCCGAGGTAGTGGATGGATCCGATAAGGTAATCCCAATCGTATAGTGAGGCTAGGTGTTCGATCCAGTCTCCACAATTGGGGAGCCAGTCACATTCGAGTCCGGCACGAACGGGCAGTTTCTTTCGCGCATGCTTTTGGGCGCGGGCAATCCAGTCGAAGTATTGAGGAAGGTGTTCCTCTAACATGCGCCAATCATCAAAAGGCTCGGGAGCTTGCGGAGCATGATCGGAAATTCCGTATTCAGCGAGGTTTGCAGCGATAGCTTGGTCGATATAGTCTTCCGGATTGCCTTCGGCATGCTGGCAAAGAGGAGTATGAGTGTGGTAATCTGCGAGCATGGATGCTTTGGCGTTGTCGGTTGGGCTTTCTCTTACTAGGTTTCTTCCACGGGCGCAAAGCCTCACACGCCATGTCTCATTTTTCCGAGCCCAATTCGTTTACCAAACCTCTTTTTGACCAACTGAAACGTCATCCTAAGCGGATCGTTTTCCCGGAAGGTGAGGATGAAAGGGTGTTGCGCGTTGCCGCTCGCTTTGTGGAGTTGGGGCTGGGAGTTCCTATCTTGCTTGGTGATCGCGATAAGATTTCTGCGTTGGGAAAGAATCTTGGTGTTTCCATGGACTTTGTTCGGGTAATTGATCCTGTGAAGTCGTCAGATTTCCAACTTTTCAGTAACCGACTTGAAAGAATCGAGCGTTATCGTGGAATTGTTGGTGTTGATGCTGAGGGAGTTGTTGCTAAACCACATTATTTTGCGGCTATGATGGTTCAATATGGTCAAGCAGACGCCTGCCTCGGAGGAAATCTGACCGAGCCAGCTGGTGTTTTCCGGCCGCTTCTTCATTTAATAGCGCCTGATCCAAAGGTTTCCAAGGTTTTTGCGGTCACCGCGATGACTTCCGATAGCCTCGCAAATTTTGGGCGTGATGGCGTCTTGTTTCTTGCTGACACCGGTCTAATTCCCGATCCGGAAGTCGATGATCTTGCAAGTATTGCTGCAGAGACTGGGATGCTGGCATACCACCACATGGGTCGCAGAGTTCGGGTTGCGATGCTGAGCCACTCCAATCATGGGAGCTCACGCAGTGATTCCGCACTTCGAATGGTCGCAGCTACCGCTTCTGCAAGAGAAAAGGTCTCGTTGGATGAATGTGTCATCGATGGCGAGATCCAGCTTGATGTGGCCCTCGATCCTGAAGTAGGGCCCCGCAAGCTGCCTGCGATCTCAAGAAGTGAACGTGCTGATGTCCTTGTGTTCCCTTCATTGGATGCTGCGCACATCAGTTCAAAAATTCTACGTCACCTCGGCGGAGCCAAATGCTATGGAAAATTGATCCGCGGTCTAACTCGTCCGGCGGCGCAAGTCCCGCGAACTGCTACTGAGGAGATGATTCTGGGAACGGCTGCTGCACTGGGTGTTGAAGCTATTCAATACCGGCTCCTCCATCCAAAAGGGTGAATTTTTAAGGGCTCGCCTTGCCTCTTGAGGAACCAGGCACCTGAAAATGCTAATTACGCTAAATTGGCTGGAGGATTAGATTTCATGAAATCTCTGAATGTCCTAACCCGGGGGCCACTTGAGTTGGCGACCGGCTAAGAGATGTAAGTGAAGATGAGGAACCGCTTCTCCTCCATTTGAGCCGTTATTGATGATGACCCGGAATCCGTCTTCGGAGTATCCTTCCCGACGGGCAATCTCGCCAACTGTTATCATCAGGTGACCGAGGAGATCACGATCATTAGGTTTCGCAACACCAATCCGGGCAATGGGTTTTTTGGGGATTAGGAGAAGGTGAACGGGGGCTTGTGGAGAAATGTCGCGAAAGCAGAGGCAGAGATCGTCTTCATAAACGATTTCTGCAGGGATTTCCCGGGCGATGATTTTTTCAAAGAGAGTCGCTTCTTGGCTCATGAATCAAAGGTGAGATCGAGTTCCAGTTTGGGAGCGCTGTGACGGCGTTGGTAGCTTTCCACAAATAAGGTGATCTGGATTCTGAGTTGGGCTCGTGACCCAACGCTGGCATCCGGGCCGCGAAGTAAGGTCACGCTCTCGTCGATATTACAAAGGCGGATGGACTCAGCACCAGCATCTTGGAGGAGCCGGATCTCTTTACCGAGCGTGCGGAAAAAGTTCGATTCGTAACCGCGGCCAGCTTTCCTTGCAGGGCCAATGAGTGAAACCGTGATTGGGGGGGCGAGAGCAGATAGGTGTTGTGCAATATCGTCGCAGCCAATCTTTCGCAACATAGCGCGCATTCGAGAGTAAAGATCCTCAATCGCGAAAACTCGGAGGGAGCAGCGTTTCTCAAGGTAGTGGAGGATTCCATCTCGAATGTCGGCAATAAACGGGCAATCTGTCCGATTTGAGGCTGCGGCAGCGCGACTCAATGCTTCTTCGATCCAATCTGTTTTATAGCCAACCACATGATGATGACCGATTTTCAAAGCTGGGAGGTTTCCTGAGAGGCAGATCATGATTACTAAGTTATTTGAAGAGTTTTCGTTGCATTGTGTCTTGGCGGGACCGGTTCTCGAGGGCCTGAATTTCGCGAATAAATTCACTCACGTTATCAAATTGTCGGTAAACTGATACGTAGCGAACGTAGGCAACTGGATCGATGTTGTGGAGTTTGTCCATGACCTTGGCCCCGATACTGGCGGACGGAACTTCGTTGTGATGATCTCGGTGCAGCTCGCTGAGGATTTCATCGACTGATCGACCAATCACATCCATCGAGACTTTGCGCTTCTCGCAGGCTTTGACGAGTCCACGGAAAAGCTTCTCCCGGTTAATAGCCTCGCGGGTCCCATCCCGCTTAATGACGCGGAGTTCGGTGCGCTCGACCTGCTCGTATGTTGTGAAGCGGGATCCGCAATTCAGGCACTCACGTCGCCGCCGGATCGAGGTCCCGTCCTTTGAGGAACGGGAGTCGATGACTTTGTCCTGATGGTTTCCGCACTGAATACAACGCATGGCAAATCGTTCCGCGCTTGGGAACTTGGAAAGATTTGGATGCGCTGGAAGGTCCGGGAAGAAAAAACCTAACTTGTGTTCTTCGGGCTACACACAAATGGGTTTTAGAAGGGTGAGACGACCAAAAAGACTAAAAAACTATTCAAATAGTTAGGCGTTGGGCGATTACTCTTTAAAAAATATCTTCAACAACACACAGTCGAATGGTCTAGACAACAGAGGGTTAATTTTAAGATCAGTGAAGGAACTTTCAAAAATGATTCTAAAAATTCTTTTGAAAAACTCTTGTCCCGATTCGATTCTGATGGCAAAGACTGCCCGCACGCAGTGCCTCTCGGGGACAAGCGTCGCGGGTGTAGCTCAGTGGTAGAGCGCGACCTTGCCAAGGTCGATGTCGAGAGTTCGAATCTCTTCACCCGCTCCATTTTTCTCAGGGGCCTGGAAGGAATTCCAGGCCTCTGGTATTTGCAGCTTTCGCCAATCGTATGAAATGTTATCTCCCTGAAATGGCGAGATTGAACCTTGGGCTTTTGTTTTTTTTGATTTGTGGTCTGGCATACGCCGATGTGACTACAGTTACGGTAAAACAGGCGGTTGAGAGGATGAAGAAGTCCTCTGAAATCATTGTGGTCGATATTCGAACTCCGGAAGAGTTTGCGAAGGGTCACATAAAAAAGGCCATTAATGTCAATATGAACGATAAGAGTTTTGCGAAGAAGTTGACCAAGCTTGATCGGACAAAAATATACTTGATGCATTGCCGCAGTGGTGGCCGGAGCACTGCTTCGCTGCCGGTTTGGAATCGTCTTGGGTTCAAAAATGTTCTTCACCTTTCGAGTGGGACTCTTGGCTGGGTGAGGGCCGGACAGCCTTTGGTGGTTGCTAAGAAAAAGTAAGTTCCAAATCTTTTCCCGTCGGGTAATGATACGTTTGAAATTAAAGATGCGATGGCTTGCCCCTCTTCTGGGGATTCTCGGAGGACATTTAGCACACTCACAGGGAATAGCTTCCGACGCTGCAGTCGCATTAGGGATTACCATTCTGACAGCGCTTTGGTGGATGTTTGAAGCGATCCCGATCCCGATTGCTTCTCTGGTTCCCATTGCTCTCCTTCCGCTTTTTGGAATTCTTAACGCCAAGACGGCAGTCGCTCAGAGTTATGGGGACCCATTTGTTTTGCTTTTGTTGGGAGGCTTTTTTCTTTCGAAAGGAGTGGAGCGGTGTGGCGTCCATCGACGCTTGGCGATCGGGATGGTGCGGATGTGTAGTGCGAGGGGAGGAGACCAAGTCCGGCCTAGATTCCTAATACTAGGGTTCATGTTAGCCGCTGCCATTTTGAGTATGTGGATCTCAAATACCGCAACTACTTTGATGCTCTTGCCAATTGCTCTGGCTGTCCTAAGCGGAGATCAGAAATCGGAAGGAGTAAAGCGTCTGGCAGCGCCCTTGATGATGGCAATTGCTTATGCCGCAAGTGTGGGCGGATTGGGGTCGCCGATTGGAACCCCTCCGAATCTGGTTTTTATTGAGCAATACAAAGAAGCAACAGGAATGGAAATGACCTTTATTCAATGGATGTTTTACGGGGTTCCCGTTATCATTATTATGCTTCCTTTGATGTGGTTATGGTTGAGCCGAAAGCAGAGCGGGGTAATTAGGCTCTCGCTTCCCGAGGTAGGGCCGTGGCGCCCTGCGGAGAGACGGACCTTAATTATCTTTGGATTAACTTCATTAGCATGGATGACGCGGAAGGCGCCTTTTGGAGGGTGGAGCGAATGGCTAAACCTGCAAGGTGCTAACGACGCTTCGGTGGCCTTTGTCGGCGTGATCATTTTATTTCTGATTCCTGATGGAAGCGGGCGGGACGGGCAAGAAGGTCAGCTGCTGGATTGGGAGAGTTGTAGGAATCTTCCTTGGGGCGTTCTGTTACTTTTTAGCGGCGGTATCTGTTTGGCGAAAGGGATAGATATTTCTGGACTGAGTGGGGAAATAGCAAAGGTTCTCAACGGGGTAGGGACTCTTCCTGTTTTCGCGCTCGTTATTCTAGTTTGCCTTTTGATGACTTTTCTCACTGAGATTACCAGTAATACGGCGAGCACGATCTTGATCATGCCAATTCTGGCATCGGTTGCCTCGTCGAATGAAATTGACCCATTGGTTGTGATGCTGCCGGCTGCGCTAAGTGCGAGTTGCGCATTCATGCTTCCGGTTGCAACTGCTCCGAATGCCGTGGTTTTTGGTTCTGGTCACTTGACGGTCCCACTCATGATAAGGGAAGGTTTCGTGTTGAATCTTATCGGAGTCGTTGTCATCTCAATTTACTGCATGGTGGCAGCCTAATGCCATCAGTGGTGAACAGTTTGTTGAGATCGAGTTAACACGATAGCGGTTAACTTCTTCACCAAGATGAGGTTGTCTCAAATCGCGGGGTCCAAGGTTATAAAAGTTCGAATTTAAGCTGCTCAAATTTTAAGATCCTTAGAGTTTATTCACAAAATCACCGAAAGGCCTAATTATGGATTCAAAGATGTCGTTCCGGAGTCCACCATACTCCCGATGCCTGATTCCTTTGTTCACCTTCATTTGCATACTGAGTATTCTACTCTAGACGGAGCGTGCCGAACCAAGGATGTTGCAGAGCGTGCTAAAGAGCTAGGAATGCCGGCGGTTGCGATGACCGATCACGGCAACCTCTATGGGGCGATTAGTTTTTACAAGGCGTGTCACGCAGCTGGTGTGAAGCCCATTATGGGGTGTGAGATCTACTTGGCTCCGGAATCAATTGAAAAGAGGGAGGAGATTCCAGGGCGAAAGCGTGCTTGTCATATGACTTTATTGGCTGAGGATAATGTGGGGTGGGTGAACTTACAGAAGCTTGTCTCAAAGGGTCACCTTGAGGGAATGTGGTATGGAAAACCAAGGGTGGATCGTGAGATTTTGCGCGAGCACTCGGAAGGGATCATCTGCTTGTCCGGGTGTATTTCGGGCCCGATTAACGAGTGGATTCTGCAAGACCAAGAGGATCATGCTTGGGAAACAGCGCAAGAGTTACTCGATATTTACGGTAAAGAAAATCTCTACCTAGAGATTCATAATCACGGGATGGAGCAGCAGGCTAAGATTCGGGAGACCCTCGCAAATTATGCCGAAAAAATGGATCTGAAGTTGGTCGCGGCCAATGATGTCCACTTTCTTCATAAGGAAGATCATGAGGCTCACGACGTAATGATCTGCATTGGGACGAGCCGATTGTTAATTGACGAAAATCGAATGCGTTACACTCCCGAGGTTTATTTTAAAACCGCCGAGGAGATGCGCGAGCTCTTTGTCGAATATCCGGGGGCTTGCGATGCCACTCTTGAAATTGCGGATCGTTGTAATGTTGAATTTATATTAGATCCCACGTCTTCCGAAAAATATCCGGAGTATCAGCCGGACGATGGCTCTACCCCTAATGATCATTTTCGAACGCTCTGTTTCGAAGGGCTAGAAACTCGTTATGGAAAAGAAAGGGCAAAGGACAAGGAGCTAGTCGATCGGCTCGAGTATGAAATAGAGATTATTATTCAGCTCAAGTTTGCTTCATATTTCTTGATCACAGCAGATTTCATTAATTGGGCAAAAGATCAGAATATCCCAGTGGGTCCGGGGCGGGGTTCGGCAGCGGGATCATTGGTGGCTTATACAATGGGAATCACTGATATTTGTCCGATGCGATTCGGTCTCCTCTTCGAGCGATTCCTGAATCCGGAGCGTGTTTCTCCTCCCGATGTGGATATTGATTTCTGCCAGACTCGGCGACCCGAGGTGATTGAATACGTCCGCCGGAAATATGGGGAGCGGAATGTTTCCCATATCATTACCTATGGTACGATGGGCGCTAAGTCTGTTATTCGTGATGTGGCACGGGTTATGGGAATCAGCTACGGTGAGGCGGATCAAATCGCGAAGATGATCGAGGCAAAGCCTGGGGTGAAGTTAGCTAAGGAGTTTGAGGAGAAGGCAGAGTTGCGGGAAAGAATTGAGAGCAGTGCAACCTATCAGGAGCTTTGGGAATATGCTCTTAAGTTGGAAGGAATGAGCCGAAATGTGGGGGTGCACGCCGCTGGAGTGGTGATTGGAGATCGTCCACTCGATGAACATGTGCCGCTCACCCGTGGTAACGAGGGAGAGGTCGTAACTCAGTATGATATGGGTGCCATCACCGATGTAGGACTACTGAAGATGGACTTCTTGGGGCTGAAGAACATGACTGTGATTCAAGAGGCAGTTGATCACATTCATAAGCACACTTCTGATTTTGATATCTACGAAATCTCACTAAAAGACGAACCAACTTTTGAAATGCTTAATGCTGGTGAGACGATGGGGGTTTTTCAACTTGAGAGTGGAGGAATGGTGGAGACTTGTCGAAAATACGGGATTAATCGGATTGAAGATATTATTGATCTTTTGGCGCTCTATCGTCCTGGTGCGATGCAGTATATCGATCAGATGATTGAGGTTAAAGAAGGTCGTAAGAACCCGGTTTATGAACATCCTCTTCTTGAGGAAATTTGCGGAGATACCTATGGTGTTATGATCTATCAGGAGCAGGTCCAGAATGCAGCTAAGATGCTGGCAGGCTACACGTTGGGTGGTGCGGATATTTTGCGGCGGGCAATGGGTAAGAAAAAGCCCGAGGAAATGGCCAAGCAGCGTTTGATCTTTGTGGAAGGGGCCTTCAAAACGAATCAAATCGACGAACGGAATGCCAATTTGATTTTCGATAAGATCGCGGGCTTTGCGGGCTATGGATTTAATAAATCCCATTCGGCTTGTTATGGCTTCATTTCTTATTGGACTGGATTTTTAAAGGCGAATCATCCGATTGAGTTCATGTCGGCTCTTCTCTCAAATGAGATCACTAATACCGATAAGATTAGTGTTTTTGTGAATGAGTGCTTCCGAATGGGTTTCGAGATTCTTCCGCCTAACCTTAATAAGTCGATGTTGCGCTTCGCACCTGAGGAGATTCTTGGGGGAAAGAGAGGGATTCGTTACGGTCTTTCGGCGATTAAAAATGTTGGAACTGCCGCGATGGCAATGGCCCTCAATGAGCGCGAAGAGAATGGTGAATATGAATCTCTAGATGATTTTTGCGATCGGCTTGATTCGAAAGTTATCAATAAGCGCATCCTTGAAAATCTCGTGAAAGCAGGGGCAATGGATTGGACTGGTGAAACTCGTGCGGGAATGGCCGAGAGGATTGAAAAAGTCGTGGCTAGTGCAAGCAGTGCACAGAAAGATAGGGCATCGGGACAGGGAGGCTTATTTGATGCGATGGAATTCGCGGCGCCGCCTCCGGTGACGGCCGATTCTCCGGCTCCCGAGGAATGGCCTAAGGATGAACGATTGGAGCATGAGAAGGAATTGTTAGGCTTTTATGTCACGGGTCACCCGCTCGATAAATTCCGTGGGGTAGTTGATTCGGAACGTTTTATTAAGCTAGGACTCCTTGATGAAGTTGATTTACGTGATAAGCGGGCACGTTTTCCTTTTGCGGGAATGATTAGAAGCATTGAACATAAGGTGACGAAGGCGGGGAAGCCGTTTGGGGTTGTTGTGGTGCAGGATTTTACGGGAGACCGGGAAATGGTTTGCTGGAGTGAGAGTTATCTTCCGGCCCGCGATGCCGGGTTGATGGAGGCCGGTCGGGTGATCCAGTTTAAGGCGCAGGTTACAGTTGATGATAGAACTGAGCAACGCCGTCTGACAGGCTCGCAAATTCGTGAGTTAAAAGAAAAACGAGTGAAAAGAAGTGGGATCGTGGAGCTGACCCTTTGGACCGGTCGGAGCACCCCTGACGATTTGCAAAAAATTAAGAATATTCTGGCGGAGTATCCGGGAAAGACTCCAGTTCTGATGCATATCCAAAGTGGGGCCGGGAAGCGTGTAACCATGGAATTACCCGAGAAGTATCACGCGACTTTTAACGTCGCTTTGCAGCGAGAACTTTCGCCATGGATGGGTTGATTCTGAATTGCTTGAAACCTTTGAATATGAAGACCCCTCTCATTGGCGACTTTATTAAGTCACGGGGAAGGAGGCCTCGTTAACCTTTTTAGGTTTTGGAAAAGCAATTAGACAACAAGGACAATGTCTCCCGACCCGGAAGGTAAGAGAGTCCTGTCGTGTCGTTCACTTAGTGGATCCGCTCGAGGAGCCATGGAAGAAGGTCACTGATAGCGATCCGTTCTTGTTTCATGGAGTCGCGGTGGCGGATGGTGACGGTATCTTTTAGATCCTCCTTGCCTTCCTCGAGGCCCATGGTCTCGAAGTCAATCGCGATGCAGAACGGTGTTCCAACTTCATCCTGACGACGGTAGCGCCGGCCAATCGCCGCGGTCTCGTCGTAGAACACATTCATGAAGGGCTGGAGGAGGTTTTTCACTTCTCTGGCCTTTTCAACGAGCTCAGGTTTGTTCTTCAAAAGCGGAAGGATCGCAGCTTTGATAGGAGCAATGGCAGGTTTGAAGCGCATTACGGTGCGGATGTCCTGCTTGCCCCCTTCTTTGGTGAGATCCTCCTCGTAGAAGGCTTCGCAAATCAGGGCTAGGATCGTGCGATCACAACCTGCTGAGGGTTCGACGACGTGGGGAATGAAGCGCTCTTTGGTTTGCTCGTCGAAATATTCCAGAGGCTTCCCGGAGTGCTCCTGGTGCTTTCCGAGATCGTAATCACCACGATAGGCGACACCTTCAAGCTCCTGTTGTCCGAAGGGGAAGTCATACTCAATGTCGTAGGTCTTTTGTGAGTAATGCGCTCGCTCGCCGTCCGGAATGTCGAGGACGTGGAGTTTTTCTTTTTGAAGACCGATCTCGTCATAGAATGAGAGTCGTTTTGCAAGCCACTCATCGGTGAGGCGGAGACCATCTTCCGGCCGGCAAAAATACTCAATTTCCATTTGCTCGAATTCACGCGAGCGAAAGGTGAAGTTTCGGGGGTTGATTTCGTTGCGAAAGGCCTTTCCGATTTGAGCGATACCAAAGGGAAGTTTGACCCGGTTCGAGTCCATTACGTTTTTGTATTGTACGAAAATGGACTGCGCGGTCTCCGGGCGAAGGTAGGCCGTCGCGTTGGGATCATGATCATCCGCAGAAGCACCCATCTGGGTTTTGAACATAAGTTCGAAGTCCCGGGGCTCGGTGAGGAGCGAACCGTTTTCCGGATTGTAGTGTGTGACTTCTTTTTCCTCGGATGTGGATTCTCCGAGCAGGGTTAGTTTCTTGGCAGGGATTTGCTTATCCGTGAGGAACTGGGCGTAAAACTCCCTCGCGGTTTTCCGCGCTTTGTTTTCATCCTGGTTAGGTTGGTTCAGAAGGACGGAGTAGTCACGATCGACGAACCATCCGGACTCTTCATGAGATGCGCCGGTGAAGTGGTAAGCGATGCCAGATTGTGGTTCGATTTGGTCGGCGCGTAGACGTGCTTTCGTGAGGAGGCAATCACACATCGGGTCAGAGAATCCACCAACGTGTCCTGAGGCAGTCAGGACGGCCTGATGAGTGAGAATGGATCCATCGAGTCCGAGGATGTCATCGCGTTCCTGAACGTTCTTTCTCCACCACAGATCTTTGAGGTTCCTTTTGACCTCAGCACCAAGCGAGCCGTAGTCCCAGCATCCGTTTAGTCCGCCGTAAATTTCGGCGGATTGGAAGATGAATCCTTTGCGTTTGCACAGGGAAACAATCTTTTCCATGCGGTCGGTGTCGGTCTGGTCTTTATTGGCCATAGTCTTAGGGCGAGAATTTTTCCCCGCGGGCCGCGAGGAAACAGGAGAAACGCCGCAGGGGAAAGTTTTTTTGAAAGGCCAACGAAAGGAATGTCCCCCTGAAGTGTCAGGAATTTATAACTCCGCGGGTTGCCTTTTTCGAAGACTCGGGAATAATAGGAACACTAAGGGAGGTTATCTCCGTAGACATTATGAAGGGAATTTTAATAGGAACTGGTGTTGTTGGGGTGTATCTTGCTTTGCAAATGTGGATTTTGCCTTCAATGGGCGTCCAGACTTGAGCGAGTAAGGGAATGTCCTCAGGTGGAGGATGAGGTAAATCTAACCCAACGCTCCCGGTCGGGGGCG
This sequence comes from Verrucomicrobia bacterium SCGC AAA164-M04, assembly GCA_000383735.1. Next base: position 17,250 of record KB912093.1, read on the forward strand.
AAGAAAAAGCTAGTCCGGATCAGGAAAAAGAATAGTTCGAGATGGTTCTTCCATAGGTTCGTTTTCGTCCTGCATCGTCCTGCATCGTCTAGCTACATGAGAATTGCGGTCTAGCCCATTTGAGCTCATCTGGTTCTTGCCCTCGTTCGGATCAGAGGTCGGGCCGGTCTAGGTGGAGAGCATTTCTTGGGGGCCGCCGTTAACTCTTGCCGCGGGATTGGTCTCCCCTTTTTGGATCCTGACTTTTATGTCAGTCGATGGAGGCTACTCGTCGGAATAATGGCGATTTTATCTACCCTGCTTTTCTTTTCCATTTTCTCTTTTGGATTTCTCGAGCTGGCGGCGCTGTTCCTTTTCCGCAGTAGCACGTTTGCGCATCATCTCAGCATGTTCCCTGCGCTCAGCATTTGCCCGCTCTGCGTGCTCGTCTCTGCGGTGCTCTCTCTCCTCCCGTTCTGCGTGCTCGTCTCTGTGGTGCTCTCGCTCCTCTCGTTCTGCGTGCTCGTTTCTCTGCTGCTCCCACTCTTTGTGTTCTATGTGCAACTCTTCTCGTGCTTCTTGGAGCTTGGCAAGCTCATGTCTGGCTTGGTTGAGGATATCGCGCAATTCTTGGGCAATTTCGCCGTGAGTGTTTGGCCGGTTTTGCATTGGCGACCTGCTTGCATTGGCGGCTTCAATAATTCGACGAGCATCGTCACGATTAATTTTCTTTTGGGCGACCAGCTCACCAACGAGCCGGCCCAAAGCATCCGGCCGTCGTTGTCTAGATATTTGGGGCGAGATCCCAGGGCGCGCGCGATCTGATTGATTGCTATTTCCTTGAGATTTGGCTTCAAGCGACTTTTTAAGCTCAGCGTATTTTTGGTCAGCCTCTTTGCGGGTCATGTCGCCGCGTTTTACGGCGCCTTCGATGCGCTCTTTAACCCGATCCCAGTTAACTTTTTCAATTTTCGGCTGAGCTGCTTTTTTGGCGCCGGGTCGGCGATCCCTTTCCTGAGCAAAAAGTGATGAAACTAATAGGGTGGATAGAGCTAGAGTTGTCAGACGTCTCTTCATAGCTCGCTTATAACATTTGAGGAGCAAATGTCGAGTATGGGAAACAGATGAGACTTCTAAAGATCAAGAGCGCTTGGAAGAGAGCTTTGTCGTTGTCATTGTTTCGTGGATGTTTTTGCTCTCAGGTTTAGGGATGATTCCTTGGTTTTTTACGATTCGAGAAAGAGGATCCCTTCGCTATTGGATCCGCGCTTTTGAGGTGGAAGAGCAGTGGGTTATTGGAAATACATTCGATGTCGATGCGCAACCCATTTTGTTTGTTTTTGGAATCCTCCTCATTTGTTTTCTGTCTGGGGCCTGTAAGTTTTTTTGCGCCAGATGACAGATGAGGCGGACGAGATCCACTTTCAGAATTATTGACCTTAAGCACAAAAAACGCTCCGGTTTCCCAAAGCGTTCCTTTTGAGAGTGAGGTCAGTGACTTCAGCCCTCCTTGTTAATGGTCTTCATACGAAGGAGACCAATACCGGTAAGACCTGCGATAAGAAGGAAGATAATCATCCCAGTTGTCGATACACCGAGACCGTTTGAAGGAATCTCGGGAATCGCAGGGGCGGGAGCGTCACTGATCACGGGAGTTCCATCTACGCCGATGGGCTTCGTGAACGGATCAATAAGATCTTTTACATTGAGCATCGGTGGGGGAACTTTGCTGAGGATGTCTTTGTTGTTGTCCTTATACTGGGCAACCATTTCCGGAGTGACTGCTGATGCGCTATTTCCGAAGGAATTACGAACATAGGTCAGCACCGCGGCAATGTTTTCGTCCGGCTGTCCTACCCCCATTGCTACCATGGGTGCGGCGAACTGGTAGTCTACGTCATTCACGGTAATTGCTCCCTGAAGCCCACGAAGCTGAATTCCGATCAGGTTTTCTACAGGGCCCGCGACCCATTCAGATTTTGCAAGAGGAGGGCCAACATTGGGCATTCCTTGACCAGTCGGCCCGTGGCAACCAAGGCACAGGTTGTATTGTGCTTTGCCAAGTTCCATTACGGCAGGGTCGATTTCGTTATTTTCGCTCACAGTTTGATCAGTTTGGGTTTTGAGACGGGCGGGAGCCTCGGTCCTTTTGGTCTCTTCGTCCATCTTTTTGGAGTCGGCAAGTGAAAGTTCCTTGGCTTCATAAGGTGGCGGCTTTTGAGAGTTGGGCTTGGTCAGGGTTAAAAGCCAGGCGATTAGGTCACGGGTCTCATACGGGTTGAGGATCTGCCCCATGGCAGGCATGGCAGAAACGGGTCGTGGCTTCTCAGCAAGATCTGATAATTTGATCCGCCAGATCGCAGATTCGCTTTCTTTCAGATCAAGGTATTCGTCAGTGCGAGCTGCAATCGTCCCGCTCTTACTAGTTCCATTTTTGAGTTTTACCTCGGCGACCCCAAAGCCGTCAGCAATTTCGGCGTGAGGAAGGATGAGAGATTCAAGAAGGCCGTTGGCGTCGTGCCTTAAGGCTACTCCCATCAGGTTTGGACCGGCTTCTCCTCCTTCCGAGTGGCCGGGTTCGTGCCGGTGACAACGCATGCACTGGGCGGCGGCATGTGTTTGGAAGACTTTGAAGCCGCGGCTGGCATTGCCACCGGCGAGCGAAGTCTGCCAGATAGCGAGGGGATCGTCTTCAGGTAGTGATGTCCTATAGTCGTTCAGAGCTGATTTGATGGACTGCTCTTCTCGCTTCTCAGCAGCTAACAAGAGGTCGAGTCCAGTGGAGCGATTACCCTTCCCGTCCCTAAGATCGAGAAGGCTTTCTCGAATTAAGGGGACGGCATGCTCGGATGGTAATCCACCGACAATCCCCCAAGCCATTTGGCGCAGGGAGATGCTATCCGACTTGAGGGCCCCTTTGAGTGCCGCAACGGTAGAAGTTGGATTTCGTTCGGACCCAAGTTGAAGAGCCTTGGCGGCAAGTTCTTCATTTTTAGAACGAGCAGCTTCATTGAGGATTTCGTCGGCATTTTCTGGGTTACTCTTGAGGAAAAGATCAAGGGCACCGGCACGAGTTTTGCCATCGGTCTGGTCATCGCGTATGATGCGAGTGAGACTTCCAGAGTCGAGTCCTTCGTGCTGAATACCATACTTGAGAGCCAACTTCATGGCGTCACCGAAGATGTCTTGGCCACCATCCAAGAGGATGCTGATATGCTTACCAAGGACCTTTTTCATGATGGCAGGATCGCGCGGAGAGAGGGGTGAGTGATATCCGAGGGATTGGTCAACAACAGGTGGGTTTTCCCAGATCGAAAGAAGTCGCATCGCCTCTTTCCGCTCTTCAATTGGAAAGAGTGGGTTTACCGCGGCTTTGATGACCCTGAGCAGGTTTTGTTCGTTTGGGATTCGGTAAGCTGTGTGAATGAGTCTGCGCAAAATCATACGGCTGACTGGTCGTTGAGGGGCGCCGATTGATTGGTCATCAAGGAGTGCGGCAAGAACGGGGCGAGCCATCTCAATTTGGGTGTCGTGGATGGCGCGAATTACGTCGTTTGACACCTTAAGACTAGTGTCACCGAGGAAAGAGATCACCTTTGGGCTACCCATCCTTCTTAAAGAAATGACGGCAGCATGTCTCACTGCTTCGGATTCATGGCGAATGAGGTCTGCGATTTCTTGCTCAGTCGCAATTCCGACGAGTGCCATGACTCCGGCGTGGCGCAAGACAGGATCGTTATTACCATTAAACTTGATCATTTCCAGTATGCTTGGAAGAGCGGTGGAATCTCCAATGCGACCGACCGCAATCGCGGCGAGTGCACGAACTCGTGGGGAACCATCCGTGAGGACTGGAATCAGAATGTCTGCGGTCTTTAACGGAGCTTCGCCGAGTGCTTGTGTGACTTGTGCTCTTATGCGGGGATCGTCGCTAGGGAGTTGCCGAACGAGGATATTGGCAGCCATCGTATTCCCTTTGCGAGCCATGATTCCAAGCCCCCAGATCCCGTGAAGACGTTCAAGATAGTTAATCTTTTGATTAGAAGCAGCAGTAAGAATTGGCAGTCCTTCTGGGAGGGAGGCAAGCTGAAGCTGGGCGCGAAGTCGGATGCGTTGGTCGGCGTGCGAGAGAAGCCCGCTTAAGCTCCGTGGAGTAGCGTTCGCGAAGTCAAATTTGGCGAGGAATTCAGCAGCGGTTTTTCCGGGGTTTTGTTCCTCAAGTGTATAAACTCGTCCGGCGTTGTGGGATTGCCATCCGCTGACAAAATCCGAGACATAGAGTTTGCCATCGTAGCCCCACTCAATGTCGGTTGCAGCAACTCCCCAGTTGAATTTTCCTGAATTATCTACTGCAAACCCGGCACCATCATCCTTGATGCTGAATTTCCAGATTCCGGAGGCCGCGGCGCCACCCCGATAGTCGCAGATCAGGAATTGATCCTTGCAGCCGAGGCTGAATCCTGTCCCAGGATAATAAGCGAGGCCGGACGGACCGGAGGTCAGATTGAGCATGGGGGGAACGATGTGTCCAGGTTGGCTGTCGTTCTTTGGCTCCCACATTTTTTCCTGCATCCACTGGTTGATAGGTCGGTTGGGGATTCCGGCTGTTTTGTGGAAAGAGTGGAGGACTTGGTGGCCCATACGCCATCCAGAGTCGGCTCCTTCGAGCATAAAGACGACGCGAGCACGGTCACCTTGATCTGAATTATTGTCCACCGTGATGCCCGTGCCAAACTGGTCGAAAGCAATCTCCTTGGGGTTACGCAGGCCGGTGTGGACGACTTCCATATTTGAACCATCTGGCTCGAAGCGCAATATGGCACCTTGGTTTGGATATTTGTATTCGTGCCCTTCCTTAGTGGTGAATGAAAATCCTCGATCCCCGATGGTGGTATAAAGACGGCCGTCGGGACCAAGGGCGAAGCCATTTAAGTCATGACCTGAGAAGGAGACACGAACTCCAAAACCATCTTGGAGGACACGGCGCTTGTCAGATTTCAAATCGCCATCTTCATCTTCAATCATCCAAATATTGGGAATACAGGCGAAGTAAATTTTCCCCTCGAAAGCCATGATTCCTGCAGCAGTTCCATCGAGAAGATCGTTGAATTTCTCGGCGAAAATTTCAGACTTATCAGCGACACCGTCACCATCGGTGTCGATGAGAACACGAATCTTTTCCGAAACTGTTGTGAGTTTCTCGAGCGGTAGTTTCTCCTGCCACCTTTCGTGCATCGCGATTCGGTCGTCAGTGGTCTGCGCTGAAATATCATCCATGAGCCAGTAAAGATGACTCCGATTATCTTCAACACCGAAACGGAAGCGGTGTGTTTCAGCCAGAAAAACGCGACCTTTTTCGTCAACAGTTAGGGCCGTAGGAGAGAAGACGCCAAGGGTTTTATTTGTAGCAAAGAGTTTAGCAACTGCGCCTTCTGGAATGGTCAAGCCGGGAAGAATGCCAGAAGCGATCAGCCCATCTTTGTTTGCCTTTGATTCGCGATATTTGGGCTTCGGAAAAAACGGCTTTTGGTTGTCTGAAAATACGAAGTGGTCGGCATTGATGATACCCCAACTACCGGGTTCGGTATCGATGATGCGGATCCTAGCTTGCTTGCCTTTGTGATCTTCGAGGGGCCAAACTACTTTTTTCATTTCGAGGTCGTTCTGTCCGGTTGCCTCGAAAGTGATCTTATCCCCGATGAGAAGTTGAACTGCCGTTTTGCCCTTATGGCCCCCACCGGCGATCATGAAGCCAAGGAAGGGTTGCGAAATTTTAAACTGGGGTGAGGTCAAGGAGCCGGTGGGCTTGTCACCGCCGTGACCCGAGCTAACGAAGTATTGGCCCGAATAGCCGGTTATTTTTCCGTTAACTCCCTGCGGGGTGACGGCGGTGGGGGCTTTGCCGAATGCATCGCCTTTAACGAGCCATTCGCCAAATCCGTCAGATTCAAAGGTATCGAAGATTAAATCAGTGGCAGTGGCAGTGGCAGGGAGGGCCAGAAATACGAGAAGGAGTAAATTTCGCATAGGAAGTGGGGTCGTGGGCTCAAAATGATGGCGCGGAGTTTGGAATACGCAAGAATTGCGTGCAGGTTTTCCAAACTCAAAGGTCCCAATTTACTAGCCTTTGGCTTCACAAATAATTTAAAAATTTGGAGGCAATTTCAGAGTGATTTGGTCGGGATCTTCCGGTGGCGAAAATGCTGAGGAGTTTGATGGATGGGCGCACTCCTAGAGCTCAGCTGCTAGGTTGGACCTTCAATTGAAGTTATGGTCGAGGAAAGGTTTGTGAGAACCAGCCTCATTCAGGCTAAGCTTTTTTGGCCTCAATTTATCTCAAAATCTAATTTTGATGCTGAGTGGTCGCAATGGCTTAAATTGGGGCTTTTTGTGGGGAAACGGAGCAGGGGGGTGATCCTGAATGGGTGAACAAGAACCTTCTTTTCTCGTCGCAGGAGAATAAGGGTGGGCTGCAAAGAATAAGGATTTTTTAGATTAAAGTGCCTTAAGAATAGCGTTACCCATCTCAATGGTGTTCACCCTGGTTTCACCATTTTTTTCGGTGAAAAGATCACCAGTGCGAAGACCCAAATCGATGGCGTTTTGCGCAGCGGTATCGATGGCATCGGCTGCAATGGTTTCGCCAAGCGAGTAGCGAAGCATCATCGAAACCGAGAGAATTTGTGCGATAGGATTAGCGATTCCCTGGCCCGCGATATCTGGAGCAGAGCCACCTGACGGCTCATACATTCCGAAGTAAAGCCCATTGTCTTTTACTTCTCCTAAGGATGCTGAAGGGAGCATGCCGAGGGATCCAGAGATCATGGCCATTTCGTCGGAGAGGATGTCGCCGAAGAGGTTCTCGGTGACAAGGACGTCGAAGGAATCGGGGCGCTTTACCATCTGCATTGCGGCATTATCTACGTAGAGATGATCCAGGGTGACCTCGGGATACTGCGTAGCAATTTCGTTCGCAGTCTCTCGCCAGAGGACGGAAGTTGCGAGGACGTTAGCTTTGTCGACCGAGGTGAGCCGTTTATCACGCCCCATCGCGGCCTTAAAAGCGACGTGGAGGATGTTTTCGATCTCTGATTTTTTGTAGACCATAGTGTCAAAGGCAACAGCTTCGCCATCGCGTTCTTCACGCCCTTTTGGTTCACCGAAATAGATACCACCGGTGAGTTCGCGAACACAGAGGACGTCGAACCCATTGGGGATAAGCTCGTTCTTTACGGGCGAGGCGTGGGTCAAAGCGGGAAGGCAGGAGCCGGGGCGAAGATTGGCGAAGAGGCCAAAGTGTTTCCGTAAGGGAAGAAGGGCGCCGCGTTCGGGCTGAATATGAGGTGGAAGATCTTCCCACTTAGGGCCGCCTACTGAACCGAAGAGAATCGCATCGGCCTTTTCGCTGGCTTCGATGGTGTCCTTTGGGAGGGGAGTCTCATTATTAGTAGCGTCGAGAGCTGCTCCGCCCACGAGATGAGTGGACCGCGAGATTTCAAAATCAAATTTGGCGGAAGCGGCATCGAGGACTTCGAGGGCGACGTCCATGACTTCGGGGCCGATTCCGTCGCCGGGGAGAACTGTGATGGTGTGAGACATGGGCTTGTCTAGGTTGAAGATCGAAAATGCTAAACTCTAAAGTTAGTAAAATCGGTTTTCTTGACAAAAGAAACCCCGCACGGCGGGATGCCGTTGCGGGGTTTCATGATTTTAAAATTGGAGGCGCGACCTAGGCGCTCTTCTTTTGGGTTTTTTCGGTAGCTGTGTAGCCTTTCTTTTTAAGGGCCTTAATCAGATCAGTGGTTTTGACTGATTTTGCAGCAGTTACGACGGTATCAGCTTTCGTGCCAACTTTTTTTCCGACAGTTGCCTTGGAGACTCCTTTGACGCTTTTAAGTGCAGCCTGCACTTTTTTTGAGCAACCGGAGGCTCACCGAAGTCCCGACACTTCAAGAGTGACGGTTTTTTCATCTGCAGCGATGACTTCAGCAGCTCCGCCAATGCCAACGACTGCGGGAGCAGCAATGGCACCAGAAGAGAGAACTGCGAAGGCAGCAATCATGGTGATTTTAGTTTTCATGGTAATAGGGCGAGAAATTACTCTTCATGAATAATCTCTCGCAAGCGATTAAATCAAAAATGGCCGGTTTCGTCTAAGACTTTTTTATTACCCGAGAATTTGTTTTTTTGGTGATCCTTAAAGGTGATTTCGAAATGGGGGTCTGCAAAAACAGTCTTCTCCTAAAAAAACAGTAAGATCCTGCTCTGGAACGCGAAAAATCATCTCTGCCTTCGGCAGGAGGATTAGTAGAATTGGCTTTTCACGCGTCAATTCAGCGAGCGGAGAATTCAATCAATGAAGGTTTCTTAGTTATTCTACCCAATGGGAGATTTGCACATGATCCATTCAAGGTCGATCTGGTCGCCAACCCAAAAGTCGTATTCGTCGATTTTTTTGAAGCCGTATTTCTCGTAGAAACGGATCGCTTTGGGGTTTTCGCTAAAGACGCTCACATAAATTTCAGAGGCTTCGATTGATTCAAAATAATCCAAAGCCCAGTTTATAAGGCGATTACCGAGTCCTTTTCCGAGGAAAGATTGTCGAACGTAGATTTGCCAAATCTCGGCGGCACCGGGTGATGGAGATTTGGCGGGGACGTGAACCGGTCCCACTTTAATAAAGGCGATGAGTTCGTTTTGAAATTCGATGACCCGATGGGCTAGTCTTGGGTCGGCAAGGTCAGCCGCAATGACGGTATCGGAATAGGATTTCTCGAGAAAATGATCGAGGTCTTCTTTACGATAAAGCGGCCCAAAAGTTTCGATGAACGTATCGCTTCCAAGGGAAGCGAGTTTTTGGATGTCTTCGGCCTTTGGGGCGCGGAATTGGAACTCTCCGGTCATCTCTGCTATTGGTTACTCGTTAGCCTCAAGCTGTTTGAGCTCGATATTTCGAAACCAAACGGGTTGGCCTTCGGCCTGGAGGGCGATGTGACCATGGGATAGGAGTAGGGGGGAGCCGGCGGCAAAGAGCGCCTTGGTTGGGACGACCGCACCTTTGGGGTCGAGTTGTGGTTTTTGATAGCGAAGAACTTCCTTCCCGTTCACCCTGTGGATAATTTCTTTATTTCCTCGTACCTCGATCTCGATCTTTACCCATTGGTCGGCTGGAATAGTGGGAGCAGAAGACTGGACGATATGCTGAGTGATGAGTTTGCCGTCCATTTCTAGATTTGTGCCTGGGGTGCAGACGTTGCCGGTGGAGCGCCTGCCTTTCCCTTCGTCGGCGAGGAACTGGAACTCAAGGCTGACTGGGAAGCCTTGGTCGAGGCCCATGCTTTGGGGGGGTTGGGAGTGAACCATGATGCCGCTGTTTAGATTCACATAACTGGGTGCGTCTGGCATCATCTCACCGGCAAACTTATACTCCATGCGTAGCATGTAGTGTGAGTATGAAAGATGAGTGTAAAGGTGACCAAATTTACGGTCGAACTTAGGGTATTCGTCGTATTCACATTTGAGAATTCCGTCTTCGACTCGGAAAGTATTGAAGGTGTTTTCTCCGAGCGGATATTTGGCGATCTTTGGGGTCCAGCCACTGAGATCTTTGCCATTGAAGAGAGTGACCCAATCTGAGGCTTGGAGAGGGAGGAGAAGTGCGGCTGTGAGGAGGAGAGAATGGACCATCAACCTCAATATGTCATTTTGGTATCATTTGAAAAGCGATCATTCACCTACTGCATTTTGACGGAAAGTGATTGGTCTTGCGTTGGCTGGATGATCAGAGGCGTCATCAGGATCTGTTTTACGATCGGGTCTTCCTACCACTTGAACTTGTGGAGAAGTAATTTCATTATCTCCATACGGGTTAGCGATTTAAAGGTTTTGTAGGATAGGATCGGGACGTTTGCGCGCAGGCTCGATTTTTGTTAGCCTCCTCCCATGAGCACGTCATCGGTGGAATTAACCCACCTGTTTATTTCTCCCGGCCACAATTATTATGGCCGCCATGGGAAAGGTTCTGAGAATCATGAGATCTTAGGCCGGGAAAAAATCGAGTGTGTGGCAGGACGCGGTCTCTTAGATGATCGGTTTTTTGATTATAAAGAGGACTACAAGGGGCAGATTACTCTTTTTGACTATTCTACTTATGAACGGGTGATGCGCGAATTTGCTCTCCCCGATTTACAACCGAGCGCCTTTCGGCGAAATGTCGTCGTTAAAGGAGCTGATTTGAACGAATTAATTGGAAAAGATTTCACCTTGGGTGTGATTGAATTATCTGGCAGTGAAGAGGCGAAGCCTTGCTACTGGATGGATGAGGCTTGTGCACCTGGGGTGGAGAAGTTCTTGCGCGGGTTTGGCGGATTGCGATGCCGAATCAAAACCAGTGGCAGTTTGACCAAGGGAATCCAGCCCCTCAGAATCCTTTAAGAGATGACCTCGGAAGAAATGCGCTACGGAATGTTGGGTGATGATAATGCATCCATGGAAGAGAAGCTTGCCAAGTATTCCGGCGAGGTAGGGTGGGATTATTTAAAGGAGCACTTTCAGAATGGGGTTCTATTTTTTGTGGATGAAGAGCTAACGCTTGAGGAAGTGGGTGCGGCTATTTCGGCAGACGAGACCGCGAAGGTAACTACTTGGTTGAAATTTGCTGACCTTGTTAAGATCGAAAAGCTCCATGCCATGCAATGGGAGAATAAAGAGCAGCAATTTGAGGCTCTGGTGGTTTCTCCTTTTGTTCTTTGTCGACCAATTTTCTAATATGCTTACCCAGTCACAACTTTCCGAACGCCTCGTCGATCATGGTCAGCCGTCATATCGGGCGATCCAGATTCTCGATTGGATTTATAAGAAACGTGCGAAGTCATGGGATGAAATGACGAACCTCCCGGAATCACTCCGGGTAGACTTGGCGGAACATTATCCCCTCCGCCCGCTTAAGCACACGTTGACGAAAGGTTCAGAAGACACCACGAGAAAATTTCTCATGGAGTTGGCCGATGGCAGGTATGTTGAGACCGTTTTGATTCCGGCCTCGCCAGCACTTTATGGAGAGCGAGCGGACCGACACACACTTTGTGTTTCCTCCCAGGTTGGTTGTGCTTACGGATGCAAGTTCTGCGCCTCCGGGCTCGATGGTTTCACACGCAATCTTTCTGCTGCAGAAATCGTTTCTCAAATAATTTTGGCCGAAGAAATGTCGGGTGAGAAAGTAAATAATCTCGTTTTTATGGGAATGGGCGAGCCTCTTGCGAATTTTAAAAATCTCTGCCTGGCCCTTGAAATGATCACTTCGGATTGGGGGCTTAATATTGGAGCGCGTCGTATCACGGTTTCAACTTCTGGTTTGGTGCCGCAGATCAAAAAATTGGCTGAATTGCCTCAGCAGATCCGGCTCGCGATTTCTCTCCATGGCCCTGATGATGAGACGCGCGACAAAATCATGCCGGTGAATCGCAAATTCCCGGTCAGCGAACTTTTTAAAGCCCTTCGAGTCTGGAATCTTCAGAAAAACCAAAAGATCACCCTCGAATACATCCTTATTGATGGGGTTAATGCTGGTCCGGAGCATGCCGCAATTCTAGCGAAGCGGGCAGCCTCGATCAAAGCGAAGGTTAATCTGATTCCTTACAATACGGTCGAGGGGCTGGAATGGGTGAGACCATCAGATACCGCTTGCCGCAACTTCCAAAAAGTCCTTTCTCAGGGCGGAGTTTCAGCAACTTTGCGTCTCGAAAAAGGCCATGATATCGATGCTGCGTGTGGACAACTTCGCCTCAAGAAGGAGAAAGGGGCCCTTTGATTCTTTCCCCTAAGGCAGGCAATCCGAGGAGTTTTTCCTTTGCTCGTGGCACAGTAACCGCTTCACTTCTACTACCGCGTAAATGAAAAACCTTTTGATTCTTCTGCTAACAGCACTTTCGACTTTCGTCGCAGTAGGGCAGGTAAGTATTTCCCTGAAGGTTGATCGGAGGCAATATCTTAAGTATGAGCCTGTTACAGCGATTGTGACCATTACAAATCGAAGTGGACGAGAGCTCGATTTCACGAGTAAACTTGAGGGTACGATCGCTCATAGCTGGCTCGATTTCAGCATGCGGGATTCAGGGGGGCGAGCCATGCAGAAGCGCCACAACAAAGTTTTCCAGAGAGCGGTGATTCCCGCTGGCCGTAGCATGTCTCGCCGGGTGAACTTGAGCGGTATGTTTGGAGTGGCTAAGGTTGGTAACTTCGCGGTGACTGCGCATGTTCGGCGTCCTGGGGTGGAAGAAGTTAGCTATACCTCTAATTCCGGTCACTTTACGGTGGGCGGGGGAAGCACTCTCCACAGCGTCCCCTTTGGGGTCCCGGATAGCCTTTATCCAAAGCGTAAGTATAATATTGTGACATTTAACGATGGCAATAAGACGGCTATTTACAGTCAGGTGATGGACACCAATACGGGTCTCTCACTGTCGACTTACCGCCTTAGCGAATATCTTGGGTTTGTGAAGCCGTTGATGGCACTGGACCGGCAAAACCAGCTTCATGTCCTGTATTTGGCCGGTCCGGAGGTCTTCGTTCACGCGACAGTTGACCAAGACGGTCAACACACCTCAACTGAGTATTTTAAGAGGGTTGCAGGCCGCAAACCAAGGTTTGTCGAGTTTACAGACGGCCAAGTGGTTGTCGCTGGGGCAATAAAATATGATCCCGAGGAAGAGGCCAAAGTGGCTTCAAAAGCTCGCGGAGCATCCGAACGCCCCGAATAGCATGAGAAATCCCGCAAAAAGAGGTTGTTAAAATCATTAATATTTTTTAAAAATTAACCAAGTTAAAGCTTTCACTTCATGAGATCATTCTTCTGTTCACTGATTCTACTTTCAATTTTCACTCTTCAGGCATCGGCTGGATCCTTTGACACAGTGGTGATCGACGCTGGTCATGGCGGGCGTGACAATGGAGGTAGCTATGGGAAAGTTTACGAAAAGTGGCTCGCTCTCGATACCGCCATGCGTGTTGAGAAAAAGCTTAAGGCTCAAGGTTTCCGAACGGTGATGACTCGCCGCAGTGATAATTTTATCACCCTTCCTGGGAGGGCCAAAATTGGGAATCGTTTTCCAAATTCGATCTTCGTAAGTATTCACTACAATTTTACTTGGAAAAGAGACGTATCGGGACTTGAAACTTTCTACTGTTCTTCGCGCTCTAAGCCGCTCGCAGAAGCCGTTCAGAGAGGGATGCTTGGTGAGGTCAAGTCAGTGAACCGAGGTGCCAAATACGCTCGTTACTATGTGGTCCGTCATGCCCAAAATCCCGCTATTCTTGTTGAGGGTGGCTTTGTCTCAAACTCGAAAGAGCGCGGGCGCACAAAAGAAGGCAGTTATCGAGAAGCAATCGCTAATGGTATTGTGAAAGGAATTTCACAATACCAGAGCCTCCGACGCGGCGGTAAAGCCCCCTAAGACGTCGAATTAAACGATGTCGGTTGACTGGAACGAGCGATATGCGACCGGCGACACTCCATGGGAGAAAGGGGAGCATCATCCGGGGCTTCCCTTTTTATTAGCCGCTCATCTGGGGGTGGTTGAGAAGGCAACGAGAATCTTAGTGCCAGGTTGTGGATTTGGGTATGATGCCGATTTGATCGGAGAGCTCACATCTAGTGAGATCTTTGGTTTGGATATCGCGGAGGAAGCAATTCGGAAGGCGAGAGAAAGATCTCTTCGAGATAAAACGACTTGGGGCGTTGGTGATCTCTTTGATTGGAAAGGGAAGTATGACTTGGTTTTTGAGCACACTTGTTTTTGTGCTATCCCGATTGACCGGCGTCAGGATTATGTCTCAGTAATGGCGTCTTTGATTCCATTAGGTGGACATCTTCTTGGATTTTTTTTCCTCAATCCAGACCATGAAGGCGAGGAGGGTCCACCTTTTGGGATAACTATGGAAAAACTTCGTGATCTTTTTGGCTCCGAGTTTGAATTGGTTTGGTCCGAGCCTCCGGCCAAAACTTTTAGTTCCCGTGAGGGCGAGGGGAGAGAGCTTTGTATGCTATGGCAAAAAAAGGCCACTGATTTTGTTGCCCATAACTAGTCAAAAACATGATCGCCAAGGGGCTAGTATAGTTCTGAGTTTTACGTCCTGGGAAGAGTGAGCGATAGGGCACAAATGACAGGTCGATTTTTTTAGCAAATCTTGGGTGGAGGGTGAACCAACTTCAGGAGTAAGCGTTGGTGGCCTTTTTTTCTGAATAGGAAGAAATTCTTTGGGTCGCCACCAAAAACACGCCACTAAAGACTACTTGTGCGATCATCCCATTTCGGAAGAAGAGCCAAGTGGGAGCATATCCAGGAAGCCCTGTCCAGAGAGCCTGCCCCAGCGTTGTAAGAGACTTTGTTGCGTAGAGTGGATCCAAGGCCCAGCTCAGGGCGTTGGTGATCAGATAAAAAATAACAGCTCCTAAAAGTGAACCGGTAAAGGTTTTCAGTGGAGAGCTACTCTTGAAAAAATTAGCGAGGCCTACCATTGCGGAAAACCCGATTATGGGGACCAAAATTTCCAATCCTAAAGGGTAACCTTGGATCATGCTGGTGATTGGATAACTGAGAAGCCAGGTTGCGCTGGCGAGAATGACTCCACGTAATCCAAAGAGCGCCATTCCGCAAAAAAAGAGGGAGCCAAACGGTTGAAGGTTTCCAAGAGATTCTGAATTCAAGGCGCCGATGATACGGGCTGAGATCAGAACTAAGGCAAAGACGATGACAGGAAGTGCTCGCTGCATGCACAAGAGACTAAAGAGAATTGGCCGAGAAGGAAATTCCAGAGTTTGTATTCTTTTTGGCGGGGAAGGTAAGATATCATTTACGAATGAAACGGCTGAGCGTGATATCCTTACTTTTTTCCATACTGGGTAATCTGAGTGCCGACTCACGCCCCAATATCGTTGTCTTTCTCTCCGACGATCAGGGTTGGGGTGATTTAAGCCATTCGGGGAACAAGGATCTTAAAACTTCGAATATTGATTCGTTGGCTCGTGATGGAGTGAGTTTCCATCGCTTCTTTGTATGTCCGGTCTGTTCTCCAACTCGTGCGGAATTCCTAACCGGGCGATACCATCCCCGTTCGAATGTTTATTCAACTTCCGCAGGTGGAGAGCGAATGGACCTTGATGAGATGACGATCGCTGACCTTTTTCAAAAGTCAGGCTATGCGACGGGAGCTTTTGGGAAATGGCATAATGGAATGCAATTTCCATACCATCCTAATGGCAGAGGTTTCGATGAGTTTTACGGTTTTTGTAGCGGCCATTGGGGGAATTATTTTTCACCAATGCTTGAGCGAAACGGAGAAATTGTAGAAGGAAAGGGATTTTGTATTGATGATTTCACGACCCAGGCGATGGAATTCATGGAAAAATCCAAGGCTAAGAGTCAGCCGTTTTTCGCCTATCTTCCTTACAATACACCCCATTCACCGATGCAAGTCCCCGATGAATACTGGGGGCGATTTACTCATAAAAATCTCAAGATGAAAGCTGGAGACCGACATCTTCGGAGTGCTTTAGCAATGTGCGAAAATCTGGATTATAACGTTGGCCGAGTTCTTGCGAAGTTGGATCAACTTAAGGTGGCTAAAAATACGATCATTGTATGGTTTCATGATAATGGTCCAAATGGGAAACGCTGGAATGGTGGGATGAAGGGACGGAAGGGATCAGTTGAAGAAGGTGGTTGTCGCAGCCCTTTATTCATTAAATGGCCAGGTAGGATAAAGAAGGGACGGCAGATTGAGCAAATCGCATCAGTGCGCGATTTGCTGCCAACCCTCTGTGAGTTAGCGGGAATCAAAGCCTTGCCGCCAAGTCCTCTAGATGGAAAGAGTTTAGTAGCATTGATAAATAACTCCGAGGCTGAATGGGAAGATCGGATCTTTGTGAATCAGTGGAAAAGTAAGTTTGGAGTTCGATCTCAGAATTATCGTCTAGGTGCGAAAGGAGAGCTTTTTGATATGACCTCAGATCCAGAGCAGCTTAAGCCAATCAAAAATGAAAAAGTCTCCCGTAAGTTAAGGAAAGCTCTAGCTAAGTATAAGACGGAGGTGCTCCCAGGATATGGAGGAGGAAAAGATGAGCGGGGTTTTGTGATTGCTCATCCGGGTTCAAAGCTGACTCAGCTACCCGCTAGGGATGCTGTAGCAACGGGTGGTTTGAAGCGCTCAAATCGGTTTCCAAACGATTCCTACTTTGAGAGTTGGAACTCAATCGATGATCGGATCACTTGGAAGGCGGAAGCAGGGGAGTCCGGAGCCTTTGAGGTAGAAATTTTTTATGCCACCAAGAGTGGAGGGGCAAAGTATCGGCTCTCATTTAAAGGGGACGAGCTAGATTTTGTTATTCCGAATGCCCATGATGTTCCAAAATTGGGGGCTGGAGAAGACCGTTCTCCCCGAAATGAATCTTACACAAAAGATTGGGCGCGTTTGAAGGTGGGTCGGATAGAGCTTACCAAAGGCGAAGGCGAGCTTGTCCTGGAGGCACTCAAGATTCCGGGTAATGAAGCGATGGAATTCCGCCTCCTAACCTTGAGGAGGATCGAATGAGAGGCTTTGCTATCGTGCTTGTAGGATTTTATCGGTCTCGAGTCCCGTGAGGGCTTTGAGGCCCTTAATCATTCGGCCAAGGATGAATCCGCCGATTACGAGAAGGGGAACACCGATGACCAGAAAGCCCCAACCGGTGATGCGCCCAACGTCTTTATTGTAAAGTTCCTTCCAGTTTTCAGCGGTAGGGTCTAGATCATTAAGAAAGTAATAAGCGAGTCCAAGGTTCATAGCGGCTGAGAGGCAGAAGGAACCAAAAAAAAGGATAGTGGAGGACCAGAGAAGTTTTTCTAGTTCGGTCTTCTTACCGTTTTCCTTAACCTTCTGGTTGATCCGTCCGTGGTCGAAGATTGCGTCATTGTAGACGAAGGCGTTAAAAAGCGGCGTGGTGGACCGATGTGTGATTAGGAAAAGTGAGCCGAGGATCAGAGGTTGAACAGCTTCTTTAATTCCGAAGAGAAGAGGGGCGTTTTTACGGGTCCCGGGATCATTATCGGAAAAGAGATAGATGGTAATGAGTCCGGTGAGAAGAACGTTAAAAACACCGACTGCTGAAAAAGTGTTGAGTTTTTTGTGCTGAATAAAGTGCCATACCCCATAAGCAAGCGGGATGGCAATGGCGAGTCCCATCGCGACATAAGGGCCAAGATGCCAGGCTTTTTCACCATCTTTACTGCAATGACTGAGGATAAGCACAGGGAGAATGACGTTGACGATGATATCGGTCAGTGGATTGTCCTGCTTTTTTGCGGCGGGAGACTGTGCTTCTTGGGAGTCGGTCATTGCGGGAGGGGGGTGAGATGAATTGAAAAGGGCCCGCTCGCTAGCGGGCCCTTTGAAAAATTAAATTTTAAGGGGTCTAAGCAGAGTAGATGCTGTTGCCAGACGAGCGGAGTTCGTCGCAAGCTTGTTTCATACGATCGCAAAGGGATTGTTCGGCTTTCTTGAGGTAGCTGCGTGGATCATAGCATTTCTTATTGCCAACTTCGCCGTCGATCTTGAGCACGCCTTCGATATTCTCACACATGTGGGTAACGATGGGGCGTGAAAAGGCATACTGGGTGTCGGTGTCGATATTCATTTTGATCACACCGTAGTCGAGGGTTTCTTGGAGGTCCTGAGGAGAGGTTCCGGAACCACCATGGAAGACGAGGTCCATCTCGGCCTCTTCACCATACTTGTCCATGACGACTTTTTGTCCGTCACGGAGAATAGTAGGCTTGAGCTTAACGGCCCCGGGTTTGTATGCGCCATGAACATTACCGAAAGTAGCAGCAAACATGAAGCGGCCGATCGGACTGAGAGTTTCATAAACCTGCATCATATCCTCAGGCGTCGTATAAAGTTTCTCGGCGGGAAGGCCTGAGGTGTCGTGACCATCTTCTTCGCCACCAACGCAGCCTGCTTCATGGTTGCAGAGCTTGCAAAGCTTCTTGCCAAAAAACCTCTCAAAAACATTCGAGTTCTTCACACCATCGCCACGCACGAAGAAATCGGACGCATGGGAGCCGCTGCCATTGCCGGGGAAATGAAGCCAGATATCCTTATCGGAGCCGACGTCAATCACGACTATGACGCGGCGCCCGGCCTTTCGGCAAAGCGAATGAACAATCTCAGTATGGGAAAAGGATTCAGCCTCACCAACGGCTCCATCACTAGTGCCTATATCAACAGCATTATTGAAAAGGCCTGCCGAAAAGCAAACATCCCCTATCAGATTGACTTCGCTGGTCGCGACACAGGGACCGACGCAATGGCTGCTTCCCTTGCTGGAGTTGACAGTGCTGCCACCTCTATCGGGTTCCCAATTCGTAATATGCACACGATTTCCGAAACCGGCCATACTCTTGACGTCCTCGCCGCCGTTCACGGGATGGAAGCCACGCTACGTGAAATGGATAAAATGAACCGAGGCAAAGGGCTCAACCGGAAAGATCTTCTCAACGAACACCCTCGTCTCGATGAAGCGAAAGAAGCTTAATATTTTGACTCCGTGAAACACCTATCAAAGTTCGGCTAACTAGCTTTTATGGGTTAAGAATCAGATTCCATAGCCGACAGCCAATCTCCTGAATGGACGACCTCGTAATCTTCGATTCCTTTCAACCATTCATAAATCCAAACTTTTGTAGGCCTCTGGTTTAACAAAACGTCAGTTCGGATTCGGTGATACTCATCTTCCACCTCATTTTGAGAACCCATCCCCTCAAATTTATCGAGTTTCTTGAGTAAATCCGCCCCAACTTCGTAAACCTCACCCTTCACTCGGGTGTCCCCTTTTAAAACAAGCCCCGGATACCAATCAATCTTTACCAGCGTTCCTGGCACTTCGACCGATCCCAAACAGCGGGCATCCTCCATCCGCCAGTCGTTCGAAGCTCCTTTCCGCAGGGCTCCATAAACGAAAAGCAGATCACTCATCACTCGAATCGAGAATCCGAGACATCTCTACCTTCAGCTCATCTAGCCCCTCGCCTTCCATTGCTGAAATCGGAACGATTGGAATCTTAGGAAACCGATTCTTAAAGATCGCAAGGTTCTCTTCGGCACCCTCAAGATCCATCTTGTTGGCAACAACCATCCATGGAAATTTTGCTAGATCTTCGTCATACAGTTTGATCTCGGTTCGCAAGGTTTGGATATCCTCAATCGGATCACGGAGCTCGCTTCCCGGAATATCGACCACAAAAAGCAACACCCGACAGCGAGTAATGTGGCGCAAAAATTCATGACCAAGTCCACGATTGTCATGGGCCCCCTCAATCAACCCTGGAATATCAGCAACTGTACACCGCTTCTGACCATCAAGAGTCACGACACCGATTTGGGGAGTTAATGTCGTGAATGGATACGATGCAACCTTAGGCTGTTTCGCTGAAATCTTTCCCAGGAGAGTCGATTTTCCAGCATTTGGAAATCCAACCAAACCAACATCTGCGATTCTCCGAAGTTCGAAGTAAAAGACTCCCTGATCTCCTTCAGTTCCAAGCTCTCGCTCCTGTGGGACCTGATTCGTAGCGCTCCGAAAATGAAAGTTTCCTCGTCCGCCCTTCCCCGGTTCCAGCAAAACAAACTCCTGCCCTTCCTCAGTCAAATCGCATACCGGAACAAGATCAACCCCTTCCTCGCTCCGCTCCATCTCGACCGCTTCCTGAACATCAAAGGCTGGGCTACGATAAATAACCGTTCCTGGAGGAACCCGCCCAATCTTAGTTTTCCCGTCTCGTCCATGCCGCTTCCAACTTTGCCCATGGGCTCCATCTTCTGCATACAGCTTCGGGTCGTAATGGAAATTACGAAGATTGTCGGTGTTCCCATCGACTATCAACTTCACTTTGCCACCATTCCCACCATCACCACCATCGGGGCCTCCTCGGGGGACAAATTTTTCTTTACGAAAACTTACCGCTCCGTGTCCACCATTCCCGGCACGACAGTGAACGCGGATATGGTCGACAAATGACTTATCTCTTTTCATGCGGTAATCTTTCCAAAGGTATTCATCAAGGAAACCTCAAGTAAGAGCGCTTCCACGACATTTGTTTCCAATAAGCGTCGCAGCTCTTCCATGGCCGCAACCCGTCGCAAAAGCACGTCTAAATCTTCATCCTCCACCGCTTTTTTCATCACCTCTTCATGCTCAGGAAACTCCAGACCTTCGCCACCGGCCTTCAAACGGAGTAAATCACCAACCCAAGCATGAATAGTCTCAATCATCAGAGCCCGCTCTCCCAAGTAATCTGCAGAAGCTTGCGCTAAATACATTTTTTCCCGATCGTCTATCCACTTCGAATCAACAATCTTTTGATACTTCACCTTGTCTTCCTTCAACAAGGCGGCATATCCCCTTTCGATTTCAACCTTGCGGTCGCGGAGCAGATTTTCGAGCCCTGCTTTGACGGCTAACCCTGTTTCTAATTCACCAATCCCGTCCCGGGTAACACTTTCCAGAAGTGGCAAGATCCGCTCTACCTGCTCCGGCCTTTCGGCCCCCGGTGTCGCCGCCAATGCAATATGAACACAACGCGACCAAATAGTGGCTAGTAACTTCTCGGGTTCGCTTGAGAGTAGAAGTAGAATACTTTCGCGAGGAGGTTCTTCTAAGGTCTTTAAAAAAGCATTGGCTGCTGAGTCGCCCATCCTATCGGCCTCTACAATCACCCCAATCTTCCATGTCCCCTCAGGGGATGATTGGTTCATCATCTTTTCAAGAGCACGAATATCATCCACCGCAATCTTTCGGGACTTGGACCGAGGACGGACCACGCGGATATATTCTCCTTCTTGTTCAGCAAGTAGAGGAGCCTCAACCTCAACAGGATCTCCCCAAAGATCATCTCCCTCATCCTGCTTACCATTGAGAAGGTGCGCCATCTTTGCGGCCAAATCTTCCTTCCCGCCGCCCTTAGCGCCTGTCACCAAAAAAGCATGCGCAAGTCGTCCACGCTCGTGAGCCACCGAAATAAGGTCAAATGCTTTGGCCACCGTGAATGCCATATCGCAAAACTACCCGTCTCCCGTGCAACGGGCAAGATTATGTCGACATCGAAATCTCGGTGCATTCTGTCCTTAATCTGTCACCCTATCGATATGTTGAAACTCGTTTCACTTCTTACCATCACTCTATTTCTGCAAGCTCAAGCCTATCGAGACCCCATCAGGCTCACCCACGGCCCGATGCTGGGGAAACCAACCAGTAGCTCAGTCGCCGTTTGGGGCCGGACTTCTGAACCCGGCGAGTTTATTGTGAAATTTGGAACGGAGCCGTCTCAATTGGCTCATTCTAGCCTTCCCGCAAAAACCGAGATCGATCGAGACAACACTGGCGTTGCTAATTTGATAGGTCTCAAAGGAGATACCCGCTACCACTACCAGATTTTCGTAAAAGACAATCCTCACGGCCTTCCTGGGACTTTCTTAACCTTGCCCTCGGCGGAAGAAAGCCGAAACCCCAAACATAATCCAAAAGGCCTCTTCAACTTCCGATTTGAAGTCGGATCCTGTGCAAACCAAAACCCGCTTCACGGAATCGGCCACCGCTCACCAGTCTACGAAAACCTCAATCAAGACTGGGCTGATAAAACTCACTTCCACATTATGAATGGTGACTGGCTTTACGAGGAGCTCCGCACATACCCATCCGAAGCGTGGCGCCTCATTCAAGGACAAGATACCCTGCCACCAACCGTGAAAACTATGCCCTCAATCGTCGGGGTCTGGGAAAACTACAAACTCTACCTCAGTCGGGGAAATGAACTAGCTCAGTGGCATCGTAACGTTCCCAGCTATTTCACCTTCGATGATCACGAGCTCGTAAACGATATTTGGGGCTCAGCCGAAATTGGCAAACGTCACCGCCGAACCGTATTTCGCGATATCGGAACCCGGGCTTGGTTCGACTACCTTGGCTGGGCCAACCCCGTAGAACATTCCCGCAGGGTCCACGCTGCCCGTGGAAAAATGACCGCGGGCAGCAAGCTCCTCGTCGATTCTTCCACCGATTTTACGAAACTCCCAATTGATAGGATGGGGACGCTTCACGTTCACTGGGGCACTCCCGAAGCTGGTGTCAACAACCTAAAGTTTGACAACGACGATGGGCATAAGAATTCCTATGTTTACCAAATAACCAAAGTCATCGACGCCCACACCCTGGAGCTCCACATGCCAGCAAAGGTAAGCGATGAAGTTACTTACTCAATCGGACGAAGTTCCTTTGGGAAATTTCGCGTCGCCAATTGCGAATTCTTTCTCCTCGACACCCGGGGCTCAAGAGACATGCACGACGTAGCAAATCGCGGTAAGGAAGGAGTCTCCATGCTTGGAAAGACACAACGCGAGTGGCTACTCAAATCGATGAAGGAAAGTGATGCTGATTTCTTTTTCCTCACCTCCACTGTCCCCTTTATGATTCCTCACAGTGGCGCGGGTGGTTTTGAAGCCGCTAAAAACAAAGAAGAAGCGTGGACCGGCTTTCTGGATGAACGCGAACAATTGATTAACGAGTGGGACAAGCTCGGGAAAAAAGTTTTTGTTATGACCGGAGACCTCCACAATAGCTTCGCTATCAAAATTACTGACAATGTATGGGAGTTCTGTTGTGGCCCGCACAATAGTGTGAATCACGTCCCCAAGAATGACGAAATGAATCGGCCCGCTACTGGCATCTTCGACTGGGGTCCGCGCAAATGCGACATCCGCTGGAGCTCTTACATCCTTCCCGACCTCGAAAGACTCCAGCGGCTTTACCCCTACTTCTGTGTCGTCCAAGTGAACAATGTCTTTAATATGCCTCAAAAACTGGGAAATAAACGCTTGGTCGCCTACCCCCACCCACAAATAATTTTTCAATATTATAATGGCAGAACTGGTGAACTCGCTTACGCCGAAGCGATCTCACTGGATCGATAACACCTACTCCGAAATCGCCTTGAGTCGGAGGTAAGCATCGCCCTTCCCAATCGATAGCGGGTGACGATAGGTAGAAGTCACTGAGCCGTCTTCAGAAATTAACTCGGGAAGCACTAAGATCCCTTCATCGGTCCAACTAGAAAGATCGCCACTCACTTGTGCGGCCACCCTAGCCGCTCTCTCTCCGGGGGCGCGAGTAATAGTCACGGTGAGGTAGCTCTCACCATCGATCTCCCTGATTTCACTGGCTAGCTTCCCAGGCGAGCTCGCTGAATCAAAAGGAAGTGAACCTAAGGCAAACTCAAAGAAATTACTCCAACCATCACCGTCAGGGTCGGAATTCTCACTAGAAATTGTAGGATTCAGCAAATCTGCCCCCGAAAAGACAGCGGCCTGCCATGAAGAAAAATCCAGCCGCCCACCGGGAGAGCCACCTTGAGAACCCGAAATCTTCCAGTTAGCTGGTTCACCATGATCGCCCCCTCGATCAATGATCTGAATGGAATATCCATCGAGATTAGAAAGATCAGGCCACGGCGAAGAATTATTATAGGAAAACTCATGAATGACAGAATCCTCCTGCCCAATTATCCTCAGCTGTTCTCCACCATTCGAAAGCTGGCCCGAATATTCACCGGCAATCAGTCCATCAAAATCAGTTCCGAAACGGATACGGAAGGCGTCGATGCTCTTAACCAGAAGAAGTTTCTCTCCCGGGCCAAGAACACGAATAAGTGACTCAGAAAAATCAAAAATAATACCATCAGTGAGGCGGACCGAACTCAGATCAATATTTTCCTGTGAGAAATTCACCAAGCGAATGAACTCAAAAAAATCACCATCATCAAAACCAGCATTAGCCTCGACCTGATTTGCTCCAACCGGATTATAGAGCATCTCAGAAACTGCTAAATTCTGAGAGGTCGCTGGCACCGAATCGACTGTAAAGCGAGATGAAGTGACCGCGCTCCATTTACCATTTTCAAAACTACGAGCCTTCACCGTAATTGGCTCATTCACGAAAAATGGCAGATTCCCATTGGCAGCGCGCTCACCGCTCAACCCGATATCCAAGGCCATGTCACTATTGCCTGGGGAATTATGGAGTTCGATCACGATTATATTTGAGCCGCTCACTAGAAGATTTGGGTCAATCGGATAGGCTCGATAATCAGCCTCATTCCCATCATCCGTATCAGACGTCGGGACGGTCGAATAATCCGTTTGAGTGGGCAAATTAGATCCACGAAAGGCCTCTATACCGTTCACAAAAATCACGATTCCCCCGTCAACTAGAAGGTTCGCCGAAAGAGAAAGGTATGCCGCAGGATCATCAATTTCAAAAGCTTTACGGAAGTAGCTGGTCGGTTGCCGTGGACGCGCACTATTCACCTCAGTTTCAATTTTAATCGTCACGCCACCACTTGAAATTCCGCCATATCCGAGAGGAGCCGGACCACTTTGCCATTCACTATCATCGTAGTTTAACAAGCGCCACTCTGTTCCCAAATTTCCATTTGTGGCGTTGTGTTTCCAAATCGATCCTTCCTCAATCAACACCTCTTCCTGTAGACCCCCAGTTTGCGAGATTGCATTCGGATTGGGAGTCCCACCTAGCATCCTCGGATCCGATCCATCAGTGGTATAGTAGAGCTTAGTATCGTCATTAGTAATAAGCAGCGGATATCCTTCGGACACTGTTCCTCCAAACTGACTAAAGGTAGGTGGCACAATTTCAGGCCATAGATTATTATCGCGGAAATCTTGACGCACTGGACCAAAAAGGTATCGACGCCGACCGATCGAAGGATTGATCCACCGAAGAACTTTACCCGTGTCAACAGCCTGATTTTCGATCAAGCGAAGTAAGCTCTCAAATTCACCTTTCAACCCGTCAAAGCGTTTTCGGATATGAGAATTCGACTGATCCCTATCATCCAAAATCCCACCATTAAAAAGGTGTTTCTGAATCTGGTCAGCAAACAATAATCGAAATTCCTCCCATCGATTAAGACCCCGCCATAGATCACGCAGTTCCCCTCGCGTCCCAGTCTGACCATTCTGACCTGTGGAAGTGCCCACGATATAATTACGAATCATCTCCTGAGAAACCGGACGATTCCCGGCATTATTCATAGCGCCTTCGGCATCCCAAACATAAAGCCGATACCGGCCCTCAGATGATCGCTCTTTGGCAGCGACCCAATTATTATGGGGCCAATCCCATGTGGCTCCGTAAATATTAAGAAGGTAGTAATTCGCCATATTTTCGACGTCCGCCACCTCAAGCACCTTTTCCCAGTTCTGGGTAGTTATGGCTGCATTTAAACGACTAATCATGTCGTCCCAAGCCGTCTTATCACCTTCCGCAATATTATCATTTCCCTCATACTGAAGAACGTCCCATTGGGCACCGTCATTAGCACTGTGCAATGACCTGAAAAATGGTTCACGGAGACGCTCTACCATATTGTAATATCCTTTAAGACTACCATTCACGTACAGGCTATTGATAACGCCAAGACTCGCACCATTCCCCATATCTGAGCTAAGACGACGAAACAACTCATCGATAATGAAGGGATTACGAATATCATTTTTTCCTGCCCGAATCCGAAATCTTTCATATCCACTAAAGGTCCGCGCTGGACCGTTCAAAGGAAGACTTACTGACGGGTTCCCATAGTCATCGCGGAAGTATAGGTTGAACGAAGGCTTCTGAACCGCTGAATCAGGCCAAGGTGAAGCTGATGTCTGGGTCAACTGCATCCTAGGGCGAGAATACGAACTAGCGGCAATTCTCAGCCCTACGTCTGATCGGAAACCTGCAGTCCCATCTTGAAAATAATATTCAGCATGAATCGGGCGCTCATAGGCACGCCCGCGATTTATGACATTATTATAATCAGTCTTACCAGAGGGTCGCCATTGCCTATTAGGATATGATCCCCCATTAATCGCCAACACCCCGAATGGATCATAAAGAGCACGCTCAGGATCACCTGCATAAACTAAAGCCGGACCAGTCCGGACTCGTGGATCTTGATTAATCAAGAAGGTATTAGTTTTGATATTTGAAGCGATGAAACCATCGCGAAATGAACGAGCTCGAATGACGTGTCCACGTCGTGAATTGATCGGACTGAGCGAAAGCGGCAGGGTATAGTCACTCCCATTCTCAAGCGTCGGCTCACTCCCATCAGTGGTGTAGCGGATTGTCGCCCCTGGCGTCATCGAGCTAAGCGTCACCGCAAGCGCGCTATCATAAANACCACCCTTTTGACTAAAATTAGGAGCATCAGCTTTCCCAACAAACTCATCTCCAAAATTTGACTGTCCCGGACTAGGAGTCTGAAAATATCGCCATTGCCCATCTCCTGTAAGACCGAAACTATAATTTGGAAACTGTTTTGGATACTTGGGCAAAATCTCAGAAACTGGATTTCCCTCACTATCATAAAGGCCCAAATACTCGCCTCCTGAGGCCAACTTAAAATTCGTGTGCAGAAAATCTCCTCCCACGATCGGAGTATCCGGATCATCCGCCAAAACGACTAAATACTCTCCCGCTGGGATTGTCGTCCCTACCGGAAAACTCCACTTAAGTGGCTCCAGCAATTCATCACTTAGACTCCACCCCCCGAGGTCCACTGACTCCTCCCCATTATTATAAAGCTCGATCCAATCCGAAGGATCATCCGGGGAAGTGACAGGGTCAACCAAGCCTGAGCTAGGTTCACGCAACCCAGGAAGATAAGTCACAGCACCACCCGAAGAAAAAAGCTGAGGATCAGCCCCAGAGGGTTCATCGATCCGGAGCGACATCTCAAGACGCATATTACTCGTCAGCGTGTAATTGTTAACCTGAACCGCGATAACATTTTTACCTCGGATTAATAATTCTGAAGCGATCGGCAAAGTAATCGATTCACTATTCGTACCCAACGTGCTCCCCCGATGAGATAACTGGTCATGGTAAATGTGAGCCTTTGCCGCCCCCATATTTCCTCGAGCTACCTCCACCCCGTTGATCCACGCAATAAAACCATCGTTGTAGTTAATTCTTAGAACCATGGGAGCCGACGATGCCGCCTCTGAAGTCGATGCTTCAAAATCCTTCCGCACGTAGAATGATGGTGAAATACTTCTCAGCCCTGACCCCAGATCGGTGGCAATACTACCAAGCGAATATCCCATTGGTAGCTTACCCGACTGCCATCTTGAGTCATCGAAAGATTCGGACCACCATGCTGGGCCCGATCCTGGATACGCTTGATCATTTTCATCCCATCGTAAATTTCGGGGTATGTGAGACGTAGAGATTTCGTTGATGACAACGTCACCAAACGCTTGAACTGATAAAATTATCCCTAGAACGATTGCGAGTGTGCGGCTCATACCCGCGTAAAATGCCTTAAAATCTGCAGTCTGACAGTACGAAAGATCAAAAGCCCAATGGAATTTGAAGCTATAAAAGAAGCCCGGCTAAAGCTGCGCTCATCAAATTGGCGAGGGTTGCGGCGAAAACTGCTTTCAAACCAAGCTGGGCAATTTCCTTTCTTCGCCCTGGAGCCATTACCCCCAACCCACCCAGTAAGATAGCGATCGAGGAAAGATTAGCGAACCCACATAAGGCAAAGGTCACAATACCTTGAGTTTTCACACTTAATCCTTCCTTTATTTCCGAAAACCTCGCGAAGGCAATGAACTCATTCATCACCAACTTCTGGCCGATGAGACTTCCAGCCTGCTGGATTTCACTACCATTCACTCCGAGCAAATAGGCGACTGGCGCAAAAAACCATCCGAGTAATTTTTCAAGACTGAATTGAGGATCGCCAAACCAACCACCTACTTCTCCAAAAAAGAGATTCGCCAGCGCAATTAACCCCACGAACGCGAGAAGCATTGCCCCCACGTTTAGAGCGAGCTTCAATCCACTCGAAGCTCCCAGAGCCGCTGCGTCGATAACATTGACCGGCTGATCCTCGCCTTCCGCCAATTCGATTCTGCTGTCATCCACCTCCTCCGTCTCCGGCATAATGAGCTTCGCAAAAAGCAAGCCTCCCGGCGCTGCCATGAAGCAGGCTGCGATCAAATGATCCATCCTTGCTCCCAAACCAGCATAACCAGCCAAAACCGAACCCGCAATACTTGCTAGACCACCCACCATCACCGCGAATAATTCCGAACTCGTCATTTTCGGAAGATAAGGACGAATCACCAAGGGAGCCTCAGTTTGCCCCACAAAAATATTTGCCGCAGCCGAAAACGATTCTGCCCGACTCGTTCCCAGCACCTTTCGCAAGCCTCCACCCACCAAAAGAATCACCAGCTGCATAATCCTCAGGTGATAGAGAACAGCAATTAGAGAGGAGAAAAAGATAATCACCGGCAAAACCTTAAAAGCAAAGATCCAACCAACTCCCCCGCCACCATCGGATAGCGGTCCAAACAAAAAAGAAATCCCTTTCTCACCCGCTCCAATCAGGTCACTCACCCGCATCGTTAGCCATTGCAGAGCCTTAACACCCCAAGGTGTCGCCAAGACAAACACCGCTAAAATCACCTGAATCAAAAATGCCCCGCCCACCGTCCGCCAAGAAATTGCCTTACGATTCGAAGAACAGAAATATCCGAGAGCCAAAAGAAAAATTACTCCAAGGATGCTCATGCCAGAAGCCTAGTGAGACCTTCTTGAAAGCACCAGCTTAGGGTTTAGGGGATGGCACAAGACCATCCTTGCCAGTTTCACCGATCTAGGGTAACTCCCTCGCAGTAATGCCAGTCGCGACCCCAGAACAGTACGCCCAGATGCTCGATGCCGCCCAAAAGGGTGGATATGCCTATCCTGCCATCAACATCACCTCTCTCACAACTGCCAACGGAGCTCTCAAAGCCTTTGCCGAGGCCAAGTCTGATGGGATCATTCAAGTTTCGACCGGAGGTGGCCAATTCGCAGCCGGCACCGCCGTTGGAGACGCCGCTTTTGGAGCAATCGTCCTTGCCGAAGCCGTCCACACTCTCGCTGAGAAATACGATGTGCTGATTGCGCTCCACACGGACCATTGCCACCCCGAAAAGGTCGACTCCTTTCTTCGCCCTCTCCTTGACGCCTCTCGCAAGCGGATTGCTGAAGGTAAGGGTCCACTTTTCCAATCCCACATGTTCGATGGATCGGTCGTAGATCTCGACGAGAATATGAAGATTTCCGCCGAACTCCTCAAGGAGTGTGTCGAGCTCAATATCATCCTTGAGATTGAAGCAGGCTGCGTTGGTGGCGAAGAAGATGGTCACGACACCTCAGGCCTTCCCGCCGAGAAACTTTATACGACGCCTGAGGATATGATGCAGGTTTATGAAACTCTCAGTCCGATCGGCCGCTTCATGTTTGCTGCTACTTTCGGTAATGTTCATGGCGCATACAAACCCGGGGCCGT
>KB912094.1 GCA_000383735.1 Verrucomicrobia bacterium SCGC AAA164-M04
AAAAAAGGATTGGATTACGTCGAGCGATGCCAGCTGGCAAGTGGAGCAATTGGATACTCTGGCCCAAATGTCCACGGTGGATCTGACGGAACTACTCTTGCTGCTGTCGGCGCTCTTTGTTTCCAGATTTGGAAATCTTCCGCCAGTAAAGTTGCCCGCAAAGCCGTCCGCTTTATGGACAAGGAGATGAAATTTGATTGGAATACTGCAGATTCAGATCTTTATGGCCACTACTATGCGGTCCAGTGCATGATTAACAATGGTGGACCTGAGTGGGAACGCTACAACAAGCTTTTCCGCGATCAGGTTCTCGATAACCAACATAAAGATGGTTATTATAAGGTTGTTGGTGGTGGAAATAAGATCAATGCGGTCGCGGGATCCTTTGCTGGAGACGGTGGTTACGGTCGTCACTATCGTGCCTGCCTCGCAACCTTAATGCTTGAGTCCTATTACAGATTCCTTCCCGCTACGGGAGCAAAGACCAACTAAACTTTCTCTCTTTATTTTTCAAAAGCTGCGCATCTGGGGATGCGCGGCTTTTTTCTTTGTCGAAAAGCCCAATTTGGGGCTAAATCTCAAGGGGTCGGTAAAATTGAGTATTTTCTAAGAAACCACCTAGTTCAATCGTTCTCAGTGCAAACAACAGACTGCCTTTATTCTTCAAACCAAACTTCAGCTTCTGTCCTGCAGTAATCTGACATCAAAACACCCTTCCCTGTTATTACTCTATGAGCTTACACGCGCAACTTTCGCCAGAGGCCCAAGCCCGACTCGCGGCCCAGCAACGGATGTCGACCATCACCAGCTTGGTCATTGCTCTTTTACTTATGGTGCTCGTCGGGCTGATCCTCTGGATCATCGCGATGAACCTACCTTCCAAGAACATCCCGCAGTTAGTCAGCTATAACGGGACTCCCGAAGCCGAGGAAAACCTGAAACAAAAGAAAGTTCAAACAAAGATTGAGCGCAAACCTGCTGCACCTTCAGCTTCAATGTCTAAGGTCATCGCAGCCAATACATCATCTCCCACGGCTATTCCTATTCCAGAAATTGACGTTCCAGATCCAAGCACTGACTTTGGCGATGGAAATGACTTCGGCGATGGTTGGGGTGACGGAGATGGATCCGGCGCTGGTGGTGGATTCGGTAATATCCCGACTGCCATGAGAAAGCG
>KB912095.1 GCA_000383735.1 Verrucomicrobia bacterium SCGC AAA164-M04
CACGGCGAGGCAGTTGGTTGCTATCACGACTATCGTAAACATAATTCAAAGAAAGAGCGCTTCGAAGATATTCATCTTCCTCGTCCTTGAAGGCTTGGGTGGTATCGCTCTCAGCCTCAATCTCGACTGTTTCGATCCGGTATTCCCCTTTAACGTAACTGCGGCGACCGACTGGTTTACGTAGGAAAACCGAAGCCCCAATATTTCTTTGATCATACTCTGGGCTGAGAAAAACGAGATCACGATAGTAAAGATCAGTTCCGAGCGAAAGTTTCTGCCCTAGGAACCATGGTTCCACCAATGAAACTCGAAAATCGGTTCGGGTGGACCCAGCTTGTAAATTCACGCTAAAGCGCTGTCCCGCTCCAGTGAAACGCCCCCAGTTCGTGATGTCAAAATTTGATTGCTCAAGGTTAATTCGCCCCAGAATTCTATCAATTGAACTAAATCCGAGACCAAAGTTAATGGTTCCTGTTCTTTGCTCTTGGACGAGAATGTTCACGTCACGATATCCATCTTGAGAACTGGCAGCTCCAGTCACCTGAACATCCTCAAAATAGCCCAAGTTTTGGAGACGACGCTTCGTCGTTTCTAAGTCCACAGAATTATAGAATTCACCTGGTTGCATAGGAACTTCACGACGAATCACGCGTTCCTGACTCTTCGTATTTCCCTCGATATTTACTAGACCAACTCGCTTCCGCGTCCCAGTGGTAATACGATAGAGAATATCCACCTTAGAGCCCTCCAGCTCCCTAACCTCCGGAATGACCGAGACATCAGCATACCCTCGTGAACCATAATAACTACGAACCATTCGAATATCATCCCTCATTTTCTTGGATGAATACGGCATATTTCCGATAAGACTCAGCGCGGGCATGAGTTCTTCCCTCTTGAAAATCTTGATATCAGGGAAAGTGATATCATTCACAATGTAACGGGGTCCTTCCACAATCGGGATGACCAAATCGATCCCCCCTCCCCTACGCGGAATTCGCTTTGGCGAACCAACGCGCGCCCGCCAGAACCCCTCGCTTTTATAAAAATCCTGGAGGTTGGCAATATCTTCATCAAGAGTTAGGGAGCTGAGGCGGTTTGACTTCTGTAGAAATGAAAACCACCCCTTCTCTTTAGTCGCCATCTCCTTTCGTAAGTCGGCATTTTTTAGGCTGCGATTCCCCTCGAAACGAACCTCGTAAATTTCATTCTTATCCCCTTCCCCA
>KB912096.1 GCA_000383735.1 Verrucomicrobia bacterium SCGC AAA164-M04
GAAGGTGGGGTCGGACTACATCAAGGCGAAGCGCCTGAAAGATGGCAAGAGCGTGAGAGTCAAATTTCACGAAGTTGAGGACGATGTCACGAGCGAGGAATTTCTCGGCGAAGGGGCGAGCGAAATTGAGGTTAAATCTGAAGGGATCTTGGGGAAGTCTGTCGTCATCGAGAATGGCAGGGACAAGGCCGGCCGGATCGATGTGAAAACAAAAGGCCCACTTTACAATTCCTTCCGCATGACCTGGATGGCTAACGAGGAGAAGTTGGGCACCAAGGATTGCTTTGTCACCTTCGCGGTGGAGTAAGCTTCAGAACCTTTTGGAGGTGGGTCGCGGTGAGCGCGCCCATCGTTTCACAGGCCTCGAAGGCATGTGACCCGTAGCGTTCTACCAGCGAGTCTCGCAAGGCGACGACATGATCGTCAGGAGCGACCTCGGTTCGATTCATGACGGTCAAGATGGCTTTAAGTCGGTTACGTTCCACCTTGGCTCGGCGTGACATTTGGAGGTGTTCCTCCGCACGATACTGCAGGATCGTCTGATTATTGAGGTGCGCGCGCACCAGTTCCTCGACTGGTTTATTATCAGGGAACATGTGCGCGCGGTAGATTGAGATCCCGCCTTCGTAAGATTGTTGATCAAAATCAATAGGGCGGACTCGGTATTGCACTTCCTCAAAGTCCGGCGTGATGTCGACGACGTAGTTCACGGTGCGCATGTCACCGAGGAGGCGGACAAAACATCGCTCGCCAAATTTTACGAACTCTTTGGCAACCCGTACGTGGTTGAGGTGCGGATCATCGAGGTGGTCCCGGATAAAAACATCGCCAGGGAGTCCGGCGATGTGTTCTTCGATGAGGGTGTTCCCGTTGACGAGGTAGTTGATACGGTTCGGAGAAAGAATATGCTCTAACTCTAAACCAAAGAGTCGCGAGGCGTCGGAATGTTTGACGTAGTAGTAATCTGAGTTTCCGTTGAAAAGGTTCGTGATGCGAATCCGAAAGGGCCGAGAATTGCCAAACTCTCCGAAGTCGATCCGATCAACCGTGAGGTGTTCTGCAAGGGATAAATCGCCACCAATTTTAAGCATGGCGTAGATCTTGGTGAGCTTAGGGCGAAGCTCCGCCATCACCTCCGGTGGATACATCACCTCAAGCCACAGCGTTTCTTCCCCTGCCGGGTTTTCGTAGG
>KB912097.1 GCA_000383735.1 Verrucomicrobia bacterium SCGC AAA164-M04
TCTGAAAATATCAGGTGGAAAGTCCCTATTGATGGACGAGGCGTCTCCAGTCCTGTGGTTTGGGGTAATAAAATTTTCCTACTTTCCTCGGTGAATACCGGAGAGGTTGATGCGTCCTTGCCTAAACCCGAAGACCAACCCGAGCGGGTTTTTGGAATCAAACATCCCAATACGAAATACAGTTTCGTCGTCCTGTGCCTCGACCGAAAAACCGGGAAGGAAATCTGGCGAAGAGCGGCCACTGATTTGGTTCCGCATGAAGGACATCACAAAGACAACTCCTTTGCCTCGGCTTCTCCCTTTACAAATGGCAAACGTCTCTACTGCTGGTTTGGCTCAGCTGGTCTTTACTGTTTCGATTTGGACGGGAAAAAACTTTGGAGCAAGGACCTTGGAAGGGCGAAAGTTGGCGCCAGTCTCGGAGAAGGATGTTCACCTGTCGTTCACGATAATAAGGTAATCATCTTACGCGATCATAAGGGGCAGTCGACAATTGAAGCGCTCGATGCGACGTCTGGGGAGCCCCTCTGGAAAAAAGAGCGGGATGAACCGAATGGATGGTCGACCCCTCTCATTGTCCCTTATCAGGGGAAAACGCAGGTCGTCACTTGCGGGGATAATCTTGTTCGAAGTTACGATCTGGAAACCGGAGCGATCATTTGGCAATGCGGCGGACTTTCGCAAAATACGATCCCTTGCCCGGTCACAGATGGTGAGCGGGTTTATTGTATGAGTGGCTATTCGGGGTATTCCCTGTTGGCTCTTCCGCTTTCAGCAAAGGGTGATATCAACGGAAGCGAAGAAATCGTTTGGAGTAAGTCAAAAAACACTCCTTATATTCCATCGCCAATTCTTTACGATGGCATGTTGGGATTCCTGAAATCCAATCAGAGTCTTTATTCAGTTCTGGATGCCAAAACAGGGGACGAGTTAATCGGGTCGACTCGTCTTCCTTCCATTGCGAATGTTTATTCGTCTCCGGTGGGGGCAGCTGGACGAGTTTATCTTACCGGAAGAAATGGCGTCACGCTTGTTCTTAAACGTGGTAAGGAGTTTGAAGTTCTAGCTACCAATAAGCTGGATGATGAGTTTCGCGCCTCGGCCGCTCTGGTCGGCAAGCAAATGCTCTTACGAGGAAGTCAGTATCTCTACTGTATTGAAGAAGGTGCGACCCTCAACAAG
>KB912098.1 GCA_000383735.1 Verrucomicrobia bacterium SCGC AAA164-M04
ATTATAAGGTGATTTATCATGCACTGCCTGAGACGAAGACCACAGGTAATCGAGTGCAGTTTAGTGGTGGAAATTATGAGGTTTATCATCTGGCGAACGATCCATTCGAGGAGCGGAACTTGGCGGCTGTAAAATCGACTTTGCTGAAAAAGATGATGGCCGATATGATCCAGGAGCTCGAGAAATGTGGGGCAAATTATCCGGTTGATGACTCTGGCAAGGAGGTAAAGCCAAAGATCCCTGAGAAGTAAGTTAATTCATTTTAAATTGAACACTAGTAGTTTTTAAACTACCATTACGTCATGTCTGGCGAGGTGGGTGAAAAAACTGGTTTGAGCGAATTTGAAGCTCAGGTCATTGGTTTCTTTTGTGATGGGGTCAAGATGCTAGGTCTTCCAAAGTCAATTGGGGAGATCTACGGTCTTCTTTATGTCACGCAAGAGGCTCTGTCGCTGGACGACTTGGTGAGCCGTCTGGGAATTAGTAAAGGTTCTACAAGCCAAGGACTTAAAATGCTTCGAAAGCTGGGTGCGGTCCGGGAAGTCGAGGGAGAACTCGGTCGCCGGGTGTATTACGAGCCTGATGTGGAACTCAAGCAATTGGTGGGAGGATTCATAAAGGAGCAGGTGAGGCCGCACCTAGCGAGTGGTGAGGAGAAACTCGCAAATTTGAAAGCGATGGTCCACAAAATGCCCGGTGATGCGAAGTCGGACTTTTATGCGGGGCGGTTGGAGAGATTGGGCCGGTGGTCGAAGCGGTCGCGCATTTTATTGCCAATCATCCAGAAATTTCTAGGACGCTAAACTTATGAACGATCAAGCAGCTTGGTATGTTCTTAGAACGCAGTTGAAGCGCGAGAAATTGGCGGCGGCTAATTTGCGACGACTTGATGGAGTGGAGGTTTTTTTGCCGCGTCTTAAATATCAAAAAACGACGCGGCGAGGCCGGGTGTGGTGGATAGAACCTTTGTTTCCTGGTTATTTATTGGCGCGTTTTTCACTGGTTGAGATGGGCAGAGCAGTCACATATGCGGGAGGGGTGAGCAAGATTATTGGCTTCGGAGGCAAGGTCCCAGAGGTGCCAGCAGATTTCGTGAAGAGCCTCCAAGAGGAGGTGGCGAAGGTAGATTCTGGTGACGAGGAAATTGTGGTGGATTGGAAGGTCGCAGCT
>KB912099.1 GCA_000383735.1 Verrucomicrobia bacterium SCGC AAA164-M04
TCGCTCCTTCGCGCTCCTGGACAAGTGGGCCAGACCAAAGGAGGAAGTAGGCGTCCGTGCTTTCCTCCGGGGATTGCCACGAGAGAGCTTCCACTTGATTGACCTCTGTTGGTTTAACTTTTTGGACGAGGTTGGAGATGTCTTCCCATGAGTAGTGTTCTTTCAGACTTTTGGCTGAAGTTTTGAAGACTCGAAGGTGCATATCAGTTTCTGGAAAATTGAGCGGTAGAGCGGGTTTTGGTGGCGGGAGTGAAGCAAGGTTGAACCAAAAGCGTCCGTCGTGACTCCCTCGAATTGTCATCCGGACTGGGGCTTCTTCCTCTGTCTGGGGGGAAGTGAGAGTGATCGAGTCAGTCTTGCGTAGCTCTTTCATATCGATTGAAAGAGACTTCGGTGCGGCTCCGTCAGGCTCGCTACGCCAAGTGGTTTCAAGCGAATGATCAATTGCTTTGAGTGGGCTATGATCAAGGGCGGAATCTGAGGCTTTTGCTCCTGCGGGAAGTTCTCCGGTGCGGGACATGCCAAGAAAGATGCCACCGTGTCGGCTCTCTTCATCGATTTTGAGTTGAACTTCATCGCCACTTGAAGTGGAGAGTTTCACGCTGACCTTGTCGGGTGCGCCCGTAAGATCGCGGTCCCCATCTTTAACCTGAAAATAAATTAGATTGCCGGGTTTGACCTGATTTTTCGGCCGGGAAGCAGCGCGTGATTGCTCCTCTTTTTTGTCTGCGATTTCCTTTTTCAGGGCGTCCGTAAAACTAGCGTCTTGTTGATTAATAATTTCGCTGCTGGCAACTTCGAGTGATCCATCGGAAGCGATGCGAAGACGCGTGTTGCTTAGAAATTCGAACTGGAACTGCTTTTTAAAATCCTCGGGGTAATCGACTGAGATAATGTCGCCTCCGGTGACCTGTAAGATTCCATCTCCAATATTTGCCTCGCCAAGGGTAGTTGGGAATTCAGTGAGAAAGATTCCTTTGCCTGCCCCGCCACTGCTTAGGAAAGATTCTTCACGATCATTTCCGGGCTCGGTGCGGACGATGACAGGGATGCGTGTTTCACCGCGGCTAATCCCCAAATCTGGGTCTTGCACGACGACTGAGAGAGCTTTGCCTGGTGCATGCCAGAGTTTTGATTCTTGTCCGAGGCGTCCCACAGTCCGAAGCGTCTCTAGTTGAGTAAG
>KB912100.1 GCA_000383735.1 Verrucomicrobia bacterium SCGC AAA164-M04
TCTTTATGTTCCCTGCGGCTATTACTCAGCCCCAAAAACAGTTGCGACTAATCTAGATTTGTGAAGTTGCTTCTGGAGCACGGTCGTGCTCACTGATCCAACACAATCGGAAAAGTTTCGTCAATCTAGTGCCTGGCAATCACCGCTTCTAAATTTTCAACTCCGCGTCAAACAAACTTCCCCATCGGGTCCCGCATACCGTAGCAACTCGCTAAGCGGAAATGAGCGTAACCGCCTCCTCATCTCTCAGAACGGTAGCTTCAAGGACCACTCCCTCATCAGTGGAATTGATGCCAGCGAAGATTCACGCTCTTTCGCGCTCTTCGACTACGACAACGATGGCTGGCTCGATATTGCCCTTGCTAGCACCTCATCCCCACGCCTTCGTATTTTCCGCAATCGATTCTCCGAAATCGGCAATAACGAAAAAGGTCGTCTCGTGCGCCTCAATCTCACCGGCACAAAAAGTAACCGCGATGCCGCTGGCTCCATTATTATTGCCCACACTTCAAAAACCAAACGCGCTTTTCAAAAAACTCTGGGGCAAGGCCTATCTTCACAAAATTCGCCATCGATCTTTATTACTGTCCCACCCAAGGACAGTCTTGAGAAACTCACTGTCCATTGGCCGTCAGGAAAAATTACCAATTATAAACCAACCGGCTCGGAAACGGTCATTTCGATTACCGAGTAAATGACCTTAAATCCGATAACGTTGGAGTGCCTTTCATCGCCTTCAAAATTCTTCCTTCTTTGTCCAAAATAAAACTCGAAGGTAACGGGGTTTCACCGAAATTCTTCTCCATAAGAGCTTCCACTTCACCCCTCTTATTTACTTCATGTAAAATCTTATACGGTGGTTTAAAGGCCACCTCAAACTTTCGCCACTCTTCCTCACCCTCCTTTTCATCTATCGGGAAGGCATAGAGCCCCAGCCCCTCCACCTTCTTCGAAAGCCACTTTAAATGCTCTATTTCCCCTTGGCAAACTGGACACCAGGTTGCCAAGGTCACCACAACATTTAACTCCTCTTCGACTGCTAAATCTAAACGATCCAGCTTTGGCGAAACAACTCTTTCGGGAATAACCGATCTCGCAATTTTAAGAACTTCGACCTCATCAACTCTTTCATCAATCGTTACCAAATCCCCCGC
>KB912101.1 GCA_000383735.1 Verrucomicrobia bacterium SCGC AAA164-M04
TTGGGGCGTCGAAGACCTCAAAAATAGGGAGCATGGAATTGCGGAACCATGGGACATAGACACTCCGTCGGTTCGAATCAAAACGGTAGTTGAGGTCATACTGTCCAGCATTTCGAATCGTCGGCCCGCCCTTGATGGGATCAAATTGTCCGCTGAGGTGAAGAGCGGTGTCGCGAATAGCCTCGGCTTCAAGGCGCTTACGATGAGCTCGACCAAAGAAGCGGTTTTCAGGGTCGCTAGGGTCAGCAGTTTTCGAGGATAGCTGATAGGTTCGACTCAGGACGATTTCGCGGATGAGTGATTTGATTGACCAATTATTTTCGGTGAACTGGATCGCTAGATGGTCGAGCAGTTTAGGGTGACTTGGCAATTCTCCTGTTTTCCCAAAGTTGTCGACGGTGCGCACGATGCCTTCACCGAGGAGATATTTCCAAATGCGGTTGACCATGACTCGAGAAGTGAGCGGATGCTGAGGATCAGTGATCCATTCGGCGAGTTCAAGCCGCCCGGAATGACCTTCCGGAATTTCGTGGGATGTTCCGGCTTGGGAGGCGACGGTGATGAAACCCCGCGGAACCTTGGCTCCTTTGTTACGGACCAGGCCGCGGATGTGGATGTGCCCGTCTGCGATCGTCTCGGCTTCGGTCGGCGCCATCGTGATGGGTTGAAGTTTCTTTAATTTAGCCGTGAGTATCTTGTGTCGGCTTTCAAGTTTCTTAAGATTAGCTTTGGACTTCTGTGGAATTACAGAATTTGGTGTGATGAAGGCTACGGCATCGGCGATGACATGGGCCGTGGTTTTCTCGGTTGAGATGACGATGGATGCCGGCTTTTCGCTTGAGAAAGGGAATGTTCCTACGCTGGTGAAGGTTCCCTGAATGGAAGCTGGCTTCGATTGGTCGATGATGACGGTCGCGTTTCCCTCGGCGTGGTAAATGGTAACGGGAACGTTTTTGGCGCGATTGGCGCCTGCGCTGTAAGCGACAAGGACCTCATAGTCGCGGGCTTCTTCTAGAGTGGTGGTGAATTCGACTTTCTTTTCTCCTTTATTGGTATTTTCGTCGTGGAGGTAGCCCTTGCCGATCCACGGTTTGTTTGAAGTGGATTCCTTCCACTTGCCAGTGAGTTTTGCC
>KB912102.1 GCA_000383735.1 Verrucomicrobia bacterium SCGC AAA164-M04
GGAAGTCACAGAAAGAAAAATACTACAAGTCGAAGAAAATTTGGAAGGCATAATGAATCTTACGTAGATGAATGGATGGACTCAACCCTTCACGATGTTTTGATCATGTCAAGATGGGAGAGACCTTTGATCCTCCTCGAAGCATCGACCTATTAAAAAAGATAATAGCCACATGAAACAAAACTCTACAATTTCGGCAGATGATTTTTTCTCGATATTCTTTTACTCTCGCTTGCGTCTCAACTCACAAATGGTTCGCGGCAATAATATTCATAATCTTCGCAGCAGTCTCATCTCATGCATTTTCTGACCAATCTGAAAAACCAAACGTGGTTATTTTTTATACCGATGATCAGGGAACTCTTGATGCGGGTTGTTATGGATCAAAAGATCTGCACACCCCAAACATGGACCGACTTGCAAAGAATGGAGTCCGCTTCACTCAAGCTTATGCGCATACCGTTTGTTGCCCTTCGCGCGCTGCTTTCTTGACAGGTCGTCATCCGCAACGCTCAGGGATCAATAATTGGACCCAAGGAAATATGAATGGTCCTGACGGCCTCAACATGTCTCTTGCTGAAATAACCTTTGCCGAGGCTTTTAAAGAAAGTGGATACCGGACAGCCTTATTTGGGAAATGGCATGTTGGCTCACATCGAAATCACGGACCAATGAAGCAGGGGTTCGATGAATTTTTCGGCATTCGTAATGGCTTCATTGACAACTACAATCACTACTTCCTCCACGGTAAAGGATATCATGATCTCTATGAGGGGACGACCGAGGTATTTAAAAAAGGAAGCTACTTTCCCGAGTTAATCACCGATCGAGCATTGTCCTTTATCGAGAAAAACCGGGAGGCCCCTTTCCTTCTCTATCTAGGTTTCAATATTCCTCATTACCCCGAACAAGCTCTTCCTGAGCATACTGCCATCTACCAGGGGCTGGATATGCCACGGCGATCCTACGCCGCCATGATTACCACCACCGATCATTACATGGGGCAAGTTTTAGAAAAGTTGTCTCAACTTGGCCTGACTGAAAATACCATCGTCATTTTTCAAAGTGATAACGGTCACTCAGCAGAAAATGGCTTGAACATTCAATACGAAGATCACAGCA
>KB912103.1 GCA_000383735.1 Verrucomicrobia bacterium SCGC AAA164-M04
TGATCGTCAGGGTCTGGGTCTCTGCCTCGTAGCTAAAACAGTCCGCATGATCTCCAAACATTGCCGCGACAGCCAGTTCGTATCCTTCCCGATATCCCAACGATGCGTAGTCGAAGGAAAGGATCTTTCCGGCAAGCGCGATTCGATTCATCGACTGCACCCTCTTGATAATGTCGGCCAGCTGGATTGCCGAGGTCTGATGCTCATCTGGATCAAAGGATTCAGCCAAGGACTCATTGACCTTGGCAAGTCCACGCATGCGCTTTGGGTTAACCTGAAAATGTGGCTTCGCCTTGGCAAACTCGGCGCTCATAAAATAAAGATACGCAAGCTGCGAACGTGCCTCATTGGCACGCTCTGGCTCGGAATCAATCATCTCGCTCACGGAACGCATTGACAGCTCATAAGACACCAAGGGCAATTGATAAAAGAAGTCATTACTAAACTGATCACCAGAGGCCACGTCGTCGGGAACTGCCGTGGCGAGTCGTCCCACCTCCCGAAGTAAGGCCTCTGAATCTTCCTTCTCCACCCGCAGGCGGGCCGCTAGAGTTTCGGTTTCCTCTTTCTCCACCTGCAAACGTGCTGCTAGTGTTCCAGTCTCTTGTTTCTCAACACGCAAGCGTGCCGCCAAGATTTCAGCCTGCTCACGTTTTGCGCTCAGGCGATCAACAAATAAGGCGGTCACCACGACCACCATCGCCACAAAGGCCGCAGCCAAATTGCAGCTGACGCGGTTTCGGCGATAGAAAAGCAGGAGCTCGGTCGAGAGCCCACTTTTATGGGCCACGGGAGAGAATCCATCAAGAAAGGCACGGACCTCTCTGATTAAGGCACTCACCGACCCATAACGATCGGCCGGCTCCAGCGCCATCGCCTTCATCACCACCGCACTCAAGCTCTCGGGCACGCCGCTCCCACGCACGGTCGGCGGAACAATATCACCAGACATGGCTGTCTTCATCATGGTTTCGGCATCGCCGTCGAGGGGCGGTCGACAGGTCAGCACCGCGTATAGCAGGGCACCCAAGGCATAGATATCGGTGCGCTTGTCCTGAGATTCACCACGAATCTGTTCTGGTGCCATATATCCGGGCGTTCCTTTAACTTTACCATAAA
>KB912104.1 GCA_000383735.1 Verrucomicrobia bacterium SCGC AAA164-M04
TTATCCTTAGGGTTAACGATGGTTACTTTCTCGTGCTCGTAAATCTTACTGTAACCGTTCACGCTGATTTTGATCTTACCGAGCTGATATTCGATGACCAAATCGATCCACTCATTGAGCGCCATTTTGGAATCAGGCTCCGAAAATACCGGACCATCCGGAAGCTTGATCCGATGTCCCCCTCCTTCCAGAACTCCCAGGAGAATCATGTGATGGCCAATCTGAAAACTGGGACGGCCAGGAGTGAGCTCTGGTTTTTCAAGCTTGTAGCGTAAGCGGCAGACGAATTTCTCGGGGATTTTGTTCAGATGCCCCACCGGCTCCAAGCCGAGATGATGATCCCGCTTGAGCACCTTCATCGCCTCTTCACGGTTGGTGAATTGCGGCTCAATGATCAGCTTTCCATCCTCGATCTTTTTTCCCTTGGCCGCCCCCCATCGTTCCTGGTTGAGTTCCCCTGCAAAGTGATCGGAGTAGACCAGCGTCCCTTTTTTGAAGAGATCGGATTTAAACTCCGGTTCTTCGGCTCGGAGGCCCATCGACATCGCGAAGATTGCAGCAACAGGAAATAGAAGGGGTTTTTTCATTATGGAAAATCGGAGAAGCAGGCCCAGAACAGAGTGACTACTTCACAACGCGCACCGGAAGATTGGGCTGCCTGGTCACGGTGAGCTGAACATCATCGACGAAATAGCCGCCTAGCTTGATCGGAGTCGTTGAGGGCTTCTTGGTATTCACGTTCACCGAAATCAACGCGAGGGTGGCTTCTGGTTCCAGAATACAAGACGCGGTGATCCGCTTCCCTTCTTCTCCGGGTTCAAGCCTGACGGCCTTGTTTCCGATCGCAACCGCCTCACTGATCACCTGGGGCCAGGCCTTGCCAATGGAATCCGGCGCGGCCTGATAGAGATGAATGGTGCAACTCCCGGAAATTTTCGGCAGTTCGGCATCGGTCGGAGCGGACTCCCGACGAAAGCGGGCCGACAGTTCCAGAGTAAAATGGTTGTCTGAGTTCTCGGTATCCCACTGTTGTTGGAGAGAGGTGAGGTCGATGAGCTGAAAGACATTGCAGGCGGAAGCTCCGCCGTTGGGCTTGCCGGTGACATTGGCGGTTTCTAGAAAGCGTAGGATTCGATTTCCATCTTCTTCAATGACCTCGGCCGGGTCGCCACTCCAATTGCCGAAGCCTGACGGAAACCCGAGTGGCACCGGACCAAGCGAATCTTCAAAATTACCATTCGAAACGGAGACCATTCTTTCCTCTGATTTTGGGGAGTTGATCGCCCAAACGACTCCAACTCCAAGGAGACCCACGAAAGCTCCGGCAATCACGGCGGCGGCGAGAGGCTTGGCCCAGCTAATGGAAGGAGTCCCGGAAGAGCGGGGTGGGGTGGATTCCAGATCAAAAGAGATGACTTCATCACCAAGAGCTCCATGAATGCGGGCCGCTTTGAGGTAGTCGGATCGCACTTTGGCATTGGTTTCGATTTCTTTCGAGAGTGCACCGGCTTCTTCGTCGGTGGATTGACCATCGAGGTGCTTTTGAATGAGGGTTTGCCAATCGGGGAAGTCGCTCATGTCTGGGCCTTTCTAATTTGTCGTTCGATGCAGGTTTGTAGCTCGCCGCGTGAACGTTGGATCGTTTTGTAGATTGCTTCGACCGTTCGGCCTTCGCGTTTTGAGAGAGATTCGGGACTGCGCCCTTCATGGTAGTAGCCTTTGATCAGACGACGGGATTTTTCGCTGAGCTTACCCAGGCAGGTCCCGAGGTGGGATTCGATGGCATGATCGAATTCCGTCGGGTGCTCCATTTCGAGTTCGAGGGCCTCGATCGCTTTTTCAGAGAATTGGGCCCGGCGTGATTCCCGTGCCAAAAAGCGTCGGGTTTCAATGCGCGTAAAGCCCATGGCCCAGTTGATAAAGGGGCGGGATGAGTCGTAGGTGTCGAACTGTCTCCAGAGAGCGACGGCCGTCTCTTGCATGATTTCCCGGGCATCGGCTCGATGCGGAACGGCGACTTGAATCGAGCGCAACATCGCCGGCTCGCTTTCGAGAAGCAAGCGGGTGAAGTGTTCGTGATTGTCTTCTGAATCCGCGACGGGCATGGGTGAAAAGGATATTCTTCACAACAGGTCCACGGAAGTATGGATTATTGGACAAAAAAGTTCAGATCTTTTTCAGCCGCTGAATATCGACGCGTAAGTCTGTTCCGGTTCAGTCTGTCTAGCAGAGAAGTAGCTGCGCTGAGAGAGTAATGCCATTCACTCTTGCCACTCTCTTTTTCAATCTTCAGCATTCGCTCCCAGCTTGACCTTGCGAGTCCTTGGTCCGTCTCGTTGTGTTCCGGCAAATTGAAAAAACTTCAGATTCTTCCACTTACCCAAGATTCACTACCCATGACTACCTCGACGTCAATTCTCCCGGATAAACTACACGAATACCCTCAACAGGATGTGATTGATGGAGCAGGCGTCGGACCGAATTCGATTCTCGATGATTGCCTGAACGAGAACGACGGGGTGCTGCAACTTCTCCACCGTTACGCCGGGCGGACATTTTGTACGCCGGGAAAACGGATTCGCCTGGATGAGAAATCCTACTATCCGGATTACATGGCTGGAACCGGTCTCGATGAAATTTGGATGTGCTGCACCGTTCCCATTGTGACGGGGGTCATCGATACCCGCACGGGAAAGGCACCATTTCGTGAAGGAGAAGCACACGTCCTCACGCCGAACGGGCAAGTCATCTCGCTGCAGGATTTGATTGCGGATAATCCAAAAGCGGTCATGGGCGAGAAGATCATGGCCGTTTCAGAATCTCTGTTCGGCGAGATCACTTGGCCGATTGTGTCCAAGAAGTTCGACAATCTGAATCCAATCCCGCATCACCTACACTGGTCAAAATGGGAAGTTTACGACATCAATTCCTTCGACAACCCAGGGGTTGACCCGTCGCATTATCACACCACCGCCATGGGGCTGTATCCCTTTGTCACGAAGGATGATTTTCTGGCGTGCATGAAGAGCTGGGGAGAAAGCGAGTATAATGGGGTTCGGCATCTGTCACCGCATACCATGATGCCTCTTGATAACGGCTTCGTGATGCCGAACGGTGTGCTTCACTCACCGACGGACCTTTGCACGCACGAGTTGCACGTGACGATGGATGAGCATTTCCTCGCCGAGGACCGGACACTTGACGGCCGCATCGGCGCAGCAGATGCATTTTACGCCTGCCGGGAAGAAGACTATCCGAAGGACCGGCACGAAGACTGGGAGTGCCTAGTTGATACTTTCGACTTCGAAG
Organism: Verrucomicrobia bacterium SCGC AAA164-M04; assembly: GCA_000383735.1. Next base: position 3,310 of record KB912104.1, read on the forward strand.
CAAACCAGGATCCTGATTTCGTGAAGAAGAATTCGCGTCCGGCCATCACCGCCGAAGAATTCGCCGGCGACGGAGTGGACGCAAAGTGGATTGTTTACGGTGATGTTCTTGGCGACCAGAAGTGCTCTATGCTTCGTCTCACCATTGCACCCGGCGGTAGGATGAGCTTCTGCCCGGAGAGCCCTGCGCTATTCCACACGAATGGTGGCCGCGGCCGGGTTGGGAAACTCGAAGTGCGCTATCATCAGGATATGAAGCTTGGCGAACTCTATCCTGAAATTGGATTCCTGACGCAAGCTGCACTTGATCGCGGCGGCGTCGAAATTGAGAACACGGGCACTGTCCCGCTCGTGTTAACCTTCGACTTTCCGCAGCACGCGCATTCTCAGACACCCGGTGTTGCCGTTACGAGCTAGTCGATCGATTTTGGTCAATTGGTCGGGGTTTTCTTTGAGTATGAGCGACTTTGATTACCGTTTCTTATTAGGTTTCAAAATTCGCGCTCCACGTGCCGGTTTGGAAGTTGCCGTTTTTGGATAGGGCATCTTGGCGTCGACTTCCTTCCGCCACTCATGGAACATCTTTTTCAGTTTTTGAGCGATTTCTGGTTTTGATTTTACGAGGTCTTGGCGTTCGCCGATATCATTCTCCAGATCGAAGAGCTGAACGGTTCCGTTTTCGTAGTATTCAATCAATTTATATCGCCTGGAACGAATGGCGCCATTTGGACTTTGGTACCCATGATTGCTGTAGTGCGGGAAGTGCCAGTAGATCGGTCCACGTTCGTAGGGTTTCGCTTTTAAGGCGGGGACAAAGCTGCGGCCGTCTTTATGTTGATCCGGTAATGCGGGGAGGCCCAACATTTCGAGTAGGGTGGGGTAGAAGTCCGTTCCTGTCACAACGGCTTGCGAAGTGGTGTTGGCTTGGGTTTTGCCAGGCCAATGGACAACCAAGGGAACGCGAATGCCACCCTCATAGTTCCATCCTTTAGCCCCACGCAGCGGAAGATTGGAAGAAGCAAAACGGGAATCAAGTGCCTCACGAGATCCCTTGATGCCGCGATACTGATTCGAGGCCGACATACCCCCATTGTCGCCTGTGAAGACAATGATGGTGTTCTCTTCCAGTCCGAGTTTCTTCAGCTTCGCGCGAATACGCGCCAGGCTTTCGTCCGTTGCTTCAAGCATGCCGGCAAACTCGGCATTGTCTTGTTTCTGCTTCACCCACCAGACACGAGCGTCTTGGTGCGCCTTTAACTCGTCGTTTTTTGCCAACGCCTTGAGTTCTTCTTCCGTGAGTGCCGGTCCGTCCGGATTGGTTTCGAGAATGAAATCTGGCCCCTTTTGTTCCGGCATTGCCGCAAGCTTCTTACGATATTTCTCCACCAGGTCAGGGCGCCCCTGAATCGGGTCGTGAACTGCGAAGTGTTCGAGATGGACAAAGAAGGGCTGGTCCTGATTTCGCTCAATGAAATCCAAGGCTGCATCGGTTAGCTTATCGGTGTAATAATCACCTTCTTTTGCTGGCAGTTTTTTATTGTAAGCACTCCCAAAAGGATAGTGATAGGAACGAACCCATCCCGTGATCTCCTCGTCGAAACCATAGGTCTTCGGATTCACGCTCACGTGTGCTTTGCCGTAGTTTGCGGTGGCGTAGCCGTGGCGCTTGAGTGTCTCGGCCAGGGTGACTTCTTCGTCAGGCAAGGCGGTCAGTTTTTCCCCGTGATGCAGCGGCTCGTAGTCGCGCTCGGGACGTCCTCCAAGCCACTCCGTTAAGTTGGTTCGGGCTGGATATTTTCCTGTTAAAATACTGGCCCGGCTAGGCGAGCAAACATGACAAGTGGCATAGGCATCAGTGAACCGCATGCCTTCTTTTGCCAATTGGTCGATCGCCGGAGTTTCATGGAACTGGCTCCCGTAGCAACCGACATCGCGCTGACCAAGATCATCGACGAGGAAGAAAATGATGTTGGGCCTGCCTTTGGCCGGAAGGTCTAAACTCGAAATGCCAAATGCAAAAAGGAAGACGAGAAGAGGAGGTAGGGAAAAGAGGGTTTGATTCACTGATTAGGGGTGGTTGATTTTGGTGTTTGAGTTTTTTGGGGCGGTTTTTAAAACAGTGGCTTGCTCATCTTGGCGTTTCGTTTTTCCCAAATCTTAACCAACTCTGCCAAACGCTCAGGTTCAGTTGCAGCGAGGTCATTTGTTTCGGAGAGGTCCTTCGAGAGATCGTAGAGTTCCCATTTGGCTTTGCCTGCTCCAAGTCGTTTGCCCATGCGAACCAGCTTCCAATCGCCGTGACGTAAAGCGGTCTTTCCTCCCTGACGCCAGAAGAGAGTCATATGAGGAACGCCGTCATTTTTTCCGGTAACAAAGGGAATCAGATCGACGCCTTCGACTTGTTTTGGTGCGGTGACTCCGGTGCTGTTGGCGGCTGCGGTCGCGAAAATATCGAAAGAGCTGACTGGCTTGTCGTAGACTTGGTCGGCGGGGATTTCGCCTTTCCATTGCATCATGAAAGGCACTCGAATCGCCCCTTCATACATCTGACCTTTCGAGCCGCGCAGAGGAAGGTTTGAGGATGTGAGTTCTTTCGTCGGGCCGCCATTGTCGCTCAGGAAAAAGACGATGGTGTTTTCTTGGAGCCCGGATTTCCGGAGCTGCTCCATCACGCGGCCAACGCTGTCGTCCATGTTTGCCAGCATCGCTGCGAAGATACGGCGGTGGATGTCTTTGATATGGGCGAACTTTTCCATGTAGGCATTAGCGCCTTGAAGCGGACTGTGAACCGCGTTGTAGGCGAGGTAGAGAAAGAACGGTTTGTCGTCGTGGCGATCGATGAAGTCGACGGCTTCGCGAGTGAGTGCGTCGGTCAGGTACTCGGTTTCAATGACTGGCTGCCCACCTCGGACGATTGGATTATTTGCATCATAGTCTGGTTCGTCGCTCCGCCAGGTATGATAGTGCAGATTCTTTTTTCCGATCCAGCGTCCATCCACTCCACCCGGAAGCTTTTTACGGCGCAGCAAAGTGGTAACGCCTTTGTAGGGAGGGGGGACAAAGTAGTGACCTTCATGAGTGAAGCCAAAAAATTCATCAAAGCCGTGACGATGGGGATGATACTGCGCAGTTCCGCCCTGATGCCATTTCCCGATTAGGCCGGTGGTGTAGCCTCCGCCGTGTAGCGCCTCGGCGATCGTGATTTCCTTCGGCGGCAAACCAAAGTTAGGCTCTTCATTGAGAGGTCCGGTGGGATTGAATTCGTAGCCGAAGAGAGTTGGCGTGCGTCCGGTGAGCAGACCAGCGCGGGAGGGGCTGCAGTTCGGACCAGCCACATAACCCGAAGTAAAACGCACCCCATTTTTCGCGATTGAGTCGATGTGAGGTGTCGGGATTTGCGGATTTCCCTGACAGCTTAATTCGCCGTAGCCGAGGTCGTCGGCGAAGAGGACGATGACGTTGGGTTGTTTTGCTAGTGCGAGGCTGGAGAGGAGGGCGATGAAAAGGAGAATGCGATTCACTTACTTTGAATGTTTGATGTTGGGGGTGGATCGACGGTCCACCCTTTTGTGTAAATGACGCCATAGTAAGGGTAGTGATCCCAGTTGACATGCCCGCCGGTGACGCGTGGGTCTTTAGTTTTTTTGAGGTGATTAAAGAGTTTCTTGCGCAGGGCGGCTTGGGTTTTGGCGAGGGGAAGAGAGCCCGCAAGGTTGTTCATCTGATGGGGATCTATCTTGAGGTCGTAGAGTTCTTCGGAGGGGCGCATCCCGAACGCGAGTTCTGCCAAGCGAGCAATACCGTGCTTGTTACGATATTCCATCATGAAGGTTTTGGTGGGGGAACTGTCGATTTCACCATAGGGAATGGCCCGGGCACAAACCGATGGATCGGGAGAACCGGAAGGCCAGCGGGTTGGTTCAAAGTTATGGATGTAAAGATGGTCGGAAGTTCGGATCGCGCGGCAGGGATAGCCTTTGCCACCTTTGCGGCAGCCGTCGTGGCGTTCCATGGCAACGAAGGCGGCTTTGTAATTTTTTGAAGCTTGGTTTTTAAAGATCGGGAGAAGACTCGATGCGGTCATCATTCCTGGCGGTTTGAGTCCTGCGGCTTCAAGGAAGGTGGGGGCGAGGTCGCTCAGGTTGACGAGGTCACCGATGATGCGGCCGGGCTTCGTGATCCCTCTCGGCCAGCGGATGGCGAGGGGGATGCGGGAGCCGTCATCGTAAAGGCTAGCTTTGGCACGGGGGAAAGGCATCCCGTGGTCGCTGGTGACGACGATGATGGTGTTGTCGAGTTGACCGGATTTTTCTAAGAGCGCGATGGCGCGGGATACTTGGGAATCGAAGTGTTCGATTTCAACGAAGTAATCGAGGAGGTCGTTACGGACGATATCGTTGTCGGGGAAGATGGGGGGAACGATGACCTTGGAGGGATCTTTGCCGGTTCGTTTTCCGGCACCAGATTCGAAGCCACGATGGGGTTCCGAGGTGCCGAGCCAGAAGCAGAAGGGTTTCTCTGTTGGGGATTGCGCAAGGAAGGTGGCGAAATTGCCGGCGTAGTCGGTGTTACGCATTTGTTTGAAGGGCGGCTGGAGGCGCTTTTGTTGGAAGGGTGGTCCAGCAGGATTTTCAGTACGCCCTCCGGGTTCGAGGCGACCGGGGCTCCATCCCTTGCCAGTGTAGCCGATCGAGTAACCGGATTTTTGAAGGAGGTCGGGGTAGGTGGCGAACTTGGCTGGAAGCGTGCTGTGGATGTTACCGGCTTCTTCGAGCCGCCAGATCGGTTGACCGGTGAGGATGGCGGAGCGGGAGGGGCCACAAGTGGGGGCGTCGCAGAAGGCATGGGTGAAGCGGAGGCCCTCTTTTGCGATGCGATCAAAGGCGGGAGTTTTAACGACAGGATCGCCATTGGCTCCGGTGTGGGCGTAGCTTTGGTCGTCGGAGATGCAGAAAAGAATATTGGGCCTATCGTTCGCAGTAAGCTCTAAACTCGAAATACTAAAACCTAAAAGTAAGAAGAGAAGACGGACGGTGGTCATAGTTATCAGGAGGCGGTTTGAATGAAGTGCCAGAAGGCGGATCCTCAAGTACTCTTGGGATGATAAATAGCATCTTCTTATTTTGATTGCACTCACATTCATTCCATTCTCGACATCCTTCAATGATGCTCCAAAGAACTCAATCCCAAGACAAAATCGAAATCATTATTACTTGATCTGGCGGAGGGAACTAGGCCAAGGGTCAGGGAAAGTCTCACCTCTTTGCCAGGCCGTAATTTCATTGTCGGTGCAAAAGGCATCCTGCAAGGAGGAGGCGAAAGACTCACGATCCGCCTTGAGGCCAATGAGAGTGAGTTCGTTGTGGCGATCACCGAAAAGGGGATGTTTGGTTTTAAGCAATACTTTCAAGTGCTCGATCTCTTCGGCTAAGAGTTTGCCATCTCGATTGTGAGCAAGTTCGGCACGCCAGAGCCCTGTCAGTTCAAGCGCAATTTGGCTGCCAGATTGCTGCCAAAGTAAAACGTCCCTAGGCCGTGAGGCCAGCCAAAGGAATCCTTTGGTGCGGTAGAGGCCAGTCCCCATTTTATTCCGACAAGCTTTGTACAAACGCTCTGGATGAAAGGGTCGAGGGTCGCGAATGACGATTGCATCCACACTGTCGACCGTAGCGGATTGCTGCGTGAGACCGAATTGATTGGCTCGACTTTCTAAGACAGAGAGTTTCGGTGCAGGGGTTGTCTCAAGTTGTGGTAAAAGAATTCCAGCTTGAGCCGAGAGCCCAATAGTCGCCTGTGGTTGGAGTGCCTGGAGGGTTTTAACTTGAGCCTCTACGTTGGGTTCTGGAACGGTATCAATTTTGGTAAGAATGATTACGCTGGCGAAGGCAATTTGTTCAGCGAGTACTTCGGCGACATGGCGCAGCGCCATATCTTGAGAATTCGCGGATGCGCCGGTAAGAATTTTGCCATCTTCAAAGTCGCGATGAAGATTGAGGGCATCGACCGTGACGATAAAGTGGCGAAGGAAGAATCGAATATCAGCTCGGTAAGATCAAAATCAGCGTGAACGGTTACAGTAAGATTTACGAGCACGAGAAAGTAACCATCGTTAACCCTAAGGATAAGTTCGGCCCACGCTTCACGTTCAAGGGAGGTCCGGAATGCCGGATCTTATTTGACTCCGTCCGCCTGTGGGAGTGCCAGGATTAGAGAACCCAATCCAACCAATTTCACCATGAAAAACCAATTCACTCGTCGCCACTTTCTCCGCGGAACTGGAGCGCTCATCGCGCTGCCTGCCCTTGAGTCCCTCGGCTTCCGCCAATTCGCTTCCGCCGCGACCAACAAATCAGGCATCCCTCCCAAGCGCGCCGTCTTCTTCGGTATGGGCTTCGGAGTCACCAAGGAGACTTGGTTCCCTGACATCAGTAAAACTGGCGCGGACTTCGAACTCTCCGAAGGCCTCGCTCCTCTCGCCCGCCACAAGTCCGACCTTACCGTGGTGCAGGGCTGCGCCAACCGCTTCACCAACGAGGCCCACTGGGGCAGCACCTTCTGGCTCACCGGAGCCAACCGTTATTCCGTCGCTGGGCAAAACATGGCCAACAGCATTTCCGTCGACCAAGTCGTCGCTCAACACCTTGGACAAGAAACCCGTTTCTCCTCCCTTCAGCTCAACGCCTCCGAATTGCAGGGACACGGCCCCGGTCTCTCTCTAGCTTGGGATCAGCGCGGCAAGCCCGTCGCCGGTCACAACGATCCCGTTCAGATCTTCCACAAGCTCTTCTCCGCCGATGATCTCCCCTTGGAACAACGCCAGGCCGCCATCGCCGAAAACCGCAGCGTCCTCGACGCCATTCACTCCGAAGCCAAACGAGTGCAGCAAGGCCTCTCAAAAACCGACACCGACAAACTCGACGAATACTTTCAGGGTATTCGCGACATCGAGACCCGCCTCAATAAAGACGAAGACTGGCTCGACGTTCCCAAAGTAAAAGCTCCCCTCGAAGAACCGGAGCCCGGTCTGAAGGGAAAGGCCGAAATCGAAATCATGCAGGATCTCATTGTCGCCGCCCTGCAAACCGACAGCACCCGTGCCCTGACTTACCGCATGCCCGGCAACACCCTCCTGCAAAGTCTCGCTCTCAAACCCAGTGCCCACAATGTGAGCCACTACTCTCCCGGCGAACGCATGGAGGCCTCCAAAATGCGCGACAAGACCCACAGCGAACTCCTCGCTCGCTACATCGATAAGCTCAAGGCCACCAAGGAAACCGATGGATCGAGCCTCTTCGATCACACCACCGTGGCCTTCGGTTCGAACATCAGCTCCATTCACTACCTGACCAATTGCCCGACTGTCCTTACCGGTGGTGGAGCCAATCTCAAACTCGGCCAGCATCTGGTTGTCCCGGAAGACACTCCGCTTTGCAATGTCTGGCTGACGATGCTGCAGGGGATGGGCGTCGACATCGAGCGTCACGGCGACAGCTCGGACATCGTGAAGCAATTGCAGGCTTAGAGATGAAATCAATATCGTTTTTAATTCTCGCTCAGATCGTGTGGCTTGGCGGACCGGTGCAAGCCGAAGAAAGGGAAGTGCGCTTTGCTGAAAAACACTTTGATTTCATCGAGAACTATTGCCTCGATTGCCATGATTCGGCATCCGAAAAGGGGAAGGTCAACCTTGAGGAAATCTCCTTCAAGATCACCAATATTCAGGAAGCGGAGCTTTGGCAGAAAGTGTTGAACTCCTTGAACTCTGGTGAGATGCCTCCGGAAAAAAAGAAGCAACCGGAACAGAAGGAGAAGGCTGACTTCCTCGATGCCCTGGCCAAGACCATGGTCAAGGCGCGTCGTTCGCTTTCCGATTCGGGCGGCGAGATCACGATGCGTCGCCTCAACCGGCGGGAATACCAAAACAGCATTGCCGCCCTCACTGGATTACAGGTCGATGTGAACTCATTGCCTTCTGATGGTGGAGGCGGCGCTTTCGACACTGAGGGAGCCTCACAGTTTATTTCCAGCGATCAGATCGAACGGTATTTGAAGCTCGGACGTTCAGCGATCGGCGAGGTGTTCGAGCGGCAAGCGGCTCAGAAGCAACCGTCCCGGGTCTTCCGCGTCGAACCGGAAAAGACGGTCAACGTAAAGAACTTGGAAATTATTAAGAGATTGGAAGACACCTATAGGAAGAAATGGCTCCCCTGGAAAGAAGGGGTCGACAAGGCCGCCGATGCTCCTGTGAACCAGGAAATTGTGGCAGCCCTTCGGAGGAAGCACCCGGATTATGATTCCAATCCTACTCTTAGGTATAAAAAGGCTGATGTTCTGAAAGGAGCGCCCGATCCTCGCGACTATGGCGGAAGCGATCCGATCAATGCCGTTGCCGCTTTATACAGCCCATATCAGCGATATCACAGCTACATGAAGCACTACACTGAGCTTCCTCACAACGATCGGGGCGCCTACCTGAAACTTTCACGGGGGATTCAACGCTTTGACGTTCGCCCCGATCCGAAAGACGTCCCGCCGGGCGCCTACAAGCTCAGGATTCGGGTCGGCGCGGTAAAAGGCTCCGATCCTTCCCGCCATTTCATCGAGATCGGTCATCCCCAAAATCTCAACGGAACATCACCCGGCTTCGCGCAATTGCTCAGCACGCAACCGGTATCCGGCACCATAGAGAACCCGGAGATCATTGAGGTCAATATCGCGATCGGCGCAAGCACCCCGCGCGAATTTGGCATCCAGGAACGCCAGCCCAAGTCGGGAAAACTTCTCAGAAAAGAGTTCGACCGCCACAAGCAGAAGAACGGCTACGGTACTCCGCCCGCCATCTGGGTCGATTGGATGGAACTCGAAGGACCGATCCCGGATGTCGCAATGACCGAGTCCAGAACCCGGGTCGAGCCTGAGAAAACCATCAATCCCGCAAACGAAAAACAGATCGCACAAATCGAAGACGAATACGCCCGGTTTTCCAAATGGAAGAAGGGCGTCGATGAAGCAGCCAAGTCTCCCGAAAACCAGGCTCTTATTGCCGGAATTCGCAAGACCGATCGACTCATCGATCACCCCAATCGCTTTTACGCCTATGCCGACCGTCTCAAGGGCATGCCAAATCCCAAGGACTTCGGCTTCCGTGATTCGCAAAAAGCAGCCGGCGGCGATCCCGTGGCGGATCGACGCAACCTCGCTTATCACAAACACTACGCTGCCTTGCCGCATCGCGATCGCGGTAGCTACTTGAAGCTCGCGCACGGCACTGGGCGCGTCATCGTCGCTCCGAAGAAACTGCCGCCTGGGAATTACACTCTTCGCCTGGCGGCTGCGGCCGTCGACGGTTCACCAGCCTCGCGGCGATTCATTCAGGTCGGTCACCCTCAGCGTCAGATTGCCTCCAGAAATTGGGGGCTCGCCGGCCCGGCCATCAGCACTCATCAAGTCAGCGGCACCATCGCAAACCCGAAGGTGATCGAGATTCCACTGACAGTCGGATCCAATACGCCGAAGGAATTCGCAATTCAGGAAAAGCAACCTAACACCGGAAATCTGAAGGAGCTCTGGAACGCCCACAACGCTTTCAAAAAGGAAAACGGCTATGGTCACCCGCCCGCGATCTGGATCGACTGGGTCGAGCTGGAAGGGCCGCATTCAGCCAAGGCACCAGCCTGGACCCAGCGTCGCGAGGTTGAAGAGCATGCCAACAGGAAAGTAGGCGGAACCTACAACGGTTACTTCAAGGGCGGTCATGATCTCGCCCGGACCTTTCTTGAAACGGGTAAGCAGCAGAAAGGGATCACGGATGAACAGGAAGCTAAATTCCGTATTCGCACCTTCGAAGAAAATGGACCGAGCTACCGGCGTTATCTCGATGACCCTCTGACGAAGAAGGGCTCTCTCCTGACGATTTCCGATGTCAACAAATCCGAGTTCATTGCGCTGCCTCCGGAACATCCGACCGGTTGGCTCAAGACGAAGCACGTCGTCAATTCCCTTCCACCCGGAGACTACAAAATTCGCTTCCGCATCGGCACAATCAAAGGAACTCCGGTCGAACGACACTTCGTCGATTTTGGGGCCGTTCCCGACAAGGATCAGTTTCATCATCTCGCAACATTTCAGATCACCGGTTCGACCGATCAACCACAGACCATCGAAGTACCGGTGACGCTGACCCGCGATGGTCCGCGCAAGTTTGCGGTGCGCGAAAAGCGTGATCCTAAGAATGATCAGAAACGTTACAAGGAAGCCCGAAAAGAAACCGGGGTGGGGCCTACTCCCGCCTTGTGGATTGATTGGGCTGAGTGGGAAGGGCCGCTGAATTCTGCCAGCGGTGATTCGGCTAGAGACGACTGGTGGATCACCGAAGCAAGTGATCCCGACGAAGGCTCAAGGGCTCGATCGACCCTAAAGAAATTTGCCTTCAAGGCCTTCCGGGGCGTCGAAGCGGAGGACGACTTCCTTGATCGCCTTGTCAAAATCCACGAAGCCCGTCGGGCCGCCGGTAAGTCATTTGAGGACGCCATCGAACTGCCGCTCGGTATCATCCTCGCCTCGCCCGGCTTTCTCTATTTCAACGAGCCATCCAACGGTTCCGAACGCCGCGAACTCAATGATCGCGAGCTTGCGGTGCGCTTGTCCTATTTCCTCTGGAGTGCTCCGCCGGACCGGGAACTGCTCGACCTTGCCGGTCGGAATGAGCTTTCTAATCCGCAGGTCCTTCGTCAGCAGGTGGATCGTCTGATCGCTGATTCCCGCTCGGATGAATTCGTCTCGGGATTCCTCCACCAGTGGCTCGACATGGAGCGTCTCGACTTCTTCCAATTTGATACCACGCTGCACCGTGAATTTGACGAGAGCACGCGCTCGGCCGCACGCCAGGAAGTCTATCATTCCTTCGCCCATCTCTTGCGCGATTCTGAATCAGGCCAACTCGGCAAACTCCTGAAGAGTGACTACGTTTTCATCAACGGCCTACTCGCCACCTACTATGGCATCGAAGGAGTGACCGGGAATGACTTTCAAAAAGTCGCCCTACCAGCCGGGTCACCACGCGGTGGTTTGTTGGGTATGGCTGCGATCCATGCCATGGGAAGCGACGGCATTGAAAGCAGTCCTGTCGAGCGGGGCGTCTGGGTGCTTCGCCATATCCTGAACGATCCTCCGCCACCCGCGCCACCAAACGTGCCGCAACTCTCTCGCCTTGCCGACAAACCTCTCACCAAGAGAGAAAAGCTCGCCGCCCACATGGAGGAAGCGCAATGCGCGAGCTGCCACCGCAAGATCGATCCGATTGGCTTCGGACTCGAGAATTTTGACGCCGCCGGCAAGTGGCGGCTGATCGAAGGCAAAGGGAGACGCGAACACAAAATCGATCCCTCCGGCGCCTTCCACAAAGGCCCGGCTTTCGCTGACTACTTCGAGTTACGCGACCTCATCGCCGGGCGCGAAGCCGATTTTGCCCGGGGCTTCACCGAACACCTCATCGAATACGCCCTCGGCCGTCCCTTTGGATTTACCGACGAAGACCTGGCTAAAGACATCGTCAATTCAGCGAAGACCAAGCGCTATGCCATCACTGGGTTTATTCGGGCTTTGGTGCAGAGTGAAGCGTTTCGGAAAAAGTGAAGATCAGTCCTCAGTGATTTTCATCTGAGAAAGAATGAGTAACAGGCACGTTCCACCGCCGAACAGGTGAGCGAGCACTTGCAAGATGGTGAAGAGCGCTCTGATTCCTTACTTCTCTGTCGAGTCTTCGGAACCTTGAAATTTTGCCAGGATGACTCCGGCAATTTTCTCTGCCAGCTTCGAGTAGACCGCTCCGGGGAAATGCACGTCGTTCCCCTTCTTCCATTCGGCGTAGCCGTCCCAAGCGGTTACCACGCTGTGCAGATCATTGATCGGGATGCCGTGCTTCTTCATCACCTTGGCGGCCGCAGCATTGTAGATGAGTTCGTCGTCCTCGGGATTATGAGGAGCATTGGCGGGAATCGGGGTGATGTTGGCCCAGATGACCTTGGCTCCATGAGTCTTCAACAAGGTCACGATCTTGGCCAGATCCTTGGCGTATTGATCGACCGGGTTGTGCCAGGCCCCGTTCCGGCCGCGAAAGATATCGTTCAGGCCAAAGTTGAAATGGATCACATCATATGGGGTGTCTTCCAAATGTTTCGCAAAGNGTTCGAAATCCACAATGCAGGCCTTGGCACTGCCAAAATCCAGATACTTTGCGGTCCCCCGTGAATGCCAAAATGTCTCCTTCTGGATCCGGTATCCCGCCACCGCACCCAGTTTCGTCACCTCCGCCTTACCCTCCAACAAGTCGATCAACGCTTTGCTGTATCCGCCGAAGATTGAATCACCAATGATCAACACCTTGGGAGGATTTTTCTGATTCTTGGCATGCTTGATGATGAAATCGGCCATGGCTTGATCCTCAAAGAAGCCGGTCCAGTAATTGTGCCCCTGGCCTTCGAAGATCGTCACTGTCATCGGTCCGCCCAGGGACTTGTAACGCTTCTCCACGAGAAAGGAGTTGTCCATCGGCGGCACCAGCGTGTCGACGTCCCCGGTGTTGTGATAGATCGGCACCTTCGCCTTGGCGAGCGGTGCGAGCCGGTCGATCGGGTTGTGGCTCTTGAGTTCCTTGGCAAATTCCTCTTGCGACATCCCATACTTGCCCGCAGCAGATTTCAACCCCGGGTAACTCGCCAGGTTGCAGACCGGATAAATCCCTGCGAGGCAGGCCACCGATTCGGGATGTTCAGCGGCCCAGTTGTACATCTGGGTGCCACCGTAGCTTCGAGCCAACATGCAGGCCTTCTTGGTCAAGCCATGCTTCTCGGTAAGCTCCTTGTGAAACGCGGTGAAAATCTTGCGCCCGGCCGGCGTTCCGAAATCGCCCTTCACATCGATCCCGGCGACCGCGATACCATTATCCAGGCACTGCTTCATCATCCACTGCTCGAGCTTTCCGGGCAGCTTGTAGTCGGAAGGACAATACCAGAGCCACGGCGTCTTCTGCCCGGCGTCCACTCCCTCGGGCAGGGCCAAATAAGCGTCATGCCCCGCCACCTGGAGGAACTTGGAATTGGGCGGGAAGATCTTCCCGCTACCCTTCTTACAGCTAAGTCCACCAGGTACCGCTTTCTTTTTCACGTCCTCTACCAGTTCGATTCGCCTAAGAACTTGCCATGCGTTTGAATCAGTGAGCTTGATTTTTTGTTTGGTCTTCTGGTCGGTGAGACTGATGGAGAAGGTCGTAATCCCCGACCACTCAAGGGCATTTCCATCTTTGTTTTTGAAGTCGGCAGGAGTGAGAGTGATTGTGGTGGGACCGTCTCCCTCAATTCGACGACCATGATTAAAGCTGCCCAAGTCTCTCCCATTTCCGAGGAATTTACTGTCAACGCCAAGGCCGAGAAGGAGCGGTTGGTCTTTCTTCAAGTTGAAGATGAGAGCGAGTTTACGTTCGGCAGATGTGTCGAGTTCAGGATCCTGAAACTTGTAGGTCCTGATGGAGGATTGATCACGAGAAGACCAGCTCCCGATTCCTTTTGAGAAGTCATCGACCAAACCGGTTTTAGGAAGTCGAGTCATGGCACCAAGATCAATATCTTCAGGAATATGGGTATGAAGATCGGAATTTAGAGTGAAGCTGGTGGTAGTATTTCCACGTTCAAGGGGCTCCGCTTGGGCAAGTCGATATCGGCATAGAGCAAAGGCATAGATCGGCAATTGGGAATGCACCTTAAAATTAGCTTTCCAAGTATCCCCCTCCCTAGTCGCGCTTGCCCGCTTCCAGAATCGCGTCACACAATTAGGATCGTAGCTATAGTAAATTTCGGTTTCAACAAGACGATCCAAACTGGACGGAATCACCGAAAAATGGGCTCGGCCATTTTCAATCTTAAAAGTGGATGGAGGAGTTTTCGGAATATTTTGCTCTCGCCCAGCGAGGTGCTCTTGGAACCAAAGATTAAGGAGAACCCACTGCTCGGGACCTGGCCCGTGATTCGCATGAAGGTTACTGGTGACGCGCCAATTTTGGTGAGGAAGGAGGTCCATCGATTGATAAATACGCGCAAAGGCAGAATGGAAATCATTCGATGAAGTAATAAACATGACGGGACATTTCACGGAAGGCCAGTAAGCAGACGGATCGATCGTTTTTTGATAGAGACCAGGATTCTTAAAATGATTACCGATACTCGTGCGGGGAATCCCTGGGAAATCTATATGAAGAAAACCGGCTCCTCCGACGAAAGGGGCGACAGCCTTGAGACGAGGGTCAGTGGCAGTCATGGAAGTAATGGTTCCGCCCATTGAGAATCCAGTGAACCCAAGTCGCTCTGGATCAACCTCGGCTTGTTCCTCCAGAAAGGTGATGGCCCGACGGGCTGCCACCGCGAGGAGGAACCAATTGGCATTTCGCGGACTTGCGATGGGGTCAATCGTGTATTGATCAGCTTGCAGGGAACGCTTCCAACCCTTGCGCAACGCTTTTGAGTAAAAGCGCGGACCTTGGGATGGATCGACAGCTCCCCAATCCGTTCCCCATTTATTTTCGGGATCGAGATCTGCTTCGAGCGGACGCCCCAGCCAATTAATATCGATCGTCGCAAAGCCTTGGGACGCATAATAATGGCCTCGCCTTCGGTCTGCACGCTGACCCCCACCATGGCTCCAAACAAAAGCCGGGTTTTTCTTACCATTTTCAGGAAAACAGTAGTAGGCCGCAATACGGGCACCTGCTCCTTTAAAAGTGCCCACCTTAAAACTAACGAGACGAGAGACCACACCACCTTCTTTCCACTCGTGATGAACTTTGACTTCAAGTGGTTCAGCTTTGGAATCATAGCTCTTCCAGAGCGCGGCCGCAGATTGGGGGACCTCGTCAGCACGAGTATAGGGCGAGAAAGTGTCCTTAGCCGGAAGGGCAAGAACGCAAAAGATCGAAAAAAAAGAAAAGAGATCAATTGAGCGGAGCATCGTTCTTTTTACGTTCGGGAGGGACCCATTGTTCATCCTATTTTGGGGGACCAAACGCTCCGAATGGTTCAATTTATTCCTAATGATCGGGAAGTGCCATTCGAATAAGCCACATCTTGCCTACTCATCGATCTTCACGATCTTTAAAAGCAGCTTCCTTCGAAAGTTGAACTCTGTTATCCGAATCTTCTTCACATCGGGAAATCTAAATAAAAAGGGCTTTTACTGTAACTAGAGTTATTAGATGGCTCAGGAACCCACTGAAATGACTCAACCAGCTTCTCCTAACTGTCCCCAGTGCGGAAACCCGATTCCTGATAATGCTCCTTCCGGCCTCTGTCCGGCTTGTGTTTTAGGTCGAGCCGCGACCACGGCAAACCAGACGAAACCCAATCCAAAATCCCCCCCACCTTCCCTAGAGGAACTCGCCCCCCACTTTCCCGATCTCGAGATCCTAGAAATGATCGGCTTTGGAGGGATGGGGGTCGTCTACAAAGCCCGACAGCCCAAGCTCGAACGCTTGGTCGCACTTAAGATTCTTCACGTCCAAGACGACGATCCATCTTTCGAAGAACGGTTCCACCGGGAAGCCCGAGTTCTAGCTCGCCTTGACCACCCCAACATCGTCACCATCTTCGACTTCGGCACAGCAGGCCCTTACCACTTTCTCGTGATGGAACTCATCGATGGGGTCAACCTGCGGCAAGCCATGCAGTCAGGTCGTTTCACACCGGATGAAGCACTTACCCTAGTACAAGAAATGTGTGCCGCCCTGAAATCCGCCCATGAAGATGGAATTCTTCACCGTGACATCAAACCAGAAAACGTTCTCCTCGATTCGCAGGGCCGCCTTAAAATTGCCGATTTCGGGATTGCAAAAATCATCGGGCCAGATGAACCCGCAAACTTCACTCTGACCCGGCAAGATTCAATTCTGGGATCGCCCCAGTATATGGCGCCTGAGCAAATCGAATCACCAGAAGATGTCGACCAAAGAGCCGATATTTACTCGCTTGGTGTTGTTTTCTACGAGCTTCTAACTGGAGAGCTCCCACTGGGCCGATTTGCGGCACCCTCTGCTAAAAACGAAGTCGACACCCGCATTGATGACATTGTCCTACGGACCCTAGAAAAAGAAAGAGAGGTTCGCTTCCAAACCGCTGCAGATGTCAGCACTAAGGTGGCCTCTCTTTCCAAATCCCCTCCTCTCCCCTCTGCCAATCGCAGCAAAGGCGCACCGGCTCGCTTCGCAACACTCTCCGCGATCCTCACCGCCATCAGCCTTCCGTTAATTTATATCATCTTCTTCACTTTTAGCTCATATTCTGAGTCTCTTGCACCCGAAACTCCCAATCAGTTATCTGAGGAAATTTCACGAAACCTGTGGAAACCCATCCTTGGAATTGGCGCAGCAATCCTCTCCGTCACCACAGCAATCATCGGCTTCGTTTTCGGGTTAAGCTCCCTACGAGAAATCCGTCAATCCGAGGGACTAAAAAGCGGTCTCTCGCGAGCGACCTTAGCCACCGTCACTTGGCCCATTCTGATTTTCCTAGCCATCGTGGCCTCGTCCGTAGGCGCTAGTATCCCTACCTCATTTCCCATCTTAGCTCTCCTTCTTGCCGTAAGCTTTGGGCTAATTTACTGGGCTCTCATCCCGCCTCTCTTACACTGGGCACGTCACCAAAAGAGTCCCGGGCCTCGTTTCAGCCGAGTCACAAGCATCCTTGCTTCCTACTTTACGGTTCTAGTAACCATTTCAATGATCCAAACCACAGTGACAATAACCGCCTCCAACACATTATCCTCTTCTTCACATATCTTCCCGTTTTACGGTGAACATTCTCGGGTGCAAATTAAGATCAAGGATTTTAATCTCACAGTGAACGGAAGAAACTATGGTCAGGTCGAAGATGGTGACCAAATTCGTGTGAAAAAAGGAAAGGTCTTCCGGAACTCCTATCAGATCACCTCCCCTGATCATGAAAAATGGGTCCCCGATTTTCCTGTTCCATCATCAAAACCGGATGAGGAGAGAGCCATCCCACCTCAGGAGTAATGATTTCGGCATCAAAAAATTTCCACACCACTCGCTGGACGATTGTGCGTAAAGCACAAGGCGAAACTCCTGAAGCTAAATCCGCACTCTCCGAGCTATGTCAGGCCTACTATACCCCAATCTTTCGCTTCCTTCTCCTTGAAGGAAAATCTCGAGACGAAGCGGAAGAATTGAGCCAAAGTTTTTTTGCCCGCCTCCTTGGGAAGAATTCGATCCATCATGCTGATCAAAAAAAAGGTCGCTTCCGTTCCTATCTTCTCGGTGCCCTAAAGCATTTTTTAGCAGAGGATCGTCGTAATAAAGGACGCCTCAAACGAGGAGGAAATATTAAACACCAATCACTCGATGAACCGGCTACCGAGACCACCTCTAGTCCCCAGCTCACCGACCCCACCAGCTCCATCCCTGATTCTTACTTTGACCGCGAATGGGCCTTCGCGCTGATGGACCGAGGACTCCGGACTGTCGAAGCGACCTTCACAAAAAATGGAAAACCCATTCACTTTAAAATACTTAAAGCTTGGCTCATGGGCGATTCCACAACCCTCTGCCAAGCCTCAGCTGCCACAACTCTCAACCTTTCCCCCGGCGCAATCAAAGTCTCAATTCACCGCCTCCGAAAAGACTTCGCAGACGCTATTCGTGCTGAAATCGCACAAACTGTCGACACCCCCGAGGAGATCTCTCAAGAACTCCATTACCTGATCGAAGTCATCTCCAAGGTTTCCTGAATTTAAATCCTCAGCGTCTGCGCCTCAAGCATCAGGGCCTTGATCTCAAACTCACAGAGATTGAAGGAGCAACATTCATCCCCGATATTATTGGCCTAAACAAGTTCGGTGATCTCTCCTGAGCACAGCCCAAGCTCAATCAACACAAAATCACCAGTCTGTCCTCCCCCCAATCTTTTTGGGAGGAAAAGTTCCCAGCACTCGACATTTCTTGCTGTTCCGCTACCCCTCCTCCTGCAGCCCATGACTCTTTTTTCCGCAAACGAACTCCGCCTCGCTTACGGCCACCAAACCCTCCTCGATGGCGTCACGGTCGCAATTTCTGCTGGTGAGAAAGTCGGCCTCGTCGGACGCAATGGATGCGGGAAAACTTCTCTTCTCAAAATCCTCGCCAATGAAAACCAAGCTGACTCCGGAGAAACCTCGGCCCGCCGCGGCCTCCGTATCGGCTACCTCCCCCAAGAGTTCGAGCTCGACCCCGCCCTCTCGGTTTACGACAACATCGCCGCCGGTGCTGCCGACGTCGCCACAGCCGTTACCCGCTATGAGAATGGCGACGGTAGTGAATCCGAACTCGCCGACCTCCTCACTCTGATTGAACACACCGACGGCTGGAATCTCGACGCTCGCATTAAATCCCTTTCAAACGCCCTCTTTACTCCGCCACTCGAATCCGAGACAGGGCCACTTTCCGGTGGTGAAAAACGGCGCGTCGCCCTGTGCAGTGCCCTTGCTTCACAACCCGATCTTCTGCTCCTTGACGAACCGACCAACCACCTCGATTCCGAATCAATCCGTTGGTTGGAAGACTTTCTCAAAACTTACACCGGTGCCGTGATCTTCGTCACCCACGACCGCTACTTCCTCAACGTCATCGCCACTCGCATCATCGAGATCTCGGATGGCAAAGCTTACTCCCATCCCGGAAACTACACCGCCTTTCTCGAGTCGAAGGCAGCCCGGCAGGAAATCGCCGAGAACACCGAAAAGAAGCGCCAAAAATTTCTTAAGGACGAACTCAAATGGGTCAAAGCAGGCGTCAAAGCCCGCACCACCAAATCCCGCTCCCGCCTTGATGCATTCTATGAAGTCAAAGATCAGGATGCTCCCGTTCGCGAAGGTGAAATTGATCTTCTTATCCCTCCTCCTCCAAGACTCGGCAATACCATTGTTGATCTTGAAGACGTCTCCATCACCTTAGGAGACCGCACCCTATTCCGTAGCGTGAACCTCTCTCTCGAAGAAGGCCAATGCACCGGTATCGTGGGTAAAAACGGCGTTGGCAAATCAACCCTCCTGAAAATCTGTCTCCAACAACTTGAGCCGACCTCCGGAAAGGCTATCCTCGGTAAGCAGGTGAAAATCAACTACATCGACCAGTCCCGGATGCAGCTCGATGGCACCGGTTCCCTCCTCGATGAAATTTCGGACGGAAACGAAAAGATCGAATTTGGCGCCGAGATTCTCGGCGCCCGCGCCTACCTCCGCCGCTTCCTTTTCTCCGACGAACGGATCAATGAACGCGTCGATCTCCTCTCAGGAGGTGAACGCGCCCGCCTCATGCTCGCCAAGGTTCTCAAAACCGGAGGCAACCTCATCGTCCTTGACGAGCCCACTAACGATCT
Source organism: Verrucomicrobia bacterium SCGC AAA164-M04 (assembly GCA_000383735.1). Next base: position 22,721 of record KB912104.1, read on the forward strand.
CGACTTACAATCGCTCAGGATGCTCGAAGAAGCCCTTTCGGCTTTCCCAGGCACCATTCTTGTCGTCTCACACGACCGCTACTTCCTCGACCGTATTTGTGATCAAATCGTAGCCTTCGAAGACGATGGCGTAAAAGTCAGCCCGGGCAATTTCTCATACTATCTTGAGAAACGACAAGCACGTGAAAACGCCGCGCGAGCTCAAGCCACCGCTGCCAACCGTGCAGCTAAAAAACGGGCCTCTGAGAAAAAGGATAAACCAAGAAAGCTCACCATGGCCGAAGCCAAAGAACTCGAAACCCTAGAGGAAAAGGTGATGGAGGCCGACGATGCGGTCACTACTCTGCAAGAGAAACTTTCTTCGCCCGAAGTCCAAACCAACTTTGAACAAATCCCCGTTGTCATGGCAGAACTTGAAGCTGCCAAGAAAGTGGCCGACGGACTTATCAACCGCTGGGAGTTTCTCGAAGAGGTGAAAGCGAATTCACCAATCAAATAGAAAGTCTCTATAAGTTATGTCGACCATCCCCAACTGCCCCGAGTGCAACTCGGAATACGTTTACAAAAACGGAACACTCTTCGCCTGCCCCGATTGTGGACACGAATGGTCGGCCGAAGAAGCAGCGGCGGCAGCGGAAGCTCTCATCCTCCGTGACGCTCACGGAAACGAGCTCAACTCTGGCGACACCGTACAACTCACCAAGGACCTCAAAGTTAAGGGCACTTCCACCACTCTTAAGATCGGCACCAAGGTCAAGAATATCCGGATCACCCCTGGGGCGGATCACGATATTGACTGCAAAGTAGATGGCATTGGCCCCATGAAATTGAAGTCACAGTTTGTCAAAAAGATCTAAGCTACGTTTTTTCGTTTGTAGGCATACGGTTTGCCTCTTTCCTCTCTTCCTAGAAATTCGGAACTGAGTAACCGTCACTAAAGGATCCTTCAAACCCGATATAAAAAAGAACAAAAGTGATCCTAAAAAAGCCCCGCTCGCTTTCACGAACGGGGCTTTGGAATTTTTTGGTTCGTTAGCCCTTAGCTCACTTCACCACGGGCCATGCCTTTTTCCTCGAGGGCCGCTTGCGCGAGGGCAAGACGGGCAACGGGGATACGGAATGGTGAACAGGACACGTAGTTGAGTCCGGTGCGGTGGAAGAACTTCACGGAATCAGGATCTCCGCCGTGCTCGCCACAGATACCGATCTTGAGGTTCTTGACGGTCTTGCGCCCGCCTTTGACACCCATTTCAACGAGTTGGCCCACACCTTCCTGGTCGAGACCAGCAAATGGGTTGTTGTTGAGCACTTCCGCATCCTGGTAGGTTGAAAGGAAGCTGGAGGAGTCGTCACGAGACAATCCGAGTCCGGTCTGAGTGAGGTCGTTGGTTCCGAAGGAGAAGAACTCAGCGTGCTTGGCCACTTCAGCAGCGGTGATGGCAGCGCGAGGAATCTCGATCATGGTTCCGACGGTGTACTTTAACTTGGACTTGGAAAGACCTAGCTTCTTACGAACTGCAGCGGCAGTTTCGTCGATGACGTTCTTCTGGAGCTCAAGCTCACGTGCATAAGCAACGAGTGGGACCATGATCTCAGGGAGAACTTTGATGCCTTTGGCTTGAACTTCTGCTGCAGCTTCGAGGATGGCCTCGACCTGCATTGCGGTAACAGCCGGGTAGCTGATGCCGAGACGGCAACCACGGTGACCAAGCATTGGGTTCTCTTCGTGAAGAGCGTGAATACGCTTGGTGATGGCTGGAGCGCTCATGCCAATCTTCTTGGAGAGATCCTTTTTCTGAGCGGCATCCATGGTGCCGATGAACTCGTGAAGTGGTGGGTCCAGAAGACGAATGGTCGCGGGGCGGCCTTCGAGTGACTTGAAGATACCGATGAAGTCTTTCTTCATGAAGACCTTGATCTTCTTGAGGGCCTTGGCGCGACCTTCGTCGTCGTCAGCAAGGATCATCTCACGAACGGAGTCGATGCGATTGCCTTCGAAGAACATGTGCTCGGCGCGGGTCAGGCCGATGCCTTCAGCACCGAACTTGATAGCCTGCTGAACCTGCTCCGGAGTATCGGAGTTGGTGCGGACACCCAACTTACGAAGCTTGTCGGTCCAGCTCATGAGTTCCATGAACTTCTTGTAAGTCGCAGACTTCTTGGCGGCAGCCTTGTTCTCAATCAGTCCCTGGATGACCTGGGAAGGAGAAGACTTGATGCCACCTTTGTAGACGTTTCCAACGAATCCGTTGAGAGAAAGCTCATCGCCCTCTTTCAGAGTCACGCCGTTTCCGGAGAGAGTCTTCTTGGAGTAGTCGATGGTCATTCCGTGTGCACCGCAGACGCAAACCTTACCCATCTGGCGGGCAACGAGAGCAGCGTGTGAGGAAGCACCACCTTCAGTGGTGAGAATTCCATCAGCAGCGATCATGCCGCGAAGGTCTTCCGGAGAAGTGGCCTGACGAACGAGGATGACTTTCTCTCCTTTTTCAGCAGCTTTAACCGAGTCTTCCCAACTGAAGTAAATCTTTCCGGAAGCAGCACCAGGGCCGGCAGGAAGTCCGCTACCAACTTTCTTGGCAGCCTTCTCAGCCTTGGCGTCGAAGATCGGAGCGAGGAGGTGGCCGAGGTCATCAGCAGGAATGCGAAGGATCGCTTCTTCCTTTTTGATGAGACGCTCTTTCACCATGTCGAGGGCGATGTTCACAGCGGCGAAACCAGTGCGCTTACCGTTACGGGTCTGCAGCATCCAGAGCTTACCTTCTTCGATGGTGAACTCGACATCCTGCACATCGCGGAAGTGCTTCTCAAGCTTCTTACGAATGACGAGAAGTTCTTTGTGCGACTTGGGAAGGTCCTTGGCCATCTTGGCGATGGGCTTCGGGGTGCGAACACCCGCTACAACATCCTCACCCTGGGCGTCGATGAGATACTCACCGTAGAAAACGTTTTCGCCGGTAGCCGGATCACGGGTGAAAGCAACTCCGGTTCCGGAGGTCTTACCAGTGTTACCGAAGACCATAGCCTGCACGTTGACGGCGGTTCCCCAAGCAGCGGGGATACCATACTTCTGACGGTAAACTGTCGCGCGATCGTTCTGCCATGAGTTGAAGACAGCGCTCACGGCTCCTTTGAGCTGCTCACGAGGATCTTCAGGGAAATTCTTACCGGAGCGCTCTTTAATAAGTGCTTTGAAAGCAGCAACCACTTCGCGGAGATCTTTTTCCTTCAAGCCAGAGTCGTCTTTCACCTTGGCCTTGGCCTTGGCTTTATCGAGAATGACTTCGTAAGGATCGTGGTGCTCACCTGCGTGGGCTTCCACTTCCATCACAACACCTCCATACATCTGGAGGAAACGACGGTAGGAGTCCCAAGCGAACTTGGGGTTGCCAGTCTTCTTGGCAAGAGCTTCAACGACTTCGTCGTTGATTCCCAAGTTAAGGATAGTGTCCATCATTCCAGGCATTGACTCGCGAGCACCGGAACGAACGGAAAGAAGAAGTGGGTTATCGAGATCACCGAACTTCTTACCCATGGCTTTTTCCACCTTGGTGATGTTCTCCTCGATCTCAGCATCAAGGGCCTTGGGATACGTCTTAGCGTTTTTGTTATAGTAAGTGCAGACTTCGGTGGTGATGGTGAAACCAGCAGGAACGGGGACTCCGATGCTGCTCATCTCAGCGAGGTTCGCGCCTTTTCCCCCGAGAAGAGCTTTCATTGATCCATCTCCGTCGCACTTTCCTGCGCCGAAGTAATAGACGTGTTTTGCTTTCTTGGCGGTTGTCTTTTTGGCGGCCTTTTTAGCGGCCTTTTTTTTGGTAGCCATGGTGTTTTTATTTTGAGAATTAAACGGCAAGTTTCCCAAGCGGACTGCGGGTCAATCCGGTCGGAAAGGGGCGCACTCTAGCAACCAAACCCTTTGTGTCAACAGTGTTGCGGGACCCAAGTTCGGAAGAAAAAAATCATAGATTCAAAGACAGGCGCTTTCCGCAACGTTACATGATGAATCTCATCAGTATTTTGGATGAGGTAGCCCATTTTTTTCAAAACCGCTAGGACCGGTTTCCAACCTTGGCTGAGAACGTCACAATGACTTGGATCAGGCCTACTTCGGCCTGATCCAATCCTGGAAATCTAGAAGTAAATACCGTGACTTCGAAAGCTAGGAAGGATGGCTTGTCTTTTCCAAGACACTCGACAAGATTTCCTGATATGTCGGAAGAATACGATGTCATCGTGATCGGTGGAGGAAGTGGAGGCTATGCCGCTGCAAAGAAGTCTTCGGGCCTTGGCCTCAAGGTTGCCGTTATCGATGGGGCCACGGAACTTGGCGGTCTTTGTATTTTACGTGGCTGCATGCCCACCAAAGCGCTCCTCGAAACATCCAGCCGCATGCGTGCCATTCGGGAAGCAGGTGAATTTGCTATCGAAGTCCAAAATCCATCAGTTAATATCAATTCCCTCCGAAATCGAAAATCACGCCTAATTGATGATTTTCAACACTACCGTGTCAAAGGGCTCAAAAACGGTAACTTTGATCTCATCCGTGGCTACGCAAAATTCATCTCGCCTCACGAAATTGAAATCGAAGGACATGGGCCCCTTAAGGGCAAGGCTTTTGTTGTTGCGACGGGCTCGGTCGAAAGTATCCCAAAAATCCCGGGTCTTTCTGACTCTCCCTATTGGACCAGTGACGATATCGTCGATCTCCCACGCCTTCCTGAATCGGTAGTCGTGGTCGGAACGGGAGCGGTTGGGATGGAGTCTGCGTTTCTCTTCGAGGGCCTCGGATCCAAGGTCACCATTATTTCCCGAAGCCGCCCTCTTGTTTCCGGAGTGACTCCGGCTCTTTCGGAAGCAATGGAGAAACGCTGTCAAGATCTCGGGATAGACATCATTTTCGAAAAACCATTAACTAAAGTCAGCCACAATGATTCCGGCTTTACCCTCATGATCGGGGAAGAAACCCAAATCGATTGTGACCAATTAATAATGGCATCGGGTCGAAAGCCCAATCTCGGCCCTCTCAATCTTGTCGCTGCAGGATTCTCTGATGATCTAAGACAGCTTGAGATTAACGATTATTGCCAAACGTCAGAGCCACACATTTTTGGGGTGGGCGATGTTTCTAGCCCTTTGGCAGTCGTTCACCTCGCGGTCATGCAAGGTGAAGCGGCTGGCGAAAACGTCGCCGCTTATCTAAAGAGTTCGAAGCAAACCGCAACTTGGGATGAACGACTCAATATTTTCGGAATCTTTACCGATCCCGAATTGGTCGAGCTTGGTTGGAACCAAAATGAGGCAGGCAAAAGAGGATTTGACCCTGTCACAGCCTTCTACCGTTACGATGATCAAGGAAAAGGCGAAATTGTTGGAGAGAAGCACGGCCTTGTTTCGATCACGGCCGATCGCAAAACTGGCAAAATCCTTGGTGCAGCCGGAGTTGGACCACACGTCATCGACTACGCCCACACCATGATGGTCGCGCTCCATCAAAACTTAACTGTCGCCGAATTCCTTAAAATCCCCTCCTACCACCCGACGTTAGGAGAAATCTGGACCTATGTGGCCGAGGAATTAATGGAAGAACTTTGACTTAATAAGCCATCCTTGTAAGGGTTGTGTCGAAAGCCAGCGAAAGTCGATGAAGCTCCCATTATTTCTTATTTTAGTTAGTCTTTTAGGATTCTTATCCTGTTCGCCTACTCCCCCAGTAACTGGCTGACAGTTTCACCCGGAAAACGCTCTGAGTTCAGGGCGCTAAGTCTCTAATCTTGACTCTGCAGGACAATCCCGGCCTTTTTTTGTCCGATTAGCTGTATTCCTCAAAAAAGATTTGCATTCATTGCGGGCTTCCCGTAGTTCCTCCGCCCCGTCAACCCACTTTACGACCATGGATATCATCAGCAAGATCGAGAAAGAGCAAATGAAGTCAGAAGTTACCGACTTCAACGTCGGTGATACCGTCAAGGTCCACAATCGCGTGGTTGAAGGTGGCAAAGAGCGTATCCAGATGTTCCAAGGCATTGTTTTAGCCAAGTCTGGGAGTGGCCTCAACTCTGCTTTCACCGTCCGGAAAATTTCGTATGGGACAGGTGTTGAGCGCGTCTATTGCGTCCACAGCCCACGAATTGACAAGGTAGAGATCATCTCACGCGGCAAAGTTCGTCGTGCAAAGCTTCATTATCTTCGTGATCGTGTAGGTAAGCGTGCCATTCAGGTGAAGTCAGCAGACTGATCACACGGATCTAGCTAAATTCCTTGAACCGCAGTAAGAGTTTTCTCGCTGCGGTTTTTTTGCGCTTCACCTACGCCCTCCCCTCTCCCACTCTAAAACCCTGTGCGAATCCACTGGGCATTTGTCGTTTTTGCAGTGATCGGGACTATCCTTCTCACGTGGCATCTGCGTACCAAGAACATGGATTTCCTGACCCCCTCAGGTATGGAAATCGTAGAAACCGAAGAAACTTCAGATTTGATCGACCTATCTCTAGTGCTGCAGCCGGAAATCAAAGATCAGCCTGAGATCAACAATACTATTCAGCAGCCAAAAGAACCTGACAAAATTACGCCGCCTAAGGTGAAAGAAATCACCGAATTCGAACTGGGCGATTTAGTCTCTAGTCCGGGACTAGGTGCCTACCGGGACTTCGCCCGCGGAGAATCGCCTGACCGTCTTTTTGAGCTTTCATCCACACTCCGAGCGCGAGGTGAATTCCAACGTGCCCTCTTAGCCTTCGAAAGAGTGATCGATACAAGTATGGCTGAACCCAACTCCCGAGCCGAGGCGGCGCAGGGAATCGCTGCTCTCACAAAGAACCTCCCAAATTGGAATATCGATCCCAGCAACGAGATGATTCTCAACCTCCACCTTGGAATGGCTCACAAGCCATCTGATCACTTGCGAGATGTTCTTCAAGAGGTTGCAGCCCGAATTCGTGGATCTTCGGGTGACCAGCTCAACATTATCCCCACAATGGACAGCAGCGACAATCCCGATTCCCCCACTAATAACCCTATTGCCCTTTGGCTCTCGGCCCCCGGCGATAACACAACTTCTTCTGCAGTCATTACTCTTCGACTTACAAGGAACGATGAGGAGCATCTCCAAGAAATATCGTTGGCGGTCTTCAAAACCATTCGGAGTCACCTCACCCAATTTGGGTATCCATCAGCTTCTGAAAACCTTAAGAAGGGAGAAGATTATCTTTCTCGGCAAATCACTCGCTTAATGTGGCGGGATTTTGCGCAATCACTTCATCACCCACAAAACGATCCCAATACCGCTGGGGAACACCCTGACGAATCAGTAGATTTAAATTTGGATTAAATTCCCTAAGAAAATCAATTCACAACCGTCCCACCCTTGTAGCTATGATCAAACTGCTCATCACCGCCACTTTTTCGCTCTTCTGCACTGCGATTGCCCAAGAGCCTTCCCCGGCAAAATCGAAACGCCCTGAAAAACCGAAAATCGAGCGTCTAAATGATGATGAAGTAAAGATTGGTAAAATCCACCTTCATCAAAAGAAACGTGAACTCAGCTTCAAAGGTGGGATCAATATGACAAAAGGTCTTATCGAATACTTTTTGGCGACCACCAAGAGCGATAAGGTCCACGAAACCCTTATTTTGACCGATGCTTCACCGACAAACATAAATATCGCGATGAAGCTTCTCGGCATCAAAGCCTCCAAGGAGCTTTTCGAAATCTTTGATGAGGACACGTGGAAGCCAACCGGCAAGTTTCCGCCTGTTTCGCCAGAAACACATGCTGCATCTCTAGTCGACATTTTTGTGGAATGGGGTGAAGGAGCAAAGAAGAAGAGGATTCCTGCCAACAAGCTAGTCCACCATATCAACTGGCCCAAGAAGGCGCTAACTCCGAAGCCCAACCAAGAATTCGAGACAAAGGAAGCCTCCTTAAGCGTAATGGAGAAAGGCCCCTGGCTCTCAACTGGATCCTACATGCATGAAGGACGATTTAAGGCTGAAATTGGCGGGATCATTTTCGGGATCTACACAAATGAACAAGCAATCATAAACTTTTTTGGCAAAGATCGCCTTTTAGGTGACGTTTGGATACCTAACGAAAGGATCACTCCAGAAGAAGGGACAGTTGTCACCATCGTCGTTAAACCTCATACTCCACAAAAATGAAGAAGCTCCTCATTTCCTCTATTATCGCTATCTCCAGCCTCAGTCTGATCGCACAAGACAAGGTTCTACTCAAAGGCGCTCATCTCTCGATCAAACTTGAAACCCAAGAAGTCATCAAGAAAGGGAACAAGTTCATTATTGGTCAGCAAAACAAAGAAGGCTACTGGGGTGACCCCGACCTCCCAGCCTTTACCGGATTTGCGGTGAAGTGCCTCCTTCTTGATCCTTCATTCGACCCAAAGGGAACCGTTCCTGCGCCTGTCAAAAAGGGGATCGAATGGCTTTTGTCTCAACAAAAAGAGGACGGCGGAATCTACGGCCGAGGAATGGCCACCTACTCGACCTCTGCGTCCATCATGGCTCTCTGGATTGCCGGACCCGAAAAATATAAGGATCAAATCATCAGTGCCCGCAATTTCCTGATCAATCACCAGACCGATTGGGGGGTAAAAGGCGAAAATGACACCAAATTTGACGGTGGAATAGGCTACGGCGGGTCGCTTGCCCACTCTGACCTCTCAAACACTCACCGAGCGCTTGAGGCTCTTTACACAACTCGCGCCCTTGCCACCGACACCGGCGACAAGAAAGCGATTGAGCTCGACTGGGAAGCAGCTCTCGAGTTTGTCTCCCGCTGCCAGAATCTTCAAGCTACCAACAAGGGTGAAAAAACCGGTAACGATGGAAGCTTTGTTTACTACCCTGGAAACTCAAAAGCGGGGGAAGCGGTCGATAGCAAAACCGGACGCGTGGCTCTCCGCGGCTACGGCTCCATGTCCTATTCCGGACTCCTTTCGCTTGTTTACTCGGATCTAGACGAAAGCGATCAGCGGGTTAAGGCCGTAATTAATTGGCTTTCGGACAACTACACTCTGAAAGAGAATCCAGGCCTCGGAGGACAGGGTCTCTACTATTACTACCATGCGATGGCTAAAAGCCTCGTGGCAGCTAATAAACCAACCCTCGAGGGTAAAGACGGTCTGAAGATTGACTGGCGTTCTGAGCTCGCCGCCACCGTCATCAACGGACAGCGCGAAGACGGTTCATGGGTTAATACAAAAGCCAGCCGTTGGATGGAAAACGACCCTGTTCTCGTCACGAGCTACGCCATAATGACTCTTCAGCAAATTCACTCTTCGCTGAATTAGATCCTTCAAGAAAATCCCCCACTAAAACCGGCTGATCGGAAAGCCCTCAACAGGATTATTGCCGTTTCTAATCCTAGACTCTACGGTCTTACATCCGCGCTCACCCTCCCCCCATTCGAGGGCTAGCCCCAGGTCAATTTAAAACAGACTCCCTTGGCCTCCATCATCATTCTTTCGAGCCGGAGCTCCCAATTTTTTCACACCTTCCTGACGAATTCCAAGAGTGGCGATTTCATAAACTACCCTTTTGCGACCCTTGCCGGTTGAAACCTCAGTCCGCGCAATCTTCGTTCCCAGCAACTGCTCCATCATTTGGACCTCCATTCGCACTGCGTTGGGATAAACTTCATAAATTTTCTTCAATGGATTATGAAATTCCTCAATTCGAAAACCGGTCTCCGCATCATAGTGGCACTTACTAAACCACCCCGACTTATCGCGAATATCAGCCAACCGAGTTGCTTTTTCGACCATCGATTTTCCGGCTCTAACCTTAGGTTGCCATTGCCCTCTCAAAACCTGAAAGTGATGGAATAAAAGTTTTTCGGGCGCCGAATCCCCGTAAAGTTGTTTGACACCCTCCAAAACCGCTAGAGTCAGACCCACTCCAGCTTCCGGAAAAAGAGCATTACATTTCGGAGTCAATCGATAGAGTTTTTCAGGGCGTCCCACCTCTTTTTTTGCTCGCGGGATCCGCCATTCTTCCAAATATCCTAGCTCCGCTAGTTTCAAGCAATGCTGCTTCACTCCCATATAACTCATTTTGAGCTCTCTTGATAAATCAGAGACAGGCATTCCGTCTGAGACTTTGATCGCCTCCAGAATAGCCGCCCAGGACGCACGCATCGTCTCTCTATGTGCTCCAAAAAACATTAGGTATGCCAGAAACTAGGCTCCGACCTTGAATTCGGGAATCTTAATTTTAAGATCTTAACAGTTGCATCCGTATCAAAGAACCTAAACTTTCATGAAACACCTTCTCACCTTTACTGCTGGGCTCACGCTCGCTCTCTCAGGAGCGGATCGCCCGAATATCCTTTTCATCTTCTCAGATGATCACGCCCCAAATGCCATTTCGTGCTATCCAGGCGGACTTTTCGACGAAATCGCTCCGACCAAAGGCATAGACCGGATCGCTCGCGAGGGGATGCGCTTTGACCGATCCTACTGCACCAATGCGATATGCGGGCCTTCGCGTGCCTCCATTCTCACAGGAAAACACAGCCACCTAAACGGCTTCATCGATAATAATTCTTCTTACTTCGATGGCCTCCAAACCACTTTCCCCGATCTACTCCGCCAAGCCGGCTACACCACCGCAATGATCGGAAAGTGGCATCTCCACTCCAATCCTATCGGCTTCGACTACTGGGAAATCCTGCCCGGGCAAGGGGCTTACTATAATCCTGACTTCATTCAGATGGACAATACGCGTAAGCGTTTCCAAGGCCACTGTAATGACCTTGTGACTCAAAAAGGCCTCACCTGGCTCAAGCAGGCTGCTGACTCAAAAAAACCATTCATGGCAATGGTCCAATACAAGGCTCCCCACCGGAACTGGGCACCCGCGTTCCGTCACATTAACATGTTTGATGATGTAAACATGCCAGAGCCCGAGACTCTTTTTGATAATTACGAAAACCGTTCTTCCGTCCTCAAGGAACACGCAATGGGAATCCAAGACCATATGTCTTGGGGAAATGACATGAAGATGCAGGGTAAGAATCTGTTCCCAAGCCACTTCACTGGCGGCCCTGGCAACGGCCAATTTAATCGGCTCTCCGATCAAGATAAGAAGACTTTCATCTCTGCTTACGAGGACGAAAACAAGCAATTCATCAAAGATATGAGAGCTGGAAAGCTCGACCAAAAAGCGATCACAAGCTGGAAGTATCAGCGATATATAAAGGACTACCTTGCCGTTATTCAGTCCATGGACGAAGGGATCGCCAAGATCCTAAACCACCTCGACAATTCGGGTCTCGCTGAAAACACCATTGTTATCTACTCGTCAGACCAGGGCTTCTATCTTGGCGAGCATGGCTGGTACGATAAACGCTGGATGTTTGAAGAATCACTTATGATGCCCTTTGTTGTTCGCTGGCCCGGAAAGATTAAGCCAGGCTCTGTATCCAATACTATCATCCAAAATATCGACTATGGCCCCACCTTCCTAGAACTCGCTGGTGCTAAAATCCCGGAAAGCATGCAGGGCAAATCACTTGTTCCCATTTTTAAAGCGGCCGGTAAAAAGCCTAAAGGATGGCGTGATTCCATCTACTACCGTTACTCCGGCGAGCGTACTCATAACGTAGCCGCCCACGACGGAGTCCGAACTGCAGATCACAAGATCTTCTGGGTCCCCAAGACCAAAGAATACCAACTTTTCGACATGAAGAAGGATCCACAGGAAATGAAATCGGTCCACAATGATCCAGCCTATGCCGCCGTCTTCAACAAAATGAAGCAAGAACTCGATTCTGCTCGTAAAAAATATCGCGTCCACTCCGCTATTATCGGCGAGCCACGCGAGGATGAATGGTGGATGAAACGTCACCAATCGATGAATAAAAACGCCAAGAAACCACACGACCTTCTCTTTATCGGCGACTCTATCACTCAAGGCTGGGAAGGTTCGGGTAAAGGGACCTGGGAAAAATATTACGGCAATCGCAAGGCTCTCAACTTAGGAATCTCAGGGGACCGTACTGAACACGTGATCTGGCGTTTAGATAATGGGAATCTCCGAAACCAGAAAAAAGCAAAGGCAGCCGTTGTCATGATTGGCACGAATAACACGGGGCATATCATGCAAGATCCAACTGAAGTTCGTGATGGCGTTGAACGAATCGTTTCCACACTCCGGGCCCGTTGCCCGCAGGCAAAAATCCTTCTCCTCGGCGTCTTCCCTCGCGGGGTGAAACCCGATGATGCCAAACGGAAGAACAACCTTGAAATCAACAAGTTGATCTCGAAACTCCACAACGGAGAGCGGATTCACTACTTAGACATTTCAGATAAATTCCTTACCGCCGAGGGCATCCTCACCAAGCAAGTGATGCCAGACGCCCTCCACCCAAGACAGAAGGGTTACGAAATTTGGGCGGAGGCGATCGAGCCCAAGCTCAAGGAATTTGGGCTCTAACGCTTGAGATGCCACTTTTAACGATCTGTGAAGGTCGAGAAGACAGCCACGCGCCTTAACGGAAGAATAATCCTTTCACGTCTGATAGGAATTCTCGGGGGCTGTTAGCGCTCGAAAGCGCGGCCTAGGCCCCAAGCCAATCTGTTAAAGCCCACGAAACGGCTTCTTTGACATCTCTCCATTCATACCTAGACTAAAAGCAACGTGAGCAACATCTCCTTCACCTCCTCCGCGCCTGGATATTGGGCAAATGAAGACATTCCCCACGAAGACTGGAATTCAGCCAAATGGCAGTTGAAAAATTGTGTTTCATCGCTCGCTGATATCGAAAAACATCTCAGGCTCTGCGAAGAAGAGCGTGCAGGGATCCTCCTCACCGGCACCAAACTTGCCACGTCTGTTACCCCGCACTATTTCAACCTCATTCACCCGACCGACCCGGATTGTCCAATTCGACGTCAAGTGATTCCCCGCATCGAAGAAACTCACACTGACCCGTCCGAGATGGCTGATCCTTGCGGCGAAGACTCACACATGCCGGTTCCCGGACTCGTCCATCGCTATCCAGATCGCGTTTTATTTCTGGTGACCGACCGTTGCGCGTCTTATTGCCGCTATTGCACTCGATCGCGCGTCGTTTCCGGAGTTTCCGATCAAAAACTAGAAACCCAGTGGGAGCTGGCGATCGATTATCTCAAAAGGACTCCCCAAGTGCGTGATGTCCTTCTTTCTGGTGGTGACCCCCTTCTCTTTTCGGATGCGAAGCTCGAGAAACTCCTCACAAAACTCCACGCGATCCCCCATATTCAATTTATTCGCATCGGTTCACGCATCCCAATCTTTCTACCACAGCGTATCACACCAGAGCTCTGCGCGATGCTCCGAAAGTTCCATCCACTCTTTATCTCAATCCACACCAACCACCCAAAGGAACTTACGACTGAGGTTCACGAAGCACTTGGTCGTTTAGCTGACGCAGGCGTGATGATGGGGAATCAATCCGTCCTTCTCGACAAGGTAAATGACTCGGTCGAAGTTCAGAAAGAACTCGTTCAGAAACTTCTAATGTGTCGGGTCCGACCCTATTATCTTTATCAAGGCGATTTAATAAAGGGCACAGCCCACCTACGGACTAGCATCTCCAAGGGGATCAAAATCATCGAAGGCTTACGCGGGCACACATCCGGATACGCCATCCCCCAATATGTTATCGATGCTCCGGGAGGTGGAGGGAAAATTCCTATCAACCCTGAATATATCGTGGAGTCCAACGATGAACGAACTGTGCTTCGTAATTACGAAGGCAAGGAATTCGTTTATTCCGAATCAAAATCAGCACCGAAATTAGCACCTCTTCCGCTGTGAGATCAGGCAATTGATCTCACCGTAATTTCACCACTCGCATTCCACAAAAAACGGCGGATCTTCCTCGGAACCGCCGTTGTTTTTAAGTCTTAAGCAGTCGCTCTATCTGTTCTTAGGAGGATACTTGAGGAAGGTCTTGTACTTGGACGGGACACTTTCGCCAGAACCCAGAACTTTATCCCAAAGCTTAAGGAGGGCGGTCGCTTCCTTGATGAGTGCCGCGCCATTTGAATCGTCGCTGTAATCCTCCGTTGAATAAAGCTCCATTGCAGTCTTAACATCTTCGTGATCAAGGATGATGCGGAGGCAATTCAGCGCCGACTTCCGAGTGATCTCCTCAGAGGCAGCGAAGTCAGCAACAAAGGCATTATTATAAGCATTGAGAGCCTTCACGGGTTGACCAGCGCCCTCAAGCGCCAATCCATGACAATAAGCAATCTGTCCTCGCAAGTTACCAGGCAACTTGGCTCCACGCCATTTTTCATCGCGGCAAATCGCGTCAAGACGGTTCCAGCTTTTAGTGCGGACTGCATCCCAAAAAACACCATAGATTTCATACTGCTTTTTTTGGAACTTGTAGAGAAGGTTGTCGGGCGCAAATTTTGCTGCCAGCTCAGCGAGCTTCTCCAGATCCTCAAGACGCCGATAGCATTCCATTTCGTAAAAAGAGGCCATAGTAGCGGGATTACCTTTCACCTCGATCAGCGTGTCATATTCCTCAACACAGGCAGCAAACTTGGGTGCGGCATCGCGGTAGTTTCGGCTTTTGTAGAGCTCAAGAGCTTCAGTAAACTCAGGCGCTTGCAGGAAATAGACCGAGCAACTGAGAAGACTCTGCTCCCGCTTCACTAGAGTCTCCTGGGTTTCACGCCAGAGGAACTTTGATTTCGTAGCATCCATCATCCACCCGGTGAAGGTATCCTCATCAGTGACGATTAGAATCCGGGCCTCTTTTGCCCCAGACAAAGGGGCGAAACTGGCGGAGAGAAAGAGGGCTGCAGTAAGAATTTTTTTCATATCTTTTGATCCGTTCAATTTTCACTAGATTAATTCACTCATCTTCTGGCTCCACGACTTTGGTGATGTCGGAAAGCGCCTCATAGGACTCAGTCAACTGAAGCACTTCATCCCACATCTCTTTCTCCTTCTTAGTAGCTTTCTTGACAGCCTGCGAGGTCATCTTGAGATACTTATAGCCACCCTCATAAGCATACTGGCGATCGCTCTTACCTTTGGTGGTTCCACCCCGCTTCCAGAGAATTTCCATCCAGCGTTTCATGGCAGGAGAAGAAAACCTGATTGTTCCCATGCTGGAAATCCACACCTGCTGGTAAGCGGTCAATGCATCATCAACACGCCCCGCCTCACGATGCGAATCAGCAAGTAACATCCGGCAATCAACCGCGTAACGGCGGAACCCATCAGTCTCAAGATACTCCTTGGCAGTAGCAATCGCCGCATCGTAGGCATCATTATCAGCGTGGATGCTAGCCGTGAGATAAAGAGCTTCCTCTCTCTCTCCACTGTCATCGGAATCATCATTAACCCGCTTCAGGAGCTTGATCGCCTCGCTCTTCTGAGCTGAGGTGCCCTTCGCGTAAACGTCGGCTAGTCCAAAGATCGCAGCGAACATATGAGATTGATCGGAACGACTAAGCGCTTCCTGGTAATAGACTTCAGCAGCTTGCGGTTGAGTCGTCTTGCGAATAAAATCACCAACCCTGACGAGAATAAAGTTAGAGAGATCTTTCGGTTTGAAGTCCCTTTGAAGCTCCTGGAAGAGAGTTTCGATCATCGCCTTTCCATCACGAATCTGAGCCGCCTCCTTTTCTGGATCTGAAGACTCTATGACTTTCTCAAACACTCCGATAATCGCGATACGTAGAAGTGCCCGAGTGGCCATATCACGGGAATCAATTCCCGGGAACGAGTAGTAGTGATCTTTAAGCTCCTTGGGAGTCTTTTCTTCAAGATATTCCTCGGTGTAAGAACCAATAGACTCCTCAAGCCCAGGTGTGCCGGGTTCCTTAGCAATCCCAGAAATGACTGTTTGAAGACGCTTAAGGGCTTCCTCAATTTTTCCAACTTTCCGCATTCCCGGAATGCCAGCGACCGCGACCTTTGCTTTGAAAGGTGATTCGTTTCCATACTCTTCCCAGAACTTATTATAGTATGGAACAGCTTCCGCAACGCGTGGATTTTCCACTTTGCCAATCTTGGCCTTACCGATGAGTGAGGTGAGGTAGAAGAGACACTCTCCTGAAACGAGATCGTTTTTCTTCTGCTCGGCTAGCTCGAGAGCCATAAGATAGTATTTCTCGGCTTCTTCGGGCTTTTTCAGCCCTTCGAGAATATTACCCTTCAGAGCAAGATTCTGCTCCATCACAGAAACGCCAGGAAACTGAGTCTCAACCCGAGTCACCTTCTCAAGGGCGGGTTCGTATTCACTCTCTGCATAGTAGCAGTTCGCACGATCAAACAGGGCAAATGGGTAATAAACGTTACTCTTAGGGTCAGGATAGTTCTCAAAGAACTTATCGAGAAGTTCGGCAGATTTAGTCCATTCCTGAAGACGTGAATAGTTGGCGGCCTGAAAGTAGGAAGTAGCCATAATACGAAGCTTGTCTCCCTCTTTCTTATTCTTGCCGTAGGAGGACATATATTCATTTAGGTACTCTTGAGCTTCAACGAATTGACCAAGATAGTGCTTACTTCCACCGAGAACAAAGAGGCAGACATCATGCTGCTTAGATGGCTTCGTTAGTTTAGGCAGCATCACTTCAGCAACTTCGATACACTTTTCATATTCTCCGTTAAAGAAAAGGCTAGTGAGCATCATGCGGCGCACTTCATTGACATACTTGCTCTTAGGGAAGTCCTTGAGAAAAATTGAACCATAATGCTCGGTGGTAAGGACCTCACCGATCAAAGCCGAGGTTCGGACAAGGTTATAAAGGTTATTTTCACGCCCCGCACCTACCTTCCCATCACGCATCACTTTGGCATTCGGAAAATAGAGCTCCATTTGTTCATAAACCGCGAAGGCGCCTCGCACATTTCCGTCCTCCTCGTGAAGAACAGCAGTGTTGAGGTAGGCATATACCTCATTCACCTTGCCGCTCGTATCGGCCGTTTCGAGCTCAGCAAAATCTGCGTCCAACTCACCTTTTTTAACGATCATCGAGCCATCGCGAATGGTGCGGTCGTAGCTTGAAAGCATTGCAAGGCGACCTTTGATATCATCAATCGCAGCAACTGTGCTGGGAACAAGCGCGTAGAGTTCAAAGGTTGAGCGGATCATCTCAGCCGAGCGGGCGTCCTGAGCAAGCTTCATAAAGAGGGAAGAAAACTCATGAGCTTCAAATGGCTCCAGTTTGATGTGCGCACGATTTTTGGAGAGGAAGTCGAGAAGTGCGGCTTCATCTTTTTTCTCAATTACAGAAGCCACCATTGTATTGAAAGCCGCCATAATACCCTTGTTGGGGGTAGGAAAAGTCACTTTGTTCTGAATCGCGGTCTCGAGATACTTGTTACCCTCAGAAATCTTATTCAACTTGTAATGGTTGATGGCCATATTGATGAAATAGACTCCCTTTTCATAACGATCACGGGTTGGGTCACGTTCCTCGAGAAATTTCTTATACATGCGAATGGAGGTTGCCCACTCCTCTGCCCCTTTGGCTGCGTGCCCCCACATGAGCAGCGAGAGCTTGTTATACATGTTCTTGCTGGGAGCATCCCCTTCCTTGGGCTTGGTGTTTGGATAGCGCTTATAACACTTCTCAAACGATTTCATTGCGTCCCCAAACATGCCGAGTTTGATTTCGCAATAGCCCCGATGATACCAGAACCAACCAAAGCGTGGCCCATAAAGCTGGGGAGCCCTAGAATCATAAG
The DNA here is from genome assembly GCA_000383735.1 of Verrucomicrobia bacterium SCGC AAA164-M04. Next base: position 40,436 of record KB912104.1, read on the forward strand.
CATTAGTCGCTTTAACAAGAATCGCCTGGGCTTCGGCCCACTTACCGGATTTCATGGCTGCTAGAGCGTCTTTGTTCATGTCGCCGATGGAGGCACCAAAACTTGTATTGAACAAAGCAACGAAGGCGAAAATGGCGAGGGCCAGTTTTCGTGGAATGGATTGGATTGAATTCATAATTCGCGAGGTGGTGGAAATGGTTTTTGGAAAAAGAAAGGCTGAGAGCCAGTGGCTCATCAGCCTTTCGGGCAAGAGTTAAGACGATTGGACTAGAAATTCCTTAGAATATTCTAGCGAGTCATGAAATGATGAAAATTAATTGGCTTCCGGGTCAAGAAGATCGGTGAAAGTAATCTCCGTAATCTTGGCACCAGCCAAGGAATTGAGCACATCAGTCACTCGCTGAGAAACAGCATCACCATCGACCTTGATTTGAACAAGGGCCTTACTGCTCGACATGTCGGCAGCGCTCTTGTGAAGATCGAGACGTGCCGAGAGGTTCGGCAGCTTACGGGCGTCGGAGTCAGATTCGAGAAGCTCAATCACTCCGGTCTCATTCTTGATCGAAATATTTCCATTCGCTTCGAGAAGGATCAGCATTGGAGCAAGATCCGGAGGAGTCTCCGAGGGAGTTGTGGAAGGGAGTGCAGTACTCAACTCCTGCTCCTTTTTGATGATCTGAGTAGTTACCAAAAAGTAAATGAGAAGCAGGAAACAAACATCAATCAGGGAAGAGATGTCCAAGCCTGGTTCATCTTCCTCAGGCGCTTGAATCTTTTTGTGGCGTGCCATGGAATGATTTTTTGGTCTAGAGTTTCAGGTTGAGCTATTCTTTGTTGAAAGCGGCGTAGGCAACCTGCTTTAAACCGACGGTAGCGCCGGCTTTGATGACACGTTGAACATACTTAAATTCGACTTCCTTGTCTGAACGAATATGGAGAACCGGCTCATTACCTTTGGATTCAACTCGCTCTTTTTCAGCTTTGAGATATTCGCGAAGAGCGGCTCCATCAGCCATGAGGGACTTCGTATCCTCTTTGACGAAGTCTCCATTATCACGAACATTGACGACAATCTTTCCATTTTTCGATTTCGCAGCTTGAGCATTCTCGGCTACCGAAGGAGTTAGATTTGGATCAATCTTGATCGTCTTGGGATTGGAAACAACGAGGAAGAAAAGAAGCAGCAGGAAGACCATGTCGATCATGGGCGACATGTCCATTTCGGCTGATTCACCATCATCCTTATTGACTGCGCGTAGTCTATCTGAGGCCATTGGTTTCTGAGGTGGTTTAGTAGCTTAACACGAGGGGAGGAAACATCTCATCCCCTCGGACGGGTTAAACGGCAATCCCCTCAGGAATCTTAGCAAGATGTGCATCAGCATTCACGGTCTGGATAGATGCGTTGATGAGATTTTCTGCCGTACCATGACAATCAGCGACCAAGGTATTAAAGCGGTTCTTGAAGAAGAAGTAAGCGAAAAGAGAGAGAATCGCGACGATCAGCCCCCACATCGTGGTCAAAAGCGCAACCGAAATATCAGCAGCAAGATCTTGCGGATCAGCACCAGCATTTTGTCCCAACGTAGAAAAAGCACCAATCATACCGAAAACAGTTCCGAAAAGACCAAGCATCGGAGCCGCCTGGGCCACGAGAGAAAGAAGCGAAATGAAGGTCATCTGCTTGCGAGTCTCATTGATGGAAAAATCAGCGATCGCATCCTCAACGTGATCTCGACCTAAATCCTCGGGGTGAGTTGCGTCGATATTGGGCAAAGAGTAAGCCATCATCCGCCCAAGGTAGGAAGGATGCGAAGCAGAAAGCTCGATTGCGCTGCGAACACGGCAGTTTGTCATATGATCGAGGAGAGCTGCCTTTAGGTCGTCCGGCGCAAACTTAGCCTTGGTGAGGTTCATAAAGTTGAAGACCGTAAGACTGATCAACGACAGTAATCCGATCGCGACGATGAAAATTGTAAGCGGCCCACCATCAATGAGGTAGCTGTCGAGCGCGCTCTTATCCTTTCCAGCTTTCTCGGCTTCCTGAGCGAGAGCGGGAGCGGCGGAAAGAAGAGTGAAAGCGGAGCCAACGAGCCAACCTTTGGCGATACTGAACTTTGAAGTCATGGTCATGATTTTTTGGTTTAAAAGTCGAGATGATGAAATTATCAAGGGCGCATTCTCGAAAGTGCGACTAAGGAGTAAAGAAAATAAAACGAAGAATGAAAGTGATACTTACTGTGACATTTGGATGTTTTCCCCCGCGGAGACAAGGAATAGACCTACCCAAAGAAGGTTAGCTTTTGTTATGGCTTTTTCGTCTTAATCGGTGTCTTTCGCAGGGGGAACAAAGCCTTGCAGATTTCACAGACGGTTCCATCACATCCTCTGGCCGAGCAATATTCGCGCCCGTAGAAGATAATTTGCAGGTGAAGTTTGTTCCAAGCTTCCCGTGGGAAGAGTTTTTTTAAGTCCTCTTCAGTGCGTTTCACACTTCTCCCGTCTGTCAATTTCCACCGCTGGGCCAGACGATGGATATGAGTATCGACTGCAAAAGCCGGAACGCCAAAAGCTTGAGACATGACCACTGAAGCAGTTTTGTGACCCACTCCGGGAAGCTCTTCAAGAGAAGGGAAATTGGCCGGCACTTCGCCACCATGCTTGCTCAGCAAAATTTCTGATAGGCCGCGAATTGCCTTAGCCTTTCGAGGAGCTAATCCACACGGTCTCACAATGGCATCAATTTCCTCCACAGTGAGTTTAACCATCATGGCGGCATTACTGGCTTTTTTGAACAATGCGGGGGTTACGAGATTAACCCGGACATCAGTACATTGTGCGGACAAAAGCACGGCAACCAGAAGAGTGAAAGAATTCGTATGGTCCAGTGGAACGGGTGTCTCGGGATAAAGCTCTTCCAAACGTCGAAGGATGTAGTCGGCGCGTTCCTGTTTCAACATCCCCCATCCCTGCCCGAGGAGAGGCACTTGGCCAATAAAAAACCGGCTTTCCCGTCACTAGGGAGCCGGCTCTCAGAGAATTTGGGGAGGAATCCTAGTTGCGGGCTACCTTGCCAGACTTAACCCTAGCCTTGGCAGCGTAATACATCTTACGGGTATGCGTATATTGAGTTCTCCCAGCTAGAATATTAAGTGTCCGATCCCAATCACCCCACTGAATTACCGCGATCTCGATATGACGATTTCCCCAAAGACGCATGCTGCTGAGGTTTGGATGATAAATATCAATCGTGTTGGTCCCAACAAGGGCCGAACCGTAATCGTCTACAATATAAGTATAAGGAAGACCTTTAATTTTAAATTTAGTCCCAACCGGATATTTGGACCAATCAGCCGCCGCGCTTCGAACCGCACCATACTTGAGATAGGTTCCCAGAGCGTTCTTGCGCCAAGGCACGCCGACCTCATTCTCCTCGTGAGAGTAAGCGGTAGTCCGCACAACACGATGACGAACGCGGTCAGGATAAGTTGGCATACCGTGCTTATCCCTCTTGAAGCTCCTAGCGGTCTTGACCGCCGAATCCGAAACGGGTGCTGGATAGAATCGCTTCGAATTATCGGTGCTAGTTAGGCGAAAGAGGTTTGAAGGGTTCCAAAATTTAAACATGCCCCTACTATGGATTCCAGTAGCGTCAGAATTAAAGCCCATGGTGCCAAGATCTCCACAGCTTGAGAGAAAAAGGCTGCAGACGATCCCAAGCGAAGGGAGCAAGAAAAATTGTTTCATCTCATGATCTAGCGAAAGAAAACCCCTCGCACGACGTTCGTGTGCACCGAGAGCAGCGCGAATGTCTAGAGTTTTCCGGTTTTTT
>KB912105.1 GCA_000383735.1 Verrucomicrobia bacterium SCGC AAA164-M04
TCCACCGAGCCCGACTACCTCCGTAAGTTTATTCTGGAAACCCGACGCGGCGAATTTTCCCATTGGGTTCAGTGGATCCTAATTACCGGCTTCATTGCGTGGAATCCGTTTCCAGCCAACCTCATAATCATCGCTTACGCTTTCGCCTCAAACGTCCCCTGCCTCGTCAGCCTGCGACACACCCGTCAGCGTCTTCTTCCTGCCCTCATAAAACAGTTATAATTGGGGATTCATCCAAGGTTCATTTTCATTCGGATAGATTCGCGATATCATGAAACAAACCAAGCTTATCGTAACTATCATCTCTGCTTTCCCGTTCATGCTCTCCGCCCAAGGTCCAGGTGGTCCCGGAGGGCCTCCTCCGACTGATCCCCTCACCGCCCTTCTCGATAAGAACGAAGATGGCAAACTCTCAGCCGGCGAAATAAAGCGCGCTCCAAAAGCCCTTCTTAAGCTCGACGAAAATGATGACAACTCGATCAGTTCCGATGAATTAAAGCCCGAAGAACCCAAAAAGAGCCGACGCCAACGCCGCAAAGAACGAGACGGAGAAGGGCAACAACCACGCCCTCCTCAACCACAAAAATCCCCACTCATGGAAGCGCTCGATACCAATGAAGACGGAGAGCTTTCAAAAGAAGAAATCGCAAACGCCATCAAATCATTGACTGCTCTCGACAAAGATCGCGACGGAAAACTCTCCCAAGAGGAATCTGGACTCGAGTCTAAGAAAGACCTGCAGCGCAGCAGACCTCCTCAAGGTGGGCCTCCGCAGAATGGACAAGGAGGACCTCCGCAGGGTGGGAAAAGACCACCTCGGCGCTAAAAAAATTCACCTTTGATGCCCCGCTAGATCGTTTCAACGTAATCTAGCAGGGTTCTTTTACCTTAGTTCAAAAGATCATCTCTGTTTTTTCAGATAATCTAGTAAGAGCCTGACTCCAACCCCGGTTCCAACAGAGCCGCCTTGGTAATCTCGGCGCGACGCGCCCCAAGCAGTTCCAGCTATATCTAGGTGAGCCCAAGGAATATCACCCACAAAGTTTGAAAGAAAAGCACCCGCAGTGCATGAACCCGCTCCGGTTGAAGGACTTCCAATATTC
>KB912106.1 GCA_000383735.1 Verrucomicrobia bacterium SCGC AAA164-M04
GAGAATACTGCACGAGCAGATGGGTGTGGCATACGTCTAGACTTTTCGTCTACGTCCACCCCGAACACTACTCCAACAATGTCTTTAAGCTTTTTAACCTCTCTGAGGTTTCTTGTGTGTCTTTGCATTTGATTAGTATTTGATTTGAATTAATGTAATCTAGGTAATCATCACAGTCTATCTCCTTTATAGATAGGAATGTGGTGAGACCCTCTTCCTCTTTTATGTATTCAATCTCAAAGAAGTATGGACTATCGTGCTTGACCACACCACCTACCTTCTGAGAGAAGTGGTTCTGTTTTTCTAAGCACGGCTCAAAGTAATCTAGCTGAAGTATAATCTCTTCTGAGTATTCATAGTCTAGGTTTGCTAGCTCTAGTATAACGTCACCATCTATGTCGTAGTAAATCTCTTCAGCCTCTATATACTTCCGTATTGAATCCATAGTCATCTAACTCTTTTAGTCTGTATTCCTGTAACTTAGACACCTTTCCTTCGGGTCTTTTAATCTCGCTGAACAAGACATTTGAGTTCGGTGGTATAGCTATTAGGTCGGGTATCCCATTCTTATTTGTCTTAACAAGCTTGATGACATAGTATCCCTTAGACTCTAGCTCCTTGATTCTCCTTGATTGAATTTGTTGTTCAGTCATCCATACAAATGTACGAATTCCTTTTTAAAATAGTTAACTGTGTACGTCTTCTTCTTGGACACGGCCTTGTATATATCATCCTCGATACCGCCCTCACTGAAGACCCAATACACATCACTCTTGAGTCTATCCCTTGTTGTCATACGGTCTCTACTCTGCCAATATGATGTGGCACTGAAGTCAATGTTGTAGTACACAAGTGCATCTGCCTGACGTAGAGATATTCCCTCACGTCCTGACACTATCTGTAGTGCTATGCTCTTGTCCGTGTCTTGAAACTCGTCAAGCTCAGTGGTTAGAAGCTCCTTACCAAAGGTATCCTTCAGTGCGTTCAGCTCCTCCTTAAACTTGTAGAAGATTCCTATCTTCTGTCCCTTGAATCTATCACGTATAAACTCAGCCTTGGTATGGTCTAACACCATAGACTTACCGCTCTCAAACTTTATTGT
>KB912107.1 GCA_000383735.1 Verrucomicrobia bacterium SCGC AAA164-M04
TGGCCGCAATGACTTTGGACATTGAAGCTGAAGGTGCCGCAGGTTTTCGCTCGATTTGAGTCTGGACCTTCTTTTGTTTGAGGTTTTCCTCGGATTCAGGGGTCCCGTTATAGCTAACCAATTGCGGAATATTCTTAGCAGGAAGGTTCATCGCAATAATCCAAAGGATCAATCCAACAAGGACCATTAACAAGAGAGCGATGATCAAGCTGGTGATGGTCGACATCCTCTGTTGGGACAAAAGTCGTGCCTGGGCTTCCGGTGAAAGTTGTGCGTGTAAACTCATAATGGGATTGGCAGAAAAATCTAAATTTAAGGTGGGAGGAAAATACCGACCAAAACGTAGTTTGGCCAGCGAAGAGATCTAGTGATTTTCTTCCGTTTGAACGTATTACTTCAGAAAAAATTAGGGGAAATTTGAGGAATAGTCAGTTTTCGAGGGAATAGGCGATTCATAGGAGGTGGTTGAACAGCATTTTCATGATCCTTGCCGCCATAGAGATTTCTTATCTCAATTCCCCTTATCATTTTTGAGCAGTTATGGGGGTGATTGTGCCGATTCCATTGAACTCTCCGTAGTAAGAATTTTTTGATGTCTCATTCCTCGTGAAGTGAACTATTTCAGTAATTTACAAGGGATACTAAAATTAAGTAGCGGATGACGTCCCACTTCCAGTGAAATGATTGAGGCTTTTTTGACGCGGATTGAGTAAGTTTCTGCACCAAGGATATGCTCGACTAGAGCTGAAAAATCGGGCTCATGGCCAACCATGGCGATCCGATTAAATTGCTGATAGGCCTTGAGCTCTTGAAGAACGGTTTCTGGTCTCATCCCGCAAGCGAGCCATGGTTCGATGAGAGGTTTTGGACAGCCTTCGGCGGCTAAGATTTTAGCTGTCTCTTTTGCTCGCAAGACGGGGCTTGAAAGAACGATGTCGGGTATAAGCTCATGCTTCTTAAGAAACCTTCCAACGCGCTGAGATTGTTCGTGACCTTTTTCAACAAGATTTCGGACGAAGTCACCACCAGCTAGCCCATGAGCAGCGGCGGTGGCATGACGAATCAAGAGAAGTGTCATTAATTTACATGGTCATG
>KB912108.1 GCA_000383735.1 Verrucomicrobia bacterium SCGC AAA164-M04
GGGCCGGTGGGCATCTCAAAGGTCGCTCCTGCAATGGAATCCGTGGCCGCACCATTGATGAATAGGTCCATTGTGCCAGTTGCTTGAGTCCAACGGTAAGTGACATGGGTGTCATCCGTAGGAGACACAGCATTGGGAGCTGAAAAAGTATTGTCAGCAACACCTGCCCTCGTGAATCCAAGAGCACCCGTGTCATCCCATTGATGAATAGGTCCATTGTGCCAGTTGCTTGAGTCCAACGGTAAGTGACATGGGTGTCATCCGTAGGAGACGCAGCATTAGGAGCAGAAAAGAAATTGTCCGCAACGCCTGCCCGGGTGAATCCAAGAGCACCAGTATCAGACCATTGCTCATAGCGAAGGCTGTTGCCGGCATTAGCATCAGCTCTTCCGATGTATCCGTTTCGTCCACCGGCAGCTGGATCGCCACTCATAATAAACTCGAAAGTGGCGTCACCAGAAATTGCTCCAAAATCAAAGGCTTCGATATTTGATCCGTCAAAGGTAGCTGCTGTTGTGCTACGTGCCGTAAAGCCAGAACCTGCGATGGCAGCATCGTAGGCGGCTAAGCTTGCCCCTTGGAGGGAACTGATGCCTAGGAGTAGAATCCCGGCTGGGATGGTAATCTTAATCATGATTTGATGAGGTTTGAATTGGAATTGGTTCGGATGAAAGTAACGAAAGAATAAGGTCTACAAGCTAATTTCCTAAGAACGAATGGTAAGCAATCCATAAAATGGACGATTTAGCAATAAGAAAGTTAGATCGTTAGAGGTGTTCGGGAGGATTTTATTTCTGCGGGATGATTTGGTTTTATGCTAAACTCGTTTGATGAAGCTTTGCAGAGCTCAAATACTCTCTGAGGGAAGGTTTAGCTGGTTTACTGTGCTCCTCCTTGGGATTCAGCTTTCTTTTGCTGACGTGGTTCCTCCGAATATCGATTTGCCCGAAGTAGAGAAATCTCTGGCTGGAAAGCGATTCCACGAGGTTTCTTCCGATGATTCCGGCGTCAATTTCATAAATAGCTGGAAG
>KB912109.1 GCA_000383735.1 Verrucomicrobia bacterium SCGC AAA164-M04
TTCCTGTTACCCTTTTGGCGAGTTATCGATTTTTAATTCCGATCTGCGGCGTTTCCGAAGCGCTTGTTTTCCTCAAAACAGAATTAGCCGGATGGGGATTAATGATTGGAGGAATCCTCGTAGTCACGAGTATGGTGCTCGCCAAAAACAATAGCTCTGACAGAAAAAACTAATCCTTGAAATCCATTCGAATTAATTCTGACCGCCCTAAGCTTATTCCACGCCTCGCTAAATAAGAAACCTATCCGGCTTTCCTAAAAAAACCCAAAACGGGACACTTTGAACCCGCAGCGCTTGGCATGAGCTTTCAAGAGATGAAACCCTAACATTCTGGCTGGTCACTTTAGCTGAATTCCCTCATCAATACTGCCTATGAAACTACCAATTCATCTCTTCGCCATCTTTTCGTTCTTTGTCTCACTCGTATCCGCCGACGAATCCGAATTCCGCACCGCTACCATCGATCTTGGTATTGTTGTAAGCGATCTCGATAAATCGATGAAATTCTACACCGAAGCGATCGGCTTCAGCTCCACGGGAGAATTCACTGCCGCTAAAAACGTGACTCGTGATTCAGGGCTCAGCGCCGGAGAAGAAATCGTCATTAAAAAACTCTCCCTCGGCAAAGGCAACGGTGCGACAACAATCAAGCTCATGCAGTCCGCCATAGACAAAAGTAAAATGAGCGACCAAACCTACATCACAAGCAGCCTTGGATTCAGCTACTTGACCATTCACGTAAACAGCACCAAGGCCGCCCTTGAACGCCTTAAAAAAGCCGGTGTTAAAGTCCTCGCTAAAGGCCCAGCTCTCATCCCCGGAACAAAAGTGGCTCTTACAGTGGTAAAAGACCCCGACGGCAATTTCGTCGAGCTTGTCGGGCCAGCAGACCACCAGTAGCAAAATCCCAAATTCTATCCTTCTAGACACCAAGCTGTAAGCTCCTGCCGCGGAGCATGCAGCTTTTTTTCTTGGCGAGAGACTTTGTCTTGGGTTTCTCAGCAAAGGACTATAATGAATTAAGCATGCGCGTGACTCTTCTA
>KB912110.1 GCA_000383735.1 Verrucomicrobia bacterium SCGC AAA164-M04
CGCGGTGTATTGCTTTCCAATATGAACGACATAAGCGAGGCCGTCATCGCCCACTTCGAGGTCGTGAAATGAACCCTTGAACGGCTCCCCCATTTCCCAAGCCGTGATTTTCGCTTTGGCCACCATGCCGGACGGAGCTGGTGGTGGAACATAAGCGGGCCAGCTTTTCACGGCATCGTCCTTATAAGTGTCGATGATACGTTGGGTAATTGTTTCCTTGGTATGGGGGTAAAGGCCACCAAATCCATCCATACGTCTAATCATCGTCTCCCAATCAACCGGCCGTTCTGGGGTTCTAAATCCGACCGTCCCGATTTGATGGCAGTAAGCACACATCATTTTGAAGTTCAGCCTGTCCCGTGGGCTGTCGAAGCTCAGTTGCCCAAAAGCATCGCTAGCAGGACGTTGTTCCTCCAGATCTTCTCCAGTGGCCGGCGACATCTTAATGACGATCGAATCTTTCCCCAGCGTCACATTCTCGACCCACCCATCCTGCTGACCAGGCAGGCGTGCTCGAATCTTAAACGTAGCCTCGTGAAGGCCTTCAATCCGGAAGCTACCATCGGGCTGGGAAAAAACCGATGTGCTCTGGCGCCGACTGTCGTCGAAGACTGAGACCATGACGCCGCTCATTGCCTTGCCTGCCAAGTCTTGAATACGACCGGAGAGTGCCCCTGTCTTGCCGAGGGGCTTGGCTGGCTCGCGTCGAATTTCAGCTTGCACCTTCCTTTTGATATGCGGGTTAGCATTACCATTTGGTCTTGCCGCTTTTGGCTTATTCCCTTTGGTTCGGACGTAATCGAGGATCTTGATGAAGGATTCCCCGCGATTCTTCATATCTGGGAAGAGACGCTCTTGTTCTTTCCACAATTGACCAACTTCCGCCCCTTTGGCACCTGCCGTTTTAAACCATTTATCGACAAATGCCTGATGACCTTTTCCTCCGGGATACTCTTTGGGAAGTTCGCGCCTCGCAACCAC
>KB912111.1 GCA_000383735.1 Verrucomicrobia bacterium SCGC AAA164-M04
AAAACTAGAAGAGTGATGAAGCTGCTGATTCCATTTGTTATTGCGCTATTCGGAGTGTGTGGGTCGCTTTCCGCTGAGATGGTTTTTGAGAACAAAACGGTCGAAGTCGTCGTGGAGCCCGGGCAAAATTTAGCGATGGGGCTTTTCCCTTTTAAGATTGTTGGGGAAGACGAGAGGATCGTGAAGGCGGATGCTTTTTGCACCTGTTTGACTCCACAAGTCCCACTTGATTCTGATCGTGCACCCAAGCTTAATTGGAAGGTCGGAGAGAAAGGAGTCATCAAGGGGCGGTTTGAGACGAAGCAGTTTTTGGGGACTGTTGAGAAATCGATAAAGATCTTTCTGGCCGGCCGTGACGAACCGATGATTTTAAACTTTCAGGTGGTCATTCCGGAGTTGATCAAGCTCACCCCTTCTACCTTAAAGTGGAGTAAAGGAGGGGTGGCAGATGAGCGGGTCGTGCGGATTACCATTAATCACGATAAGCCGATTAAAATCCTTTCTGATACGGGGAATAACGACAAAATTTTCCCTTACCAACTAAAGACAATTAAGGAAGGGTGGGAATACGAAATTCGACTCAAGCCAACGAGCACCGAGAAACCTGGGATGGGAATGATTAGCTTACGAACTGATTCTCCATTCCCTCGCTTTAAGCGAAGGGTTCTCTACGCCGTGGTGCAGCCAAAGGTGTCTGGTAAACCTGCGACGATCAGGTGAGATGAAACGTTTAGTTGAAACCATTTTATGTGTGAGTATTCTTAGCTCACTTGGGGCCTTCATTACTTTCCAGATTGTTGGTGAGCCGGATCGGTCGGTAGCTTGCGAACAGGCTTCCCTGCCTGAATATTTCGTTTGCCTATCAACTGTCAGGAAATTGGATCCAGATCAGGTTTTATGGGTTGATGCACGTCCTCGTAAGCAATGGGAAGAGAATGGGGTGGATGGATCGATCTTGGTGAACGATCAGGAAGATTGGATCGATCTTGAATTTAATTTTATGGGGAAGATGAACGAAGGCTTTAAGCCAATT
>KB912112.1 GCA_000383735.1 Verrucomicrobia bacterium SCGC AAA164-M04
AAAATGAACATTTCGAGCCAGTCTATCTAGGCGCACTACCACTAATGTGGACTTGGTTTTCTTGGCTAATTTCAGAGCAGCTTGGAGTTGAGGTCTGCTTTTCCTTCTCCCGCTTTCTACCTCGACGAATTCTCCTGTAATTTCGGCCCCATTCGCCTGTGCAAAATTCTGGAACTCGAATCTCTGCGCCTCGATGGAGTAATTCCCATCCTGCTTCTTATCTGAAATCCTAAAATAGCCTGTTACTTTCATCTCAAAATCAGTGTTGAACTTAAATCAGTGGTTCCCTTGCTTAATATGCCGCTCTTAAAAAAGGGAAACCGCCTAACCGTTAGTTGCGTCCTCGATAATTTTTTCGGCAGCCTCAAGTGCCATCGCTACCGTAAGCTGGCGGGGGTAAAGCTGCAGAAGTTCTACCGCTAGTGCTTGTTGAGAAGATTGCTCGTGTCCGGTTACGTTTTCCATGCACGTAATCTGGCGAAAATAGGTTGAAATGTACAGGTTTTTCTACCCATTTTTTCTACCCGGAGATCAGATTAGCCTCCTAATCCTTATAAAATGGAGCCGCTGGACGGATTTGAACCGTCGACCTATTCATTACGAGTGAATTGCTCTACCCGTAACAACATGATTAGCACGGGAATAATTTGCCCTATTTGCCTATTTGAGTGTTTTTTAAGGTTAATAAGGTTAGTAAAGGTGCATGGCCAAGCCCCCCAAATTCATCCCCAAACGCAACGAAAACGGACATTGGCGATTAAGTATTCCGGCAGCTTTTTCTAACACAGGGAATCGGCAACAGCTTTTCTTCAAGACCCATAAGGAGGCAAAAAACGCTGCCGATCACTGGAAGCAGCAGGCCGCCAATTTCGGGAAACAATCACGCGTTATTAAACCAAGCTTGGCTGAGGCTGCTGTCCAAGCTGAGGCGATGCTTAAACCATTCGGTATCAGTATTCTCGAAGCAGTCCAAACTTACGTCGAAAAAGAGAGGAGCAACCGAGCTAGCTGCATAATTAGCGAG
>KB912113.1 GCA_000383735.1 Verrucomicrobia bacterium SCGC AAA164-M04
GCTCAAGGGATCTCTGCCAGCAAAGAAAAAGACGGATCACCAGAACGCCCAATTGCGCAATCAGTTTTCTGTATCGATGTCAGATCAGAGCCCTTTCGGAGAAATCTCGAGGCGCAAGGAAACTATGAGACGATTGGGTGGGCCGGATTCCTCAATATATTCATTCGCTTCCGCCCCCATGGAGCACACCACCATACGGAGCAGTATCCCGCTATTGCAAAGCCTACGCATACCTTCCACGAGGTTGAGCGTGATGGCCAGAATGACGAAGTTGCAAAGCACAAGGCAGGTAAAAAGTTTTTCCACACGGCCCATGAGATCCTTCATGATCTAAAAGCCCACGTTTTGACCCCTTATATAACGGTGGAGTCCATAGGCTGGATATTCGGTTGGCCCTTAATCGGACGAACAATGTTCCCCCGTTCTTTCCGCAGGTTTAAAGAACGGTTCTCTCGCTCAGTATCGCCGCCAATTGAAACTTCTTTAACTCTTGATAGAAAAGATAATGACCACGACATCGACTTGGGAATGACTCTAGATGAACAGGCGAGTATGCTGAAAAATGTTCTCGGTGCCATTGGACTGACCGAAGGGTTTGCCCGTCTTATTCTGATTTGCGGACACGGCAGTAAGTCGGATAACAATCCATATGAATCTGCACTCGATTGTGGCGCCTGTGGAGGAAACCCTAGTAAGCCAAATGCACGTGCTTTCGCCACAATTGCAAATCGTCCTGAAGTGCGTGCTATTCTTGCTGATAGCGGCCTAACCATTCCAGAAGACACGATTTTCATCGCAGGACTGCACAACACGACAACCGATGAGGTCGAACTCTACGACAGGGTTGACTTGCCAGATTCTCACAGTGGAGATCTCGCCAAACTCGAGGAGGATCTTCTCCGCGCAACCATCGCAACGAACCGTGAAAGGTGCCTTCGTTTACCGGAGGCCACAACTGATCCCAGCGATGACGCAGCAGTTCGCGAAATTGGAAGACGGGCCGGGGACTGGAGTGAAGTTCGT
>KB912114.1 GCA_000383735.1 Verrucomicrobia bacterium SCGC AAA164-M04
CTTGCGACCAGCTATTTTCTGCTCGAAGGACCTTTAAATTATTCTTCATGGGCATCTCCTCTCAGTCTAATAATTTTCGCGATACCAAAGATCACCGCAATTGCTGGTAACATAAAGGCAGGGCTAATCGGCGACACTTCAACCATTTCCCCGAGCAATCCATAAGCCAGTGCAGCACACCCCACGATACCAACCGCCCAAAGCAAACCTTCTCCCATGACGCGCTGGATATACTCATCTAATGAACGGTAGTGGCTGATGACCAACCTAAGCAGAAATAGCATCGGAACCACAGGGGTCATTGCTAGAAATCCTCTGCCGTTGACTGACAGGTCATTGGTTTCGTTCATCACCACCGACAATCCTAATATGGCAAGAAACATGGCTATGTGAACCATGAATAGGACTAGGAACTTTTTTTCTTTTTTTTCTAATTTATTACTCATTTCAATCTCTTGTTTTTCGCTGGTTATTGGAACTGATTCATTTTTTACAATGTCACTAGTTCATGACATAATGTAAGGCATACATTACACTCAAGGGATGTCAAGTTAACCTTACAATCGAATACGTTTTATTTACAGCTGCTAAAGTCAGCTAAATAGAACCACCCTTATCACCCATCATTTTCCGAACTTTTTGCACTGTGAAGGGAGACTTACCTGTCGCAGCGGCGGTTACTCTAACAGAAAGACCTTCCTTGAGCCGCTTCACAACATCTTTGTGTTTTGCTAAAAACTGTTTGTTTGTCATTCCTCTACCACATGGTCGCCCAAGGTAACGACCTTTTCTTTTGGCTGCCCCAAAAGTAATTGGGGTAAAGTGGCTTAATTAAAATAGAGAGAGCCATCATTCATAAAATCAAATTCTAACTGTATCTCTTCTCCTCGAATTACAGGCTCAACATTGTCATTAGGCTCTTGGGTGCATTTGGATGTCTTGTCGTCGGAAGAGTCTTCTCTCTTATAATTTTTCATTATGTCTCATCATATGAACTCGCGAGAGTTTTTCTAAAATG